>JBKOUZ010000257.1:0-7771 GCA_046723715.1 Acidobacteriota bacterium | reverse complement strand
GGATAGCAGCCGACGGAAGCCCGGGACTGGCGCTCGAGACACAGCTGCTTCGCGCCTAGGACAGCCCAAGAGGCTGTCCCTACGTGAGAACTATTCGCCGCCCACTATTAGACCATCGACGCGGATCGTGGGGGCGGCTACTGAACCGCGGAATTCGAGGTCGCTAGCGATTTCAGAAATGTTGAAGAACAAATCCTTCAAGTTTCCCGCAACCGTGATTTCTTCGACGGGGTAGGTGAGTTCGCCATTGGAGATCCACAGTCCGGATGCGCCGCGGGAGTAGTCGCCGGTGACAAGATTGACGCCTTGACCGAGAAATTCGGTTACGTACAGGCCTTCTTTGATTCCTGCGATCAAATCCTTCGGAGCTCTTGGACCCGGCTGTAGAAAGTAATTTCCCGGACCGATGCCGGGAGTGCCGGCCAATCCGCGCGAGGCATTGCCGGTGGTTTGCAGCCCGAGTTTCTTCGCCGTGTACGTGTTCAGAAGGTAAGAGTCCAGCACGCCATTTTCGATGACGACTGTGCGGCGGGTAGGGATGCCTTCGCCGTCAAACGGGCTTGTCCCGAATCCACCCGGGATCGTGCCGTCGTCAATGATCGTCACGTTATCGCCGGCGATCTTTTGACCCAGCTTTCCGGCGAGAAACGATGCCCCGCGATAGACGGAGTCTCCGTTGATGCCTTCAAAGATGTGCTCGAGAATTGAGGTCGAGACCATCGGATCGAAGACGACCGGAACTTTCGCAGTTTTCGCCTTGCGGGCGCCTAGACGCCGAAGGGTGCGTTCGGCGGCGATGCGGCCAACCTTTTCCGGGGAGTCGAGTTTCTTGAGGGTGCGCGCGACCGAGAACCAGTAGTCGCGCTGCATGGCACCTTCATCGGTCTGGGCGATAGGAACGGCTGCGACCGAGCAATAGGAACGGGAGAATTCTCCGAGGAATCCGTGCGAGTTCGCCAAAACTTTGTGTCCGGTGGCGGCATCGAACGATCCGCCTTCGGAATTCTTAATGCGCGGATCAAAATCGAGCGCGGCTTTCTCGGTGCGGCGCGCGTAGTCGATGCGGTCGGCCCCGGGCAGGGAGTACACGTCTTCGTGATAGAGCTCGAGGTCGCCGGGGATCTGGCCGAGTTGATCGGCTGGGGGGATTCCCCCGAAAGGATCCTCGGAGGTGATTTTCGCGAGCTCGAGCGCCGAGTTCAGCATGCGATCGAGGCCGGAGCGGGAGAAGTCACTGGAATACGTGCTGGCGGAGCGCTGTCCGAAGAAGATGCGGACTCCGATGGATCTTGAGCCGGATTCTTTCAGCGTCTCGACTTGCCCAAGGCGGACGAGAGTGGAGAATTCGTCGCCTTCCCGGGCGACACATTCGGCGGCAGTGGCGCCGCCTTTCATCGCGCGGCGGACGATGTCCTGGGCAACTTCGCGCAGGTCGGTGGCGAGTTTCGGTTGCTGAGTCTCGAGTTTTGCTGGCGACATAGAAATTATGTAGTGCAGAGGACGCGGAGGAAGTGCAGGGATCCTTCGCTTCGCTCAGCGTGACATGCTTCGTTGAAAACGCTTCACTCAGGATGACGGGGATCTACTGCATGAAACCGCCGGGGTCTTTTCTGGCGGTGCCGCCGACGGTGAGGCGGTCCACTTTCAGGGTTGGAATGCCAACGCCAACCGGGACCGCTTGCCCGTCTTTGCCGCAGGTGCCCACACCTTCGTCCAGCTTCAGGTCATTGCCGACCATCGATACTCTGGTCAGAACATCAGGGCCGTTGCCGATCAGGGTCGCGCCCTTAATCGGAGCCGTTATCTTGCCATCCTCGATCATGTAGGCTTCGCTGGCGGAAAAAACGAATTTACCGTTGGTGATATCCACCTGGCCTCCGCCAAAATTAACAGCGTACACACCATGCTTCACCGAGCGAATGATGTCTTCGGGATGATCTTGCCCAGCCAGCATGTAAGTGTTGGTCATTCGTGGCATGGGAATGTGCTCGTAGCTTTCGCGACGCCCGTTGCCGGTGTCGGCGATGCCCATCAGGCGCGCCGAAAGCTTGTCGCTCAGGTAACCTTTCAGGATTCCGTTTTCGATCAGCACGGTTTCCTGGGTGGGCTCGCCTTCATCGTCCACATTGAGGGATCCGCGACGCCAGGGCATGGTGCCGTTGTCGACCACCGTGCATTTCTCGCTAGCCACGCGTTTGCCGATCAAGCCGGCAAAAGCGGATGTCTGCTTGCGATTGAAGTCGGCTTCCAGGCCGTGGCCCACCGCTTCGTGCAGCAGGACGCCGGGCCATCCGGGGCCGAGGACGACTTCCATTTCTCCAGCGGGAGCTTCACGGGCGTCGAGTTGCAGGAGCGCCTGGCGGGCGGCTTCTTTGGCGAAGTATTCAGGATTCTTATCGCCAAAGAAGAAGTCCAGGGCTACGCGGCCTCCGCCACCGGCGGTCCCGCGCGCGGAGGTGCCGTCGGTCTTAGCGATGCAGGAAACATTCATGCGGGCGAGTGGCTGGGAATCTTCGGCGAAGGTTCCATCGGAGGCGACGACCAGGATATTGCGGAGCTCGTCGGCGTAGCTGGCGCGGACTTCTTTGATTCGTGGGTCGTAGGCGCGGGCAGCTTTATCGGCGCGCATTACGAGTTCCACCTTCGCACTGATCTCGGCGTCAACCGAGGGCAGCGTCACTGGATAGAGACTGCGGGCCGCGGACTTCTGGAATCCGGCCACCTTGGCTTTTGCAGGCGCACTGGCGATCAACGCAGCCGTACGTGCGGCGTGCAAGATGCGGTCGCCGGACAGGTCGTCGGTGTAAGCATATCCGGTACGCTCGCCCGAAACGACGCGAACTCCGCAACCGGCAGAAATGCCCTGGCTGGCAGATTTGACCATGGACTCGTCGACCATCAACGAAGTTGAAGAGAGATATTCGAAATAGAGGTCGGCGTAGTCGCCCCCGGCGGAAAGGGCTGCCGAGAGATAGTGCTCCAGGTCACGATCCGTCAGGCCATAGTGCTCGAAGAAGAAACGGGCTTTGTCTTTAATATTTTCCACGTTGGTTAGATGCCCGCGAGTTTGTTGAGGACTCGGAGGCGCTCCTGTCAGTTCATTATCCCACAGTGGTTTGCGGCGGAATGCGAACGTCCACAGGGTGATGTTCATTTGTCACAGACTGGCGGCCCCAGGATATGGACAATTCTGGGGGTGACTCCAGAGAGCCTCAACCGAACGATGCAGGATTTCCTGGCCGAAGCTGCGGGCGCTGTGGTGCTCGAGGATGGCGCGGCGACGTTTGATTTGGCGCAGGCGAAGTATTCCATTTCGGGGGAGTACAACAAGTGCTTGCTGCATATATGGTCGGCGGAGCGGAATGCGGTCAGGCGGGTGCTGGATGCCGAGGTAAAAGGTGGAACGTTGCGCCTCGCGGTGCAGCGCCTGGGCCAGAGTCGTCCAACGAAGCTGGAAATTTGCCGAGAGCACGACCGCCGGTCTCCTTCTGAGAAGAAGTTGGCGCGCAGGGGCTATGAACAGAAGTTGCGCCGGGCTATTGAGAGGCATTTGCCTGAATATCGAATAACCCGATTGACCACCGGAGTCGATCTGGAGAAGTCGTTTGGTCCTATCTATACACGCGGGTTGGTGCGCCGGGGACAGTCGGGGTTTGCAGTTCTCGGGGTAAATGCATCGGAAACTCAGGGCTCGGTGGATGCGGCTCTAACTTTCGCTATTTTGTGGCTGGATGCTTGCCGCGAGAATCCCCACGTCGCGCAAAATCGAGGGGGAGCGGGGCACGCTGGGATGTTCATTGAGGGGCTCGTTTTATTTGTGCCCCAGGGTCGTTCGGCGCTGGTGCGGGAGCGCATGGCGAATCTGAACCGGGCCGCCGCGAAATGGAGGCTCTTTGAATTTAATGAGTATCATGACTCCGTGGTCGAGATCGACTGCTCGGACCGGGGGAATGTGGCGACGCGACTGGTCCATGCCACCAATGAAGCGGCCGCGCTGGAGCGATTTGCGCAATCCATCACACGCGTGAAGGGGATTTTGCCGAATTGCGAAGTGGCCGTCCTTTCTCCGGCAGAAATCACTTTTCGCTGGCGAGGGCTGGAGTTTGCCCGCGCGCGCATGGGAGTCGAAGCCGTCACATTTCGGAGCAAGCAGGAGATCGTGTTCGGCGTGGGCCCGGAAGAATGCGTACTGGAAGATCGCAACTGGGCAACTTTTGTGCACTTGTTGGTGGCGTTGCGCGATGCGCGGCATCCCTACGGGCCGCGGCAGGATCGCTTGTTCCGCATGCATCCGGAACGCTGGCTGGAATCGCTGGTGATGGCAGATGTAAGCGTGATTGATGAGCGGCTCGAAGCGGAGTCCGCGTATTCCCATGTGCCGGCATTTTCGGCTGCCGACCGGGCCATGATCGATGTGCTGACCTTAACACGCAAGGCACGCCTGGCGGTTGTGGAATTGAAAGCGGACGAGGATATTCACCTGCCACTGCAGGGGCTGGATTATTGGGCGCGGGTGCAATGGCACCATGAACGGGGCGAGTTTCTGCACTTTGGATACTTCGGCGGGAGAGAATTGGCGCAGCAATCGCCCTTGCTGTTCCTTGTCGCTCCGGCTTTGCGTGTGCATCCGTCAACCGACACAATTTTGAAATACATCTCGCCGGAGATTGAGTGGGCATTCGTGGGCATTGACGAGAGGTGGAGAGAGGGAGTCAGGGTTGTGTTTCGAAAACGGTCATTGAGTCGTTTCCAGCGGGAGGATGTGGGCGGCGCACTTAGGGCGGATCCATCAGATCACATAGCGAAACCCGCCTAAGTTGCGAAAACGAGTTCATGGCCTGGTTATTCGACGTCAAAATCCCCACCCTCCCGCGAATTGCACGGGAAGGGTTGAGCGCCCTGCGATCTCTTTAGTTCGTCCAGACTCCTAACAGGCGGCGGAGGTCTACTAGCTGCGCCAGATGGTATGCATTGTGATCTGCGACTAGCAGCGCTTCGCGCAGCATTGTTTGGCCATCGCCCCATGGAATTTTGGCGAACAGATCGGTCTTGGGATTTTCTACCAGGTCGATCATTGCTTGCTGATCGGCTCGGAATTGCTGGATGCTCTTGTTCCAGGCTGTGGCAGTTGGCGGGGCTTCGCTCTTTGGCCAGTATCCTTCCGGCCACTTTGGGGAGATGTGTTTTTTATTGCGGCTGAATTCGAGAATATCCCATTGCGCGATGCGGAGGTGCTCAAGCAGCATCCAGGCGGAATGCGGGAAATTCGGGGGCTTGGCGCCGCGCACATCGGCCGGGAGATTCTTGATAGCGTCGTCGAATTTCGCGTGGGCTCCGCCGCCGGAAATCAAGTAGGCGAGGTTCTGGCGCAGGTGTTGATCGTGATCCTTCGTCACGGGAGGGCCTCCGGAAGTTTTCCAAGTTCAGTTTAGCGCGAAGGGGTGAGGGCGAGATGGCCTTCGAAACACGCAATTTTACGATTGCTCACTCACGATCGGTTCGCGAGCGGGGCGGACGAGGCGTCCGCCCCTGCACACGTCGATAATTAGTGGCTGGAAGCGGTCTGCGCGGGGGCGGACTCGTCTACGTTGTTTCCGATTGCGTCGCCGGAGAGGACCAACTCTACGCGACGGTTTTGCGCGCGCCCCTCGGAGGTTTCGTTGGTGGCGATGGGTTCAGTCTTACCGAAACCTTTGGCTTCGATGGAAGCGGCAGGGACTCCCTGCTGCACGAAATAATCGCGCACCGATTCTGCGCGGTGCTCTGACAGATTCTGATTGTACTCGTCGCCGCCAACACTATCCGTGTGTCCTTCCACGGCGAGGTGCAGGCTGGGATAGGCGAGGACAATTCCGGAAACTTTCGCCAGGCGCTCGCGGGCGGCGGGCAGAAGTTCGTAGCTGCCACTGCGGAACAGCACGTCTGACATATTAGCGATCAGTCCGCGGGCGGAGTCTCGCGTGGCGAGAATCGAATTGAGCTGCTGCAACAGACGGGCTCGGAGATCAGCCTTGTCCTTCTCCGCTTGCTGGCGCAGGATCTCGGATTGTGCGGCCGCAGCTTTCGCTTTATCGGCTTCGACGGCAAGAGCCTGTTGCTGCGCCAGCGCCTCAGCCTTTGCTTTCTCAGCCTCTTCCTTCTGGCGTGCCGCATCCTGCGCAGCGGCCAGGGCTTCCTGCTTCATGCGTTCAGCTTCCGCCTTTGCTTGTTCAGCTTGCATGCGAGCTTGTTCGGCCTGCTGGCGGGCGACTTCAGCCTCGGCGCGGCGGCGTCCCTCGGCGTCAGCATCGGCACGGGCCCTGGCTTCGCGAGCGGCAGCGGCTGCCTGAGCTTCCACTTCGGCTTTCTGTTTCACCGCCATGACCCGCGCTTCTTCCGCGGTCTGAGTCGCTTCCTTGGCCGCGGCTTCGATGGTGGCCTTGTTCTGTTTCTGGCGGTACAAATCTTCCGCGTGCATCTGTTGCTGGCTGGCTTTAGCCGTGATCGACGCGGCGTACTTATCGGCGTCGGCTATGTGGGCGATGCGCAGAGCGTTGCGTGATTCGAATAATGCCAGAGGAGTCTTGCTGTCGATTCCGAAGATGGCGTCCTGAATATGCGTGTTATTCGACGAGTAGGTGCCGCGAGTAACCAGCTCGTATTTCGCCTCGATGTTCTCGGTGGCTGCGCCGTTGATGGCTACGCTCTCGGAGACGACCACGTTGCCCGGCTGCGTCACCGCAAAGTACGGCTCGGCAGTGACGATCATGCCGAAGGTCTGCAGATCGGTGAAGGCCTTCACATGGCCATTTCCATTCTTGTCGAGAGTAAGCTCGCCAAGATTGTCTGGACGCCCCTGCGGCGATACCGCCCAGAGCACGTAAGTCAGGTACTCCAGACCGAACTTTGTGGCTGGTTCAAAGCCGGCAAACCTGGCATCAATTTCGAGATTCGTCTTCTTGCCTTCGACCTTGGCCTCGCCGCTGGAGCCTTGCAGCAGGTCGGTTCCCTGGAAATCGACCTTCAGCGATCCACCTTGCAGGCGGTAATGCATCGCCTTGGTGGTGCGCGAAACGGTTGCGGTAGCAGCGGAGTTAGACGTTTGCGATTGCGCGCAGGTCAGGGCGGCAGCGGCAAAGATCAGGGCAAGACATAGCTGTTTCACTGTGTTCTCGAATCTGGGGGAGATTGAGAGATTTCTAATGCTCTATATGGTGCGGGATGTTGCGGCGATTGAAAAGGACGGGAAGGGATGGGACTTTAGTAACAGACACCGGGACAGCCAAGGGCTCTCTACGTGGGCCTACCATGCCAATCAGGGGATGAACGCGATTGTGCCTTTTGGGCCGACCACCAGCGCTCCGCCTTCTGGATATGTGCTCACCGAATTGAACGTGTAGCCTTGCTTCTTCTTGCCCCCGATGCGGTGTGGATTGTTGGGCAATTCGAAGTCAAAGATGAAGTCTTCGCCGATCACAAAGAGGCGTTGCGGCGAGATGGGTTTCATGCGGATTCGTTTTCCGGCGGTTTCGGCAGCTGATTCAGCTGCTTTTTGCTGAGCGGCTGCCTGGTTCACGCGGCGATCGTAGGCAATCGCAGAGAAGTATGCCTGAGGCTTGATGGTGGCGAGCTTCCAGGTTTTTCCTCCGTCTTCCGTGAATGCGAGGTTAGGGCCATCTTTCTTCGGATGCTTGTAGTCGCCTCCGGCGATTACGCCATGCAGCGGATCGCGGAAGGCGATAGAGAAGATTCCCGTGGAATCGGCGCCCTGCATCATCGGAGTGTCGAAGAC
>JBKOUZ010000109.1:0-18768 GCA_046723715.1 Acidobacteriota bacterium | reverse complement strand
CTGCGCTTCTTTCAGGCCCCGCCTCACGGCGAGTGTTGTTTCACCCTTGCGCTTCGCTATGACTTCACTTCCATCAAGTTGTCAAAGGGACTTTCACCCTCCAGCTGTCGAACATGCTCGGCACACACAAAAAAGCCCGGCAGCGATTGCTCGCTTCCGGGCATTTTTTCGGATTTCGCTGTTACAGGGGCCGGACGTTTCCTGCCTGGAATCCCTTGGGTCCTCTCGTGACCTCGAATTCGACCGCTTGCCCTTCCTGCAAGCTGCGAAAGCCGTTCGACTGGATGGCTGAGAAGTGCACGAAAACATCATCACCCGACTGGCGGCTGATAAAGCCAAATCCCTTCGCGTCGTTAAACCATTTCACTGTTCCTTGTTCCATTGAAATTACCTTTTTTCTATTTTGAAATTTCTGCTGAGAAGAATCCTGCGGGTGAAGGGTAACGCTGATTGCGGGACCGGCTGTCAACTGCGGGTGAATCAAACTTAGCGGATACGTATTGGATGTGCGAGAGGGGGAATAGGATTCATCGCGCGCCTCCGAGACAATGCAAAGGCCGACCAAATTACGTTCGCGCACAAAGGCTAAGTAACGAGTTCGCTTGTTATGAAGGTCAAAGACCCCACCCTCCCGCGCAACGCGAGAAGGGTGGGGTACCCAGTACCCTCTTAGAAGTTGTAGCCGAAGATCATGCGCAGCTTGGGAGCGGGTCCGGAGTACAAGCTGGTCTTCAGTTCTACAAACATGCCTCGGCGGTGTTGCACGCCGGCTAGAACGTTGAACCCGGTCTCGTAGTCGAAATTTCCGAAGTCAATGTTTCTTCCCTGCTCAAAATTCTGATGGATGAAGATGAGCGCGGGTCCGGCACCGACATAAGGGGTCCAGTTTCCGCGGCGATTCGCAGCGGAAAAGCGGTACGTAGCTTCCAGATTAATCGCGACGAGATCGGTCACCTCGCCGAAGGCAAATTCCGCGTTGGGGCGGAACACGACTCGAGGATGGAAGATCGGTCCGATCTGCGACTGAACACCGAACAGGAAGAGTTCCGGATCAAAGGCTTGACCGAGACGGACACCGGCATGCCAGCGCCGGCTCTCGCGCCGGATGTCGCTCTCTATCTCACGTACCTTGGGAGGAACCGGCGCGGCTTGCGCGCTCTTGTCCGAAGTGGTTCCTTTGGCATCAAGTACGGTGACATTGCTGGCAGCGCGAGTACCATTCTCGTCCGGATCACTGGCAGTGACCCGAACCCGGGCACCCTGGACGAGCCCAGTAGCCCGCACAGAGCTGCGATCGTAGGTGAACAGATGGTATTGGTTGTCATCGCTTCTCACCACTAGAGTGTTCCGCGTGGAGGAGACAACAGTGCCCTCCACGGGACTTTCGTTTCCCGCTTGTGATGATGAAGTGTTTTCCTGAGATTCGGCTGAAATGGTTAAGAAAGTTGGGATGAATAGCAAAGAGCATACAAGAGACAATAAAAGTGTGCGCATTATTTTCCTTCTACTGCGGGGGCCCGCTTACAGGCAGTTTTAGTCCTGGCGAACGTGCAGTTGTGGGAGAGATTACGGGGGCGAGTCTCAAGAGTCGATCAGGTGAGAAGTGCATTTCGAGCTCTCCTCTCACCTAAGGGTGCTCAACTTCGCTATGCGCCTGCGCCTGGCCGGTATGGTGAACCCACGCGGGGCGGAAGACGCCGCTTCTCGGGGCACCGCTCGCGCGAGATGGACCAAACGATTTGCATTGCAGGAAACTCGGCTGCGTATCAGCTCGTCTGGGGTCGAGCAGACGGAATCCTTTTAGATATTTGCCGCTTGCTGCAGCAATCGCCGGAAGTAAGGGACAGGGAAATTCCGGCGCGCGGGGTGAACGAGAGAAATCCTAAATTTGGAATTCACTTTTTTGTCTGCCGTCCTGCACGCGCTCTTTCCATTCGCCGCCGCGTCCCAGCCAATATTGAATAGCTGAGTGGACAGTTGCACCCGCATAGAACATCGCAATGACCGGGAGCACTGTAGCCCATAGCGGTGAGAGCGAATAGAAGCGCACCATCGCTAGGAATGCGAGTGTCATAAGGATCCATGACGCGGCGGCGAAGAGAGTTGTCCAGCCCCCGGCAATCACCAGAACCGGCGGAGCGAGATAAGTGATCGCCAGTCCCAGGATCGTTCCAAGCAGCAACCAAGGCGAATGCCGCAACTGGTAGAACGCGCTTCGAGAGATCATGCGGCCGATCACGCCGAAGCTGACGTAGGGTCGAATACTGCGGGTATTCTCGCTTAATCCCAAGAAGATGTTTCCCGCGCGCTTGATTTCACGGGCGAGCGCGCAATCGTCAATGAGTTCATGGCGAATGGCAGCGATGCCGCCGATTCGAGCGAGAGCGTCGGCGCGGACCAGGATATCTCCGCCTGCTGCCGCTGCAGTTTTGCGCTGCGGACTGTTCACCCAGCGCGGCGGGTAGAGCATAAAAAAGAAAAACACGAATGCGGGAATGAGTGCTCGTTCGGCGAGAGAGTCACAGCGGAGTTTCACCATCATCGAGACCAGGTCTCGGTTCCCTGCCTCGGCGAGCGCGACCAGGGAGCTAACGCTGTCGGGGGCATGGACGATGTCGGCGTCGGTGAACAGGAAATAGTCCGGCCCGAAGTCAGAGGCGTGCTGTAACCCCTGCGATAGCGCCCACATCTTTCCGGTCCAGCCTGGAGGGAGCGGTGAAGACGAAAACAGGGTCAGGCGTTCAGGATGCTCAGCCGCAGCTTCGCGCACCACATTCGCTGTCTGGTCAGAGCTTTGATCGTCGACCACGTAGATGTGCAGCGGGCCGGGATAATCCTGTGCAAGCAGGGACTGAATTGGTTGCGCGATGACATCAGCCTCGTTGCGAGCGGGAACGACGATGGCGACGCGGGCCTGCATGCGCGCCGTCCGAAAGTCGCGAAGCATAGGGAAATCTGAGAGATGCCAGAAATTCCCTCGCGCTGCGATCAAGTAGATCCATATGACGAAGGAGAGCGCGGCGACGGTGAACGCGATCATAGTTTAGCGTCGGGCTGGATTACCATCTTGCAGTGTACCGGGAAAATCCCCGCTCAAGCGAAGCTCGAACGAGGCACCTTGAGTCGCATCTACGCGATCTTCTGCTAGCGGTGATCCTCAGGACGACTTTAGTGGCAGCGTAGCGCGACCATGGGATCTATGTGCATGGCGCGTCTGGCTGGAAGATAACTCGCCAGCAGGATCACGGCAATTAAGAACAGGGCTGACGTGGCGAGCGTGAACGGATCGGAGGGAGTGACTCCTACGAGCATTCCGCTGAATAGCCGGAAGGCGAGGAGTGCGACAGCAATTCCCAGCAACAATCCGGGGATGGTCAGAACTAGACTTTCGCGTGTTACCACCCAGACGACTTTGGAGCGGCTTGCGCCCAAAGCCAAGCGCACGCCGAATTCCTGGGTACGCTGGCCCACCGCATAACTCATGACGCTATACAGTCCAATGGCTGCGAGCAACAGACAAAGGCCGGCAACAGCCGCGAGCAAGCTGGCGGCAACTTTATGGGCATAAAGGGAAAAGGTTACAGCGTTGGAAAACAAGAGGGAATGGAAGGAGGCGTCCTGATTCAGCGCCAGCGCTTCGCGCCGAAGTTCGGGAACGATGGCGAGGGGATCGCCGCGAGTCCTGATGAGCATTGCTACGTTGAGGCTCGGGGCAAAATACTGCCGGAATGGCAAATAAAAATATGGACTGGGCGCCTCGATCGGCGTGTTGTATTTGCTGTCTTTGACTTCGCCGATGATGGTGACGGGAGATCCCGCGACATGTACGGTGCGGCCTAGAGGGCTCGCATTTCCATAGAAGTGGCGAGCGAAGGTCTCGTTCACGATCTGACGGCCGGCGCACCTGCGTCATCGCGTTCGGTGAAGTCGCGCCCTTCGAGCATGCGAATGTCCATGAACTGGAAATAACCTGGAGGCACAGTTGCGCGATGGAGCAACATTTGCTCATCGGGCGCGGGCACATACCCTTCGACAACGAGTTGATCCTGAGGACTGGAACCCGGGGAGGACAGCGGCACGAAATCGGAGTAGGTGACGGCCGTTACTCCTGGCAGAGATTCGATGCGCTCGCGCAACCGGCGAGCGAAGGCGCGTTGCTCGTCGGCATTGTAGCCAGCGCTGGACAAGTAGAACTGCGCAACCAGCGAATTCCGGGTGTTGAAACCCGGTTCAATGCGGCTGGCATTATAAAAGCTGCGCATGAAAAGTCCGGCACTGACCAGTGCCAGCATCGCTAAGGCCACTTCCGTTCCGACCAGCACACTTCTGAGCCTGTGCGAACGCGTGCCTCCGATTCCGCTACGGCCACCTTCGTTCAAAGCCTGGCTCATGTTCGCGCGGATGGAGAGCAATCCGGGAGCCAGTCCTGAGGCCACCGTGATTAGCACCACGATTACGAGAGTGAAGCCGAACGTGGAGATGTTCACTCCTCCGCGGAGGTCGAAGGGAACATCCACGGCGGGAAGTAACCGGTCCACTGACTTGCCCAGCCACACCAGCAGCATCAGGCCGACGGCAGCTGCCGCAAGAACCAGCAACAGGGTCTCAGTCAGCAACTGACGGAGGATGCGAGTGGTGCGAGCTCCAAAGGCACGGCGCAGACCGAACTCGCGGTGGCGAGAAACAGCACGAGCCAGCAGCAAGTTGGAAACGTTGGCGCATACAATGACCAGCAGAAGCACGGAAACCGCCATCAAAATTTGGAGAGGCTTTAGCAAAACACTCTGAGCGCCCAGATGTCCGGCCCACACCGGAAGAATGGTGGCGTCGACTCCGCGATTGGTTTGAGGATACGCAGCGGCCAGCCTCTTGGCCAGAGCGCGCAATTCGGAGCGCGCCTGATCGACCGTAGCCCCAGGCTTGAGCCGCACGATGGTCGAGGTGAGATCGCGGCAGCCGCGGTAATTCAGAGTGGCGTTTCCCGTTACCATCGCCTCTGCCATAGTAATGGGCATCCATACGTCATACACGAGGCCAACCGTGGTGCCGCGGAACTCTGGAGGCGCGACTCCAATGATGGTTAGCTCGTGACGGTTCAGACGAATGGTCTTGCCCAGGATCTCGCGATCGCCCTGAAATCGCTTCTGCCACATCCGGTAGCTGATCACAGCCAGAGGAAACGCTCCCGGCTTGTCGGTTCCTTCCTCCGGCAGGAAGAAGCGTCCCAGTATGGGTTTAACTTTGAGCACATCGAAGTAGTTGGCGGAGACGAGTTCAGCCCAGGCGCGTTCTGCGTTGCTTTGCGATCCCACGCTCAAGGGTGTGAAGCGTCCGACGGCCACGCCGGAGACAAGCTTTAGGTTGTCCCGGTAATCGCGGTAGTCGAGATAAGAAGAGGCGACGAGTTGCTCGCCGCTGAGAGTTTGAGTCTCGATGAGAGCAAGGCCGCACGTGTCCGTCACGCCGGGATAAGGGTGGAGCAACACGTTGTCGATCCAACTGAATACAGTGGAAGCGACGGCTATGCCGAGAGCTAAATTGAGTATCGCGATCAGCGCGAATTTGGGGTTCGAAAGGAAAACTTTCAGGCTGAAGCGGACGTCCTGCCACACACTTTGCAGGAAGCAAATGAGGAACCAACCCCGGGTTTTCCGAGACATGACAATCGTCCTCTGCTGCCCAGCTCCGGACCTGGAGTTTGCAGGCGTTTTTGAGGCTTTTACTTAACGGAGAATACTGCGGGGGAAGACGCGCCGCCGTGACGCGCATCACAATCAGGCTTTCTCACGGGAATGAACGGTGCGTAATCAGGTAGTGAGTGGGTCCGGGGAGATCACGCCACTTTCGCGATCGCATGGGAAGTGTGTTGGGATTGTCAAGAACCAGTAGTCTTACTGCTTGGCCTCGCCGTTCTTTTTTGCCAGCGAGCGGACGTAGTTCACCAGATCCCAATTCTCTTCCGTTTTGACGCGGGGACCTTCGGCGGGCATCTCGTTGTGGCCGTTCTTGATGATGTAGAAGACTTCTCCGTCGGTGCGATCTTTGAGGGTCGCGGGATCGGTGAAATCCGCGATCTGTAGCTTCATATCTTTTGCCGTCTCACCTTTGCCGTCGCCATTCTTGCCGTGACACATTTCGCAGTCGAGCGTCCACCATTTCTTGGCGCGAGCCAACGATTCCGGGGTGGATTTCACCGGGTTGGGTTGCTTGGTGGCTTCAACCGGAATGGCGGCATACGAGGGCGTCTTCTGAGCGGCCGGATTCGGAGATTGCTGGGGGAAAACGGAGAATACGACAAGGATCAGTGCCGGAACGAGCAGCGCAGACTGGTACACGGGAACCTCCTCTGGGACAAGGAGCAATTACAGGAAAATTGTAGCACTGGGTGCAAGGGAGAGCTCAGCGGCCGATCCCGTCCGGTTGCCCGGAGGGGTTTCGACTCCCCCCGCCCACACCGCGGACAAGGGCAGGACACCTTGAAATCAATAGATTGGACGTTGTTATTGCAATTATTACTTTGACAAACCAAGGCATCGAGGATATTCTGCCTCTACTTTTGATCGTCCCCTAAGCCACTTGGGAGGCGTCTATGGCTACTTCGGTTCCCTGCCAGTTGTGCGAGAAGCCCGTCCCGCTGGAGAGTGCGCGCATTAACGAACTTGGTAAGCCCGTGCACGAAGACTGCTACCTGCAAGCGATTCGAATCGCAAACCCAATCAAATCCGGTGAGGGTCCTAACTCAGCCTGAGGGTCGCGGGGCTACCCGCCGAAAGACTGTTTCGCGTCGGCGAGAGCGCGTTCCAAATCCGAGGCATTTGGTACTCCACCTTGTGCCAGGTCTTTGCTGCCGCCGCCCCGGCCGGCAAATTTCGCCAGTGTTTCTTTCATACGCGCGCCCATGTCAAAAGGCTGACCCGACGACTGTGCGAAAACGACCGCCGGTTGCGGAGATGTCGTTCCGAGAAGAGCCACGACCTTCGGTGAAAGACGAGTTAGTTTTTGGGCAAAGAGCTTCAGGAAAATAATGTCGCGATCATTGAATGCGCGCAGGATGAGTTTGCGACCATCAGTTTCGGGAGTCTCCGACAGCACTGCGATAGCTTGGGAGGTGGCCAGTTCTTCGAGCAACTGTTCGCGCTGCTTGCGGACTGCCTTGACTTCTTCCAGTGACTTTCGTGCTTGCTGAGGGAGGTCGTAGATGTGAGCTGAGAACAGTGCGGCGGCCTCGGTTAGTATTGTGAGATCGCGGCGGGCGGTGGCTACCGCGCGCTGTCCTGCGACGAATTCGACGCGATATCCCTGGCGCACTTTCTCTGACTTGCGCAGCAGGATGCAGCCAATCTGTCCGGTCTGGCGGACGTGTGTGCCTCCACAAGCGGTGAGATCAAACTCATGCACATCGATCACGCGCAGTTCGTCGCGTTCAGTCGGCGGAATCTTACGGAGTCCGAGCTTTCCTGCTTCCTCGCGCGTGACGAAAAGAATCTCTACTGGCCGATTCTCGAGGATGATTTCATTGGCCAGCCGTTGGGCGGATTCGATCTGCTCCTGGGTGAGTGACGGGGTCTCGAGATCAATCGAGCAATAGTCGTCGGCCATATGGAATGAGACCGTGGGAATTTGGAACAGGCGGATGAAGGCGGCGGAAAGCACGTGCTGTCCAGAGTGCTGCTGCATGTGGTCACGGCGACGAGTGGCGTCGATCTGGCCGCGAATGTGCGTACCCGGGGCGAGGTCTTTTACGGCTTCTACATAGTGAACGACGCGACCGTCTTCTGCGTCGGCTACTTCGGTGACGCGATGCTTGGCATTTTTGGTGGAAATCCATCCAGTGTCGTGGATTTGTCCTCCGCTGGTGGGATAGAAGGCGGTCCGGTCGAGAGTGACTGCTGGACGCGGGCTTGGGGAGACGTCGCGGATTTCTGCTTCGAAGTCATAGAGGAAGGAGTCATGATAGTAGAGGCGTTTGGTCATGGGGTTTTCATTTAAGAATAACAAGGAGAGCTGGCTGAGGGCTCGGGCCAGTCAGCGATCAATGCTGACGCTCGAGACTTGCAGGGATCTTTCTTCGCTGCCTGAGCGAAACGGGCACTGTCATGGTTTTAGTAGGGGCCTATGATTCCGCCTATTTGACGAGAGGCGGGCTTCGCGGACGACGACGTCCGCGCCACATTGAAGTCGAGAACCTCCAGATATTTCAGGCCGGTGCCGGTGTTGAACAGGACTACTGTATCTTCGGGCTTGAAAAAGCCATTCGCGCAGAGCTTGCGGTAGGCAACCAGGCTGGCTGCACCCTCGGGAGCAGCGAAGATTCCTTCATGCCTCGCCCAATGGCGAGTGGCTTCTACGATTTCCTGATCGGTCGCGCTTACGGCCGCGCCATTGCTCTTCTTTAGGATGTCGAGAATTAAATAATCGCCATAGGGCTTGGGAACGCGGAGCCCGGACGCGAGGGTCGCCGCATCGGCCCACGTCTCTGCGGATTGCTTCCCTTCTTCCCAGGCCCTGACGACGGGAGCGCACCCGGCGGCCTGGACGACGATCATCCTGGGGCGCTGCGAACCGATCCATCCCAGGGCTTCCATCTCTTCGAAAGCCTTCCACATGCCGAGAAGGCCGACGCCTCCTCCGGTGGGATAAATGATGCCTTGCGGCATACGCCAGCCGAGTTGCTCGGCAACCTCGTAGCCCATCGTCTTCTTGCCTTCGACGCGGTAAGGCTCCTTTGTGGTGGAGACGTCGAACCATCCCTCTTTTTCCCAGAAACGTTCTTTCTTCATGTCCGCCACTTTGCGGGCACAGTCGCTGATGAGGCCATCGAGGAGGGTGACGTGTGCCCCGTAGTAGTCGCATTCGATGCGGTTGGCCATGGGAACGTCTTTGGGCATGAAGATGTGGGCTTCGAGTGCGGCCGCTGCCGCGTACGCTGCGAGTGCACCGGCGGCATTTCCGGCTGAGGGAATGGCAAGCTTTTTCAGTCCAAAGTGCCGTGCCATGGTGACTGCTGCGGAGAGTCCGCGAGCCTTAAAGGATCCGGTCGGATTGAGGCCCTCATCTTTGATATAGATGTTAGGAAATTCACGGCTGGGAAGCATGGGCGTGAAGCCTTCGCCCAACGTAACGGGATCGGCGGCGGGCAAAACCGCGTCATAGCGCCACATGCTAGGCGTGCGTCCGGCTAGACGCGCCGAGGAAAAACTGCGTTTTATGTGGGCAAGGTCGTAGCGGGCGTAGAGGACTCCACCGTCTTTGGGGCACACGGATTGCGGGCGGTCGGCGGGATAGGGCTCCCCGCAGCGAGTGCATTCCAGATGGGTCAGCATTGCGGCAGTGAGTTTAGCAGACGGGCAACGGCGGTAGTCAGCTCTCGGGCAGTGATTTCGATCCTATTCACTGGCAGAGCTTCTGGCTTAGTATGGTTGTTCTACTTACCATACCGACTCGGGAGACAGCGCAATGGGCAAGTTCATCTTTGGCCTCATCATGGGAGTCATTCTTGTTCCGCTTATTGTTTATCTTTATTTCCAGACGGGAATGGCGCCCGTTGCAACGACGGCGCCGCCCATGCCTTTCGAAAAGATGTTCGCGCGCATGGCTTTGCATGCCCGAATGGATAAGGAAGTCCCGAAGGCGGTACCAATCCAGGGAGATGAGACCAACTTCGCCGCGGGAGCGCAGGTGTACAAGGAGCATTGTGCGGTATGTCACGGGCTGCCGAGCGGGCAGGAGACCGCGATCGCGAAGGGAATGTTTCCGGATCCCCCTAAGCTCCTGCAGGGAAAAGGTGTGACCGACGATCCTCCGGGCGAGTCGTATTGGAAAATCGCGGGCGGAATCCGCATGACGGGCATGCCGGGGTTTCAGAAGACATTGTCCAACACGCAAATGTGGCAGGTGAGCTTGTTGGTGGCGAATGCGGATAAGCTGCCACAGTCGGTGAAGGATAGTTTGGCGGCTGGGCCGGTAGCGCCTCCTAGCGCGAAGAAATACTAAGACAGTTGCCGGACCCCGCAGAGTCAAAATTTCCCTCTCTCGCGAGAGCGCGATGGGGCACCCCAGTGCGGCACCCTATTGGTCTCTTCTGTTATTACTGCAGTTCTTATTACTGCAGTCATTCTTTGGTGATCTTCCGCGAGGACTACTGCGTGCTATAGTGCGTTTTTAAGATGGGATCGTTCTTATTTTTTGCATTTTCGTGGTGGTCGATTGTGCTGCGCATCATTGCGCTGGTGCACTTCATCAAGCGTCGGCCTGACTACTACTGGCTGTGGGTGATCCTGTTTCATTGGGTAGGCGCGCTGGTTTACATCATCGTGGAAGTGGTTCCGGATGCAGGGCTGTTGCGGAATTCCTTTCAGGCCTTTCCTCGGCGCAAGCGTATTCACGAATTGGAAGCCGCCATTCTGGACAATCCTTCAGCCGGCAACTACGAAGAATTGGGATTGCTTTATCTGGATGACAGGAAATTTGCGCAGGCGCGCGCGTGCTACGACAAGGCGATTTCGTCGCGCACCGATCATCCCGATCCGTTTTACCGCCGTGCATTGGCGGAGATGGAAATGCAGGACTTCGCCGCTGCTGTTCCCGATCTGGAGCGCACGCTGAAGTTCGATCGCAATTATGACTTTCACCGCGCCAAGGGATTGCTGGCATGGGCGTACGCCCAAACCGAGCAGAAGGAGAAAGCGGAGGCGTTGTTCGAGGACGCCACGCGCATTTCGACGCTTTCGGAAACTTATTACCACTACTCGCTTTTTCTCGAATCGCAAGGCCGCGGCGATGAGGCTCGGGAATGGGCGAAGAAGATTCTGGCAAAGAAACCTACGATGCCGGGATATTTGAAGCGGCGGGAGCGCCCCTGGTTTCGGCGCGCTAATGCGGTGCTGGGGAGAGTGCGGGCTTAACAGTGCTGCTAAGATTCTCTAGGTGACTAATTCCAGGTCTTCCATTCGGCTGCTGGCTACTGATATTGACGGCACGCTGCTTAATCCACAATTTCAGATTTCCGAGGGTGATCTGGCGGCACTGCGCCGCGCCCACGACGCGGGAGTCGAAATTGTGCTGGTCACCGGCAGGCGACACTCGTTTGCACTGCCGATCGCAAGACTGCTTGGTTTTGACCTGTGGCTGATCAGTTCGAACGGGGCGGTTACGCGATCCCTGAGCGGGGAGACGTTTCATCGCGACTTAATGCCCACCCAGACCTGCCTGCAACTGTGCCAAACGATGCAAGAGTTCCGGGGAAACACCGTTCTTACCTTCGACAAGGAGGTCAAGGGCGCGATCGTGCTGGAGCGTCTTGATGAAATTGGGGCGAGTATCCGGCGGTGGGTTGAGAAGAACATGGAGTTTATCGAGTTCGTTGTGCCGATCGAGGCCTCGCTTACTACCGATCCAGTGCAATGCATGTTCTGCGGGACCATGGAGCGAATGAACGTGGCATTGCGGGCGCTCGAGAGTGCTGGCCTGGAGGATAAAGTTACGGTGTTGCGGACCGAGTACCCGGCGCGAGATTTGTCCATGATCGATGTTTTGAATGCGGGATGCTCAAAAGGGCATGCCTTGGAGCGCTGGGCAACCTACCGGGGCTACCACCGCAATGAGGTCATGGCCGTCGGTGACAACCATAACGATGTTGAAATGCTTGAGTTTGCTGGCCATCCGGTTATCATGGGGAATGCATGCGAGGAGTTGCGGGCTCGCGGATGGCGAGTTACGCTCGGCAATGAAGCGTGCGGAGTGGCGGCTGCGTTGGAAGAAGTAATCAGGGGATAGGGCCACGCTTCAGGGGATCTTTCATTCAGATGCTGAGGTTCAAGATAATCCGGGGCTTCATACTCGCTGCTCTGATGGCAGTTCCCTGCTTTGCGGGTGAAGTGGCGGTCTTGAAAAACGGATTTACCATCGAGCACCAGTGGCGAGAGGTAGTTGGGGATGTGACACGTCTCTACACCAGCGCGGATGGTTCCAATTTTATCGATGTGCCTACTGACGATATCGAGCACTTTGAGGCTGCGCCCGACGCGCCAGTCCCCCTGGCAGCGATGTCACCCGCCGATTCTCGGCCTTCCGGAAACCGGAAGTTGTCGTCTGCGACTGGATTTCCTGGACGCCCGAAGACCGATCTTTCGCAAGTGGTCAACGAGGCGAGTGGACGGTACCGGTTGGATCCTGATCTGGTGAACAGCGTCATCCAGGCAGAGAGTGCATTTAATGCGCGGGCGGTTTCTCCCAAGGGAGCACGAGGATTGATGCAGCTGATGCCGGGTACGGCATCTCAACTGGGAGTGCCCAATGCGTTCGATCCGCAGGCGAATGTGGAAGGCGGGACAAGGTATCTGCGCGAGTTGCTGGAACGCTACAACTTCGACCTGGTGAAGGCCCTGGCCGCTTACAATGCGGGGCCGCAAAGGGTGGAGCGCTTTGGCGGAGTGCCTCCTTACCGCGAGACACGGGCCTACGTGGCAAAGATTGTGCGGGACTTCAATAAAAAGAAAGCGGCTCAGGAAAAGGCTGCCAGCGCCAAGAACAGTGCTCTTGCCAAAAATGTCGCCACAAAAAAGAGCTCAGCCCCGGCTAAGGCCAGCGTGAATTCAGTCGCTCAGGCAAAGACCAGCGGGGCGAGCGAGTGATTTCCAGCGACACCGTCTAGGCTTCGCTCAAGGCACGTCTGCAACAGATCCTTCATTGATTCCTACTGCCCGGTCATTTACCTTGGGTGTGCCGCTTCGCGCTGTAGGGATGGCGGCGCGGAGCTCTCTTCCTTCATGGATAGAAAACGCATCCTGGCCAGCGTTGTCGTGTTCCTTATCCTACTCGCTCTGGTTTACCTGCAATACCGTCATTGGCGGAGTTTTGACTGGGGAACTTTCTGGAGCCAGACCAATCGCATAAACAAGTGGCACGTGGTTCACGGAATTGCGCTGATCTACATCGCGTATTTCATGAGGGCGGTGCGATGGAAGATCTTTTTGAAGCCGGTCCGGCCCAAGACCACGGTTACAGAGATGGTGTCTCCCACGCTGGTGGGATTCACCGGAATAGCTTTGCTGGGGCGGGCAGGCGAGTTCATCCGTCCCTACCTCATCGCTCGGCGCACCGACCTTTCATTCTCGTCACAGCTTGCAGTATGGGCGGTGGAACGGATTTTTGATATCGGTTCGTTTGCCTTCCTGATCGTGCTGGCGATTTTCCTGCCGAGTGCGTTGCCTTCGATTCCCCATCCGGAGTACTACACGCGATTTCGTGAAGCCGGTTTCATCCTGATCCTGCTTGTCACTTGCACCACGGTGGCCGCATTCGTTGTGAAGCGGAAGGGAGAAGGGGTAGCGCAGTGGGTGGAAGCGCGCTTTGCACACCTACCGAAGCTCGCGCACAAGCTCGGGGAAAAGGTGCGGGAGTTTGGAATGGGGCTGAATACGATTCATGGCGGGCTTGAGATGCTGTATCTGAGCGCAGTGTCGATCGGAATGTGGTATCTGATCGCGCTGGCTTATCACGAAGTCACACACGCCTACGGAGTCGATGCTCTCGAGATCCCGGTGTCGCAATTGCTGATCCTGATGGGATCGAGCATGGTCGGTTCGATGCTGCAACTGCCGGCGGTCGGAGGCGGATCGCAGATGGCGACGATCGCGACGCTCTCCAGTGTGTTCGATGTGCCCCCGGAGTTGGCGGCGAGTTGCGGGATTCTGTTGTGGCTGGTGACATTTGCCGCGGTGATTCCGCTGGGGCTCATGTTGGCTCACCGGGAAGGACTATCGCTTCGAAAGCTGTCCGCAGAGAGCCACCGTACACAAGAGCAGCCGCCAGCCGCGTGACTCCCTCAATATTGCTAAAGATTTAAGGCTCCATCCCGGACGCAAGAGCACGACAGGAATGGAGCCGCTGTTCTGAATTGTTCGTGAACTCAGTAATAACCGATGTTCATCTTATCGAGGTAGACCGAGTAGTCGGCCAATTTGTAATTTCCATCCAACTGGAAGTTCACCGCGATGCCCCACCAATTGCTGGGTGCCGAGAAGTGTGGATACTTCTTGTTCAGCGTGGTGGTGACTCCATTCAGGGTGATAGATTTGTACAACAGATAATTATCCGAGGTGCGCTGGAACTGAATCACGACATGGTTCCAGGTATTGCTCTTGGGCTTGCAGGGAACGCTGGTAGAAACCCAATGTCCGCGCACGTTATCCCAAATGCCCCAGACAGCGCCATTCACGATCTGGCACTGCGTGCCGAACATGAATCCCATACCGTTCATGAACTGGGCGATATCGAACTCGATGTTCTCGGCGAGTGAGAGATTCGAGCCGTAGAAGTAGGTATCGTAGGTGAAATTGTGCAGCGTTGAAACCAATGTGTGACTGGTGTCGGGCAATCCCTTGGAGGACAAATCGCCGATCAGGTGGTTGTTCCACAGCACATCGGCGTAAGCTTTAGTTCCCCAGATGCTGTATTTGGCTGCTTTTCCATCCATTGAGGGCGAACTGATGCCCTGGGTCATGGACCAGCCTAGTCCCGATCCGCAACTGCTGCAGATGTCATACACCGGAGGCAATTCACCGTATCCCCTCCAGCCACTGCTGGCCTGCACATCATAGAAAGTCTTGCCAACTGCCGCGGCGCCGCCGCCGCTGACTTTAATGGTCACAGCCTTGGTGGTAGCTCCGCCGCAGTTGTCCCACGCGGTCACAGTCGTGTTGTAAGTCCCGGAGGGAAGATTAAGGTAGGTGTCGAGGTGGCTGCCTGAGACCGTGTACGCCTTCTGATAAGGGGCGGTATAGATCCCCATCGCTGCCACGCCCTTCGAGCAAGTGGTCGTGCCGCTGGCAACGTAGTGGGTCGGCGACGAAACCGTGCTGTTGTTCGCCGGCGAGGAGACGGTCACCGTACCAAACGCATAAGAAACTAAGCCCCCCGCGAGGGCCAGGGTGAGTGCGAACTTAAACATGCAACTTCTCCGTAAGATTATTGACTTGCGATTTGCTTAGAGTTACAGCGCGAGATTCTCCGGAAACGCGCGAGCGGGAGCGAAACAAGAGAATCGTGCAATGGCGTTACTTGCGCTACAGATCTACGCCTGTTAACAATTCGCCAAGACGTCCGTCAGGAACGGACTGGGACTCAGCCTGATTTACGGCTCAAGAATGATTGGATGGAGAATACCAAGGATGCTGTATTCGGTCAAAGGCCAAACCCTAAGTTGCTTCACTGAGAAGTACTAAACCTCAGGTGAATGCATAGGGGCTGGATCCCGATGACTCTTCACAAGAAAAGCCGCTACGCCATTGATTCAGAGGTATTTACAAGGCCTTTGGGCACGAATGTATCCTACACCGGGCTGCGCCGTGACAACCCCTCGATTGAGCCGCCACATCCAAGGTGCCGCTGCAACTTACTTTGGGCGGAGACCTTTGAAATGGGAAAGCCTTCCCTGCCTCGGGTTGTACCCTGCGTCTTATTGTTGGCGTTCACTAGTTACCTGATGAATTGTCAGGCTGCTCCGAAAGATCCCACCACTCCGGGTAATCCAATCCCTACTCCTCCGGTCCAGCAAAAAGGGACAAGCGTTCAGGGTGTATTGATGTGGAAGGGCGATCCCTCGGAAACCGGTACCTACTCGAACGAAACTATTCTCACGCCAGCGAACGTCAACGTCTCGCAGTTCGGGAGGCTGGGAAGTTTCAAGGCAGACGGCATCATCATGGGTCAACCTCTGTACGTCTCCGGCGTGGACATGGGCTCGGCTGGTTCACGCGATGTGGTGATTGTGACAACGGAACACGACAGCGTGTACGCGATTGATGCCGACAATCCCACCGCGGCTCCCCTTTGGGAGCGGCACTACGTGGATGCGGCAAATGGGATCACCACCATGCCTGACAATTTTGGCGGCCGCACGACTTTGGGAGGTGAAGTTGGAATCACAGGCACCCCCTATATCGACGCAAAAACCGGAATCCTTTATTTTGTAACCACACTGGAGCGTAATGGCGCGCCGGAGCAGTGGCTGCGCGCCATCGATATCCGCACGGGACAGGATTTCGGACCGGGCAGCGTGCAGATTCAGGCCAGCGTGATGGGTGACGGCAGAGGCAGTGTAAACGGAACCATAGCGTTCGATCCTGCCAATCAAAATCAGCGCGTAGGCCTGAGCAAAGTTGGAGGAGCAATCCTGGTGGGATGGGGATCATTCTCCGATTGGGGCGTGTATCACGGTTGGCTGATGGCGTACGATCCTGCAACCCTGAAGCAACTTGCAGTATTTAATCCGACACCCGATTATCAGCCCGTCGATGCCGCGAGTGGTCCCTCCGATTACGGAGGGGGCGGCGCATTCTGGCAAGGCGGAGCTGCGCCTCCGGTCGACGCCGCGGGCAACATCTACATCAATGCCGCCGACGGCAGCTTCAACGCGGACCAGGGTGGAAATAATTACGGCGACACCATGCTCAAGCTGCAGTTCAACGGAAGCAGCTTCCAGGTAGTTGATTGGTTCACACCCTCGAACGCCGCATGCATCGACCTTCACGACCTCGAACTAGGTTCCGGCGGCGTGGCACTTCTTCCCACTGATGTCACCAATGGCACGCAACTCGCCATTGCGTACAGCAAGGAGGGCCGGCTGTTCCTTGTGAATACCGATACGATGGGCAAATTCAATGCCGGAGGCGACAACCAGATTGCGCAGGAGTTCATGGTGGGCCAATACACATGCTCTGACACGGTGACCGCAGACGTTGCGGAAGGCCCCGGCTGGAACCGGCTCTACGGCACTCCGGCTTATTGGAACGGCAACATCTACGCGGGAGCGTCCAGCGTGCCCCTGCAGCAATATCATTTTGAAAATGGACTGTTAAATCCCACACCCTTCGCCACATCAGCGACCGCGTATGGACTGCGCGGCGGAAACAGTGTGGTATCCGCAAACGGAACGCAGAATGGCATCGTATGGTCGTACGAGAAGAGCACGAGCGGGCAAGGAATCTTGCATGCTTACGATGCCACGAACATCGCCACCGAGCTGTGGAACAGCAACATGAACTCCGGTCGAGACGGACTTGGCGAAGGAATTGGATTTGCAACGCCCGTGGTCGCCGAAGGCCGCGTCATTGTGCCCTATGACACAAGGGTGGGAATCTTCGGGCTGCTGCAGTAATTAGTGATGAGTGGAGGCCCCGGGCGGAGTCGAACCGCCGACCAACGGTTTAGGAAACCGCTGCTCTATCCTCTGAGCTACGGGGCCGCATGTGACGTAACCCGATGATAACACTCAGTTGACCATTCCAGACGGGGCGTCGGAAGGCCCTTTAATGTCCTGAGAATGTCCGATATTTCATTTCCGTGCAGCGAGTCTGCTCTTTGCTGCAACGAAGTCCGGACAGTCATCAGGAACGGTTTTCGAATCGCAGCGCAATGTCACGGCCGCGTCCGCATGACGCAACGCGCCTTGAGCGACAAGCACCGGAGCGCCGGTGTGCTGCAGATCGGTTGCGAGTACACGTCTGAAAGCATGGCACGGCCTTGGAATTGCTCAAGAATGCTGCAGAACAGTAGCGCGATGGAAACATCGCGCACACGTCGCGCACTTTCCGCCGTCCGACACGAAGTCTTTTCCCCAGACGGAACGGCGAACATGGATTATGCGGTTAACGGTGTCCACATCTCCCATTTAACGCCGCGAAACTCCGCCCGGGTTCAGTCCGATAAATGCCAGCGACATCGCAACTCGGGCCTGTGGTTCGCTCCGAAGTCCGGACACAATCGCTTTCATCTCTTTGATGGTATAATGCTGTCCGTTGCCCGCTTGTTTCGCAGCTACGAGTATCTTGCAATCGGTATACGATTCACGCGCACGTGTCCTGCCCTTGTGTGACGCCCATCATGTAAGTGGCAGAACTGTGATGTAAGAAGATAAGAATCCTTCCGTCGAAACGGTCGTGCTGCGGTGTTGCACATGAACCGCGACTTTAAATCCCGCGCTAGAAGCGAAAGCAATGTCTCGGTAAGGGAAATGTGGTTGCGGTGATTGATAGCGTTCTCGCGGTGGCCTATCTTCTCTTAGCGCTACACCATATCCTGCCGTAACTTGCTCTAATCAAGTAAGGCAACGCTCGCGGAGGCGTGCTTAAAAACCAGCCCTGTTCTTCAGCTCTTCCGTTCAGTTACCTGGTCGATGATTACCTCCGTTATCTAGATTTCCCATTTCGAACTGGAGTATCAAATGAGACACCAAGGTGAGACATGAAGTCTCACATTGAGATGAAAGGCGCCATGCCTCTCCCTCCGCCACTTTATTACTTCGCCGCTTGGACCGATTCCGGCTGCCTTTGCGGTTGCGATCACTACCATATGTCGATTGCCTCGGCTGTTGCCTGTACGTCGGCGACTGCTTGCGGGGCTTATGTTGTAGCCGTCGAAAAAGGCGAATACCGAGCGCTGAACGACAAGGAAGAGAAACAGTTCCAATTGCACATGTACGGCTGGGGCAAACCAGAGAAGAAAAAGGAGTTCGAATTACTGCCTTGGCCGAAGACGGATCCTGAGCCCACCGATTAGCTAGCGAAGAGAGAGTCCGCTCATTGCCGCACCATAGTCCAAACGCCATCTTTCAATGCGACGTAGTTTTCCTTTCGCAGCGCTTGAAGCACTGTCAATATCGCGTCTTGCGGCTTCTTGAGTTCCTTTGACAGCTCCTCGATTGTTTGACCGCGTTTCTTTATTTGCAAACGATTCATTAACTTCGTTTCGAGATCGCCCGTTTGGGTC
>JBKOUZ010000063.1:0-12320 GCA_046723715.1 Acidobacteriota bacterium | reverse complement strand
GGGCAAAGATCAATCGGGAAACCAGAACGCCGCGGACCATTGCGGAACTGGTCGCCCACTACCGAGAGAAGGAAATGACGGAAGGCAGCAAGTCACACTCTACCCGCAAGGCATACCGATGCTATCTGACGAACTGGATCGTGCCGAAGTGGGGCGAGTACTCGCTGTCAGACGTGCGAACCATCGCAGTCGAAGACTGGCTGCATGGGCTTTCCCTGGCGAACGGAACCAAGGCGAAGATTAGGAACCTGATGTCCGCTCTGTACAATCACGCAGATCGTTATGAGTGGATCAACAGAAATCCTATTCGGCGCGTGCGCCAGTCGGCAAAGCGGGAACGGATGCCCGATGTTCTGACGGCGGAAGAGATCAAAGCTCTGCTGTCGGAATTGGAAGGCGACGGCGCCTACTACGTTATGACCGCTCTCGCCGCTGTAACGGGGCTGCGCGTTTCAGAAATCTTGGGATTGGTCTGGAGTGATATCGACTTCGCTGCGGGCGAAATTCACGTAACCCGTGCGATCGTTTGCAACGTAGTCGGGCCGCTCAAGACTGAAACGTCGGGGAAGCCCGTCGCAATGGATGCTGGGTTGTCGACTGTGCTGTTGGACTGGCGCAACCGTTGCCCCTACAACCAAGACGGCGATTATGTCTTCGGATCGCCCGAGATGCACGGCAAGCAACCGCTGTGGCCGTCATCAGCGATGTCGAAGCACATCCGGCCAGCAGCAGAACGGGCCGGAATTACAAAGCATGTCCGCTGGCACGTGTTCAGACATTCCTTTGCTACACTCTTAAAAGGGAACGGAGAAGACGTGAAGACAGTACAGGAGTCCTTGAGGCACGCAGACAGCAAGGTATCGCTCGACGTGTACACGCAGGGGCTTATGCCAGTGAAGAAAGCCGCACAGCGCAGGGTATTCGAGGCTGTTGTTCCCACGTGTTCCCACGCGATTGTTGCGGCAACCGGAAATGCTTGATTCTAAAGGTGTGGGCGCGTAGCTCAGTTGGTAGAGCAATGCCCTTTTAAGGCATGGGTCGCAGGTTCGAATCCTGCCGCGCTCACCAAGGTTCTAAAGTACTTAGCTGATTTCGGCAGGGTTGGTTTCGGGCACGCCCAGACACCCAGAGCCCGCGAGACTCCAGTTTCTACGCCGTTGCCGTAACGCTCCGCGCCTTCAGTTACTCCGAAAATTGTTCCGGAAGCACCATCTGTACGACCTTCTTGTGCGCCTCGTGCTGATCGGCTGAAACCGCTTGTGCGTAAAGCTCCAGGGAAAAGAGAAAAGAAACTGCTCGCCACTTCGAGCGAACGAAGTCACGTACTGCAAGTACTTTCGCGTCGTGATCTCGGAGTAGTTGCGGCGCTGGAGTTCCTCCAGCATCATCTTGCGTAAACGAGTCATAGGAATCTCCTTTCCTACGACCCACAGTACATCAGCAGTGCCGGAAATCTCCGGGTTCACCCCACGCGTAGCGTCCGCCGCACCAGCGGCTTAGTCCTGGTCGGCTAACCTTACCTTGGGATTACTTCCTGCTTGCCCGTGATTCGCGCGTTAGCTAAGAGTTCGGCGAAGCGGGGTGGGTGCCGGCACCTGCTGGGATCGTTTCTGACACACCCAGCTTCTCGGGAGAATTCATGCTGCACTTCGATCCCAATGCATTTGGACCGTCGACGGTCCGAGAAGCATTCACTCGTATCGCAGAGCTACCATGGGATCAATCTTCGTAGCCCGTCGGGCGGGAACGTAGCTGGCCAGCACGGTCATGGCTGCTAAGATCAGCGCGACGGCTACAAACGTGACCGGATCGCCGGCGCTGACGCCGAACAGCAATTCCCGCATCAACCGAGTGACCGCGAACCCTACGGCTGCGCCGATCGCAATTCCGAGCAAAGCCATGTGCAGGGCGCTGCGCAGCACCATCCGAAGCACCGTTCGGGTGTCGGCACCGAGCGCCATACATACACCGATGTTGTGCGTGCTTTGCGTCACGAAATATGAGACGACGCCATAGATACCGACCGCAGCCAGTGCCATGGCGAGCGCCGCAAATATTCCCAGCAGCATCCGAGTGAACCGCCTCGCCAGCAGCGAATCTCGGATAACATCTTCCATGCTCTGTTCGTTAAACGAAACCATATTGCCATTGATTGCGCTCACAGTACGTTTCAGTTCCGGAACGACCGCGTACGGCGAACCAGCCGTGCGAATCACGAACGTGGAGCCGCTCGAAAGCAGGTCCATGACTCTGTCGGGAAATTGACGGAATTCGAAGTACATCTGTGAATGTATTTTCGACGACTCATCAGAATCCAGGCCCCATTGCTTGATGTGGCCAACTACGCCCACGACCTCGCATTGCATTCCCATCAGGTCGAGATTGATGCGTTGTCCGATGGGATCTTGCGTGGGAAATGCTTTCTTCTGGAATTTCTGATCAATAACCACAACACAGGATTTATTTTCGTTGTCCCCTGCCGTGAGAAAGCGCCCGCGGAGCAAGGGAATTCGCATGATGTTCAAATAATCGGGAGTCACCCCGTAGAAGAGCGCCATGTCCATCTGACTCTGCTCGGCGGGTTTGGGACGTCCTTCGACCCAGTAAGGTACTTCGGAGTCGCCTCTCAGCGGCACCGCGCCCATCTCAACGCTGACCGCGCGAACACTGGGGATGGAGCGCAACTGATCGATCGTCTGGTCATAGCCGTTACGCACCGCGATTGGCGTGCCGTGAACGGCGGGGGATCCGGCAATTGAGAACAGCAGCACCTCATTCGGATCGAAGCCAGGATTGACGCTCCACAACCGCGACATACTCCGGATCATCAATCCTGCGGATGCAGTCAGAATCAGCGCCAGGGCTATCTCCGCACAGACCAGCACGCGTTGGAAGCCATTTCGGCCTGTGTGACCCCGGGCTCCCTCTTTCAAAGTCTCGTTCAGATCGGCGCGCGTGCTTTGCAGGGCGGGTACGATGCCGAAAAGCAAGCTCGCTACAATTGAGATCCCAGCTGTGAAGGCGAGCACAGCCGGATCGAGATGGATCTGATCGGCGCGTGCCAGTTGGTTCGCAATCTTCGCAATCAAGATCCCGTTCAGCACCTTTGCCACGATCAAAGCCAGCACTCCTCCGGTCAGGGCCAGGAGCAGACCTTCAGTCAGCAGTTGCTGGATGAGTCGGCTTCGCTGCGCACCGAGTGCTCCGCGAAGGGCGAACTCGCGCCTGCGAGCGCTAGAGCGGGCCAGGAGCAGGTTGGCGACGTTCGCGCAAGCAATCAGCAACACAAAACTCACCGCGCCCAGCAAGACCAGAAGGGGCGTGCGCGCATCGCCGACGACTTCCTCACGGAGCGAGACGGCGGTGATGCCATGGTGCTTGTTCTCCTTCGGATACTCCTGACCCAGCGCATAGGCTATGGCGTTCAGTTCGGATCGAGCCTGTTGTGCCGAAATGCCCGGTTTAAGGCGGGCAACTGCGCGCATGCCCATTCCGACGGCGCGGTCCCAGAACAGGGGTTCGGTCCACTGGCCGACAGGAACGATCACCGAGATTCCATCCAATAGAATGTCGTCGCTCGGGACGACTCCGATGACGGTAAAGAGTCTTCCGTTCAGAACGAGACTGGTTCCCAGCACCGACGAATTGCCGTTAAAACGCGTTTTCCAATAGTTCGAGGTGAGCAGCACGACTTGCGCGCCGCCCCGGCGATCTTCGGCGGGATTAAATGTGCGCCCTACCACCGGATTGACACGCAGCACGGGAAAGATCGCGGCGGAAACCATTTCTCCCCGCAGTCGCTCCGGATTCGGTTGACCAGTGAGATTGAAAACGTCTTCGCGGTAGGCGGCCATCCCTTCAAATGAGCGGCTGCGCTCTTGCCAATCAAGAAAGTTCGGATACGAGATGGATCCTTCCCGAAACTGGGGCGTACTCGTCGAGAGCTCTAACAGGCGATCCGGTTCGTGATAAGAGAGTGGCCGAAGCAGTACTCCATTCACGATGCTGAACATCGCTGTGTTGGCGCCGATGCCCAGCGCCAGCGTAAGTACGCAGATAACGGCGAATCCGGGCGTCTTCAAGAGCGAACGCGTACCGTGCCGGATGTCTTGCCATACTCTTTCCATCGTTGACCTCCTCGAACCAGAGGTGCACGTCCAAGAAGCAGGTAGCTATTTTTTGGTAGTAAACAATAATCGGCTGATCACTCTCGGTTACAAGCTAAGTCTGTGCCTACATCAACGTTTACGTTTCAAACCAGGTCGGAGTTCCTGGTGGGGGCCCAAAGATATCTTCCTACTGCCTCATTCACGATGGCGTGATGGGAATCACAGATCACGGCATCTGCTCGGCTATGATCCGGTGAAGGAAACTCAGCTGAATGCAGTTTGGCACGGCTCTTGAAGTCGCGGAATAAGCTGAGCCGGTTCAGCCCCCTCACGCGACAACTCGCGTTGGTCGGCAAACCTTACCTTACCGGGTTAGGTAAGAGTAGCTCGTCATACGTCTACGATAGTCGGCGAGCGAGATTAGCTTCTCCCATCTTTAGCCGAAAACGATCGGGCCAATCAGTCGCAAGGGTTTACAGGAAAGGAAATAGATTCAAAACTGCCCTGATCTAGCAAGTAACTTTGTGATTGTACGGGTTGAAGGGCCTCGGACTCGTGACGGCAGTCACAGATTCTTTCCGGGCTGATCAGGTAAAGATGTGTTTAGGGCATTTTGTTTCTGGGAGAACCGCAGCCATGCCGCGGTCGGGTTTTGTCATGTGCGCTGAATCGGTTGCGACGTGCTTAATGGTCCTCGTAGCTTGGAGGAATTGGGTACGTTCAAGGCCCCGGCGCGACCGGGCATTCGCTGTAGGGCAAATCTCACCAAAGATCGCTTCGTGTGGACCGCCCAGCGCGTGGCTCCGACGTGTACTAGCGTTGTTCTTGATGTCGTTCACTCTGGAAGCTTCGGCTTCCCCCGCTCCCGAGACGTGGGTTCCCATTCGCTGGACCGGCGGTCCCTTGGAACTTGAGTGGCGAAGCCGCACGAAAACGCTCCCCACCGATGCCACCGTCCGAGATGCCCTCGCCCGTTGGTACGAACCCGCTACGCTCAGTCTTCTGGAGAACTCGTCCGCGAACTGTTTGTTGGTTACCTGGAGCGCACCCGCAGATGCGGCTGTCGAATCCGAGCAGCAGCAACTCGTGAAGGTATATACGGAGGCGGCACACAAGCGGGGTCTCGCCGTGCTCGGCCTTGTGTATGCGCAAGGTGATGCGTCGAAAATCGCGGCGGACGCTGCCGGGGCTGCGCTCGATGGACTTGTGCTGGAAGGCGAGTTCGCCCCGGAATTTCCCGCCTCGCTGCGTCAAGCCGCCGGCTCCAAGTTGGTCATCGAGATCGCGAAGGACCCGGTGCGCTGGCGGTGGAAGCCTGCGCCGATCGTCGCCATCGCGGGCGTGGCTCCGAGCGGACACAATCTCTCCGAAATGGGTATTCGCGGTGCACCCTCGAGCCAGCCGTGGATCGAGTCGAACATCTGGCTGGTGAGGTCGTTCGCTTTCGTCTCGCTCTCGCGTGCTGTGTGGATCAGCAGCCAGCTCGAGAATGCATCGGCCATTGATTACCAGCGGGCCGTGGCCGATGCCGCCGCAGCAGGCGGTCGGTGGATCGTCTCGCTCGACGATACTCTTCGCACAAAACTGCGAGCCCGCGACCCCTCAGCGCTCGAAACGTGGCACCGTGTGTCGAGCTATCTGAAATTCGCTGAAAGTCACGCCGGCTGGCGGGCCCTTGTGCCATATGGGAATGTCGGCATTGTGGTCGATTCGGCGAGCGCGAAACAGGACGCTTCGGAGGAGTACCTGAATCTCGTGGCACGTCGCCAGGTGCCTTACCAACTGGTGGCGTGTACCGGGCTGAACGCCGCTGCAGTGGCGAAACTCCGAGCGCTCGTGGCCACTGAACTCGACCCTCCGTCTGCGGCCGAGCGCAAACTGCTGCAGGATTTCGCCAAAGATGGAGGACTCGTGATTGTGGGTCCCTCGTGGGGCGACGCTCCGACGACGGAACCGTTTGCCGAGATCCCCGCTGGCAAAGGCCGCGTGGTCGTTTACAAAGAACCGGATCCCGAAACCGTGGCGCGCGATCTCAAGGAAATTCTCTCGGACGACGACTTGGGAGTGGTCCCGTTCAACGTGCCCTCTGTGATCACGATGGCAAGGGGAGGCGGTCCCGGACAGCCTCTGCTCGTACAGTTAGTCAACTATTTCGACCATCCGGTGGAGGCAATCACGCTTCGCGCAACCGGGAAGTTCCATTCGGCGCGTCTCGAGACACCGGAGGCCGCGGCGGTGGATCTGCCGGTCCGGCACGACGAGGGAAGAGCGGAAGTCACGATTCCAAAGCTTTTGCTATGGGGTGCGGTCTCGATGGAATAAATGAGGAGGAAAACAATGAGAGAACATCTGACGCGGCGCGATTGGCTTGTACTTTCCGGGCTTGCTGCTGGAGCAGTGGCAGCGCGGCCGGCGAAAGGTGCGCGAACAACCGAAGAAGCGCGGGCTGTATCGGCAGGTCCGGCAGAACCGGTATCCGTTGCCAAAGTCCGCAGCTATGACGAGGACCTGACCGCACAATTCCGCAAGATGTTCGATCAGATCGGCGGGATTGACAACCAGGTCAAGGGAAAGACGGTTGGCATCAAGGTCAATCTCACCGGCGATGGACGTTTCCCGGGATATACCGCCGGCGACACGCATTGGGTGCACCCCCGTGTGGTCGGCGCTGCAGTCGCCGCATTCGGCGCACTCGGCGCCAAGCGCGTCCGCATTCTTGAAAGCTGCGAGAGTCGCAAACGAGGCTACAAACTCGAAGACAAATTGCTCCAGGGCGGATGGGATGTCAACGCTATCCGCAATGCTGCTCCCCTAGTCGAATTTGAAGATACCAACAATCTCGGTCAGGCCAAGCAGTATTCAATGCTGAAGGTCAGGAGCAAACCATACGTCTTCCCCGCCTTCCAGTTGAACCACTCTTATGAAGACTGCGACTTCTTCGTGAGCATGGGCAAGATGAAGAATCATGAAGAGATGGGACTCACCCTCTGCATCAAGAATCTATTCGGCATCACGCCGCTGGGGATATACCGCGACCGCGAGCAGGTCTTCCACTACGGATACGCGCAGGCGCCTGCCGGCGCTCCCGTCGAACTCGATCCGACATCGAGCCGCTATGAAGGCTGGCGGCTGCCGCGGGTTCTGGTTGACATACTCGGGTCGCGACCGGTAGACCTCGCGATCGCCGACGGCATCGTCTCCATGGTTGGTGGCGAAGGCCCGTGGGTGCTCGGTTCCAAGCCCGTGCATCCGGGAATCCTTGTTGTCGGCAAGAACTGTGTCAATACCGACAGTGTGGCCGCCGCGTGCATGGGCTACGACCCCCGCGCAGGCCGGCATGAGGCACCCTACCGTGTGTACAAGAATCGCAAGGATCATCCTCCGGACCAGTTGCATCCCGGCGATGAGGCCTTCCAGTACGCCGACAATATGATGCTTCTGGCTGAGGCCGCTGGACTCGGGTCAGCCGATCTCGAACAGATTGATGTGCGCGGCGTGCCCATCAAAGAAGCCATGTTCGAGTACGAATCGTTTTGGAAGAACCAGATGCCCAAGGGGTTGGGAGAATCCTGATGCGTGTGTTTCTCGCCGTCGGTGTTGCCCTCTTTCTGGTTACAGCAGCAGCGGCGCAGCGAATGGAAAGAAGCACGGATGCCATGGGGGGGACGTTTTCCGTGGTCCTCTATGGTTCTGATGAGGGGTCGATGAATCGGGCGATCGACGCAGCTTTTGCGGAAGCCCATCGTCTGGACGCATTGCTCTCGAACTACCGGCCGGAGAGCGAGTGGAGTAGGATCAATCGCGAAGCCGCCACCCACCCGGTCGCAGTCTCCCCGGAGTTGTTTCGGCTCCTCTCCGACTGCATCGGGTACAGCCGCGCGAGCGAAGGAACATTCGATCTGACCGTTGGCCCGCTCATGCGCGCCTGGGGCTTTTTCGGTGGAGAGCGCCATGTCCCATCTCCCGACCAGATGCGCGAGGCGCTCGAACTGGTGGGATACCAGCATGTGCAACTGAACGCACGGAAGCGCACCGTTCGCTTCGATCATCCCGGTGCCACGATCGATCCCGGCGGCGTGGGCAAAGGCTATGCGGTTGATCGCATGGTCGAGATTCTTCGCGCACGCGGTTTTCGCAACGCGCTCGTGGCCGCATCGGGCAGCAGTATTTTCGGTCTTGGCAACCCTCCTGACGAGCCCGGCGGCTGGTCCATCAGCATTGCCGATCCCTGGGACCACCGCAGGAATGCAGGGCAGGTGTTCCTCAAAGACATGTCTCTGTCCACCTCTGGGAGTTACGAGAAATCATTCCGTGTCCGCGGACACCGGTACTCTCACATTATGGATCCCCGTCGCGGCGTGCCGGCCGAAAGCGCGGTTCAAGTGACAGTCATTGCGCCGCGGACCATCGAAAGCGAAGTCTGGGCAAAGCCCTACTTCATCCAAGGAGGCGCTTGGACGGCGGCGCACAAGCCGAAGTCCTGGCGTGTGCTCTACTGCGAAAACATTCCTGGGGCCGGGTGCTCGTGGGTGGAGTAGCGCTTCGGCTGGAGTCTGGCAGTCGAAAGCTGAAAACAGATGGCGATCACGTCGCCGAACCGTTCGAACAGCAGGCATGAACATCACGCAAGTCAGCGCAGAGCTTCACCGTGAGAAAGAAGTGCGTGACACCCCCCGCGGTGGAGCACGTAGGCGGTCAACGACCTGCCGCAATCAACCATAGCTTTCAGATAGTCGGCCAACCTTCCACAACCGCGCACCCAGCTCAAGGAGTGGGCTCGATGCCGATAAGATCATTAACGGCTGATCGAATCCGTTGCTTGCAGTCAAGGTAGCGTTCGGTCGTCTGCACCGAAACGTGCCCCAGGAGAAACTGGAATCCAAGACGAATGCCCAGCTTCTTCACCCCTCTGACGCGACGAATGCCGGCCGCCAAGTCGGCGCTGAGAAGACCGCAGTCGGCGGCTTCGTAGGCGAGCCGGCGCACGGCGCCAAGGCGCAGATTGATGGTGCCCGGGGCGAGTTGACGGGATTCAAGATGAGAACGATAGCGCAAGACCACGATCCTGTTGAAAGCCAAGCGCGGTTCCGAACAATACCAGTCAACGAACTCATCGATAGCGTGACGATAACCCCGCTTTGCGTCCACTGAGTTGAGGCTGTTCAAAACCGCGGCCTTGGCCTGCTCAACGTCGGGCAACCGAAGGACAGATTTGGCGCTACTGCGTTTTCTTCTGGAACTGGGCTTCTGCTTCATGACCGGTGGCCTCCCTGCCACCGATCAATGATCAGAGTAGTGCCGCGACTGTAAGGTGAGAGTTGCCCGTCATCGACCAGCTGTTCAGAACACGGAAATGGTCCTATGTGAATCCGTTCAACCGTTTTCATTCGCATCTTAGAGCAACCATCGGATCGACCTTTGTTGCCCGATGCGCGGGAATGAGACTTGCAGCCAAAGCAATGATAAAGAGAAGTAGCGGGGCACCGATAAAGGTGAGCGGATCGATCGGTCGTACTCCGAACAACAAGCTGGCCATGAATCGTGTAAGTATTAGCGCCGCACCGACCCCTATAACTGCGCCCCAGAGTGCGAGTCGTGTGGCTTCTGAGAGCAGAAGCTGCAGAACATCCGCCGGGCAAGCGCCTAGCGCTGCACGAATGCCGATTTCCTTTGTCCGCTGCGATACCGAGTAGTGCATCAGGCCCAGAATGCCCAAACCGGCCAAGCCAAGAGCAATCACAGAAAATAGCCCGAGCATTGACGTTTGAAAACGCCTCGCAGAAAGCTGCTCGTCAAGTTCCTGTTGCAACGTCGTGACTCCGGAAATGATGGCCGTACTGCTTAGTGACCGGACCGCGCTGCGGAGCTCACCAGCTAACGGTTGTGGGTCGGCACCGGTCCGTACAATCAAATATGGCGTCAGTTCACCATCAATGGCTTGTGTTGAGGGTTCAAACACGTGCGGAATTGGGCTTCGTTCCAATCCGCTGCGATGCGTGTCCCGAACGACTCCGACCACTGTAAGCCAGTTATCGTCCTGTCCGCGCGGGTCCTGGCCTTTGAAACGTTTGCCAAGAGGATCCTCATCGGGCCAATACCTTTTCGCCATGCTCTCATCGATAATTGCAACGAGGCTGGAGTGCGGTCCGTCTTCCGGTCCGAAATATCGCCCTCTCAACAGATGCGTACCCATTGCCTGGAAGTAGTCGCCGCGCACGGCCACCCAACTCAGCGGCGTCCACCTCTCCCTGGGTTCTGGGGTTCGACCTTCAATTGTTCGCAGGCCGAGGTTGCTGACGCCCTCGAGTTCAAAAAGCGCATCAACTTCACCAGCTGATTCAACTCCTGGCAAAGATTTCACCCGCTCAAGTGTCGCATCGTAGAAAACGTTTCGGGAGTTTGTGGATGCGCCAGGAAGTGAAACGCTCATTGTCAGGGCACGTTGAGGCTGAAATCCGGGGTCGACATGAGTCGCCGCGAGAAAGCTCCTCACCAACAGACCAGTGGCGGCAAGAAGCACCAAGGCTAGCGCGAATTCACTAATTACGAGAGCTGAGCGAGTACGGAGGCCCGAGTGTGCTTCTTGCCCAATTCCGCTCCTGAGGGATTCAGACGGATTGCCGTCGGACAATTTCCAGGCCGGCGCCGAGCCGAAGGTTACAGCTGCAAGTAACGACAGGGTCGCCGCAAACGCGAGAACACTAGCATCCAGACGAGCCTCTCCAATCCTGGGGATGTTCCAAGGTGCCACGGCAATCAGATAATGCAGAGCCACTGATGCGAGCGTTACACCTGCAATTCCCGAAATTAGGGCAATAAATGCACTTTCAATTAGAACCTGCCGCGCCAATCGACCGCGACCAGCGCCGAGGGCAGTTCGCACCGCAAGTTCGCGCCCTCGCCCTACACCCCGAGCGAGCATGAGATTCGCGACATTGCTGCATGCAATAAGCAACACGAAAAAGACGGCAACAAACAGAACAAGTAGCGCCCTCTTCGTGGTCGCGGCCAGTGTGATATGTAGTGGACGTACTGCAACACCCGAACCGCGATTCGGATCAGGATCTGATTTAGACAATCGCGAAAGAACCGTCGTCATCTCCGCTTGTGCTTGCTCAAACTGAACACCTTCCGCCAGGCGTCCAACGGCTTGCCACCTTTCGTAGGCATAACGCGAATGACTAGGGTCTAGCCGTGTTAGTGATGGATCGTTCCAATATCGATTCGTTGTGATGGGCGCCCAGAACTGTTGATCTCTAGCGGGAAATTGGAAAGTCGGCGGCATGATGCCGATGACCTGAAAGCTCTCCCCGTCTATGTGAATGTCTGTGCCGATCACTTGTGGCGACAATCCAAAGCGCCGAGCCCAGAGTCCGTGGCTCAGAATTACAAGGCGATCTCGTCGAGTCTCTTCGTCAAAATTAAAAACGCGCCCCAAGGCGGGGGCCACTCCAAGCATGGAAAAGAGATTTGAGGAGACAAACGCGCCCTGAATGGATTCCGGTTCAGGTCCGATTGTTAGCGTTACGTTTGAGAACCCGCTGTCACGGTAGTAGAAAGCGATATCGGAAAAACTGCGCTTGCGGGAACGGAGCAGCTCTAGGTCTCTTAGCAAGAACCCGCCGTTTTCAGGATCCTGTGTGTCCGTGAGGAGCGCCAGCCGCTCAGTCTGCACATAAGGCAAAGCCCGCAGCATCACTGCTTCAATGACGCTGAACACGGCCGTGTTTGCGCCAATGCCCAAGGCAAGCGTGAGTACCACCACTACACTAAATCCGGGACTCCTAAGCAATTGCCGAAGAGCGTATCGAAGGTCCTGGCCCAGTGACGATATCATTTGGTCCTCGCTCGCTCATTCGAGAAAGGTTAGCACGTTGCCAACCAATCTCTTGCTCGACCTGCCCCCAGGTTTTCTGTGACTTAGGCGAGTGCTCCCATTTCCAAATTGTCCGATGCCAGCCAGGCGTTGCCCGAATCCGGACAGTCGTATTATGGGTTCGTAGGCCATGAGGTAGAGGTCCGTATAGAGGGTGGGTGGTCGGCTAACCTTACCTTGGGATTACTTCCTGCTTGCCCGTCAGAACGAAGCCGCTCGCGCGGCGGACGCTGCCGCGTGGGTGAGGTCGGCAGTGTTGGTGCTCATGGTCATATAAATTTTGGGTCACAAGGAGGTCCCTGTGACCCATCTACGAAAAATCATGCTGGAGGAAC
>JBKOUZ010000214.1:0-5522 GCA_046723715.1 Acidobacteriota bacterium | reverse complement strand
CAGCAATTGCACTTGCTTGCCATCAGGTGCAACACGATACACGCCGCTGTACGGCAGTTCTTCCATGCCTTAGCTAGGCGCCAATCACGTGCAGCTGTTTCGGGGGAAATGTTCAGCACGTTCGCGATCTCTTCCATGCTTAGACCACCGAAAAAACGCATCTCCACAACCCGGGTTTTACGTTCATCCACTTTGGCCAGGGACTCCAAGGCGGCATTCAGTTTTAGCAGATCATACTGGGGATTCGTCGCAAGTTCGGGCGCTTCATCAAGGGATAGAACCGGCGCTTCGGACCCGCGCTTCTGAGATTGTCGTACGCGTGCCTGATCAATCAGTATCCGCCTCATCTGGCGCGCGCAAACCGCAAAGAAGTGGGCTCGGCTCTGCCAATCAATCTTTTGAAGCTTATCAAGGCGTAGGTATAGCTCATTAATGAGCGCGGTCGTCTGCAGGCTGTGGCCCTCGCGCTCCCGTCGCAGCCCACGCTTTGCAGCTTTGCGTAGCTCGATGTAAACGCGAGGCGTTAACTTCTCCAGTGCTCGCTCGTCACCGCTCCGCCAAGCCTGAAGAATTTCGGTAATGTCCTGTTCAGAGGAATCCGTCTTCACATTCAACCTGTTCCGTCCTCAGGTAAGTCCCAATTATTTTTCTCACAGGATTACAGGTTTGGACAGGATTTTTCGCTAATTAACAGTAGAGCGGTCATAAAGAGCACGGCGAAGAAGGGTGCTGTCCGCTAGCCAAACACGACAGAGCCTTTGGAGCCATGGCCCTCTTGGAGCAATGTGAATGACAACAGCGGCGGTTTCGCAAGGCAAATACGCAGAGCGCACGGGGCAACGGGACAGGCGGTTCTTCTCCGGAATCGCCTTACTGGTTCTGATCGCTGTCTTAGCCGGCTTTGCGCGAACCTACTTCCTCGCCGGCGCCTTCTGGGCGAAACTCCCCAGCGTAATGGTTCATGTACATGGCGCGCTATTCACGCTCTGGATTGCCTTGCTGGTGGCTCAAGTCGCCCTTGTCGCAAGCCGCCACACAGGCTGGCACATGCGACTGGGTATCGCCGGAATGTTCCTGGCACCACTGATGGTAATTACCGGCTTCGCCACACTGATTGGTGCAATAAAGAGAAGCGCCCCAACGTTTGTCCTCCAAATAATTACCGCGCAAGATATTCTTCTGCTGTGCCTCTTCACCGTTCTAATTTCATGGGCTTTTCTTGCTCGTCGTGATGCAGCAACGCACAAACGGCTTGTTCTGTGCGCTACATTCTTGATTATTATCCCTGCAATTGCGCGTTTGCCAATAGTGGGAAACATAGCGCTAAACCCCGTGCCCTTTTACGTTTTTGTGAATAGTTTTCCTGTGCTCCTGGTCGTCTACGATTTCTGGACTCGGCGCTCACTGCATCGAGCTACGATCTGGGGCGTGGGGCTCATGACCGCCTTGCAGTTAGCTGTTCTTCCCTTGTCGCGAACGGCTTTGATAGGACACACAATCGCATGGCTGCAGAGAACCTGACGGGCTGGCGAGCCCAAAACAAATGGAGGGAAGCCGTGAAGACGTTCGCGTTTTTGTCGATTCTGGTCACAATATTAGTGGCCGCTCCAGCTGCCAGGCCCCAGGACAAAACGAATCGCTCCCAGGGGGTATGCCCTTGGCCCGGAGACCTGGATGGCGTGAAAGCAGCGCCTGAAACTCACAAGGTGATCTTTGAGAATGAGCATGTCCGAGTGCTGGAGGTAAAAATCCCGCCACACAGCAAAGAGCCGGTCCATACTCATTGTTTGCCCAGTACGCTCCGCGAAACTGCTCCCGGCTCGAACTTGGCTATGCCGCGCTCCGCCGCATGTCGTGTAGCTGGTGCGCCCTGATCCAGGCTGTGACCGCAGAGCCGATCAGCTCGGGGTGATCCTCCTGCAGGTAATGCTTTCCAGAGGGTAATTTCACAACGGACGCAATCATGCAGGGTGCTCGCAAACTTCTCGGCAAATTCTGGCGATACGAGTGCGCCGGGGTTTCCCACCAGCAGAAGCTTAGGATATTGACATTGGGGCCCGACCTGTATGCGATTCCCGGAAGCACGGAAGCAGAGCTGCGGACCCCGAAACACTCTTTACGTCCTACTCCAAACCTACCCTCTTCAGCAGTTGCTTGACGCGGAAATCCGATCGAATGTTGTCCCAGCGTGGGTCAACCTTAAGCGTGGCCAGCCACATGTCGTGTTGCGAAAAGGCTTGATTGAGTTGTTGGATGGCTTCTTCATTGCGCTGCAGTCTCACGTACAAAGCGGACTTGTCGAGCGGGGAAATTCGAGACGCAAGCTCAAGTTGCTTCCTCCAGTACCCTTCAGACCCCTCAGCTCTGAGACCGAGGGCCAGCTGGCTTGAAACCTGAGCCGCATCCTTCACGTCTCCTCCGGCGAGAGGAATTGCTCGGCGCATCTCCGCAATTGCGTTTTCGAACTTGCCGTCCTGCTCGTACACCTGAACCAGAAACGTGGAGGCGATTGGGAAACCAGGATCGTTCTGAAGAACCGATTTATATTGCGCAATTGCTTTGTCGTACTCGCGATTGTAGTAGTACGCCTTACCAAGAAAAGTGCCCGGCATCGACGAGAGTGGATCCAACTCCTGCGCTCGTTGGAGCTCAGCAACGGCCTCTCCTGTACGGCCCATCAGCATCAGAAACGTGCCGTACCACAAGTGACCTATCGAGTAGTTCGCATTCAATTGAATACCGCGGCGGTATTCACGATCCGCTGCCCCCCAATTCCAATCGTAATTAGCCATAATTTGAGCGAGGGAGATGTGAGCCTCAGCGAGTTCGGGATCGAGCTGAATGGCCTTTTCGGCCGCACGTTTCGCGACAGGCATCACTTCCGTTGTTGACACAGTACCGGCGATAGCGAGCACAAAATCAGTATCTGCCAGCCCGGAATAAGCAAGAGCGTAGCCGGGATCGACCTGGATGGCTCTCTCGAAACTGGATTGAGCCAATTTCAAAGACTCTCCGTAACGCTTGTTCCAATAGAACCGGCCCTGCATGTAGAGTTGCTGAGCGTCGGCGCTAGCCGGATGTCGGGTCTGAGTGCGAGCAAGTAGAGACGTAGAGTTCGGGAGATTGACACTGATTTCTTTGGCAATAGCTTGGGCAAGTTCAGTCTCCAAGTTCAGTAGTTTTTCGCGGGACCTGTCATAACTGTGTGCCCAAAGGTGCGTTTGGTCCGAGACCCGAATAAGCTGCACTGTGATACGGACGTTATCATCCTGCTGCCTAACACTGCCTTCAAGGACATAATCGACTCTCAAGTCGTGGCCAATATCGGCAACGGTCTGGTGGGTCCCTTTGTAGTGCATGGCGGAGGTGCGGGCAATCACTCCTAATGAGGATGGATTCAATTCTCCAAGTTGTGCTATCAATTCTTCCGTCAGACCGTCGCTGAAATAGTCTTCAATCCCGGAATCAAATTTCTCGAACGGCAGAATTGCCAACATCGTCCGTTTAGGTTGAGTGTTGTTATTTCGAAATGCGAGGTATGCTCCGAAACTGACTAGCAGAAGACCGGCGAGAACCGACACCAGGAGCAGCGGGTAAAAACGCTTCGGCCTTGGGGGAGGAGCGACGTCGACCCGACGATCAATCCGGACGGGCACAACCGGAACTATCATTCGATAACCGCGCCGGGGAATGGTCTCGATATATCGCGGAGTGTCGGCGTCGTCGCTGAGCGCGGTTCGCAGCCTTTTAATGGCTGCCGTTAAGCTGCGATCAAAATCGACAAATGTGTCATCAGACCAGAGTTTTTGCTGAAGCTCTTCCCGTGAAACTACCTCGCCAGGCCTGGACGCCAGGATCGCCAGAACTTCAAAAGGCTGTGGCTGAAGGCGGACTTTGAGTCCCGATTTCCTGAGCTCCTTGGCATCGAGATCCACCTCAAATGTGCCAAACCGGAGCTGGGTGCGATTGGATCCATTTCCCGCCATAGTGGGTCCATCTCGGATGTTTCAAGAGTTTACGCCAGATCCCGGTTTTTGGATTGTCCAAGTGCAGCGCTTAACTGCTGGTCGCATACACCTCTCATGCGCGTATTTTCAGCTGCTTAGATCGTCATCAACATTTCACACCTCAATGCATTGACGATTTCTGTCAGGTCCATGTAGATCAGTCGTCGATGTGACGACCGGGAAACCCAGTACACGAAATCCTTCGAGAGAGGACACTCATGAGACGAATACCTATGCCAGTAGCACTAGCGATTGCTGCGCTGGTCTTCCTAGGCGCAAAACAGGTCAATGCTCAACAGGAGGAGGGATGCACGGTGGGGACCCTGAACGGCAGCTTCGGCATTCAAGTCACCGGCTCGATTGTCGCCTTTGGACCAATTGGACCGGTCGCGGAGGCCGGAATGATCCGATTCGATGGGTCCGGAGGAGTTTCACAAACAACGACGGTCAGCCTCAACGGAACCATCATTCCTGACCGATCAAGCCTCAGCGGCACCTACCAGGTCAACCCGGACTGTACTGGGGATTTGTCCCTCGTCCTGCCAGTCGCACCAGGTGTAACCACCACATCCACCTCACATTTCGTGATCGTGGACCATGCCAAGGAGATTAGGCTGGTGAATACAGGAGCGGGAAGAGTTCTCGCGGGAAACGCGAGAAAAATTCAGAAATGAACCGAAGTCGTGTTTAATGGTGCATATAGCTTCATGCGTCACTCCGTCTACCTAGGCGCCGACGGATAAGGCACCGTTGTGTGTGTGCGCTGCTCTTCTACCAATCACATTACGCAGTACTGGAATTAAAAAACCAGATGGCCAGCGGCTCTGGGCGACACTGCAAGAATTACAAGGGCCGGTTCACTGATGATTGAATTCCCCCACTAGGGTGGTTTTTTATGAGCCGAACAGCGATATCAAGTGTGTTGATGCTTCTTTGCTCGCTTCCCTTATTTGCCCGCGCACAAAATGACTCGATCGCCAAAAGATTCGTGGGTGCTTGGAAATTGATTTCGATCGAGGGTGAGGACCCCGGTTTCCCTCTGGGTTACGATCACCCTTCGGGCATGATCATCTACGACGCATCAGGTTGGATGTCGGGCCAAATAGCCGTTAAAGGCGATCGCAAACCTTTTGCCGCAGGACTTCGCTCCGGTACTGTCGAGGAGAAGGCGGCTGCCTTCGACTCGTATTTCGCATATTACGGGACGTACACCGTCGATTCGGAAAAGAAAACCATAACTCACCACGTAGAGAATCATTCCTGGCCCGGACTCCATGGGGTGGACAATGTCCGATGGTTCGAGTTCGAGGGCAATGATCGCCTCATCCTGATGCCTGTCGGTAATGGCAAAGGAGGCGTGACTGAGCGATAAAGCCACGTACAAATTGGTGTGGCGCAGCGTGTGAACAAGTAGGCGCGCTACTTACGGAGTTGTGTTATGAGGATTCTCCGATCTGGCATTGCAAGCTCTTGCGTTCTGTTATTCGGTTGTCTGCTCTTCGCGCAAGATGGAGC
>JBKOUZ010000097.1:0-28375 GCA_046723715.1 Acidobacteriota bacterium | reverse complement strand
CCAACGCTTACTTCAAATCGCTTGGGCTTCCCACGTTGATCGATGAGTGTTAGCGCAACCAACTCGAACCGCCGTGTACGGACCCGTACGCACGGTGGTGTGGCAGGGGTCGGCGGGTGACCGCCGCCCCTATGCCGATCTTGTCGGCGATTGGGAAGTTGACTTCCAGTTTGCCCGTATCCGTTCGCAGAAACGCGCAGTCGCTCGATGACGGCAAGCTGCAGGCGGCGCGTCATTTGCGCTCGAGGACCCTTGCAGTCACGGCTGAGGATTTCGCATACCGCGCATGGCAGGTACCGGGAATTGGGCGTGCGTGGTGTCTTGCACCGTGACGCTCTATCCAATTGAGCTACGGGGGCCGGCGAGATTACCGCCTGGGGTGCGGCACAAAAGACCAGCAAAGAATTTGGGGTGGGAAACGGGAATCGAACCCGCAACCGCCGGAGCCACAGTCCGGTGCTCTGCCAGTTGAGCTATTCCCACCGCAAGAACCTAATTATAGCAAGCAGGGCGAAGGTAAGAGCTTCAACCGAAGAGCGGACGAAGGTCGAGCGCGGAGATCGAAGGGCCTAAATTCGGCCTACACCCACGTATTCGAATCCCAAGGCACGCAGGCGCGTAGAGTCCAGCAAGTTTTTCGTATCCACAATGACCGGTTTCTTAAGCAGGTGCTTGATTCGGTCAAAGTCGAGGGCGCGGAACTCAGGCCAGCCCGTACCAACGATCAGGGCATCCGAGCCTTCCGCGACGGCGTAGGCCGAGTCACAATACCGGACTGACGAGTTCAATCGGATCTTGGCTTCCGGGATGGCCACTGGGTCGTATGCCCGCACGTGGGCGCCCTTCGATACCAGCGTCTCAGCCAGGCGCACAGAAGAGGATCCTGCGACCGAATTTGTGTTCGGCTTGAAGGCTAATCCCAGGATGCCGACTTCCTTGTTCTCCACGGAATTCAGGGCGGCGGCGACTTTTTCGACCAACCGGTCCGCGAGAGAAAGATTCACCTCCCGAGCGGCACTCAGGACTTTGAGCGGCACGCTATGCGAGTCCGCAAGAGCCGTGAGCGAATCCATGTCAGTTTCGGCAAAGACTCCGCCCATGCCTGCTCCTGGCTGTAAGCAACGCGGCGCGATTTTTTTGTCCAATCCGAGAGCCAGCGCAAGATTCACCGCATCCGCGTTTACTCGTTCGCAGAGAGTGGCCACTTCGTTTATGAATGATATCTTCGTTGCCACAAAGGCGGTAGCCGCTTCGCGGACAAGTTCAGCAGTCGCCTGGTTGGTCACAATTACCGGCACACCACGCATGACCAATGGATGAAAGATCTGCTTGAGCACCTGTACGGCCTCTATGGAGGTCGATCCCAGAATCAGGCGGTCAGGCCAGTTGAAATCCTCGACCGCACAGCCATCGGTAAAGAACATGGGTTGGGAAACGATCGTGGCCTGCAGGCCCGCGTCTTTCACACTCTTCTCCAGAGTGTTGGCGGTACCCACGGCAACAGGAGTGACAATCGTCAGAATCGGAGGCTTTGGCGCCAAGCGAATGATTCGCAGCGCAAGATCGTTCAGGTTCTCCGGCTTATCTTCGGCCAGAAAGATTACTCCGGTTCTTCGAGAGAAGGTCTCGATATCCGTGGAGTAAGAGAGTCGCCCGGCGCGAACGTTGCGGCGAATGATTTCCTTCAGATTCTTTTCGAAGAACGGGATATTCCCTTGAGCCATTTCAACCATGCGGGTGCGGTCGGGATGGCAACAGGAAACCGGCGTGCCAAAATCCGCCAGGCAAGCCGAAATGACGGTTCCCAGGTACCCTGATCCGTAAACCCCGATCTGCATGTGGTCGTCTCCCGGTGGCTGGCCGGAAACCCGCGTGGGGGAAGGGATTTCAACGAGGTTCGCCCAGACCTGCTCTACTCTTTATCTACAGGTCGAGAACATCATTTTCAATGCACTGGAGGGAAGTGTACCTAGGGCCATCCGGACCGAGCCCTCGTAACTGAGAAAAGTAACGAATAGATGATTACGAGCTAGCGGGAAACCAAGCTTCCCCCGAGCAGCACAGGGGCCAAATCAACCCAGCAGTTAGCCGATTCTTCGCGCACAAACGTCAGTCTTTCCAATGAGATGCGCCTGCTGCCGCGGTAGTCTTGCCAGCGCTGGCAGGCCGTTTCATAGGCGCTCTGTGCCGGCTTCTCCGAACCCATCTTCACGACGGTGAGGTGAGGGATGTAAGGCCACTCCTCCTGGAACCGCAAGACGTCCGTATTTAACTTCTCGTGCAACGCCCGCATCCGCGCTGACGCGGACTCTATGCGAATGAACACTGTGGGCGTAATGGGAATGAAGGTTTCGACCGCGCCTAAGGTCACCTGAAATGGCTCCTCCTGGCCGCACACTTTCTCCAGGAGCTCGATGGCGGCACTCTCGCTGCCTTGCAACGGACGCGGAGGCAAGATGGTCAGATGGGCGGGAATTTGCGGGAGGTCGGGATGCAGCTCCCGCCGGAGGTTCTCTACGAACTCTCCTGGAGGACTTTTGACATACGCCACCAGCGCGTAACGGGGCTTCTGCATACCTGAAGAAAAATTATACTCTGTGCGGCAAATCTGGCTGCGCTAACAAGGTCAGGTCATGAGCGCGCGAGCTTATGCTAAGGATGTGGCGAAATGCTGATCGTTTATAATCAACAAATGTCGGGGCGTAGCGCAGCCTGGTAGCGCACCTGCCTTGGGCGCAGGGGGTCGTAGGTTCAAATCCTATCGCCCCGACCATCTTCATTCTGCAAATCCTGCGCTCCTATTCCTTGACACTCGTCGATGTTCCTTTCGGAGCCCTGGACGGAAATTCATCTGGATTTTGAACCAAGCAGGATGGGCTCGGTTTCAAGCAGCCTGAGAAATTTCACCATCCGCTGCGTCCGACTTTTGTAGGTTTTAAAATGCGGACTCTGCAAGTGAGATTCGTAGGCAACTGCATCCCTATAAGTTTCAAATAATCTGATCTGTTCAGGATGCTCCTTGAGCGAAACGGCATACAGCATCAGGACCCCGGGCTCAAGCCGAATCGAAGTCTCGATTTCTTCTTTAAGAGCAAGTTTGTAGGCATCAAGCTGCGCTGGATCGATCTCCAGCTCCGCTATCCGCACAATCGTACCTCCGGCTGATTCGGCGTCGGCACATTGCTGGGCCGAAAACAAGAATGACGCAACCAACGATGTTCCGAGCAGCAGCAGTTGTCTACCCGTCATGTGCAACCTTTTCTCGACATAAGAGCCGATCTGGATTTGACTTCCTGAACCAGGAAATCCCTGGTTAGTCTATTCCGAGCGGCAGCAGTACTTGGCAAAGAATCACTGCCGAGCGATTCCCTGCCAGACTCCGCCACCCCTCATCCAGGCGCCCCTAAGTCTGAGCTCAATAGCTCTTTGCAGCATTAAAAAAGGAGGCGCTCTTGCGAGCCTCCTCAGTTTTTGATCCGGTATTGCGAGTTAGAACATGAACTTCGCCACAATACCAATGGTCCGAGCATTGCTGGCGAACACGGCCTGCGGTTGATTGAACGAGTCCCTACCGGGCGTTACGTACAATGTGTAGGCTCTGCTTTGTCATCGTAAAGCTACCCACATCGTTAACTCCCGCAATCCAAAACCCGATCATGATTCTCAAGCAGGTTCCTGGGTTTCAGTCCATCTCACAACTTCCCTTTGACGTAATAACAGTCGTGCCGCGTGTGATCACGCTGGCTAAGCTCGAAAGCGTTCCACGAACGGGTGAATCGGTTTGAGCACATCGCCAGGAATTGCGGAGATGATTTGCGATTTAAGACAATCTTCAAAGATTCGAGTATCGGGCATGATCATGTGGAGAATACTCTCGTGTTCGCAGCACTTCGCCAAACAGAAACAAATCTGTCAGCAAAGCGCGCAAATGGATGGAAGCATTCAAATTGTCGATCAATTGGGAACTGAGCGCAGGCTGCGCGAGCACCAAGTCAATGCATGCCAGGGAATCCTGAACATCGCGCTCCAGCATGGAACGAAATCCCTCGTAGTGCGCGATTGGTTCGAGTTGTTGGTCAATCACAGCTCGCTTGCAACTCTCCGGCAATCCGGTCAACGCTTCCCGCGCTTGTTGCAGCCGAATTCGAACCTCACGGCCTGCTGCGCTGCCCTCATTGGTTGGCAAGCCCTGCGCAGCATAGCCGAGCAGGAACTCATAGCACTCTTCGATGACATCACTGCGCTCAAGAAAATCAATCGCCATCCGCGACCCGCCTCCCATCAGATCGGCCTTCGATCACCCACCGGCCGGGGTCGTGTTCCTGCAGATAGAACTCCCGGCTCATTGAACCCACAATCATCGATGCGGTGATCGGCAGCTTCTCCGGACGAATCGCAAAGTACACGTGAACGATCGTGAGGGTGATCAAACCAACGCCTGCAAGTCCGTGCAGAACATACATCATGCCCCACGTCATATCGCTGAACAAATACGGATCGCGGGGGAAAAACATGGTACGCACTCGAAACATCATGCAGATACCGGTTACGATCACCGCCATCCCAGTCAACATGACAACGCCATGATAGAGCTTGTTCTCCAAGGGATACTTAGCGAACTTTCGGGGCAGAGCCCCAGATTTTCCGATGAAGCGCTGAAAACGCCTCCTGGCATCTTCCAGATCAGATCGATCCGGCCATATCGACCAGAAATCCAGATAGACACTCGCGTGAATGACGTGAAAGAGAATCGAGACAGTCAGAACCGATCCGGCAATCCAGTGATACGTCACCCAATTAAACTGTACCCCGACCTTCGGCAGAAATGCCGTAAACAGCAAGGCAAACATCGCCGCTGCCATAATCCAATGAAACAGCCTTGCCGCGAGCGAGTGTCGCGGGATGCGCGCAGGCAGGTGGTGCACGGTTTCCGTGGAAGGAACGTCAGACGCGAATTCCTTCTCCTTTGCAAAATAGCGCACATAGACGGCGTGGACGATCAGAAAGACGAGACCGCCGATCAGCGCAACCCAGATCAGGAACCACGCAATGTGAATCGGAACCCTTTGCCCTAACGGACTCGTTGCCCACTCTAGGATGCCCATGCAGCCTCCTCAACACCAGTGATCGCGCGCTTCACAAGGTTGCGCATGAGCGGAATTTTGTAGGCATTGAACTGCAATGGAACGGCTCCTTGTACCGCCAGCTTTCCGGCGCTTTCAGCGGTTGTGGCATTGCGTGGTTTGCCACGCACGGAATCTTCAACCAGGGTTAGCCGGAGAGGACGGGCTGCCACGGCATTCACTGCAATCCGAATATCCTGAACCGTCTCCCCTGACACTCGCATGGCCGATGCAACGTTAATCAGCGGGAAATCCCATACATTCCGATCGCGAACCTTCTCGAAATAAAATTCTGCATTCGCCCACTTCGACGGAATGCGAATCGCCGTAAGCAGATATCCAGGCCGCAGAATAGTCATACGAGTGATATCCAGATCAGGTCCAATAAAATAATCTTCGGCGGCGATCACCTGCTGATTTTTCGGAGTCATGAGCACGAATTTGGCATCAAGCGCGATGCAAGCCGGCGCCGTATCGGAGGGGTTCACCGCCACGCAGCGTTCCGCATGCAGGATAGCGTGCTCACGATTTCTGCCGACCGGTGTGTCGGCATAGCAGATGTTTCCTCCCGCGCGATAGCAAGGCCAGCCCGCGCGGTAATACCAGCAGCGCGTATCCTGCGAAATATTGCCGCCGATCGTGCCCTGATTGCGGATTTGCGGCGAAGCTACTAACTCAGCCGCCTGTGCCAGCAAAGCATATCTCTGCCGGATCACGGTGTTTTGCGCGACTTCGGTGAGCGTAGTCATCGCCCCAATTTCCACACCGTCCGCTGTGTCGCGAATTCCTCTCAGTTCGTCGATGCCACTTAAATCGACGACTGCCTTGGGTTTCCGGATGCGGTCTTTCAGCCAATCCATGCTGTCGAGTCCGCCGGCCAGTACCAACGCATCGTCTCCGTTCTGTTCCAGAAGTTTCTGTGCATCGGTGACGGAACTCGGCTGATACAACTGAAATGCCGGCATCACATCTCGAATGACTGCCATAATGTCTCCGCTCCAAACGGTCAAATGTGCGCAGTAAGCGGGTCTTGCATCGGCCTTCCCGCTTCGAGCGACGTAAGAATAGTGTCGAGATTCACAGGCGCACGGCGGAAGATTTCATCGCCTAACGCATCTGACAGCGCGTTTAAGATTGCTCCACAACCACCCCCAACAGGCGGTTCTCCTATTCCCCGCGCGCCTACCGGAGTCTCGGGATCAGGAATATCCAGCGCGGCCCATTGCATGTTTACGGGCACATCCAAAATCGTCGGCGGCTTTGTATGGTAGAACCGCAGCGAGACCGTATGCCCGTAATGAGGATCGAACACCCACTTCTGGCCAATGGCATGGCCAATGCCCAGCACGGATCGCCCGAGAATTTGTCCGGACAATGACTTGGGATGAAGCACAGTCCCGACGTCGGCCACGGCGAGGAAGTCAGTGATGTCGTACTTTCCGGTTTCCACGTCTACCTCGACTTCGGCGAAGGTGGCCACATAAGAGAATGTCTGTCCGTCGTGCGGATACTTGTCTTTCGCAGCCGCGAGCAGACCCTGCCCAGCCAACACCGCGATGGAAGCCTTCGTAAACTTGTTCACGTCCTCAGGCGGTTCGTGGCCATCGTACTTGCCGCCCAGCTGGATTGCGCGTTGCGCGGCTTGCGCCAACGTCATGCTTCTGCCACCGCCCTTACGAAAAACACGCTCATTCGCTACCTCATACTGCTCCGGCCTGCCACCCAGAGTCTTGGCTGCGATTTCCTGCAGCTTCTGCTTGCCATCCATGGCAGCAGCGTGGGCCGCGCGGGTCATCGCATGCGTGGTCTGGCTTCCGCCGGAAACACATGTCCAGGGCAGGTTCTTCGACGTATTGCCCCAGGTCACATCGCACTTTTCCCAAGGCACACCCAGGACTTCGGCGACAACACGGTGCACGTCGAGCAGGGACTCGGTGCCTAGATTCCCGATACCCGACTGAAGCGCAATACGGCCATCTGGTCGAATTACAAATAGAGCGTCGTACCCGATCGATCCACCGACAAAGCAACTCGAAGCAACACCGACTCCCCGTACTTTGGTTCCGCTCCGTTTAGGCCGGGCGATGCGCTTCTTCCATTGGAACTGCTCGGCGCCGCGGTCAAAGGCTTCTTTCAGGAATGCGCTCGTGCAATGCGTACGCGTCCCGTTTCTAACAGGTCCCACGGGCGACTTGCCCTCAGGGCAGTTGATTTTCCGAATTTCGACCTGATCGAGCCCCAGCTGGCGCGCCGCCTTGGAAACAATGGTTTCCATAATTACGATTCCCTGCATGCCGCCTGGCGAACTTTGCGCTCCTCGTGGAGGAGTGTTGGTGAGAACGGTGGTGCCTCGCCAGCGCATGGCAAGGGGCTGATAGAGCAATGACACGATGGTCCCCGAAGTGTTGGCATCGCCAACGGCGTCATATGGTCCGTTATTGCAAATCACGAACATATCGAGCGCGGCTATGCGTCCATCTCTGTTGAAGCCGACTTTCATCCGGCCGTTGAAGCCGGGACGCGCCCGTCCGATGAAATGCTCCTCCTCTCGACTGATGCGCATCATCACCGGCGCGCCGGCTTTCTTCGACAATAATGCCGGGATGATCGCGAAAATGTAGCCGGTGGCTTTGCTGCCGAAGCCGCCTCCGGTGTACTCGCTGATCAGCACGATCTGGCTCTGGTCCATGTTCAGCCAACGCGCCAAACTGGCGAGGGTCTGCACCGTGCTCTGCGTTCCCATGTGAACGAAGACCCTGCCATTCTGCCAATAAGCCAAAGTCGTGCGTGGCTCTAGTGTTTCGTGACTGGTGTCGGGAGTGACAAATGTCTCGTCCAGAACCAATGCACTGTTTTTAAAACCTGCATCCAAGTCCCCAACAACCCACTCGTCCTGTGCCTTCCCCAGGGGCAAGCGTCCATGTTTTGCCTCGGCGAAGTCGGACTCGGTCCACTTCAGCTCTCCGATGTGAGGTACCGGAGGACTGGGCGGTTTCTCTCCCGGTTTGGGTTGCGGCATCGGCGGTCTGACCCAAACGTTTCCGCCGATGCGCGGGTTCGGTCCCCCGGGTCGAAGCGTATCCAGCGGATCGATAGCAAACGGAAGAGGTTCAAACTCGATGTCGATCGCTTCGATCGCCTCGGCTGCCGTGTACTCATCAACGGCTGCCACCGCAAGCACCGGCTCGCCCTGATACAAGGGTTCATTCGTGAGAGCCTTTTCTCCAAGCGGGTTCGCCTTGATCGTGACACCCAGATCGGTCACGCTGTCGGCCGGCGCCGGTAGATCGTCCTGCGTGAGAATTGCTTTCACGCCGGGCATAGCCATCGCTTTCCTGACGTCCAAATGCTTCACACGCCCGTGGGGCACAGGACTGAGCAGCAGCTTGCAAAACAACATGCCGTCGACCCGAAAATCTTCGGCGTATTTAGCTTTTCCCGTCACCTTCGCGTACAAGTCGGGTGTGGGATAGTCCTTGCCGATCAGCTTGTACTGAGAGCCGAATTTTTGCTGATTGGGTTTCCACTCTGAATTAGGCATGTTGTGCCTTCCTCATATTTTCCGCGCCGCGCATCATTGCGGTGAGGATCTTGTCATAGTCCTGACAACGGCAAAGATTTCCTGAGAGCCCGTGCGCCATTTCCAACCGAGTGGGGTTCGGATTGGTCTTCAGGAATCCGACCGCCGACATTATGAATCCCGACATGCAGAACGCGCACTGAAACCCTTGTTCGTCGATGACGCCCTGCTGCACGGGATGCAGCGTCCCATTGGGTTTTGCCAGTCCTTCAATCGTCAGGATTTGTCTGCTACGCACGGTGTGGGTCAGCACGGAGCACGAGTAATGTGGCACTTCATCGAGCAAAACCGTGCAGGCTCCGCACTCGGCGCGGTCACAGCCCAATTTCGTGCCCGTCAGCCCCAGTTTGTAGCGTAACGTCCAAGCCAATGTCTCCTGCTTCGCAACCTCCACTCGACGTTGTTGGCCATTCACGTTGAGAGTGATGAGTCGATCGACCAGGCCATGCGGTTGTTGGCCCAATAGAGAAGAAGCTCGAAACAGATAGGTCGCCGAAGAAGCTGCCACTCCTCCGGCGATGACTCCCTTGATGAAGTTGCGCCGCGAGACGCCCTTCATCCTTGGGTCCTCGATGGTTTGCAGTTGATCGTTCATCCGGGTTACCTCTCGTGTGTTGGTCCCAGCCCCGTATGGGCCGCAGTGGAATTTCGGAGCACAACCCCGAAACCGATCCGAAGAATTGAATAGAATTTTACTCCCCTTCGACGACAATCTCACGCGTGCGGATCCTTGGGCGATGTCAACCTGCTTGTGTATGTAGCGTAGGGATTTTCGGTACATTCGGTACAACTGAAGGCAATTGGAATCCAATCCCCACCCGCTAGTTCGTGATCTTTCGTGCGGTGATTTCGAACGCGTCCGACCCTATGATTTCAGAATGAAGGAGACATCCATGAAATCATGGCTTGGGGCATTTGCAAGTCTGGCCTGCATGCTGGTGCTGGCAGGTTCCGCATTGGCGCAGGGCGGTGAACTGGTCGGGGCGGAGTGGGGAGTTCCGGGACACAAGGTGGATGTAACGTCCCGCGTCCGAACTTTCGTGCATGACGGCGTGCTTCAACTCGAAGTCACCCGCTTCAATCTAGGGATTGATCCGGCCCCACACGTGAACAAAGTTCTGGTTATCCGCTTGCGCGAGTGGGATGGAGATATCAAAGATTACAGCTACCCGGAGCGCAGCGTTGCTCGCCTGGAACTGGACCCCGACAATTGGCACGCGCGCCAGGAGCAGGAGCGCGAGGAGCAGGAGCGCCAGGAGCGCGAAGAACGCCGCGAAGTGCACTACCGGCGGGGCTACGAACGTCACGAGCACAACCTGGAAATTCTGCGCGCGTATTACGGAGCCGAAGGGCAATTCGTAAATGTCACGGATACTGTGAGAAGCCGGATTGATCGCGGCCGGCTTTACCTTCGCGTGGACAACTACACGATGGGCGTCGACCCGCTGCCCGGTGTCCACAAGCGTTTGCGCATCCTGTACACGATTGGTGGGGAGCGCCGCAATATTGTGGTCGACGAAAAAACGGATCTTACGCTGCCGTAAATGCGACTTCCACTCAACTCTTCATCTCTTCGTCGCATGTCATCCTGAGGAGGGCGAAAGCCCTCCGCAGGGCCTACGAACGCTGAAAGCACAGACTATTGTGAATTAGCGTTTTCGACGGTCTTGCTCAACGCGCACGTCTGTGAACTGTCCTCGGCGGCTGCGTTCCAGCATCAGGAATGTGTAGCAGTTCTCGTGCACGGCACGCCCGTCCTCATCGATCTTGCAATCCTGCAGAGACACGAGCTTGTCACAGATCGAACACCGGAAAATTCCACTGAGCAGGGGTGCCATGAACGGCTTCCCAAGAAATACGAGATACCAGACTAGAAGTAAGCATATCGGATGCCAGGCGGATGTGCTCCCGGGATTTCTAACACTTCACAGTCGAAGTATGCCTGCCAGGGTTCCACCCATGATCATCTGCTGTGTGCTGGCAGGCACATCGCAGGACTTGAACAGCGCCCGATATTGAGTGACCACGCGTTCAATGCCGTCGAGGCCGCTGTCGGACCCGAACACCAATTTCACAAAAGCACTTTCGTCATTAGCAGGTGTTGCCGTTTTCCATTCCCCTTGACCAGACCACCAGAAGAAGTTTTTAAATTCTTCGAGTCGACTGCTCATTTTGGTCAACGTGGAACCACTCAGGTCGAAAAAGACGTTTGGGTTCCAACGGGCAACCTCCGCAGCCCACTCATATTCAGGATTACCGCAATGAGCTCCGATCACTGTCAATTTTGGAAAACGGCGGGCAATCTCCTCTAGATAAAACGCTCGCATCCGGTGGGAGGCCACGTTCTCGGGCTGGTCTACGGTGCGTCGCAAAACTATGCCTGTATGAAACATCAGTACCCAGCCATACTGGTTGGCCAGCTCGTAAACCGGCATGTAGGAGGCATCAATGTAGGGCTTTTTTACAAATTCGAGTTCGCCCAACCCACGATAACCGAGCGCGTGGAAATCGTTCACTTGCGACAAAACGTCAGCGGCGTCTAAATCAACAAAGCCGAACGGAACAATGTGTCCGGGGTACCGCTTTGCCGCATCTGCCACCGGCACCCGATGAGAATGTGGAGTGAGCAGGCAAGCCGTAAGGTTGATCCTCTCCGCCAGGGCTATTAGATCGCGAATGAAATTCGGATTTTTCTCATCGAAATGAACATGGATATCTACGATGCGATTACCAGTGCTGGCAGTTTCGGAGTGCTCCGCTACCCGAAATTCTTCGGTTGTGGAGCCGCCGATGGAACCCAGGGGAATCACAGTCGCTGCCCCTCCGGCTGCTCTCAAAAAGCCGCGACGTGACATGCGAGAGCTCATAAAATCCTCCCTCGTGCACGAGTGAAGCAGTTTTGCAGGATAGAAAACCAGGGCCGTCCTGTCAGGCAAAAGGGGACGTTAGTATCCCACACCTCACCAAACCGGAGGCCCGCATCGCGCCTTGCCCGGCAGTCCTGGATTGAATGTGCGTGCTGAGGTCCGTCGATGCTCTACTGATGCATCTGATCCATGGCAGCATCGGCTTTTTTGCTGCCCTGCGTGATCATATTTACTTTGTCCACATGAATAGTGCCGGCAGCTTCGTCCAGCGAACCCTGTACCGACACTCGGTGTCCCATGTGATCTTTGAGAGAGTCGGGATTATCTACGTTCAGCACCCGGTGTTTGCTGTCATCGACAAAAACCACCTTCTCGCCGCCCTCAAGACACTTCTTCCCGCATGCTTCATGGCCGACCCCAACGCCCTTGGCGCCACACTTCGAATCGCTGACCCATCCCTTGATCCATTTCGCTTTCGCCGTATCTGCTTTCGCCGGAGCGACTGCTGTCAGCGATACCATCAGGGTTAACCCGAGACAATACACGATCAATCTTTTCATTGGAAATCTCCTAGAGTTTGGCTCCAAGTTTTTGGAATTCACGCACTATACGCCAGAGATGAACGGTAGGGCAACTGCGGCAGTCATTTCCTGCGAACAATCGGTAAAATCTGTGCGACGTTACAAGGCGTGTGGGCAAGCAAACGTATTCGGTTGCGCGCCACCAATCCCGCAACTTCTTACCTTAGCAGTTGATTCAAGATAGCCAGCCACTCCGTCTCGAGCGGTTCGCGGCAGACCGGTTTCCCGGCGCGGCGGTACCAGTACGCTGCATTGCTCTGATCGCCTTCCTTCCGGTGGAGGTAGGCGTGCACCCACGCGCCCTCGAAATCTTCGACCTGCTGAGCGCATTCATGGGCGCGGGTCCAGTCGCCTTTCGCATCCCACCAGAGGCCCGCCACTGGAAGAGACAGGTGGGGCGGCGGATCTGGGGCATCGAGAGAGTTGCGAAAATCATCTACGGTCATGACAGCATCCCGGTCCTGAAATTGAATGGTTACCGCCGGATGTGCCGCGGCGGCTCTACGGCTTGCTTCGATGATATCTTGGTGTGACTTAGCCGCGAAATCTTGTGGGCGTACTCATGGACCTTCTCCAGAGCTTATTCGAACAATATTTTCATGCGCCAGTGGAGCAGGTCGTGCCTCTGCAAGGCGAACTCGGCGGGTCGGGACGCAAGATCATTCGGCTGGCGGGCGCCGGTAAAACTGCGATTGGGATTCTTTACGGAGTTCGAGAGGAAAACGCTGCCTTTCTGGAATTCTCCCGGCATTTTCGCAAGCACGGTCTTCCCGTGCCCGAGATTTATGCCGAAGATCTCGAGCATGGGGCATATCTCGAGGAAGATCTCGGCGACACTTCCCTGTTCGAGTTGCTTTCCAACGATCGAAAAGGGGAACAGATCGGGCCTCAAGTGATCGAGGCATATCGCAGGTCGATTGCCACTCTGCCGCGGTTCCAGGTCGAGGCTGGACGCGACCTGAACTATAAGGTGTGTTACCCGCGAGGAAGTTTCGACCGGCAGTCGATTTCCTGGGATCTGAACTATTTCAAATACTACTTTCTGCGCCTGGCAGGGATTCCTTTTAGCGAGCAGGCGCTGGAAGATGACTTCAGCCGTCTCACGAAATTTCTTCTTAGCGCCCCGCGAGATTATTTCCTTTATCGCGACTTTCAGTCACGCAACATCATGCTTCGCGATGGCCACCCGTACTTCCTGGATTACCAGGGTGGACGCAAGGGAGCCCTGCAGTATGACGTCGCATCGCTGCTCTACGATGCAAAGGCTGACCTGCCCCCGGACTTGCGACAGCAATTGCTCGATCATTATCTGGATGTGCTGCGAGGCTATGCGGACGTGCCGCGCGAAGCATTCATGCAGCATTATTACGCCTATGTATATATCCGCATCATGCAGGCGCTGGGCGCTTACGGATTCCGCGGATTTTACGAACGCAAGCTGCATTTTCTGCAGAGTGTGCCGTATGCGCTGAAGAACATCCGCTGGTTACTGCACAATGTGACGCTGCCGGTAGCGCTGCCCACGCTAATGGACGCGTTTCACAACATGCTTCGCTCGGAGAAACTGCAGGCGCTGGCAACCGACGCGGATAATCTCGTAGTCCAAATCGTAAGCTTCTCTTTCCATCGGGGCTTGCCAAAGGATGAAAGCGGCAACGGCGGTGGATTTGTTTTTGATGGCCGCAGTTTGCCAAATCCGGGCAGAGAGGAGCGGTTTAAAGCTCTATCCGGCCGGGATGGCCCGGTGATCGAATATCTGAACCAGCAGGAGAGCGTCCACCAGTTCATGGCCAGTGTGATGTCTCTCGTTGACGCAAGCGTCAGCAATTATCAGCAGCGAGGGTTCAAGCATCTGATGCTGTCGTTCGGTTGTACCGGTGGACAGCATCGTTCCGTGTACCTGGCCGAGCAAGCGGCAAAGCGGCTGCGCGGCCGTCCCGGGCTGGAGGTGGTGGTTACACACCGCGAGTTGGAGAGAATGGCGGCGGAATCACGGCAGGTGCAGAAGGCTGCGCAATGAGGGCCATGATCCTGGCCGCAGGACTCGGAACGCGGCTGCGTCCACTGACCAATGATCGTCCAAAGGCTTTAGTCGAGGTTGGCGGACACACGTTGCTGGAGATTACGTTGCGGCGGTTGGCTTCATTCGGAATCAGGGAAGTGATCATCAACGTGCATCACTTCGCTGACATGATCATTGACTTTCTGAAGAAGAACGACAATTTTGGAATGCGAATTGGAATTTCGCGAGAAGAAATCTTGCTTGATACGGGCGGCGGCCTGAAGAAGGCGGGCTGGTTTTTCCAACACGATTCCGAGCCTTTTGTCTTGCACAATGTCGATGTAATCAGCACAACCGATCTGCGGCGCATGGTTCAGTTTCACGAGCAGAATCAGGCGCTCGCCAGCCTTGCGGTGCAGGACAGGAAAACTTCGCGGCGCCTTCTCTTTGATCGACAAGGCCAGTTCCACGGACGGCAGCAGGGAGAGGTTCCACCGGGAATGGTAGCGTTGGCGTTTGGTGGCATCCATGTAATTTCGCCGCGCTTCTTGCAACTGCTCTGCGAAAAGGGGGTTTTTTCCATCATCAATTCGTATTTGCGATTAGCGGAGCAAGGAGAACGGATTTTGGCATTTCGTGCCGACGACTATTACTGGCGGGACCTGGGGAAACCAGAGAATGTTATCCAGGCTGAGAGCGACGCGCAGAGCGGAATCCTGCCAATCTAGGCTGAGGACACGCTGCGTGGATCGGAATATCTGATCCGAGCCTGCTGAGTTTCCGCTTGCGGTAGGGCCGTGGCTCCGATACCATCTGTGCACGCTTGAAACAGCTTATGAATAACTATCTGCACCGAATTAATGTAACTGTCCGCCGAGTGCGACTGCACCGGCCGGCGGCGGTGTGGAGGGAAGCAGCGAGCTGAGAAACTAGAAATCTTAGAAGCTCTCGAATCCCGCCCCGCCAGAAACGCTGGCTTGGTGGGTTTTGCATTTTCTGGGAACAGGAAACGTATGAAGGAAAAGACAGCAGGCAAGACCCTGACCGGCGCAGGCATTCTTTGGGAGTGCCTTGAGCGCGAAGGCGTCACGGATGTCTTTGGTTATCCGGGTGGTGCAATTCTGCCCGCCTACGACGCCTTGAAGCATAGCAAGATTCATCACGTGCTGGTGCGCCACGAGCAGGGTGCGACCCATATGGCGGACGGATACGCGCGGGCCAGCGGAAGGGTCGGGGTTGCCGTAGCCACCTCTGGGCCCGGGGCGACGAACATGGTCACCGGCATTGCGACAGCGATGCTCGATTCATCTCCGATCGTGTGCATTACCGGGCAGGTCGGCAGCAAACTGATCGGCTCCGATGCATTTCAGGAGACCGATATCACCGGAGTGACGCTTCCCGTGACCAAGCACAACTATCTTGTGACTCACGCCAATGAAGTAGCGCGGACGATCCGCGAGGCGTTTTATGTCGCGAAATCCGGTCGACCTGGGCCGGTGCTGGTGGATATCACCAAGGACGCGCAGCAGACTTCCTGTGAATTCGATTGGGACGCAGCCAAGCCGCAACTCCCTGGCTATCGTCCGGATTTGTCGCCGGAGCAGAAGGAGTACGAGCAGGCGCTGGAACTGATCCACAACAGCAAGCGTCCAGTGATCCTTGCGGGACACGGCATCATCATCTCGGGTGCGATGCTGGAGGTGCGCGACTTTGCCGAGCGGGCTGGAATACCCGTGGCCCTGACGTTGCTCGGCATAGGCGCATTCCCGGCCGGCCATCCATTGAATTTAGGCATGATGGGCATGCACGGCGAGGCTTGGGTGAATCACACCATCCAGGAAGCCGATCTGCTCCTGGCCTTCGGCATGCGATTTGATGACCGCGTGACCGGCAATCTGAAGACTTATGCACCCAACGCGAAGAAGATTCACATCGAGATCGATCCCGCGGAAATTAACAAGAACGTCAAAGTAGACGTTCCCCTGGTGGGCGATTTGCGGGAGGTTCTGCACGAGTTGCTCCCCCATGTGGAATCGATCGATCGCAGCGAATGGCTCGATTGCATCGACAAACTGAAAGGGGACTCGGCTGTTCGGGACATCCAGAACCTGCCCGACAGCGGCCATCTGTATGCGGCGCACGTGATTAATGATTTGTGGCGCGAGACTCGCGATGGCGATACTGTCGTCGTGACTGATGTGGGTCAACACCAGATGTGGGAGGCGCAGTATTACAAACACGAAAAAGCGCGCAGCCTGATTACGTCAGGTGGACTGGGCACCATGGGCTTCGCCCTGCCCGCTGCCATCGGGGCGAAAGTTGCGCGGCCCGAAGCGGAAGTCTGGGTGGTGGTTGGTGATGGCGGATTCCAAATGACCCTGTGCGAACTCGCTACGATCGTGCAAGAGAAACTGAAGGTGAACATCGCCATCATCAACAACGGATTTTTGGGCATGGTCCGGCAATGGCAGGAGTTTTTCTACGAGCGTAATTACGCGGCAACGCCTTTGCTCAATCCCGACTTCGCGAAGTTGGGCGAGGCTTATGGAATTCGCAGTATGACTGTTACTGAACGCTCTCAGGTTGTGCCGGCGGTGCGGGCCGCGAGAGAGCATGATGGCCCGGTGTTGATCAATTTCCGGGTGGAACAAGAAGACACGGTTTATCCAATGGTGGCGGCGGGGGCGTCGCTGCACGAAATGATCCGGCGGCCGAGCAAGATCGTGGAAACCGCCGCGGACGAGTAGAGAGCCAAAATGCTTAACACATACGTGGTTTACGTGGAAAACAAGCCCGGCGTTCTGACCAGGGTGGCCTCGCTGTTTCGGCGGCGCGCATTCAATATCGATTCTCTAACCGTGGGACGCACAGAAAAGCCTGAAGTTTCCCGCATGACCATTACCGTAGAGGCGGACAAGGACCAGGCACGACGCATTGAGGCGAATCTGTACAAGCTGGTAAACGTGCTGCTGGTCGAGAACATTACGAACCAGCCCTCGATTGTCCGCGACCTGGCAATGATAAAAGTCGCGGCTACGCATGAAGCGCGTTCGCATGTGCTGGAGTTGGCTAGTGTATTCCGTGCGCGTGTTGTAGATGTAGCGCCGGAGTCACTCACGATTGAAATCACCGGCGCGGAAGATAAGATCGATGGACTCCTTGAAGTGCTGCGGCCCTACGGCGTTCTGGAGATGGTCCGTACCGGGATTGTAGCTATGCGGCGGGGAAAAACCTCAAGTGCGGCAGTGGCGGCGAGCAACGGAGATCTGGATATCGCCCCGGAGGACGTTTCGCAATCCGTTTGATGCTCAGAAGAACCCACATCTTGCCTCAAAGGCGAGAGAGATAGACCGTGCTACCGTTGTCCTAGTGTTTTGCCGCTCGCGCCAGATCTCGAATCTGGTTCAGATAGTCGACGTACACCGGAATTGGAATATCCGGTGAGTCGCCGTCGTTGAGGAAGTGGGAAAGCCGAATTTCTGCGGGGATCGAGCGAATTACCTCGCCGAAGCGGGGCATCTCCAGGTATTTCACCTTCCAGATTTCGAGCATCAGCGAGCGGAATTCTTCGCTAATGAATCCCAGCTTGCGACCGTTCAGATAGATACCATCGAAATGATGCGCTGCGAGTATTTTGCGGATCGGATCGTCCGCCGCGGAAAACGTGTAAACGAGGTGGAACAGATCCCCCAGATCACCCCAGAGCACTTTCTCCTCGAACGCGGTAAAGCGGAACGGGGCAGAGATTCGCTGCTGAATAGCGCGAGGATGTTCATCGGGATGAGTTCCGACACGGGCAAGTTCCTGGCGAAACCATTGCAGCCGTTCGCGCGCGAGATTGTGGCGCAGGAATTCCACGGCGTACGCATTGGGTAGATAAACCTTTGGATCGTCGTCCAGATGGCGCAACCAGGACGCCCACTGCTTGCTTTCAAGGACGCCGAGAAGGTCCACTATTTCTGCCACCGTGACTTCCGGATGGTATTTCACCGCTTGCCAAAAATGCTCCGTGGAATCGTAGGTGCTTCCATACAACTGGATTCCTTCTTCGATGGGATACCAGTTCGAGAGCACACGCCCGGGTATCGACGGCGAAGCACTCCAGCAATTGAGAGAGTGCCTCCACTTTTCCTGCACATCAAGAAAAGCTTCGGAGTAGCCGGCGGGAGTTGGCTCAGTCACACGCTCCAAGGCCTCCTGCAGTTCCGGGCGAGTGTGCGTAACCAGGGCTTCCAACGGGCGCTCATCCAGCATCGATATAACTCGACTCTCAATTCCGCGTCGCAAGAGTTCGCGGCTGAGGCTGCGCCGGGCGGCGACAGCCAAATCAGGGCTGCCGGGCCAGCGCTGCGCCTGTGATTCGACATAGGGAAAGAGCCCTGCCAGCGAGTCGAATTCGACAAAGCCATGGACTGCAAACCGCACAACTTGCCCATCTTTTTGCAGAATGGTGGAAGGAGTCACAAGTTGCTGCAAAGAAAGGGTTTGACTGCAGGATATTGCAGAACTAAAGAGAACAACGCCGAGCGGCAGAATGGGATTCAAAAACGACATGGGTGGAAACCGCATATTCAGGCGTAACCACATACAAGGTCAAAAAATGATCCCACGGCTGTCAACAGCCGGCAGTTTTCTGTGAGATTACTGAAGTTTGGCCAAATCCAAGCCAACCCATTGTTTCTAAGCAATTTAGCTGGTATTCATGTGAGAGTCCCAGGGTGGCCCCGACCCTGAAGCTCTTATCATTATGACTGGTGCGACCAGCATAGCCCTTGGTCTGCCCGAGCATTCACGCTCGTGGAGAGCCCTGTCCTTCCCGGCAAAACTGTTTATTGCGCTGATCGTTCTCAGTGGCACGGCAACGCTGATCTACGGTGGCATTCACCAGACCAGTAAGAACATCGCAGAATTCATCTGCTACGTCGGGATTGCGGTGCTGGCGTCGCGGCTCAAGGTAAACCTGCCAGGAATCACCGGAACCCTGTCCGTAAACTTCCTTTTCATTCTGATCGGGGTCTTGGAACTCAGCTTCACTGAGACCCTGATCCTGGGTGCGATCTCGATGATCGCGCAATGCTTGTATCCAGAGCGCCCCAGGGCTCTGCAACTGACGTTCAACGTCTGTGCAGGAGCTATTTCGACGGCCCTGGCATACGCCGTCTACCATCAGCACCTCACGCACCGTTTTATGGATAGCCGGCCGATCCTGCTCGGCTTAGCGGCGACGGTGTACTTCATCGCGAATGCAGGAACGATTGCCACTGTCATATCGCTTACCGACCACAGGCCCATCAGCCGCATCCTCGTTGATTGCTATTTCTGGTCATTCCCCTACTACCTCGTGGGAGCCGGCGTTGCGGCAGCAATCGTCTGGCTCAATCAAGCGTTCAATTGGGAAGCGTCGCTTCTGGTATTGCCTGCGGTTTATCTGATCTATCGATCGTACCGTTTATACCTGGGGAAACTGGAAGACGAAAAGCGGCACGTCGAGGAAATGGCGAACCTGCACCTGCGCACAATTGAGGCGCTTGCCCTCGCGATTGAAGCGAAGGATCACACGACGCACGAACATTTGCAGCGTGTCCGGGTGTATGCCATCGAAGTTGCCAAGGAACTAGGTATCAGCGGGCCAGAGCTCGAAGCCTTACATGCGGCGTCTTTGCTGCATGACATTGGCAAGCTGGCGGTGCCGGAGCACATTATCTCCAAGCCGGGACGGCTCAGTCCGGAAGAATTCGAGAAGATGAAGATTCACACGCTGGTCGGCGCCGAGATTCTTGAGCGTGTGCGCTTCCCATATCCCGTAGTTCCGATCGTGCGTGCTCATCATGAGAAGTGGGACGGTTCTGGGTATCCCCTCGGATTGAAGGGCGCTGAAATCCCGATTGGAGCCCGAATTCTTTCCGCAGTCGATTATCTGGACGCCTTAGCTTCCGATCGACAGTATCGGCGCGCCTTGCCGATGCGTGAAGTCATGCAGAAATTGGGCGAAGAGTCAGGCAAGTCGTTCGATCCGAAGGTGGTAGATATTCTGTTGAAGCGCTATGAGCATCTGGAGCGGCTCGCCATCAGCAAGTCTGCCTCAGATCCCAATTCCCCGCTCTCCACGGGCATCAAGATTGATCGCGGGCTGGAGCCTGCCGCTGGTTTCGAGAACGCCACGGCACAGGACTACGCCGGGCGCGAAACGACTTTCCTATCGTCCATCGCGGCTGCCAGGCAGGAAGCGCAGGCGCTGTTTGAGCTTAGCCAGGACCTTGGGGCATCCCTGAGCCTGGGCGAAACGCTGTCTGTATTTTCCGTGAAACTCAAGCCGATGGTGCCGTACGACGCGATTGCGATTTATATCAAGCGCGAGGAGGAATTGGTTGCGGAATTCGTAAACGGCGATAACTATCGTCTGTTTTCCTCGTTGAGAATTCCCATTGGCCACGGCTTGTCTGGCTGGGTGGCGCACAATCGCAAGCCCATCATCAACGGAAACCCGTCGGTAGAACCGGGATACTTGAACGATCCCTCCAAGTTCAGCACGTTGCGGTCGGCATTGGCGGTACCTCTGGAAGGAGTCGCTGGCGTGATTGGCGTCCTCGCGCTTTACCGGGGTGAAAGGGACGCATTCACTTCGGACCACCTGCGCATCCTATTGGCGGTCAGCGGCAAGATGGCGTTGGCCATCGAGAACGCTTTGAAGTACCAGCAGGCGGAGAATTCCGCAACTACGGATTACCTGACCGGCCTACCGAATGCCCGTTCGCTGTTCCTGCAACTGGACCGGGAACTGGCGCGTTGCAAGCGCGATAACACCACCCTGACCGTGATGGTTTCTGACATGGATGGCTTCAAGCAGATCAATGACCGATTCGGACATCTCGAGGGAAACCGCGTGCTGCGCCTGTTCGCGCAGGCACTGAAAGATACCTCCCGCGAGTACGACTACGTTGCGCGTATGGGCGGCGACGAATTTGTGGTCATCACTCCCGGACTTGCTTCGGAAGCTGCAGGGAAGAAAGCCGAACAGATGCGCGCCTTGGCTCGTCATGCCGGAAACGACGTTTGCGGCGAAGACATTCTCTCATTGAGCGTCGGCAGGGCGGTGTATCCCACCGATGGCAAAGATGCAGAAGAACTGCTGGCTGAAGCTGACCGGCGCATGTACCTGGAGAAGCAGAAGCAACTGGCATACAAAGACCGGCGATCGCATCCGCGTCTGAAATGCAGGATCACGATCGAGTTGCAGACTGAACCAGGCGGGGTGCCGCTATTCGCTAATCTCACCGACATCAGTCTCGGCGGTTGCTTCATCGAAACCAGCACGATTCTCTCGCCAGGAACCAAGATCAACGTAGGGTTTTCCATGGACGACGCTACGCTGGCAACCGAAGGCGTTGTGATGAGGCTTGATCCAGGCTCGGGCGTTGCCGTGCAGTTCCCGGAATTGAACCGGGAGGGGCGAGAGCGGATGTTCCGCATCATCGAATTCGTCCAGAAGACAACTACGTTTTACAACAAACGCTATCTCGACAGTTTGGCTAAGAGTTAGTCTTCAACTTCCGACCACCATTGATACTTGCTCCGCTGCAGGGAGTTCGTGCTGTCTGCGCTTGAAGCCGCCGTTTGCGCCCCGTAAACTTAAAGAATGCACGTTCATGTACACGGTGCAGGCAGTCCCACGCGGGTTTTGAAGATCTCGCTCGCGGTGACCCTGGGGTACATCGTGCTGCTGGTCGTGGCGGGGATTCGAGCGCATTCTCTCGCCTTGCTGTCTGAGGCTGGCCATAATCTTTCGGATTTTCTGGCGCTGCTGCTGTCGCTGGTCGCTGTGTATTTTCAGACGCGTCCCGCCAATCCCACAAAGACGTTCGGCTACCAGCGAGCCGGAGTGCTCGCCGCACTGGTGAACGCGAGTTCCCTGGTTGTAGTCTCCTTTTTCATCTTCTACGAAGCGTTCCGGCGTTTGCAGCACCCGGAGCAAGTCCATGCCGGGCTGATGATGTGGGTGGCAGCCGCCGGGGTGGTAATGAATGGGTGCATTGCGCTTCTGCTGTATCGCTCGGGTGGCGACATCAACATTCGCAGCGCTCTGTTGCACGAGGTTGGCGACACGCTTTCGACGGCGGCCGTCATTGCCGGCGGCTGGGCAATCCTGGTCACCGGGAATTACTGGATCGATTCAGTACTGTCATTGGCAATCGGTGTTCTGATTCTGTGGTCAGCCTTTGGCATCGTGCGCGAGACGTTAAACATCCTGCTGGAAGGAACGCCACGAGGCATGAAGCTGGAGAAAATCGAAATCGCCATCCGCTCTGTGCAGGGTGTGAATGACGTCCATGACCTCCATGTCTGGAGTATTGGGTCGGAGACTCACGCGCTCTCCTGCCATATTTCTATCGAAGATATCCCGCCTTCCGTAAGCGAGCGCATTTTGCGCGACGTGAAGGAAAGACTTCTGCGCGATTTCCGCATTGACCATACGACCATCCAGTTCGAACACGTGGTCTGCGAAACCGCTCACGGCTGTGTAATTCCGGTGATCGACAGCGCCGAAGAGCACTCCCACCATCATCACAGCCAGTGAAGCGGCTGGATGCTCACGGCTTCGAATGTTGTGCGCGAAAAATGTCGCGCACCGTTTCGATGGTGTCAGCTTCTTCCGGAGATTTGTCCGGGCGCAAACGCAGTATTCGCGGGAAGCGCAGCGCGTATCCACTCTCGTGACGATCTGACTGCATCATGTTGTTAAAGGCCACTTCGAGGACAACCTTCGGTTCCACCACCAGACGCAAGCCCTGGTCTTGCACAGTGTGTTCGAGAAACCATTTTGTCATCTCGGCAATTTCAGCGTCGGTGAGTCCCGAATAAGCCTTTCCTATGTTGACCAGGCTGTCGCCGTTCCAGACGGCGAAAGTGTAGTCACTCAGCACTCCTATACGTTTGCCGTGCCCATATTCAACGGCGGTCACCACAACATCGAGCGTGGCCAGTTCGCGCTTCATTTTCAGCCATGATTTTCCTCGTTTTCCGGGAGTGTAGGTGGATGCGAGGTCTTTAATCATCAGGCCTTCGTTCCCTCTTGCCTGGGAGGCAGTAAACAGCTGTTCCAACTCGCCGGATAGTGACGCGTGGAACACGGGAGCGCGCATGATGCTGTTTTCCGCTGGAGCAACATCCTGGAATTCGTTCTCGCCGAAAACAAGTGACTGCTGGCCGGCAGCTTTCGCTGTCCTTGATATGGCACTCCGGGCGTTCCGGGGCGCCTTCAGGAGGGCATCGAGAATACGGGCCCGCTCCCGCAGCGGATGGTCGATGGTCAATTCTCCGCCGGAGTACAGCACATCAAACACGAGGTAAGCGACCGCGGTTTCCTGCAGCATTTCGTCACTGACTTTCTTTCTTCCGAGTCTCGGCTGAAGAGCGGCAAATGGACGCGCCCGGCCCATATTCGTCGCCTTTTCTTCCGCAACTTGCGAACTGGCTTCATCCACGATCGCTTTCGTCGCGTCCAGTCTGGCCGGGTACTCCCAAGCGACGATCTCTCCATCAAGAATGACGTCTTCCTTCAATGACGACAGCGCCGGCGGCAACTCCGGAAATGATTCTGTAATGTCGTCCCGCGTCCGGGAAAAAATGCGGACTTCACCCTGCGATACATGTGCCTGGGCTCGAATGCCGTCATATTTATCTTCCACGGCTGCATCGGCGAAATAGGTGAGGCCCTCGTCCGCTGATTCAATGGGGCTTGCCAACATAAATCCGATGGGATGGAATAACCGGATCTTCGCGCGGCCGAATTGGTGCTCGGACGCCAGTTTCAGCGTCTCCCCGATGTCACCCAGAAGCATGTTGGCCCGCTGAACGTCGGCTATCGGGCCGCCATATGCTTTGGCAATTGCCTCCTCGACCAGGCTCTCTTTAAGACCGATCCGCAGGTCCCCCGTCATGATCTTGACGACATATTTGGCCTCGAGGGGTGTCGCCCGCGTCAGCAAATCCCGCACGAGCGCCGCCTTCGCGGATGGGCCGCGAGCTGCGGCGATTTTCCGAAAGGCCTGCTCCAGATCCAGCACGTCCAGTTCGGGTGTGTCTCGCTGCGGCAGCACCTCCTGGGCAACGCCTCCGAGATCGCCGTATCTGCGATAGGCAGCATCGATCTCGGCTTCGTTTCTGCCCGACAGATCGGCAACCAGTTGCCAGAGGGATCGTCCTCCGATCTGAAGCGTAGTTTCCTCCCAGACCGGGAAGGGGCGTCCAGAAAGGAATATGGCTGAGATCGCAGCGACATCGGAAGTGAGAGATTTTAGAAAGTCGGAAACAATTGCGGTCTTCTGCAATTTCTTGGTGGTGCCCGCAATCTGTTCGCAGGTTCGTGCGAAGCGCTGAAATGAATCGCTCATACACCCGATTGGATGCCGGCTGTACCCGGCTTTTTGTCGCTAACCGACTCAGGCTCTTGTGCTTACGAGGCCCAGAAGTCAATCCTAAATCAAGGGATGCTGTGGTACCCTAGAAGCTGCGTCGTGCGCCTCTAAGGAGCATCCAATAGCTGTGCGATTTCTCCGGAATTACCTGCGATTTCTAGCCGCTGTCCAACTTTTGCCTGCCTTAGAAAGTGGGGAAGAGACTCTGGTCGGGGGGCAAGCTGTGCTGGAGGGTGTCATGATGCGGTCCCCACATGCGTGGGCGATCGCTTGTCGCAAACCATCAGGGCAGGTTGTCACCATGAGTGAACCCCTGGAACGTCCGTCGGAGAAGCACAAATGGATGGCTTGGCCCATTATGCGGGGTGTGGTCACGCTCGGTTACGCGATGAAGCTGGGATACCGCGCCTTGCGGTTTTCGGCGAATGTCGCGATTGAAGACATTATGCAGGACGAGGGCAAACCGGGTTCCGATACGAAAACTGCCTCAGCAACACCGGCAGAGCCTTCTCAGTCGAAATCGCGAGACAAGGCGGCAGCCATCAGCGGCTGGCTCGCTACCGCGAACATTCTGCTCTCCCTGGCCTTCTTCATTTTCATGTACAAGTACCTGCCGCTTGTGGCGGCCACCGAGCTAAAAAAGCTTGACCCGGCGTTCGGCGGGCAAATCGTTTTCAATCTGATTGATGGAGCGGTTCGCCTGGTTCTGTTCCTGTTATTCATTTGGGGAGTTTCGCTTTGGAAAGACATCCGGCGGGTGTACGAATACCACGGCGCCGAGCATAAGACTGTTTTTGCTTTTGAAAACGGAGATCCGCTGCAGATTCCCGCGGTTCAGAAGTATTCCACCTTCCATCCGCGTTGCGGAACCAGCTTTCTGATGACTGTAATGCTGATTTCCATCGGTTTTTACATGCTGGTTCCATTTACATCGTTTGGAGCTCGATTTGCCGCGCGCATTGTTCTTCTTCCGCTGATCGCGGGAGTGTCGTACGAGATTATTCGCTTCGCCGCGAAGCATCGAGGATCGCTTTTCGCCCTGATGACTGCACCGGGATTGTGGCTGCAGCGGATTACCACGAAGCCTCCCACCGATCAGCAGGCGGAGTGTGCCATCGTTGCACTCGACCACGCTATGGCGCTCGAAAAGGAGCGCGGCGGTGAGTTGGTGATTGCCTAGCGGTTTCCACCGCGAATACTTTCACTTCGTTATCCGACCACAATAAAATGCCGCAGAGACGTACTTGGTTTACGTCCTGTGTTCGCTCCAGATACCGGAGTTGCGGCCGAACCGGGACTCGCAAAGGGTCTCCTCGGAGCCGACTGATATGTTTGAAAGACTCGACCAAATCGAAGCACGTTATGACGAGCTGACCAATGCTCTGGCTTCCCCTGAGATTGTCAATGACTCGGCGAAGTATCAAAAGACCGCGAAAGCTCACGCGGAAATCGCTCCCGTAGTCGAAAAATATCGTGAGTACAAGGACTTGACCAAAGGAATTGCGGAAAGCAAGGCGGTTCTCGTGGACGAAAAAGATCCGGAGATGCGGGCCTACGCTCAAGAAGAGCTTGACCGGTTGCAAGCTCGAGTTTCCGGAGTGGAGGAAGAACTGAAATTTCTGCTTTTGCCCAAGGATCCGAATGACGAGAAAAACGTCATCCTCGAAATCCGCGCCGGCACCGGCGGCGACGAGGCCACGCTTTTCGCGGCCGAAATTTTCCGCATGTACTCCCGTTATGCGGAAACACAGCGCTGGAAAGTGGAAGTGCTCTCGACGTCCGAGTCCTCGGTTGGCGGGTTAAAAGAAGTCATCGCCATCATCGAAGGGAACCGGGTGTATTCGCAACTGAAGTACGAGAGCGGAGTGCACCGAGTACAGCGAGTTCCGGCTACCGAGCAGCAAGGACGGGTTCACACCTCTGCCGTAACCGTGGCGGTGCTGCCCGAAGCGGAAGATGTAGACGTCAAGATCGAGGCGAAGGACCTGCGCATTGATACCTTCTGTTCTTCCGGCCCCGGTGGCCAGTCAGTGAATACCACTTATTCGGCCGTCCGGATCACGCACATTCCAACGAATACCGTCGTCAGTTGCCAGGACGAGAAGTCGCAGATCAAGAATCGGGAAAAAGGAATGCGTGTGCTGCGCGCGCGATTGTACGAAATTGAGATGGAGAAGCAGCAGGAGGCCCTGGCAAAAGAACGCAGGGCAATGGTCAAATCAGGAGACCGCAGCGAGAAAATCCGGACCTACAACTTCCCCCAGAACCGCCTGACTGATCACCGCATCGGCTTTACCATTCACCAACTTGACGCCGTGATGGATGGCAAAATCCAACCTCTCATTGACGCCCTGATTACGCACTATCAAGCGGAAAAGCTGAAGCAGGAAGCCGCAACTGTCGTCTAGGAATCTGGAAATCGCCGCACCTCATAACCACTCGTGCCGGCCCCCTTGGCTGGCAAGGTTTTCTACTGTGCAAGGTCGGTTGCGCCCGAGGGATCTAACTGAGCGTGACTTCCCAAAATGGGAATTCCACAGCTCCGGAGTGCCGCTGTTTTCGGTGCCGACATTTCGGCGATTTCACTCAATCGCATTTGTTTCAGCCACATAGCGCTAAGGCGTTTTTCCTGTGAGTCTCCATCCCGTTCATGGCACGACAAATCTCCAATTGCCGGGATGTTCCTGCAGGAACATTTTTAGTAAACCTGCCCCTTACTTCTGCCTGCGCACCTGCCCTGTGTTGAAATGATTCCGTGCAACTGAAGCAGGCCTTGAACGCCGCAGTGTCCCGCCTAAGCACGGAACAGGTCCCATCGCCTCAGATGAACGCCGAGCTGCTTCTGCGATTCGTTCTGGGTTGTGATCGGGCCTATCTGTTTGCACATCCCGAGCGTGAACTGAGCAGCGATGAGGAATCGCGTTATGGCGCGGTGCTGGCGAAACGCATCCGCGGCGTTCCTGCCCAGTACATCACGGGTCACCAGGAGTTCTGGGGAATGGATTTGGTTGTCACTCCGGCAGTCTTGATTCCGCGACCCGAGACGGAACACCTCATCGAGACTGCACTGGAACTTCGCAGTTCAGATCTGCTGCTGGGTGGCTCTGCGGCGCAACTGCGCATCGCGGATGTTGGAACCGGGTCAGGTTGTATCGCGCTGGCGCTAGCGAAGGAGTTTCCGGGTGCCGAGATCCACGCCACCGATGTTTCGCCTGCCGCTCTCGAAATTGCCCGCGCCAACGCAGCACGCCTTCAACTAGAACATCGGATTCAGTTTCATCGGGCTGATTTACTCGCATCGTTAACTCCGCCTTTCGATCTGATTGTGTCCAATCCTCCCTATGTAAGCGAAGCAGAAGAAGACCAGGTTCAACTGGAAGTGCGGCGGTTTGAACCACGATCAGCCGTTTTTGCCGGGCCTGAGGGCACGGAGGTGATTGCTCGGCTGATTTCTGCGGCGCACGAAAGTCTTCGACCGGGAGGATGGCTGGTGTTGGAGATGAGCGGCACGATTGCCGACCAGGTTTCTGAGCTACTCAAAGACTGGAAGCATGTTCAGGTCACTGCTGACTTGCAGTCCATCCCCCGAGTGATCCGTGCTCAAAAACCGGGAAGTGAAAGCGACTGAGAAGCCGCGTGGCTGGCGGATTCCAGCGCTCCAGCAAAATGGTGGTGTGACCTGGTCGCACCCGGTGGTCGCCATGCAAGTGTGCGGCACGGGCCTCGTGCAGGGCTCGCAAATTGCGGTTAGCTCGAATGGAGTGCTGTACATTTCATGGCTGAACCTGGGAACCAATTTCCCTTTGG
>JBKOUZ010000234.1:0-4008 GCA_046723715.1 Acidobacteriota bacterium | reverse complement strand
ACAGGAGGTTGCTGGCGCGAAGCTCGAGCTGTTCGTCATCAATTTCATCAAGGACAAGATGACGCTGCGGGTTCCGACCGCCAAGATCGTGTCGGTGGGCATGCGCAAGCTGGCCGAAGGGCCGCTGGTCAAGCGCGCGCTCGAGACTCTCAAGGGCCGTGCGCGCATCAAGCGCACCATGTGGTCGCGCCGGGCGCAGGAATACGAAGCCAAGATCAATTCCGGCGACATCGTTGCCATCGCCGAGGTCGTGCGCGACCTCTACCGGTCGGAGACCCAGCCCGAGCAGTCTTACTCGGAGCGGCAGCTTTACGAAGCTGCTCTCGACCGGCTCTCTCGCGAGATCGCTGCCGTGCAGCGGGTGACCGAGACCGAGGCGATCAAAGAAATCGAGGCGGCACTCGCCAAGGGTCCGCGCCGCGGTCCCAAGCCGGCCGAGGAGGCAACTCCCGAAGAGGGCGTCGAGGAAGAAGCAGCCTAAGTCGCTGTATCCCGCCGAACGAAATTAAAGCCCGGCAGCGATGCCGGGCTTTTTGATTTGGTGGCGTGCTAGAAGGGATACGACGTCAGTCTTGGCTGGACGCTGCCATGCAGGATACCGCCGTCACGATGGACCCGCCGCGGACGTTCCGCCGCGTGCCGCTGTTGCCGCATCAGATGACGAGCAAGTTAACCGCACAACGCGATCTCTTCGTGCTCGCGCATGTCGGTATTCCGCGCATCGACGTGAGCGGGTGGACGCTGCGTGTCAGCGGACTGGTGCGCAAACCGGCCTCGTTCACATTCGACCAGATCCGGCAAATGCCGAAAATTGAGGTCGAGTCCTTCCATCAATGCGCCGGATATCCATCAAATCCGACAATCGCCACGCGCAGGGTCGGAAATGTCGTTTGGGGTGGCGTCAATCTCAAGACGCTGCTCGACTCTCTTGGAATTTTGCCTGAAGCACGTTTTCTGTGGTCATACGGACTCGATCACGGAGAATACGACGGCATCCGTTCGGGCCCCTATCTGAAGGATTGCCCGCTCGATCGCCTGCAAGGCGGCGGCGTTCTTCTCGCTTACGAGATCAATGGCGAGCCATTGGATGCCGAGCACGGCTTTCCGCTGCGTTTGCTGATACCCGGGTTCTACGGCACCAATTGCGTGAAATGGCTGTCGCGGCTGCATCTCGCGGATGCTCGTGCGGATGGACCCTTCACGACGCTTCTCTACAACGATCCTGACGGCGCCGGCACGCGGCCGGTGTGGCAGGTTGCGCCGGAGTCGGTCATTGTCAGCCCCGTGCCGGACTCCCACGTGGGGCCACGCGGTGTTGAAATCTGGGGTTGGGCGTGGGCAGACGGCGGTGTGGTGGGGGTCGAAGTATCGGTGGACGGTGGGCAAAGCTGGCGCGCTGCGGATCTCGAGCCGCGAAGCGGCTGGAGCTGGCAGAAGTTCCGCGCGGTCTGGGATGCCGGTGATACAGGGGAGGCGGTACTGATGTCGCGTGCCATTGACCGCCAGGGCAAAATGCAGCCCGCGTCCGATTGGCGCAATTCCGTTTATGCCGTAAAGGTTTCGAGAAGGGGCCTTACTTGAACGCGCTGATTATTTGCCCCCGCGGTGCGGCGCGTTAAAATGCAAAAAATCCGAGCTTTAATGGAGTGAGTGATGACCGCTATCCGCGGCTATGTCGCGCCGACCACCGAAGCCGATGCACTCGGCGTGCATTCGCTCGACCAGTTCGTTCTCGCCGTTCCGGATGCCTCGGTCGCGCAGGATTTCTACGGCAATTTCGGTCTTGACGTACGGCGCGATGGCAACGCGCTCGCGATCAAGACCTTCGGCCACGATCATCGCTGGGGCTCTGTCGTCGAAGGCGTTAAGACCAAAGCGCTGCATCATTTGACGTTCGGCTGCTACGCCGATGACCTGCCACGTCTGAAGGCACGCATCGAGGATCAAGGCGTCAAGCTGATCGATCCACCGCCCGGATTTGAGAGCAACGGGTTCTGGTTCCGCAACCACGAGAACGTCCTGATCGAGGTCAAGGTTGGGCCGAAAGTGTCGCCCGACAAGAAGTCCGAGAGTCAGTGGGTGTCCGTTCCCGCCGGCAAGCCCGGTGCCGGTACGCGCGCGGAAGCATCACCGGTGCGGCCGCGCCGCCTGTCGCATGTTCTTATCTTCACGCGCGACGTACTGGAGTCGATCAAGTTCTACGAGCGCACGCTTGGCTTACGCCTGTCGGACCGTGCCTCCGATCTCGTCGCCTTCATGCACGGCATCCATGGCAGCGACCATCATCTGCTCGCGCTGGTGAAGTCGAGCGCGCCCGGTTTCCATCATTGCAGCTGGGACGTCGCCAGCCTCAACGACATCGGCCTCGGCGCCATGCGCATGCACGACAAAGGCTGGACCAAGGGCTGGGGCCTCGGCCGCCATGTGCTGGGCTCGAACTATTTCCACTACGTGCGTGATCCGTGGGGGAGCTTCTCGGAATATTCCTGCGACATCGACTACATTCCGAAGGACGAGCGCTGGCCAGCCGCCGACCACAAGCCGGAAGATTCGTTCTACCTCTGGGGCCCGGACGTACCGCGCGAGTTCACGATTAATTACGAAGGTGGCGAGAGCTGAGTTTCGGCTACTGCGGTCACTCAACCGCCAGCTTCACCTTTTCGCCCGGCTTCAGGCGGTCGTGCGCGCCCAATCCGTTGAGCACACGGAAGCGCTCGAGCGAATGATCTGACGTACCCATGCGGCGCGCGAGCTTCTCGACGGTATCCTCCCGCGCGACTGTGATGATCTTCAGGTGCAGCGGTTTCACCTGCTCGCTCTCCTTCAGCGTCATGCGACGGAAAGTCATTACCGACTCACGGAACGCGCGGTCGGCTTGCTCCGTCCTGCTTTTAGCGGCGAAAATAAAGCGATAGACGTCACTGCCGAAGCGTACGGCGAAGAGCCGGAAGGCCCAGCCGGTGCCGCTCGCGGCAGCGGTGGCCGCCGGGAATCCGTTGACCGTGAACTCCTCGACGCTGCCGGGATCGACATTTTCCATCCAGCCGGATTTGAGATAGTCAGGCAGCGACTGCTCAGCCGGCACGCTCACCACGTCCAGACGCAACGCTTCATCACCTCGGTCCTTGAGGCCGAGCACCGCCTGGGCGGTGTTGTCGAGCGTGAAGCCAGGTGGCGCCACGAAACTGAAGCCGAGCTTGGGATGCAGGAAGTGCCGGCCGCGCGCGAACCCTTCGCTCGGGTCCTCGCCGTAGATCAGGCCGTCGAGGGCGGAGAGATAATCGGTGTGGTCGCGCTCGCCGCGACCGGGGCCACTGAACTGGCGTGCATTGGCGAGCGCATTCTTCACGCGTTCGGGCGTCGCCGGATGGCTCGAGAGGAAATCGACGCCGCGCGGTCCGGCGCCGTCGCTTGCCTTGAGATCCGCATTGCGCTGCATGTCGGACAGGAAACGCGACGCACCGTAGGGATCGAACCCGGCGCGCGCCGAGATTCCGACGCCGATCCCGTCAGCCTCGAACTCCTGTGCCCGCGAAAAGGCGGCGAGCGTCAGCTTCGACTTGGCGAGCGCCAGCGCGCCCACCTGCGGATCGCTGAGCACGTCGCTTACCACGTGGCCGATGATCGCGACCTGTCGCGCCTGTTCCTCCCGGATGGCTGCGTGGCGCGCGATCACATGCCCCATCTCATGCGCAAGCACGGACGCGAGCTCCGCCTTGTCGTTGGCGAGGGCTATCAGGCCGCGCGTGATGTAGAGGCGGCCGTCCGGCAGCGCGAAAGCGTTAATCGCCGGCGAATTGAGGATCGTCACCTTGAATTTGAGGTCCGGCCGCTCCGACGCCGCCACCAGGCGGTCGACCGTTTTCTCGATCATCGCCTGCAGGCGCGCATTGTCATAGGTGCCGCCGTAGGAGGCCAGGATGCGCGCGTTCTCGCGCTGCGCCGCCGGCTCGCGCGGGGTCGGCGCGGTGGCTTTCGGCATCGGCAGCGAAACGAAACGGTCGCCGG
>JBKOUZ010000168.1:0-28440 GCA_046723715.1 Acidobacteriota bacterium | reverse complement strand
GATTGCTTACTTCGATTCGCTGGGTCTTCCACGGTTGTTGGATGTGCTCTAGCTCAACCGAACTGAACCGCCGTATGCGGACCCGCATGTACGGTGGTGTGGCAGGGGAGAGTGGGCGACCACTCCCCCTATGCCGATTGTGTACACAAGGTTGCGCGACTGTACATGTACGCTGGTGATCCCGCAGGTAATCTTGTTCCCACCCCATGCCTATTCCAGACTTAAAGGATGGGCTTCACGAAGACCCAAATCGCCATCGCCGTTGGCGCCGCCGTGCTGTTGGTAGGAGTGTTTGTTGGCTACTTATGGTGGCTGAGCAATCAGGGGCCAGTATTGGCTCGATCCGAAGATCATGATCCGCTCACGGGATTGCCGGTGAGCATTCGCCTGAACCCCCTGCGGGACCGCGCGACTGAGAAGGCTGCTAACAGGTTTCTGCGTGAATTGCGCGACGGTCATTGCGACGACTTGCTCCATGCTTGGCAGCACGACTACCACAAGAAATATGCGAAGTACATCTGCAGTTCTGAGGCTCAGCATCCGCTCCTGTCATGGGAACTGGTTGAATGGGAAGAGGCGCCACCGCTGATTATCCTGCACTACCGCGGAGTGCGTCAGGGTGGTCCCGGAAGCGACCAAAGCCTTCTTACCGTGACCACTGAGCACAAAGGCGCAGACTGGGTCGTCACGAAATACGACGCGATGTATTGACGCGGGTTCGACCGACTCTTGGATCGATACTTGTCGAACGAGCACTTCATGTCCAATTCATCGAGATCCTGTAATCGCTAAATGGTTTCTCGTGCTCCGTGATAGAACTGGTGCATGTCCGCAAGTTTGCCTTCCTCTGAGCACTCTCCTGCGCGCAATTTGTATTCCTTCGGAATTACCTCATTCTTTAACGACACAGCCAGCGAGATGGCGTACTGGGTCCTACCTGCTTTTCTGGTTTCTCTCGGTGCTGGGCCAGAGCAGTTGGGACTGATCGAGGGCGTCGCGGAGAGCGTCGCATCATTCGCGAAATTGTTCTCGGGATATCTCACGGACCGCATCGACCGCCGCAAGCCTCTGGTGGTTGCGGGATATTTCGTTGCTAATGCAGTGAAGCCGCTGATTGCAGTGGTGACCTCGTGGGTGCACATTCTCCTGATCCGCTTCACCGATCGGCTGGCTAAAGGAGTTCGCGGCGCTCCTCGCGATGTCATGGTGGCGGAGTCGGTCGGGAAGCAGCACTTGGGCTCGGCATACGGCATGATTCAGTCAATGGACTCAGCCGGAGCGATTGCCGGTCCGCTCACCGCCCTGGTGCTGCTCGCGCGCTTCGGGACCCGTACGGTGTTCCTGGCGGCAGCTGTTCCTGGCGCCCTTGCCGTACTCGTGGCAATTTTTGGAATTCGCGAGACGAAGGGCTTATCTCCCGAGACCGGCGCGCGGGCAACGGAACAAAAGGGCACCGCGGAAATTGCTGAAAACCGTACAGTCCAGGGAGCTATCCCCCGAGTCGTGCTGCCATCAGCTTTTTACATGGTTCTTGCTGCCGTGACTTTGTTTTCGCTCGGGAACTCGAGTGACATGTTCCTGGTCATGCGCGCGGAAAATGTGGGTATCAGTGTTTCTCTAGCGCCGTTGTTGGGACTCGTATTCAACGTCACCTATACGCTCGGTTCGTGGCCTGCGGGATGGCTCAGCGATCGCTTTTCAAGACGCTGGATCGCGGCGGCGGGATATCTGATTTTTGCCGGCGTGTATTTTGTCTTTGGCCGGGCTCCATCCACTCTAGCTATCTGGATCACTATGGCCGTATACGGCATTTATTACGCGCTCACGCAGCCTGTTCTGAAGGCGCTTGTAGTGGACACTGTCACGCCCGACACTCGTGGACGAGCGCTGGGGATCTATTTCTTTATGACCAGTGTGGCAACTCTGGCCGCTAGTCTCATCACCGGGGAATTATGGAAGCGTTATGGAGCCAGTGTCCCGTTTTACCTTTCGGCCGGATTGGCGGTGCTTTCGGCAGCATTGCTGTTGGGCTCCAAATACATGCCACAGCAACAGCGGCGAGAGTGAGTCATTCAGCTCTCGTTGGGAAAAGCACTTAAGGATTTTTGGCTCCGCAGAAACACGGGCGTAAGCATGACACCGCTCCTGCGATTCTTTTTCACAAGGACTCACCGCCATTCTCGGCCGGCTCAGGTTTTGCTGTGCCGTTCTTGAGGGCTTCGTCGAGAATCTGTTTCATCTCTTTGGTAGCTTCTTCCGCGAGTTCGGCCTGTTGGCGTCCAAGTTCGCCCTGCTGCTCGCCGAGTTTCCCTTGCTTCTCTCCCAGGGCGCCCATCTCCTCCCCAAGTTTCCCTTGCTGATCACCGGCGTGCGATTGAACTTCTCCGAGTTGGCTCTGTAGCTCTCCAATTTCAGACTGAAGCTTGCCGATCTGCTCCTGGGTTGCACCCGAACTCAGCGATTTCAGCTCAGCCCGCAACTTGTCGACCTGCGCGGTCAGATCAGGCACTTTCACCTGGACCTTCTCCATTCTCGCCCCGAGTTCCTCCTGCTGCTTTCCGAGGGCTTCCTGCTGCTTCCCGAGTTCCTCCTGTTTTTTCCCGAGTTCTTCCTGTGGCGCCCAGAGCTTGCGGGCTCGATCGACCGTGGCCTGGGCGCGAATGATGTACGATTTCTCGTCACGTTGGAACCAGATGAAATCGCCCGGAATTTGCTTTCTCAGCTTTTGTGCATGACGGACATCTTGAGAACTCCCAGACATGGTGACCGATTCGTTATTGGCACTGACGATTACGAATCGTTCCTCAGCATCGAAGTCATAGGAATAGTGAAAGCCATGCTTATGTCCGATCCCGGGGACGACCGGTTGCGCCGGAGTCAGGGGAGAAGCGGGCATAGCCGGAACTGCGGGGATTCCGGCAATGGGAGCGGCCGGAGCAGGAACGCCATAGATCGCGCGATGACCCGGAACTCCGGGCATCGGGGCGACGGTTACACCTTCTGCCGGAGGAGGCGCCGGCTGCGCCGGCACTGCCTGAGCGTCTGCGGCTGGAGCTGGAGGCGGTTCCTGCGAGCTACTGGCGATGGTTGAACGTGACGTCGGCTGGGCGGAGGCGGCGAGAAAAACTATGGGTATTGCCAACGCCAGAATTAGTGCTGCGGCGGATTTCTTCAGATTCATGGTTACAGCTCCTCTCCATCCCAGAATTTTTTCCAATCTCTTTTCAGCTTGTCCCGCATTCGCCATGGAGACGCCCTGCCACCACACGCGCCTGGGTTTCGCCTGGAGCGTCTCAAAGAACTGCAACAGGGTTCGCGCATAATGGGTACGGTCGACGCCCCCGCACAACGCGGCTTCGTCACTGGCCTGCTCGGCGAGATCTGCTAGGTGGCGATTCAGCCACCAGGACAAAGGACTGAACCAGAAAATAGCCCGATGGAGCAATGCCAGGCATTGCGTGAGCGCGTCGCAACGGGAAACGTGAGACATTTCATGGGCGATCACGCCAACTAGCTTTTCCTCGTCCCATTCCCGCCAACTTGAAGGCAGCAGGATGTTCGAGCGAATCGGGCCCACTGTCACCGGAACGGAAATTACCCTGGACTCGCGCACTTCGGTCAGGAAAGATGACGCATTCCCAGAGCCGCGGTACGCCAGCTTCGATGTAAGCCGTGGATCATTAATGTGCTCCGAGGTTTTCACCAACCGTCGAGTAAGACCGATGCCGATCGCAAGCCTCAGCATCAAAGAGAGGGCGACAAGCAGATAGACCACACTGCCGGCGGTTCTCCAGGAAATCGGAACCGCCGAATGCGGCAACGGCTGCGGACGCTGAGCGAGTATCGTCGAGCCGGAAACAGCAGGATGCTTTTCAAGAGAAGACTCTTCCGGAGGCTGGAGTTTCCTAGTAGCGTCTCCGGACCACTGTCCCGCATTGCTCACAGCATCGACATCTGATGTGACTGCCTCGCCGGTCAGGTGCCTTGACGTACTCTGAAGCAGCGACGGCATTGGAATCGGCAACGACGGCAAAACCCAGCCAAGCAGAGGAATGGCCAAGGCCGCATACAACACTGTGGTCCACGTGAACAGGCGCGCTGAGGTCGTTTTTACACAAAAGATCGCGAGCGCCAGGCCAGCGACTGCGGCCAGCGCCAGGCTGCGCGCGGCAGCCTCGGCCAATTGCGCGACTAGGATGCTCGAATCGACGGCGATGTGCGGCTGCATCATGACGCTATTCCTTAGTCCGAGGTGTTTTTGCGAGCCCTCTCTCTGCCGCCTTGCCTTCGCTCTCGGCAATCTTGTGGGCCAGGCGTTCTAGTTGTTTGCGGTCCAGCACTGCATTGTCGACCATGCCCAGAACTAGCTCTTCCGCTGAACCTCCGCAAAACCGGTCGATGATGCTCTTTACAGCACGTATGGCGACATTCTGCCGCTCGGCAGAGGCTCGATAAATGAACGTGCGCCCATCGACCCGGTGGCTGATATAGCCTTTCTCTTCCAATCGACGCAGAACGGTGCGGATCGTGGAGTCTTTCATAGGTCGCGAGGAGGCCAGAGCTTCGCGGCAACTTTCAGCCGTGACTTCGTGCTGGCTCCAGACATAATCCATAACTGCCTGCTCGACCTCTCCCAAGTTCTTTAGACGTGGCTGCTTTGTGTTAGTCATTGTAGCGTTACAATATGTAACACATGCAAAGAGGGCTGTCAAGCCATGCCATGCGGCACATTTAAAACGCTATTGTCGCTTGCGAAGGGACAGATACAAGAGGGCCTGGGTTGCAATAGCTGCGGACGAATCCAGCACCACGTCTTGCCAGCGCCCCGTCCGGGAAGGAATGAAGCTCTGGTGCCATTCGTCTAAGCTGGCAACGAACGCGGTCCCGAAGACCGCGATATCGGCCCAGTAAAGGGTCCATCGCGGATTTCCCGGCTTGGGCAAGGTTGCGCGCCAAGCCCGGAACAAGAAGAAGCTCAACAGACCGTAACCGACAACGTGGCCGGTTTTGCGCAAGACGTGGTGCCACGGCTCGAACTGCGCGTAGTTAATGCCAAATAGGAAATGAAGGATCGGGTACATGATCCGGCTGGTTTCATGCGAGGAGAGATACGAGCTCGATTCGATAAAAATGACGATCAGCCACAAAATCGCGGCAATCCAGGCTTTCAGAGTCTCGCGCTGATGGGAGTTCAAGTTAGTGAAAGGACGTCAAATCGTGAAAGGAGATCAAAATCCCCACCCTGTCGCGCACAACGGGACAAGGATGGGGCCCGGTTCGTTTTATTCGATGGCATAATTCGGCGCCTCGCGGGTGATCATGACGTCGTGCACATGACTCTCGCGCAAGCCGGCGCCGCTGATACGGACGAAACGTGTCTTCTGCAACAGTTCGGGAATTGTCGCGCAACCACAGTAGCCCATGCCTGATTTCAGTCCACCGACCATCTGATAGATGATCATCGATACTGAGCCTCGGTAGGGAACGCGCCCCTCAATGCCTTCGGGGACCAGCTTGGCTAGACGGTTGGATTCACCCTCCGACGCTGAAACGCTGGAATCGCCATCTGCACTCTGAAAGTAGCGCTCGCTGGAACCCTGGGCCATGGCGCCCAGCGATCCCATGCCACGATACGACTTGAATGAGCGGCCTTGATACAGGATCAACTCGCCCGGGCTTTCGTCAGTGCCCGCGAAAAGTGATCCGATCATCACTGCACTGGCGCCTGCAGCGAGAGCCTTGCTGATATCGCCCGAATACTTGATGCCGCCATCGGCGATGATGGGAACGCCCGAATCTTTGGTGGCGCGGTAGGCTTCGGCGATGGCCGTGATTTGCGGCACGCCCGCGCCGGTTACGACGCGGGTCGTACAGATGGAGCCCGGGCCGATGCCGACCTTGATACCGTCGGCGCCGGCACGCGCGAGTTCGCAAGCCCCGTCAAAAGTCGCAACATTCCCGGCAAGTAACTGCACGTGCGGCAGCTTCGATTTGACGATTTTCACGGCCTCGAGAACTTTGCTAGAGTGGCCGTGTGCGCTGTCGATGGCGAGAACATCCACTTTCGCCTCCGCCAGTTCGTGCGCCCGTTCCAGAAAATCACCCGTAGCCCCGATCGCCGCTCCAACCCGCAAACGCCCTTGAGAGTCCTTGGCTGCATTAGGGTATTTCAGTTTTTTCTGGATGTCCTTAACTGTGATTAGCCCCTTGAGGTTGTACTTGTCGTCGACGACGAGAAGTTTCTCGACACGATGCTGGTGAAGAATTTTTTCCGCCTCTTCCAATGTGGTTCCGACCGGGACAGTGATCAGATTTTTCTTCGTCATCACTTTGTCGATGGGAATGTCAAAGCGAGTTTCGAAGCGCAGATCCCGGTTGGTGAGAATGCCGACCAGTTTGCCGTGATCCGTGATGGGAACTCCGGAAATCTTGTACTTGCGCATCACCTCAAGCGCGTCGCTCACCTTATCTGTGGCATGCATGGTGACCGGATCGACAATCATGCCGCTTTCCGAGCGCTTCACTTTGTCCACTTCGTTGGCCTGCTGATCGATACTGAGATTGCGATGGATGATCCCAATCCCGCCCTGCTGCGCCAGCGCGATCGCCATGTGCGATTCGGTGACGGTATCCATGGCAGCGCTAACGATAGGAATGTTCAGGCTGATCTCGCGCGTAAGCTGCGTCTGCGTGCTGGCAGTCGCTGGCACGACGTCGGAGCGCGCAGGCAACAGAAGGACGTCGTCAAAAGTGAGAGCCTCAGGAACGGGAAAATGAATCATAAATTTCTCGAGAATCCACGGGAGCGTGGGTAAACCTTTATTCTAGAGAGGCGGGGGGATTGAGGCAAATGGGATGGGAGACTGACGAGCCTAAGGCGAGCTTGCAACAGTTACTGCCGAACATGCTTTGCCATTTGATTTTCTCCGATTGCTTTGCATGTGCGATCAGGAAAAATCCCGCCCTTCACGCCTATGGCGTTTGCCCGTCGCGCTAGAGGAGGGTGCGTCATAAAGAGTTCGGTAAATGTGTCGCAATGCATAGGCACTTGCGTAATGCGGTGCAGATTGACGAGCGCTTGAATGCAAGTAGGCTTGTGCTCACGATATAGAGCCGCCGCCGGATAACCAATCATAACTAGCCATCCCGAGGTTGGGTGCCGGCATCAAACCGCAAATTTAATCTTCACCAAGGAGGAGCAATGATTGAAAGGAACATTACTTTGCCTGAACTGATCCTTTGGACCGGAACGCGGGTAGCACTGGGCGCGGGTATCGGCATGCTGATTTCAAGGCGGCTTAGCAAGGACGCGATGAAGGCGGCCGGATTAGCTCTGACGGTGGTAGCAGGGTTCACGACAATTCCACTGGCGATCTCGATCATCGGCAAGAAGAATTTGACCCGGCCTGAAGTTCGGGAAGCTGCTTAGCTCGCACACTCGTCTTGAGGATCACTGGAGGGCACTTCATAGCGACGCTCTTTAAACTGGTGCCGCGTGTCCGCTCCGTCCAGCGCCGTGAAATCCCCTTTGCCTCCGTTTGTCTTTTCCCCCCAGACGGGCGTATATTAAGAACCTGAGAACTGCTGTGTACCGGCTTTTGGCGAAGCACACCAGTGGGCGCAAGCCCACTTTTTCGTTGCACTTCCTTCGGGTGTGACTGCCATCCGCCAGTAAGTTATTGGATTCATGGCGCTTGACGTTGAACGTGTGCGGGAAATTGCGGACCGGGTCGCCGCCTCGAGTGGGCTCGAAATCGTAGATGTCGAGTTCCTCGGTGGAGGCAAGGCACGCATGCTGCGAGTCTTTTTGGATAGGCCCGCGGCGGGAACCGATCCTCTGGCCGGAGTGACACACGAAGACTGTGCGCACTTCAGCCGCGAGTTCGGCACGATCCTGGATGTGGAAGACGTGATGCCCGGCGCGTACACGCTGGAAGTTTCATCGCCAGGGCTGGATCGCAAGCTGGTGAAGCCCACCGATTTTATGCGCTTCACCGGAAGCCGTTTGAAGCTGACGATGCGGCAGCCCGTAAACGGCAATCGTCACTTTGAAGGACGGCTGGAAAAGTTCGAAGACGGCCGCTTGACGCTGGATCTGAGCGTGGCCAGCCACAAATCGCGCAAGAAGATGGGCGAGACCGCCGGGCAGAAGATCGAGATTGAATTTGCCAACGTGGAGAAGGCGAACTTAGTACCAGAAATTTAGAGAAATTGAGTAATTGCGGAATTTGGTAATCGGGTAATTGAAAAGCGCCAAGGTTTCAAATTACTCAATCACCGAATTATCCAATTACCAAATTGTTTTCTATGGCTAGCGAGCTCTACAACACGATCGACGCACTGAGCCGGGAAAAAGGGATTGATCCGCAGATTGTGGTCAGCGCGGTGGAAGACGCCATCGTTATGGCTACGCGCAAATACTACAAGTCGCAGGAAAATCTGCGGGCCAAGCTGGACAAGGATACCGGCAAGATCAATGCCTTTGCGGTGAAGACCGTCGTCGAGACGCCGGAGCAGGTCGAAGATCCCAACCTTCAGATCACGGTGGAAGACGCGCGCAAGGTGGATCCCTCGCTTGAAGTTGGCGGCGAATTGCAGATTCCCAAAGTCACCGAAGGAATTCTGGGACGTATTGCCGCGCAACTCGCGAAGCAGGTAATTTTCCAAAAGGTGCGCGAGGCTGAGCGCGATACGGTTTACAACGAGTACATCGGGCGTGTGGGCGAGATCGTCAACGCAACCGTGAAGCGCGTGGAAGGGCCGGATGTCATTTTTGATATCGGCAAGGCGGAAGCGCGCATGCCGCGCAAGGAGCAGTCGCGCCTGGAATCGTTTGCCGTGGGCGAGCGTGTGCGCGTCGTGATCGCGCGCGTGGAACGGGCATCGAAGGGTCCGGGAGTCGTCGTATCTCGCGCCGCGCCGGACCTGGTCCAGCACCTGTTTCAGACCGAAGTGCCGGAGATCTATGACGGGACGGTTGTGATTCGCGCGATCGCCCGTGAAGCTGGCGAGCGTACCAAGATCGCAGTCATGTCCAAGGATAAGGACGTGGATGCGGTTGGCGCGTGCGTTGGCATGAAGGGAATGCGCGTGCAGTCGATCATCCGCGAATTGCGGGGGGAGAAGATCGACATTATCGAGTTCCACGAAGACCCGGTGACGTTCGCGGAGAAGGCTTTGCAACCCGCCAAGGTGAGCCGTGTGACTGTGATCGACAGTTCCGATAAGCACCTTGAAGTCGTAGTCGATGACAGCCAGCTCTCGCTCGCCATCGGCAAGAAGGGGCAGAACGTCCGGCTGGCGGCGAAGCTTCTCGGCTGGAAAATCGACATCAAGAGCGAGGAAGAAAAACGCCAGGAAGTCGAACAGCAGATGGCCGCGATGGCTCCCCAAGCGTCAACTCCGTTGGAGAATGTACCTGGTCTGGGCGAGGGGCTGGTCGAGAAGCTTAGCGCCGCCGGCATCACGACCGTGGAGGCCTTGGCGGATATGACTCCGGAACAGCTGGAGGCCATTGAAGGAATCGGGCCCAAGACAGTGGAAAAAATCAGCCTTGCGGTGAATAATTATTTCGCTGGTCTTGAAGCTGGATCTGCCGAGGGCGTCGTAACGGAGGAAGCTCCTGCGGAAGGGGAAGCGCCAACGGAAGAAGCAGCTGCAGAAGCGGCTGTCGAAGAGGACGCAACGGTTTCCGGTGAATCCTCGGGTCCCGAAACTGCGTCAGAAGAATCAGAAGAGCGTGAGCCTCAAGGTTCCGCTCCCGAAACCACAGAATAGATATGGCACGCGCAGGCAGGTTCGAAAGTGTGCGAGTGCACAAAATTGGCTCCGTGAGGTTGCGATGAATACCTAGCGCGGGGAAAAGAAAGGTCGGATGAAGGTTCGAATAAACGATCTCGCGAGAGAACTGGAAGTAAAGAGCAAGGCCATTCTCGACGCGCTGCCGCTTGTCGGAGTGACGGAGAAGAAGACGCATTCCAGTTCAATCGAGGACCATGAAGCAGAAAAGGTGCGGGCCCACATCCGCGGCTCCGCGGAAGCGCAGTCGCCGTCTGCGCGCAACGCGCGTCCATTGCGCGGCGAAGAAGAAATCAAAACCAAGATCGATTTGTCTCACATCTCGCGCCCTGGAGATGTGCTGAAGGCAATTACTCAGAAAAAGGAAGCGGCTGCGGCCCCGCCAGCGCCACGTCCCTCAACTCCGCCCGTCGCTGCGAAACCCGCCGCGCCTAGTGTTCCGGCGCCCGCAGCGACAAAACCTGTCCCTCCTGCTCCGGCCGTTCCTTCGGGTCCTGTGGCCGTACCTACTCCTCCAGCACCCGCCGCTCGGTCTACGGTTGTGGCTCCGCCAGTCGAGAAACCTGTGCCTGCTGCATCTACGCCGCCGCAGGCGGTACCAGCGCCGCCGCGTCCAACCCCGCCGCCACCGCCGCTTTCTACCGTAGTAGCCCCGTCGGCACCGGTTGTAGCTTCTCCGGCCCCTCCCGCGGCTCCACAACCTCCGCAGGCCGCGTCGCGTCCGTCAGCACCTCCGGCCGCTCCAGCTCCACCACAGCCGCCTGGGCCGCGCATGATTGTGCCCCAGACCGGGCCACGGCCGGTTTACAAAGCTCCGCCACCGCGTCCGCCTGCGCCGTCTCCTCAGGCGAGTGGTTCTGCCGGGACTGCGCGTCCGGCTCCCGGACGCCCGGTTCCTGGTCAGCCGATTTTCCAGCGCCCACGACCGCAAGCACCGGGTGTCGGTGCACCGCGACCGTCGCTGCGTCCTGGCGAACGACGTCCCATGCATCCTACGCGCACCGGTCCTACGGGGCCACGCCCGATTGGAGTTGGGCCGGGGCTTCCGCCCCCAGGGCCATCTCGTCCTGGCAGCCGTCCGGGAGGGCCTGCGCGCCGGCCGGGACAGCGCTATGTCCCACGCGGAGTCAAAGAAGGACCGATGAAGGGCTATGTTCCGCCACCACGGATGGTGGTATCGAACGAGCCAATGCCGATTACGCGGAATATCACGATCACCGAGGGCATCAGCGTAAAAGATCTCGCCGAGAAGCTCGACATTCGGGCGAAGGATCTAATATCGCGCCTGCTCGCTCGCGGAGTGTTCGCGACCATTAACCAGACGCTGGATGCCGAACTGGCCAGCGAAATGGCAAGATTTTTCGGCGCCGATACAAACGTGATTACCTTCGAAGAGGAAGCGGCGAAGGATGTTGACGCCAGCACAGGGGCTTCCGGAGAGGAAGGGGGAGCTGAAGCGATACCTCGCCCGCCGGTCGTCACCATTATGGGCCATGTCGATCATGGCAAGACGACGCTGCTTGATTCGATTCGCGCCACCAACGTGGCTGAAGGCGAGGCTGGTGGAATTACCCAGCACATCGGCGCGTATAAGGTGCGCATTACTGACAACGAATCTCCCGCATTTGGCCGCGAGATCGTTTTTCTCGACACTCCAGGTCACGAAGCGTTCACGCGAATGCGATCGCGCGGTGCCAAGGCTACCGATATTGTGGTGCTCGTGGTAGCTGCCGATGACGGAGTCATGCCCCAGACACTCGAAGCCATCGATCACGCACATGCAGCGGAAGTTCCCATCATCGTTGCGGTGAACAAGATCGACAAACCCGATGCCATGCCCGATCGCGTGAAGAAACAGTTAGGCGACCGCGGACTGGTTCCAGAAGACTGGGGCGGCAAAACAGTTTTTGTCGATGTTTCCGCGAAGAAGAAGACCAATCTCAACCTGCTGATGGAAATGATTTGCCTGGTGGCAGATCTGGCTGAGTTGAAGGCGAATCCCGAGCGTGCTGCCACAGGCGTCGTGCTCGAAGCCAAACTCGACCGCGGGCGCGGTCCGGTCGCGACTGTGCTCGTCCAGAATGGAACGCTCAACGCGGGAGATAACTTTGTCGTAGGCAACGTGTTCGGCAAAGTGCGAGCGATGTTTGATGACCGCGGCGCTGCTTTGCAGTCTGCGCCTCCTTCCACACCCGTCGAAATTCTCGGTCTGGAAGGGCTGCCACAAGCTGGCGATCAGTTCGTCGTAGTTGCCGATCGCGACAAGGCGCGTGGCATCTCCGAATACCGTGAGCAGAAAGCTCGCGAGGCCGCATTGGCCAAGAGTTCTCGTGTGTCGCTCGAAGGATTGGCGGAGCAGATCAAGACCGCCGGCACCAAGGAACTCAACATCATCCTCAAGGGTGACGTACAGGGCTCGGTGGAAGTGCTCAGCGATCTGCTTTCGAAACTCTCGAACGACAAGGTTCGCCTGAAGCTGCTGCGTTCTGGCGTGGGAGCAATCACCGAAACGGATGTGTTGCTGGCCTCGGCCTCGAACGCGATCATCATCGGCTTCAACGTCCGCCCCGAGCGCAAGGCGCAGGAACTCGCGGAGCAAGAAGAGGTTGATATCCGCCTGCACTCGATCATTTACGAATTACAGGACGAGATCAAGCGCGCCATGAGCGGCTTGCTCGAACCCACGATCAAAGAAATCTACCAGGGGCGCGCCGAAGTGCTGGAGACCTTCCGCATCCCGAAGGTCGGTATGGTCGCTGGCTGCCGCGTCCTGGACGGAGTGATCAAGCGCGATTCCGAAGTGCGCCTGCTGCGTGACAACGTAGTCGTTTTTAAGGGCAAGATCGGCTCGCTGCGCCGCTTCAAAGACGATGCCAAGGAAGTTACCAATGGCATGGAATGCGGCATTTCGATTGCGAACTACGGCGATATCAAAGTGCACGATGTGATCGAAGCCTTCGCCACGCAGCGGATCGCCGCAGAAGTGATTGCGTGACAGTTTCGAGTTTCAGGTAGCAAGTTTGCAGTGATGGAGGAGAGCAGAGATGCTCGCCGCCCGCACGAAAGAAACCTGAAACTCGAGGCCATGCCCATAGCCTTTCTCACACTCGAACTCCACATTGAGGCGGCACAGTCCATAAAGGACCGCCGCAGCGTGGTCCGGAGCCTAAAAGATCGCCTGCGCACCACTTTCAATGTTTCAGTCTCTGAGCTGGATTCGGCGGAATTGTGGAACCGAGCAACCATTGGTGTAGTCAGCATTTCTACCTCGCGCGATTACCTCGATGGATTGATGAAAAATGTTGAACGCGCGGCTGTACGCATCGCCAACAATCAGGGGGCGGACGTTGGTGACTCGTTCCTGGAATTCTTCTGAGAACAGTCCTTTCTGGCCCGCATGCGCGGGTCCGGGCGGCATAAGAATGCAAGCTGAATCGTGCATTCCCGGGTAGCTGAATTTATTTACATTTCTAAGCGATTGTTACTGACGTACTTACCATCGCGGCGTTGCATGGCGCGACAATAGCTACATCGGGCGCAACATTTGCATCAGATTTTCTGATATTCTCATGCGTTTTACCTGAGGTGTTCTGTGGAAAGGCGGGGGGTTCAATACCATCGTGGCCGCGTCGGCGAAGCTTTGCGGGAAGAAATTGAAACACTTGTTGAAGGCGAACTGGCAGATCCGCGCATCGGCTTGGTGAGTGTGACATCAGTTCATGTGGCACCGGATGGTCGCTCGGCGGAAGTTTGGGTCAACGTCGAAGGCGACGACACCGACGCCGATCAGAGTCTGGAAGGACTGGAAGCGGCCCGCGAATATATTCGTCACGAACTCGTGGAGCGGCTGCGGATTCGACATGCGCCCGAACTGTACTTTCGCCTTGACCGCGCTGAACAGGCTAAGGCTCGGGTGGAAGAGTTGCTGCAACGCGCGACCAAACGGCGCCCGCACAAAGGGTCCGATGGAAAAAAGGCCTAGTCGCATGCTTGAGGACGTACTCCGGCACATCGGACAACACGAGCGCTTCGTGTTGACCTCGCATGCCCGTCCGGATGGAGATGCAGTGGGATCAGCCCTTGCCTGTTGCCAGGTTCTGCGCAGCATGGGGAAGCATGCCGATGTCGTGCTCCACGATGGCGTGCCGCGCATCTATCGCTCGCTTCCTTTTGCCGATGAAGTTCTGCAATCCGACCGGGTTCCCGGGAGTTATGAAGCGGCCATCATCCTGGAGTGTGACAGCATTCATCGCACCCGCCTCGAGGGATTGGAAAAACATTTCCTGATCAGCATCGACCATCACGTCAGCGGTCGTCCTTTCGCGCACGTGAACTGGATCGACCCTCACGCTGTAGCCACGGCGGAGATGGTATTTCGCCTGGCCCGCGAGGCAGATGTGAAGTTTTCCCCCGAGGTTGCTACCTGTCTTTACACAGCCCTGATGACCGACACCGGATCGTTCATGTTTCAAGGGACAAATGAAAGTACCTTTGCTCTGGCGCGTGAGCTTGTTCTCGCCGGGGCGGATCCGGCGCACTGCGCCCGTGGCATTTACTTCGCGCACTCCGTAGCCAAGATTCGGCTGCTCGGAGAAGCGCTTCGTAATCTCAATATTGAAGGCCACATCGGCTATTTCTGGGTCACCCAGAAGCAGATGGAGCGCTGCGGGGCCATCGAAGAGGATTGTGAGGGGCTGGTGAATTATGTTCTCTCTATCGGCGGTGTGGAAGTCGCTGCATTCTTTCGCGAGCTATCCGACTGCCGTTACCGCGTGAGCCTTCGCAGCAAGGGGAAGGTCGATGTCGCAGATGTTGCCGAAAGCTTCGGGGGCGGAGGTCACGAGTGCGCTAGCGGCTGCTCGCTGGACGGCCCTCTGGCCGACGCGGTCCGTCAAGTCATTTTGCAGATCAAGCGCGGACCTTCGGTGCAATGAAAGCAATTGCTGATTCTTGATCCAAAACCCTCGGCTACTCGATTCTTCAATCATCAATCAACAGTGACCCGTAAGCAATTCAAATGACCGCACGCACCCGCACCGACGTCCTCCTGCTCGCCGGATTCTGTGCATTCCTATTCTTCTACGGATTGGGACAGTTCGGTCTGATTGGAGCCGACGAGCCGCGCTATGCGCAGGTAGCACGCGAGATGATGCTGCGCGGCGACTGGGTTACACCGACTTTGGGAGGAAATCCCTGGTTGGAAAAGCCTCCACTATATTACTGGGAGGCCGGCCTCATTTACAGAGTCATCGGCGTAAGCGATATCGCGGCGCGGATCCCCTCAGCCGTGAACGCAACACTTCTGGTTGTTGTGATCTATCTCTTTGCCCGAAGGTTCCGGCGCGGTGTGGAAGTGGATGCGGCGCTGATTACAGCTTCTTGCGCCGGAGTCATCGGATTCGCCCGCGCCGCTTCCATGGATATGGCACTGGCTTCGACCTTCTCGGTGGGTCTTCTTGCGTGGTGGGCATGGCGCGAGAACAAAAATCGTCTTTATCTGCTCGCATTTTATCTGTGCATGGCACTCGGTACGCTGGCAAAGGGACCGGTCGCGCCTTTGCTGGCGGCCATGATCGTCGGCGTCTTCAGCCTGCTCGCCCGGGAGCGGCATTTGATGCTGAAGACACTATGGCTGCCCGGGATTGTGTTGTTCATCGTACTTGCCTTGCCCTGGTACGTGGCGGTTGAGTTGGCGAATCCACAATTCTTCCGCGAATTCATTCTCGAGCACAACCTCGCCCGCTTCTCAAGTAATCTGTACCGCCATCCCCAGCCCTTCTGGTACTACATCCCGGTGTCTGCACTGGCGCTTGTACCCTGGATCGTCTTCGTTGTGATTGCACTGGTGAAAACAGCGCGCGTGTGGTGGTCAGAAAGAAAGACTCTGGCGGGAGATCTCGAAACCCAGTTCAGAGTCTTTGCCGTTTGTTGGCTCTTTATTCCGGTCGTTTTTTTTTCAATCTCGCAATCGAAGCTCCCGGGCTACATTCTTCCGTGCGTTCCCGCGGGGACGATACTGCTGGCGGACTATTTGCTCCGTGATCGAGAAGACCAGGACATTCCAAAGTGGAGTGCCGTGCTGCACGGGCTTGTAGCCTCCGCACCCGTCGTACCAGCGGTGCTGGTCGCCTACATCGTGACTCAGCATCGCCTGCCAGGAGGGCGGCCGATGGTGATTGCGGTTGCGATCGCGTTCGGGCTATGCCTCGCGATTTCGCTGACCCTGGTCAGCCGGCAGCATCTACGGATGTTGCGTTTTGTCACGCTCATTCCTGTCATATTGGCCATTGCAGCTGTGCTCAAACTGGGGACGATTGCCATTGATGAGAAGCTTTCTGCGCGCCCGCTGGCGCTCGAACTAGCCAGAGTGGAAACGAAGAAGCTGCCGCTGGCGGTCTATGGAGTATCGCGTGAACTGGAGTACGGGCTGGCCTTTTATCGCAACCAGGCAATCCAACGGTACGATTCGGGGAACATCCCATCAACTGAGCACCTGCTGGTTGCGCCCACCACGTGGATGGACAATGTCGCCAAACAAACTGCGAACCGCCACATCACCTTGCTGGGCGAGTATGCTCCGCAAAGGGCGGCTTACTACTGGGTCGCCGCGGTTGAACCCACGCCCTAGGGCCGGACGCAGGCGTCCGCGCCTACACGAGCAAGCCCATCGCCATCCTGCGGGCCGCTAATCCTTGTAAACTTTACCTTGTTCTACTCTTTGGAGTACGCCAGTTCTTCCAGTTGCGGTCGAAGGGGAACTTCCATGGAGTTGCCGTACGCGAAGCCCTTGTTGAACGCTTGCAAATTTAATTCTCGAGAAGCGGAGGGCACCGAGTCCGCTACGGCATTGCGTACCGAATCTGCGCTGAGCAGGCTTGTCACCGCAGTAAAAAAGCCCACCAGGACTGAGTTGAGCACCATGCGCTTTCCGAGTTCTTCGGCAAAACGAGTTGCCGGGACGCTGTAAACCTTAGGGGCGCCTTTCAGGTCTGAGACCCGGACAAGATCTTCCTCGATGATCAGGACGCCACCGGGCCTCAGTTCGGAGGCGAAGCGGTTGTAAGCTTCCTGCGACAGGATGACCATAATGTCGGGGCGTGTGACATAGGGATAGAGGACCGGCGAGTCCGAGATCACCAACTGCGCGCTGCAGGCGCCGCCGCGTGCTTCCGGGCCGAAATTCTGGGTCATGGTCGCGAAGCCGTTCTCGTAAATGGATGCTGCCTTGCCGAGCACCACAGCCGAAAGAATGACTCCCTGGCCGCCAAATCCCGCAATGCGAATCTCGGTTAGCCGCATACGCACTCCATTTCTGGCTCTTCGATGTAGCGCTCGCCCAGCGACTCAATATATTGCGCGCGCATCATCGATTGGTAGTCGGGGCGATCGCGGTCCACAAACTTGCCGACGGTGATTTCTCCGTTGAGAGTCAATCCGACCTCGTTGGTGGGCGCCCCGTGCTTCACTTTGCTCTTCTCTTTGTAGTACTTCATTGTGTCCAGGCCGTCGCCCATCTTGTTGCGCCGTTGGTACAGCGTTGGGCATGGCGATATGACCTCAATAAACGAAAACCCCTTCTTGTCGAACGCTTCACTGATCGATCGTGCCAGTTGGCGCACGTGAAATGTAGTCCAGCGCGCGATGTACACGGCTCCGGCGGCATCCACCAGATGCGGCAGGTTAAACGCGGGCTCAAACGTGCCATAGGGATTGGTTGAGGTGGTTGCATGGCCTGGCGTAGTCGGAGCCGTCTGCCCTCCGGTCATGGCATAGATGAGATTGTTCACGCAAATAATTTTCAGATCGATGTTGCGGCGAGCCGCGTGAATCAAATGATTGCCGCCAATGGCAGACAAGTCACCATCGCCGGAATACACGATCACGTTCAACTTCGGGTTGGCTAGCTTCAGCCCCGTCGCGAACGGGATCGCGCGGCCGTGAGTCGTGTGAAAGGAGTCGAGTTTGACATAACCCGCCACCCGGCCCGTGCACCCGATTCCCGACACCAACGCCAGAGACTGCAAATCGAGCTTTGAATCGATGAGCGCGCGGGAGAAGGCATTCACCGTGGTGCCTATCCCGCAGCCCGGACACCAGATGTGGGGCATGCGGTCGGTGCGGAGAAATGGCTCTACCGGATTGACAGTGTCATCCACCACGTTCAGCATCGGCTTGCCTCCACAATAGCGTTCAGAATTTCGGCAGCGTCGTGCACTCCGCCGCCGGCATGCGTGACGGGCACAGTCTTGGCTTTGCCATGAGCGGCGCGTTCCACTTCACGCGCCATCTGCCCAAGATTCAGTTCGGGAACTACAAATGCTTTGACTCTCACCGCCAACTCCGCGATCTTTTTATCCGCGAAGGGCCACGCAGTGATGAGGCGCAGCTTGCCGACTTTCAGTCCCCGCTCACGACCCATATCGATCGCGCGCTGTGCCACGCGCGACGTAATCCCGTAGGAAACGACCACGACGTCGGCATCATGCAGCCCATCTTCGTCGAACATGCAAATGCGCTCAGAAGCGACGCGTATTTTGTTCTGCAACCGCCGCACCAGCTTGTCCTGGGTTTGTGGTGTCATGTTGGGGTAGCCGCGTTCGTCGTGTGTGAGTCCCGTGACGTGAAATTTGTAGCCTTCGCCGGCATGCGCCATCTCGGGAACCAGGTCGCCCTTGCTGGCATACGGAAGGTAATCTTCGATGGGCTTGCGAGTGTGTCTGCGCGGCACCACTTCGATCTGATCAGCGGGCGGGATTACCACTTTCTCTGTCATGTGCCCGACGACTTCGTCCATCATGAACATGACGGGAACCCGAAATTCTTCCGCCAGGTTGAACGCTTTAATCGTCAGATCAAAACATTCCTGCGGAGAATTTGGGCAGAGCGCGATGATCTCGTAGTCGCCATGCGATCCCCAGCGCGCCTGCATCATGTCCGCCTGTGCGGGAAGTGTTGGCAGGCCCGTAGACGGTCCGCCCCGCTGCACATCGACAAATACGCACGGGGTTTCTGTCATGGCGGCATAACCGATATGCTCCATCATGAGCGAGAATCCCGGGCCTGAGGTAACGGTGAACGCCTTGGCTCCTCCCCAGACTGCGCCTTGTAAGGTAATGGACGCAGCAAGTTCATCTTCCATCTGAATGAATGTGCCGCCAACGGTTGGAACACGAGCCGCGAAGCGCTCCACGATTTCCGTGGAGGGCGTAATCGGATATCCGGCAGCGAATCTCGCGCCTGCGGCGAGCGCACCTTCGCAGCACGCATGATCTCCATCGATGAAATGTGTGCCGGTCAACACGCCATGAGGATCGGCTTTCATTTCTCACCTCCGCCAGCCTTCGGGACCTTTGCTTCGGCTGTCCTGGTGCCGTAAATCGCAAAATCCGGGCAGTACATCCCACACAAGTCACAGCCGCTGCATTTTTCCGGGTGCACGACGTGAGGTGGATGGTGTCCCTTGGAATTGAAGGCGGAAGAGAGCGCTAATACGTGCGTGGGACAGAACTCTACGCAAAAGCCACAAGCTTTACAGCGCTCAACCACAATGGAAACACGTCCTTTTGGCACGAAAGCCCCCAACTCGGAGCGAACTCGCTCCCGGCATTTCAACTACGCAGGACACGATTATGCGGTGCACTGCCGGGGAAAGGGTGTGATGACAATCACAGACGGCCGTGAGGAAGAGCACGCAGAAGCCGGTTGCGGAATCCTCTGTAAGCGATTTAGATTCAGGATGTTACCCCAGCATCTTGCTCGCTTTGTCGCTGAGAATACGCTCGCGTACACGAGCGATTGGTGATGGAAGTCACTATGCTGGGATACTCCACACTCCATGCGACGCGGAACCGTATCGGTTGTTGTTTTCGCGTGTTCATCTGGTTTGCCTCGGTAGCGCGGAACCATCTACACTCGCTCTTTTGCCGCGACGTTAGCTGCCCGTCTGCCGCAGCAGGAGCCTAGTTGGAGATTCTCGATCTCAGACATTTTTCTTCTGTCGATCTGCGCTCGTTGTTGGAGGATGAAACCTCTGCCTGGTCGCGCATGCTCTCCTGGGACTATTCCGGGTCGGCAGAGATGATTCTTCGTTATGTAGACGCAAAAATTCTTCCGGGATACGCCGCCGTGGATCGCGGCCGCGTCTTCGGCTACTCATTCTTTGTGTACGAGGGCAGCAAGGGAGTGATTGGGGACCTCTACGTCACCAACGGCGCCCGCCTGCCCGATCCAAGGCATGTCGAAATCCGCTTGTTGACGCATGTGATCGAGACCCTGCAACAATCACCGGGAATTCATCGTGTGGAAGCGCAGCTCCTGGCCCATGAAGCCAATGCAGTTTCACGCCCGTTCCTTGAGACAGGGTTTCAGCGCCATCCCCGTTTATTTATGGTTCTGAGCCTGGGAAAGCCGGCAGCGCAACTGCCCACGAAGCATCCTGAGGTTGAGATCCGCGCTTGGAACGAAGCGGACTATCAGCCATCAGCGGCGGTCATCACGGCGTCCTATCGTGGACACGTGGATGCGCAGATCAATGATCAGTACCACACGCTTAGCGGTTCCTTGCGCTTTCTCAACAACATCGTGCGCTTTCCGGGTTGTGGAGTTTTCGATGCCGAGTCCTCTTATGTGGCGCTCGAACCGAAGTCGAAAAATATGGTGGGGCTGATCTTGTGCTCGCGCGTCCGCAAGGACGTTGGGCACGTGACCCAGATCTGCGTGCTGCCCGAATATCGCGGAAAGAAGATTGGCGAGTCACTGCTGGACGCGACGCGAGCGAACTTGCGAAAACGCAACTTCTCTGCCCTATCTCTGACGGTTACCGAAGCCAATGACAAAGCCGTGGCGCTGTATCGCCGCCTGAAGTTTGATTCCAAGAGAATCTTCGACGCGTTCGTTTGGGAAGGGTAGTGTTGGCGTGGAGCAACGATCCGCGAGCAATGAGTCGCTCAGTTTTCACTCACAACTTGACCGCTCGTAAATCACCTCCGCACCACCCACATCGCCCAGCCTGCGACTAGGACCCCGCCCAGGAACATGGCAAAGCAGTAAAGCCCATAGCGCACCATCTCGCGTGTGGTGTCGCGGTGCGTGATGCCGAAGACAATGGAAGCAAAGAGCGCGAAAACTGCGGCGGCGCTGAAATGGTTAAGCGTGATGGTCACTGCCAGAATCTCCCGAGAGCAGTTGTTCCTGATATCTTCATCACTGTTTCTTTCCGATCGCAATGTGATAAGCGTCAGCAATGGCGATGAAGTTCAGCAGTCCTGCAACAATCATGAATTTGGTCCCGTAATCCGCAGTAGCATAGGCGATCGCACCCTGGCCCCAGTCGTTCGCCAAAGTCAAAACGTAGAGTCCCCCCGCGCCGACATCGCCGATGAAACCGAGAATGTCGAGGATGTCTCCGCCATTCGCCTTGTAGATCCGCCCCTGCATCGCCAGCCCGAGCAAAAACAGCGTGACAATGGAGACAAAGAGCAGCAAGCCGCGAATCCAGCGCTTCTGGATTATGTGTCCCGCACCGGGAACCAGCCAGCCTACTGCGGGTGCGAGCACCGACATCAGGCTCACTGTTTCTACGGGGGCAACCTTGGATTTATCAGTTGTTGAATTTGCCATTCAGATAGTCACAATCTCTTGTTGAATTTTTCCCGTCACTTCGGCTGATTTGGCGCGGACCAGGACGTTCACCTCACTGCGCACGCCGAATTCCGGCAGATAAATGCCCGGTTCGATTGAAAAGCAAGAGTTGGCAAGAATCTGCCGCTCATCGTGGATCTCGAGGTCGTCCATGTTGGCCCCATTGGAATGAACGTCGGTGCCGATGGAATGGCCCGTACGATGGATGAAGTAGTCCCCGTAGCCGGCCTTCTGAATGTGGCCGCGGGTAGCTCGATCAACCTCCCATCCGGCGATTCGGCGTCCCGAGTTGACCGCGTCAATCACGGTCTTTACGCCGGCATCTCGCGCATCGCGGACCACATGAAAAATGTCTTGCATTTGGGTTGACGGCGACTTTCCTACAAAGCCCATCCACGTAATGTCATAATACGTCGCTTCGGGGGTGTTCTTTTTTCCCCAAACGTCGAGAAGGACCAGATCGCCCTCGCGAATGGGCACGGGGCGGCTGGCATGCGGTTCGTAATGGGGATTGCCGGCATTCGAATTGACGGCGACGATCGGGGGATCCTCGGTCACAATATTCTCCCGCCCGAACGCCTCCATGAACCACTGCTGGATCTCATGCTCCTTGGTGCCGCCATTACGGACTCGGCGGCCGATCTCTTTGAACGACTCGGCAACAATGCGGTCGATGCTGTCGCGCGCAGCAAAATGCGACTCGATCTGCTCCTGAGTCCATGTGGATTCGAACTGTGCCACAAGATCCGCGGAACTCACAACATTCTTGCCCAGACCGCGCACTAAATCGATGGTTCCACCGTCAACCAACGAGACATAGAAAACGATATTGTTGGGCGAATATTGCATTGCCAGATCGCGATAATTGGCCAGAATCGTCTTCAGGTTCTCAAACAATTCCTGCCACGCGGAATACTGGTTTTTCTTGCCGGGCAAGGAATCGAGGTGGCCAGCCTCAATCTTATGAACCAATTTGACCGGCTCGCCTTCCGCGGGAATGACGTAAAACCATCGCCGCGTCACCATCAGGTTCTGCGGTAGCCCGAGTACGCGATAGGCAATGGGATCACGATGGTGATGATCACAGAACAGCCAGGCGTCAATATTGCGTTCGCGCAGCGCAGACTGAATGGCAGCCAGATTCATGGGCAAACATCTATTGTAAACAAGGGAATGAGTTTGGGCGAATTCTCCAGGCTTCTGTCCAGGATCCAGAGTCAGGACCACGCAAGAACTCGCTTCACGGTCGCTGCACGCCGTTGACTGGCGGAGCCACCCTTACGAGCTTCTATCGCCGCTGGTGTTGCGGATCTACCAGCAAGCTCTGCCTTATCGAGCGCCAATCCACTTTTCCTTTGACCGCGAATTGCCCCGGGACTAATGTAAGGCTCAAGGTGCGGTTCTGGGGGTGAGTATGCTTTGGCGCTACCTCTGCTTGGGGATCATTTGCATCGCGAGTACGATCGCTTCGGCCACGCCGCCTTGTGCTCGCTCCAACTCGATTTCTCAGACTGCCAAGGATGATCGTGAATTGTTGCGAATGCTGAGCGCTGCGAGAGGTGGCGATCGGGAAGCGCAATTCCGAGCGGGCCTGAACTATGAGACTGGCTGCGGGGTCTCGACGGATTTTGCGCAGGCTGCCCAGTGGTATCGGAAGGCTGCCGACAACGGATATCCGTTTGCCCAGAACAATTTGGGCAGGCTATATCTTGAAGGCCTGGGCGTGGTGCAGAGCGATGCTGAGGCGATGAAATGGTACCTGCGAGCCGCCTCAGAAGGATTTGCACCTGCACAGAACAATGTCGGCTATATGTATGAAACAGGGCGGGCCGGTCGGAATACGGCAGCTTCATCCAGCAGCGCCAAGGAGGCGGTCAAGTGGTACCGAAAGGCGGCGGAGTCAGGTTCTGCCGCCGCAGAACTGAACTTGGGCCTGGCATACTTCAATGGAGTAGGGGTTCGCCAGGACTTGAGCGAGGCAGTGAAGTGGTTTCGTAAGGCCGCGGGACACGGATCTGCAGCGGCGTGCGACCAGCTGGGCCGCGCCTATCAGAATGGCGCGGGTGTGCCGCGCGATGACCACATCGCCGCTAACTGGTATCAGGCAGCGATCAGCAGCGGATATCTACAGGCCGAACAGGACCTCGCCTCTCTCAATCCAGTTGCACATCGAGGCGCAACCGATGTTGGCACGATCCGTGTACGTCGTCCACCTGGACCTGAAATCACCTTCTGACGAACACGGTCAACAATGAGGGGAGCCGTAGTCTGGCCCCCGGCTCATTTCCCGAAGATCACGGTGCTCGAAAAATGCGAAGCGGCGGCCATGTAAAACAGCATGGGAACCGAGAGGAAGAAGTTTGTCCGTGATGCCAGAAATGCCTGCCGTGCCAACTTGGCAGCATCTTCGCGGGGAGCGCCAGCCAAAGTTGCGCGGATAATTTTCTTGTTGTTGGGCCAGATGATTCCCCACACGTTGAACAGCATCACGATTCCCAGTCCTCCGCCGAATCCGATGCAAAGAACGTGATTGTCATCTCCCCCGACGGGCACATAATTCACAAAAAGCCATCCCGCCGCATACATGAGGATGGCAGTGATGATGCCCAGCACGTACCCGCTCGGGGTCATTTTCTTGATGATAAAGAAAAGAATCCAGAAGACCACGATCCAGAGAAGCAGGAACATCCCGATCGTGCTTCCCCCACCCCTCCCTTCGCGGTGGGCCGCCGGGGCAACCAGAAACTCGCCCCAATACCAGAAGCCGACAAACACCGTGACCAGCGCGCTCCAGCGGAACCAGTTCAACGCCGGCAGGGTGAGATTCTGGAAGATGTTGGCTTTGGCCGGCGCGTCCACGGTCTTCATAAAGGGAACGTTCACCAGATTGAAGAAGTAGAGCAGGCCGACCCAGGTGATCCCGGCAATGAAATGAAACCACCGCAGAATCAGCATCGTGGCTTCCTTGCCGGTGATGGTCGGCATAACGATTGTGCTTACGACGGCAACGAAATGGTGCATCGGATCTCCTAGCCAACTCGAGTTCGCTAACCCACCTGCTGACCGAAAAGCGCCTCATCTGTGGCAGGAAAACAGTTCCTGCCGCGCAAAGAAAACAACCTGACGAACCGGGGCGCTCTGCCCCCAGTCATTCGAGGAAAGTCTGCGCTTCGCTTTCTACTCCTGTCAATTGAGAGAAGCTGCAAAGGTAACTTGAGAGTTGAAAAGCAACCGAGATCGCCGTATCGTACTCACATCTATCCGGCGGATGCGCGTAAACTGAGGTTGCGTTTCCGCGGGATTTTCCCCCCTTGTTTCTCGAGCGCGGGAAGGCTCGGGAGCTTGCTGTAGTTTTTTCTGGCCCAGAGCGCCCTGGGTCGGTCGTTGCAGGTTCGCAGTTCACAATTCAAGGAGATCGGCTATGGACAGCAATAAGCCGGCACAAAACATCCAGGATTCCTTCCTCAATACGGCCCGCAAGGAAAGAGCCAGCATCACGATCTATCTGCTCAGCGGAGTCAAGCTGACGGGCCGCATCCGCTCCTTCGATAAGTATTCGGTGGTGTTGGAGGCCAACGGTCAGGAGCAACTCATCTTCAAGCACGCGATTTCTACCGTGGTGATGGGACGCGTGGCATCGACCCATGTCGCGCACGCGCCGCATTCGGAGAAAGCGGCCGGCGGGCCGGTTCCCGCTGCCACGGCAGCGACGGCTTCGGGTACTGAAGGATAGGCTTTTTCGGCTTGGGAAGTTCTCATCGCAAGAAATCCCGCGATACGGCGCGTGCGGGCAGGACTCTGGCCATCACAGGTTCCGCTGGCGGAGAATCGCAGCGCGAACGCGCGTTCCTGGTGGGCTTGGAAGTCCGCTCCAGGCGCGGCAAGGGAACGGTTCCCGCCCAGGCTGCTGCGGCTCGGGACGCTGCCGCACCGCAACCTGCAGTCCTCAAAACGACGCGAAATGATGCTGCACCCAGCTCTCCCGCCAACGGTAAGCGCAGCATTCTAGAGTTCGATGCCGAGGAATCCCTCGCCGAACTGCAGACCCTGGCCGAAAGTGCCGGGGCCGAAATCGTTGGCGAAATCCTGCAGCGACGTGACCGGCCGGATGCGGCAACTTTGATCGGAGCAGGGAAGCTCGAGGAGATCGCGGGAGCGGCCGCCTCGGTCAATGCCGATGTGCTGCTTTTCGATCATGACTTGAGCCCTTCGCAGCAACGCAATATTGAAAAGATTGTGAGCCGTCGCGTCATCGATCGCACGCAACTCATTCTCGATATTTTTGCGCGGCATGCGCGGACCCGAGAGGGCCAGTTACAGGTTGAACTCGCGCAACTTCAGTACATGCTGCCCCGGCTGGCCGGCCGCGGTGTGGAGATGTCCCAACTCGGCGGCGGCATCGGTACACGCGGTCCGGGTGAAACGCAACTGGAAAGGGATCGGCGAAAGATTGCGCGCCGTGTGCGCCATCTGGAACAGCAGTTGGAAACGGTGCGCCGGATCCGGGCACAACAGAGGCAGCGGCGGGAATCGGCACCCTTGGCGACTATCGCATTGGTGGGATATACGAATGCTGGTAAATCTACTCTGTTCAATGCGCTGACTCATGCCGGGGTTCTGTCGTCGCCGAAGATGTTTGCCACCCTGGATCCAACCATTCGCGCCATCGAACTGCCGTCCAAGCGAACGGTTTTGCTGTCCGACACGGTGGGTTTCATCCGCAACCTGCCTCACACTCTGGTCTCGGCATTTCGCGCCACGCTGGAGGAGGTCCAGCGAGCCTCCCTGGTACTGCATGTGTCCGACGCCAGCAGTCGCCTGTCGGCCGAGCAGGACGCGCAGGTGGAACTCGTCCTGAAGGAACTCGAAGCCGAGAAGAAGCCCCGGCTGCGCGTAATGAACAAAGTCGACTTGCTGGACGAAGAAGTTGCTGCCTCCTTGCTTGCTGATGCCGCGCGTCAAGCTTCGAACACCGTCTACGTTTCTGCCATCGAAGGCACCGGACTTGATGTGCTGCGGGAACGCATTGACCAGAGGATCGAGGAAGACCGTGTCATCCGCGTCCGTCTCAGAGTTCCGCAAAAAGAGGGGAAGACTCTAGCTCTGCTGGAGGCGCGCGCGAGAATCTATTCCCGCAATTATCAGAATGGCGCGGTGGATCTCGAGGCTGACGCTCCCGAGTCAGTGCTCAGACGCGTGCGCGACTTCGTTGTCAGTTGAACCGCCCCGTTGGTGTACACTCGCTCGCTGAATCACGGCAGCCCAAACCGTAAAGACCGCCGGAGTCTCAGGATGAACACAAGCCGGTCCTCACTGTGGCGATGTGCGGTATTCGCGCTTCTTGTTCCGACCGCGCTTGTGGCTAGTGGGGCCCATGCCCAGAGTAGTTCCAGGAAATCGGCCGCCACAAATACCGCTTCGGCGAAAGACTGGGCAAAAGATCAGCCCGCCAACGTTGGATTGCACGAAAAACCACTGTTGGCCCTGGACTCCGACCTCGCCGCCGGCAAGTACTCCCTCCTCGACAGCATCGGCGTGTACCGCTGCGGAAAAGTCGTCTTCGAACGCAAGTATGACCACGATTACGGCCAGATCTACAGGAAAGAAGCAAAAACTCGTGGGCCTCTCAATGCGCGCCTGACGGGTCCTTACAATTACTTCGACCCAGCGTGGCATCCCTACTTTCACGGAACTGATCTGCACAGCATGCAGTCGGTAAGTAAAACCGTCTCCTCGGTGATCCTGGGAATCGCAAAAACGCGAGGAGACTTCAGAGCGAGCCTCGACACCCCCCTGCTGCACTACTTCGATGTCAGCAAAGTAAAAAATGTGGACGATCGCAAGCGGCGCATCACCTTGCGCCACGTGCTCACCATGACAACGGGTCTTGATTGGAATGAAGACAATGTGCCCTACGACAATCCCAGAAGCGATTCGAGCCGGATGGAGGCGACCGATGATTGGGTGCAGTACGTGATCGACCGTCCCATGGCACAGGAACCAGGGAAGGTTTTCAACTACAGCAGCGGAGTCTCCGAGTTATTGGCTTACCTCTTCCAAAAAGAGACCGGCCAGGACATTGAGAAATATGGCGCCCAGCACCTGTTTGCGCCGCTCGGTATCGACTACTACTGGAAGCGCACCTACCTGGGAGTTGTAGATACGGAGGGCGGCTTGTACCTGAAAAACTCAGATTTAGCGAAGATTGGAGCCCTCTACCTGCACGGCGGAATGTGGCAGCACAAGCAGATCGTCTCTCCGGCGTGGGTAAACGAATCACTGAGACCCTACATCTCTGCCGCGGAAGATTACGATTACGGATTCAAGTGGTGGCTACTGCGCCGCAAAGACCGGAAAGGCTATGTATGGATGGGGCGCGGCTTCGGCGGGCAGCGCCTGATGGTCTTCCCCGAGGAACAGCTGATTGCAGTGTTTACGGGGTGGGATCTGTTGCATGAACCGGAAGCTAATCCAGAGTTGGTTTCACGCCTGTTGACTGCGGTCCAGACGCCTAAATGCCAAGTTCGTCCCTAGTAAACTCTTCACGGAAAACAGTTGGCTGACAGCGACGCCCGAGGGACCGATTGCCCCCTATGATATGACGGTCGAGCTACGTGGGAATGCCTGAAAGGACAGCCTAGTTCCGCCCAATGACGCGATAGCAGTGGCCCCCATGTTGTCCCCGGTTAGCGACGTCGCCAAGCTAAGGAGGCGCTAAGAATTAAAATGGGCCGGCAACCAAGAAGCGGTGACATTCCTTGGCTATCGGCCCATTCGATCCTGAATTGGATCGGAGGTGATGCTTATATGCTAATCCTCTCGTACGTTAAGTCAAGTGTTATATGCGAAAAAGATGCACCGTACAGCCCAATACAACGGTGGTCTTAAGCCCTTGATTTGCAGGGCCATGGGGCTATCGTCAACCCTTGTGTACTCCTCGCTTCGGTTTCCAGCGACTCTGAACCGGGGCGGTTGATGAATCTTCTTGCGTTGACATTAAAG
>JBKOUZ010000155.1:0-11216 GCA_046723715.1 Acidobacteriota bacterium | reverse complement strand
TGACACCGTACAACCGGACGGCTTGATTCAGTTTCGAAACTGATTGGCGTCGTCGCTACTCACGAAGATGAAGCTGCTGAGATGGAATAACCCAGGGGCACCACACCACACGAGCGTCTTCTATGGTGAGAGGGGCTGGATATCGCGAACCAAACCCGCGCCTCCGGCGGAGGAAGAAAAATGTTCTTGACATCCCCTTCTATAGATCAGGCGATTACACGTTTTGACCACTGGTCATTGACGCTCGGGCGACCTTGAGCGCCGTGGTGCGCACCCGCGCCGGGAGGGGTCCCATTTGTGAGTGTTTGGAGAGTTACCGGCCGGTCCCGGATCGGTCCCGGTCGTTCCCTACAATTATTCCGTAACTTCGCTCGATCTGCAGCGTACTGCTTTTGTAGACGCCGAGAGAACCGAGGCGGAACGACCGTAGCCCCAGTAGGAGAAACCACGTCAGATGGAGGGGCCGGATCTGGAACGCGTAATTGAACGAGCACGGGGCCACGATGCCGAGGCCCTGGGGGAAATCTATCGTCTCTACGCGCGACGCGTGTTCGGATTGTGCCGTTACATGCTTGACTCACTGGAGAGCGCAGAGGATGCGTGCAGCGACGTCTTTCTCAAGCTGCAGCGCTCGATCGAGAGCTACGACGGTTCAATACCGTTCCTCGGTTGGCTTCTGCGGGTGGCTGCCAACCAGTGCATTGACATTTTGCGGCGGGGACAACGGGTACGGAAAGTAATCGTGGACGTTGAAGACGAAGCCGTGGTCACCGATGCAGCCAGTTCGGAGCCGTCGCCTTTGAGTGCTGTTATCAGCACGGAACAAAGGGCGCAGGTGCGCGATACCATCGCACGCCTGCCGCAGAACTATCGCGTGCCCCTGATCCTTCGCTATTACGGCGAATTGGGTTATGACGAAATCGCGCAGCAGTTGGGCGTGCAAAGGAACCACGTCGCGACGTTGATATTTCGGGCTAAGCAGGAACTGCGCCGGAAACTAAGTCAGAGGAGCAAGTGATCATGGAATGCTATTCGCAACAGACTTGCGCTCTGCTCGTCGACGGGGAATTGGACGCCGACGAGGCGCGGCGATTGCGAGGGCATCTGGCCACGTGCGGGCGGTGTAGGCGATTAGTGGATGCGTTGCGGGAAGAGAACCGCATTCTTAGCGATAGCTTGGCCGAGCTTCCAGAAGGAGCGCCAGCGCGCTCCCGTCTGCGCCGATCGTGGCTGTGGGGTGACCTGGCTGTGCTAACTGGCGTGTTGGCGCTCGGCTCGATGATTTCAATGTGGTTCGATCGCTTGAGCCTTCCAGCAGCACTGGAATGGTTCAACCCCTTCAGCCTAAGCGGCCGCACGAACCTCTTTTTTGATCTTTCTTACTACGTTGGCGAGGGAGGAACTGCCATGCTGTCTAATTATGCTGCTGTCGTGGGATGGCTGTGTTTGCTGTTGCTGTTGGGCGGCGCCGCACTGCTACTGGGGCGTCGCGGAAGGCTGCGCCCGAACGGTCTGTGCGTGCTCATGGTATTGCTTGCGTTCTCGTTGCCTGGCCATGCTTTGGAACGGCGTCATAGCGATTTCATCATCGTGGCGGCGAACGAGACTGTGGACGACACTCTCCTGGCCGCTGCTAACACTGTGCGCGTGGAAGGGGTCATTAACGGGGACTTGTTGGCTTTTGGCCGGACCGTGGAAGTACGTGGCACCGTCAAGGGCGACTTAGTATCTTGGGCTCAGAGAACCGAGATTAGTGGAGCCGTTGAAGGCCGCATCTACAACTTTTCGCGTGAGTTCGACTTGGACGGGCAATTGGGTCACAGCCTCTATGGCTTGATGCAATACATGCGTGTGGCTGACCGGGCGCACGTGGGCGAAGGTATCTTGGCTGGCGCGGGAGACGTCAGCCTCGAGGGCGAGGTTAAACGCAGCGTGAATATCTTCACCTCCAACGCCGATGTGAGTGGCAGTATCGGTCGCGATCTAAGCATGGCCGGAGGTCGACTAACGGTTACCAGCACGGGCCGGATTGGCGGCAACTTGAGCGCTCGCGTGCGCCACCTAAACGATGTGCACATTGCCGACGCTGCGACCATTGCGGGAAAACGCGACATCCAGTTGAACGTGAGAAAGAGTCAATTCGCGCGCCCGAGATTCTACGTCCACCAAGCTATCTGGCTCGCTGCCGCGCTTCTTGTGGGATGGCTGGGCCTGCTTCTATTTCCCGGCTTCTTCCGAGCCGCGACTCAGGCCGTGGGCTCAGGCTGGCTCAGCCTCGGGCTGGGAATTGCGGTTTTAGCTGGTGCGCCGGTGGCGATGATCGTGATCGCCATCACATTGGTTGGCCTCCCGATCTCGTTAATGTCGCTCGCGGTGTATCTGGCCGGAATCTACCTGGCGAAGATATGGGTTGGAGCCTACCTGGGGCGGATAGTCCTGAAGCCATCTGGGGCCTCGAAGGGCGATTGGGTGCTGGGACTCTTCGTGGGCCTGTTGATACTCACACTCATTGGGTTCATACCGTATCTTGGCGGTCTGGTCCGATTGGGTGTGCTTTTCCTCGGTTTGGGAGCGTTTGCTGCACAGATTTATCGCTTTGCACGACCGGCAATGAGCGCCTGAGCAGTTTCAGTCCGGCGAGTCCGAATCGCCGTGCGATGCACCGTAAGCCCTACGTTTTCGACCCAAAAAGTCCGCGCGCGCGGACTTCTGGCTAGCGTGGAACCAGTCTCGCAACCAGTGTGGCTTGCCGGAGGCGCATATCATTGTTCGGAAGGGGCCTAAGTGCTGGGTCGGCGGGCCAAACCAGTCCCGCCGTGTCCGGGCTCAATCGTGAAAGGGATTTATGGACCAGACCGACATCGGCTCGCCGGAGGCGATCGCGGAGATGAGGAAGCGCCACCTGCGACTCGGGCTTGAAATGCAGCGCATTGGGCACGAATGAACCCGACTCAATCCACACCGAAGGCAATGTCGGGATAATCTTGATCTTCGCAGAGCTTGAAAAAGTCGGCCCTCTTGCTAAAACTCCATGCTGCGCATCACGTGCTAGCGCCAACCGCGGCAAGAGGCACGGAAGCCTTCTCAAATACGAACCATGTTTCGTACTTGCCCTCGCTGGAGTACAGTTTAAAGCCGCACTGCCGCCGCGCAGGCGGGACGTGGCACGCGCCAGGGTGAGAAGAGTTCTGAAAGTGTTAAGGCGTATGCCAGTCGAAAATCTTCGTCGACGTCCAGTGCGGACGCGAGGAATTCGGTTAAGTGATCTTCTTTGGCGTCAGTAAGTCGTCTGGTCGAAACAAATAAGTTCAAGATGCGTCCCTCGCTGACATCGGCTAGTACTGCCGCGCATCCTCGTCCTCGGCCTTCGCCGCGTCCTCCAGCAACAGCGCCTGGCCGTCGTTCTTACCGGCCTTCAACGACTCCTCGAATTTTTCGTCGCTCAGCGTGCCAAGGCTCACGATGATTTTCGTGTACCGTCCGCCATGCTTCTCGTCACCGTGCCCCTTCGTCTCAAGTTCGTTGCCGAGCTTCATCAGGGTGGCAATCTCGTCCGGACGCATGGCGAGCGGCAGTTTTTGTTCAATCTTGTCCTGCCATTCGCGAAGGCCGTACGCGGCGACGCTTTGCAGTGCCTGGCCCAGCGCGATCTGACGCCTTCGCATGGCTATCCGGTCGCGCGCTGCCTGCTGTCGCCACTCTTCTTCTTGAACCAAGTCGTACTCGTAAGTTCGTTGCGTCCAGGCCCAGCGGCGCGCCCAGCGTTCGACATTGGTCGATGAGCAACCTAATGTTTGCGCAACCTTTGCCAACGTGCGCTTCTCCATAGCGTCGCGATACAGCCGGAAGGCGTTATACGCCTTCGCCGACTCGCCGGGCTGCCTTTCCCACAACTGACGGCGGCCCGTTTGTTCAGCAGATTCAGCGCGTTCCACCGCTTCCATTTCGACTCTGGCCTTGTCCGGGCTATTCATGTGGCCACCTACGCGGAGTTCTGGTTTCGCGGTGGAAGGACCATGTTGGCGCGAATAGCGGTTTCTGCGCGATCAGTGTCGCTTCCTGCTGCCCCCCGGGGCCACCGCATGCTCCAGTTGTAGGCCCTTCGCGAGCAGTTCGACGCATTCCTGGGCGCTCAGACCGCCGCGACGCTGTAGTTCTGCCAGCGTTGAAGCGCGAAGGCTCGACGTGGGGCTCGGCCGGCACCGGCGGCGCGGCGGAGGAGGAGGGACTGGCGGAAGCGTGATCTCCGTGACCGTCACCAACGGAGGCGTCAACTACGCCGCGAACCCCACGGTCCTCGCGGAGGGGGCGGCGTGAGCGTCACGGGCGAACTGCGCAAGCTGCGCTACCTGCGCCGCGGCTTCCGCAATTACTGGTTCGGGAAGGACATGCCGTGGCCCAGGCGCAGGTTCGGCGACGGCCTGACCGAGTTGCTCCATCCGTTCGTCTGCCGGTGCCGCCGATGACGGGTATGGGGGTCAAGTGTTAACGTGAGGAACTTTTCCTCACCTTTTTTGGCCGTCCAGGACGCGCGGCTAAGAGCAAATCGCCAACATGTTGGCTATATACGAAACATGGTGCGTATTCAGCGAAACCCTTACCCAAATCATGGAAGCGCGGGGGAGTTCGACAGGCACCCGGAGCGCGAGCGCCAAAGAGTGGGTTCATCCTCGCTCGATCGCTTTCTAAAGCTAAGGACTCACTGGTATGGGGGGCAAGAGGCGATTCGCCATTCCTTGTCATCGTCCTGCACGCGCCCGTCGAACGGGATTCGCGCAAGCCGACTGGCGTTGACCGCCCCAACGCCCGATCCACACTCTTTTCACAAGGCGGGATTTTTGGGGACGGACGATCTACGATTTTGTAAAGGACTGGTGATTTCGTGAGAACGAGGTCCAGCACGCCGCCTGGAAGTGGGACGTTCGTTCCACTTTTTCGAGCAGGGCAGGCGAAGTTTACTCAACCGTAAACGTTGCTCTTGCGGCTGAACCGGAATTGCCTGCGGTCCGAGTGGACCCTAGTTGGGCTTCTTGTTGATGATCGGGGTCACTTCAATCCGAAAGTCCCGCTCCCCGCGATCTGCGACCCGATTGAGATATCGGCCCGATATGTGCCCGACGCCAGAGATTTTGCTGAGACGTTGTATACGTATTGACAACTGGAGATGCGAAAGTAGCTTCCATTGTCCGACGACATGTCATAGAGGCTCTCGTCCACCACTCCGGGGCTGCCACCACAGGCAGACAGCGCCCTTGTGCGTCGACGAGTCGTTGCACGAGGGTGATTTCCTCTACGGTGCCAACCTGTCTGGCCGAAGAGCTCGCTGTAGGCGTTAACTCCTGAACGAGCACTCTCCAGGTATGTGAAGCATTTGGAGGCCAGTACTGGCGAGCGTATCTCGGCAGAGGAACATCAATGCAAAGATTTGTGCTGCTGCCGAAAACTGTGCCGTGTCCCCATAAGACTTTGGGCTGCTCGGCTCCGACGGATACGCTTACCTTGACGAGGTTGCGGTTTTGGTTGTGACGAAGGCGAATGCGCGCGGTAAACGGATCAGCAAGAGACAGTGAGGTTGGGCGATTTTCGACGTACCGTACACTTCCGATGTGCGGTGGAACAAGCTTACCCGATGGGTCACGCATCGGTGTCGTAATGACACTGTACGGTATCTCGTACGTCCCATTAGTTCCCCACCAGTCGCCCCAGCTGTTTACAACTTTAAACGTGCTGCTTGACCGAAACATATTTTGGCACGTTCAGCTTGTAGTCTTGCCGGTTCTATGTGGTAATCGGGTGATGAACATCACAGACAGATAGGCAGGAAGGTTCTCTAATGCTTTGCAGGAGGGCACTAGAACTGAATACCCCAAATTTCCCGGTCCTGCAACGGGCGAGTGCATCTCGTCCAGCCAACACTCGACGGCGGAGAGTCGGGCGTCTCGGAACCAGCGAAGTGTGGAGTCTGCAGCAATAGCCATGTCAACCATTGAGGAAGTAAGAGCAGCCGAGAAAAAGGTGCAAGAGGTTCTGGACGCCCTCAAGAAGGCCAGTGCGCAAGATCCGAACCACCTTAGCAGTGAGTTAAAGAACGCGACTGACGATTACGCCAGAGCAGTTCGTGAATTAAATTGAAACTGCCCCACCACCTGAAATCCACCTGGGTAGCAATCGGGTGGGCCACTGGAAGCTATGGATATGTCAGAGAAGCGAACAAAATCCGACAAAGCGCTGCGACAGGCCGATCACGTTGAAAAGCGAACCGAAGCGCAACCCGAGCAAACTCCTAAGAAGCCCAAGTCCGGCGAGGACTTCAGCCAAGCCGCTGTCGGGATCGCGACAGATGAGACGAAAAAACCCTAATCGTCTGGTCCTCCGGGCCTCCTTCAGTTGGTGACAGAGATGGTGGATGAGCAACTTGACCGACTGGAGGCCTTCCGAGTCTTCATCAAGGCGGCAGAAGAAGGGGCTGCCATACCACCCGTCTCCGAGCAGGATCTCAGATGCCTTCACGAGCTGTGCGTGGAAAGGGCGAAGCGTTATTGCGGCAAAGACGGGATAGTGAGTATTGATTTAATGGCCCGCGCTTGCAGTCCCGACGCGAATCTGCCGGCGGTCTGGCTGCGCCACGCTCAACTTAGATCGCTATTCAGACAGGGTCTTCTTGCGGAATGGCATCACGCTACAACTTTGGACGACGCTGTGTTCCGGCTGGCTGCAACCATTCCAATGAGGGGAACTCATTTAGACCAACAGGCTTTCTTTCGGCAGCTGCGCGCCGGGACTGCAGCGTGATCCCCTCACTCCTATCAAAGTAGCGCCTGCCGCCGATAGAACCAAAACTTGACGGCCTGGACTAGCAACAGATACGTCACGGCAAGAAACGTAATCGCACTCAACAACGACAATGGTAACGGAGTGAGCCGCAAAAGTGTTCCCACCGCTGTATACGGCAGCATAGTGGCGATCGCAACGACAGCGAACACGCTAATCAGCAGCGGCTTACTGGGACGGCTCTTCAGAGGATTGTCACGGAATGGTCACAATAAAACGTCCATCCCGATAAATAAAGTAATTGATTGAAAAAAGGTCTAAGGCCAAAGAATCATGCCCTGAAAGGGCTTGGAGTGAGCTCGCACGGAGCGTGAGTATTGCCAATACTTTCAGGAAGTTAGAAAAAAGGACCAGAAATTTCTCACCTGTGGTCTTCACCTGTGCTTCGTTCCCTTGGGCCGGTGACTTCGTGAAAGCGGATGACTTCCTCTTTTGCCGACGATTCATCCGGGTCGCTCGTCGTGACCTCCGTCACGGAAGAACCCTCGCGTAGGGCTTAAAAAGGTCTTACGCGGAGGGCATTCCAGTGCCTCACAATAATGCTTTCGGTATTCACGGGCACGTCAGCAGTGGCTTTGAGGCTGTTCGCGAGGTGTTCACGGAGAACTTTGTTCGGCGAGGCGAGTTGGGCGGAGCCTGCTGCGCGTTTGTACGCGGTGAGAAGGTCGTCGACTTATGGGGCGGCATACGAAACAAGCGGAACCGAGAACCCTGGGAGCAGGACACGATGGTGGTGCTTCACTCAGCCACTAAGGGCCTGGCCGCGATGACCCTGGCTATCGCGCACTCTCGCGGGTGGCTCGACTACGAGCAGCCGATCTGCGCCTACTGGCCGGAGTTCGCTCAACAGCGCAAAGAACGAATCACCGTCCGCCAATTGCTGGCTCACCAGGCGGGCCTGTTTGCTTTCGATGAGCCCGTGGATCAAAGCGTCATCGCCGACCTCGACCGGCTCGCGGTTGTGTTGGCGCGTCAGAAACCCGCGTGGGAGTCGGGGACGCGCCAGGCCTATCACGCCCTCACTCTAGGATTCTACGAGGGGGAGTTGTTGCGTCGCGTGGATCCACAGCATCGCAGCTTGGGACGGTTCTTTCAGGATGAGGTGGCATCACGGCTAGGGGAGGACATCTACATCCTACTCCCGAAGACGATCCCGAACTCGCGCCTGGCCAGTCTAGCCCCGCCCAGTCTGGGCGAGATGCTGCGCGGCTTCGGGTTTCGCTTCATGCTGCAAGTAATGAATCCTAGTTCAAACATCAACCGGGCGCTGAACAGGAACCCAGGCACTCGGATATACCAGGACGCGGAGTATATCTACGCGCGCAATCTCGAAGTGCCGTCTGGCAATGGCGTAGGTACGGCCCGGGCCATCGCGCATGCTTATAGTGTGTTCGCCAACGGCGGACGCGAGCTGGGATTACGCCACGAGACGCTGGCCTTGTTGGCCGCTCCGGCGATTCCTCCGACGCGCGGATTTTACGACGAATGCCTGAAGGCCGACGGCGTGCAATTCTCACTCGGTTTTATGAAGCCGGGCACGGTCTGGCGATTTGGCAGCGCCAGCTCGTTCGGCTCACCCGGATCGGGCGGTTCTCTTGGCTTTGCCGATCCAAGCGTTGGCGTCGGCTACGCCTACGTGACGAGCCAGATGGGGACACGATTGACCGGGGACCCGCGCGATGTGGCGCTCAGAGAAGCGCTCTACTCCGCGATTAGGACTTCGTCAGGCACGGTTGGAAAAGCAGTCGCATAGCAACGAAGCGCGAGGAAGCCCCAGAGCCTGGATTCGTCGTGAAAAACAGTTTCAGCTATAACCCGGTCGTGATCATTGGCGGCGGCGTCGCAGGACTGACCGCCGCGAATCTGCTCGCCCGCGACGGCTTCCAAGTCGCGATATGCGAAGCCGCCAGCAAGCTTGGCGGCTCCTGCGCAAGTACAACGCTCGCTGGCTACACGTTCAACGATGGTGCGGTGTATCTGGCGGTCATCAGTGTTTTGGATCACGTCTTTAAGAAACTGGGACTCAACCGGGCTGCACTCTTGCCCTTGCGCAAAATCACCTCGAGTTCCTCGACAACACTGCCCGACGGCACTGTCGTGAATCTGGGGAAGGAACTGGGAGTGACGGTCACCGGCCGCAATTCGGACAAGAATCGCCTTAAGGATGAGCTCCGCAGAATGATGGACAAATGGCAGCCTGTTCTGCGCTTTGCCACAGAAGAAATCCTCTTGCACCCGTTCTCTCCCTGGCGGATGTTGTGGAAAGGCTGGCGGCATCTTCCCAAGTTCCACGGCACCGTGGCTTCGGAACTCCGTCGCGCTTTCAGCGATGATGCGGTGCGATCGGCGCTATCGGGAGCTCTGTTTTACAACGGTGTGCCGCCCGAGCGGATGCCGGTTTCGGCAATCCTTGGCCTGGTCGCTCAAATATGCGAAGGATTCTACCTGCCCGAAGGTGGTATGGGCCAAGTTCCGCAGGTCCTCAGTTGCGCCTTGCAGAAGCGCGGAGTAAAAGTCTTCCTCAACTCCGAGGTGGAGAAGTGCGTTGTCGAGAATAACCACGTGCGCGGCGTGGTGATCAAGGGGGGGGGACAACTAGATACTTCGGCAGTCATCTCGACCGCCAGCGGCATGCAGACGTTTGGTTCGCTCATAGATGCGAAACGTGTGCCCTCTCGCATCGCCCCAAAGCTCCAGCACCCGCGCCTATCGCATAGGGCCGTAAGTATTCAGCTTGGCCTAAGGAACAGGATTGCAGCGCCTGCCCACTCCGTGAGCGTGTTGCCGTGGATGGAGCGCCAGCAGGACCTCTTTCTCCAAGATGGCAGCGAGATGAAATTCCCGGTCTACCTTGTACCTACGCTCACGATGCCGGAACTCGCGCCCAAGGGTGGCAGCATCATCGAGATGTTTTATCCCGTGCGCGCAGATTTGCCGCTTGACTATTGGGACGAGCAGGGGAAGGCGTTCCTCACCGAATCCGCTGTGGCCTCGCTGTCCCGGACGTACGACCTCGACATTGCGGTTACTCGGACAAGAAGCCCCAAGAATTTTCTAGAAACCATGCGTCTCTTCCAAGGTGCGCTCTACGGATTATCCCCGGTGGTTACCCCGCGCGAGCAGTTCCCACACACAACGCCGATTGCGGGTTTGTTTCTTGCAGGCCAGACGACGTTCCCCGGCTATGGCGTGGGTGCGGCGATGATGTCGGGCATCTTCGCTGCACACGCATTGGAAGCGTCCTGATTACCACTGAGCGCTGTCGCTAACTTTGTTTGCAGGCAACTCCGGTCGGCTGCCGAGTAAGGAGAATAGGAAAGGAAAACTCATGAACGACTCCGAACGGTCGGACCCGGCAGAGCATATCGCACTAATGCGTCTGCTCTATCGCAACTGGCGCCCCACGCCTCTTGGCATGTGGGTCAATCGGTTTTGGTGTTGCTGGTCTGGTCTGGGGCTGCCGCCGAAATTCCAGGCCGCCTTGGAGGTTTGTGGGCGCAAATCCGGCCGCAAGCGCTCAAACCCCGTCGTGATCGCCACCGTGGAGGGCAATCATTACCTCGTATCGATGCTCGGTCCGGGATCTGATTGGGTAAAAAATGTTGAAGCGGCACACGGTGACGCTGTCATTCGTCAGGGACGCCGCCACCGCGTTCACCTGTCGTTGGTGCCGCGGGAGGAGAGAGCGCCTATCCTTCAGGAGTATGTTCGAACCGCATCGAGTGGCCGACGGCACTTCCCACTCCCGGTTAGTGCACCGTTGGCCGACTTCGAGGCTATCGCCGAGTGTTATCCCGTGTACAGAATCAATGCCGCATGAGAGTGGGCATTGGGCCTTTTATGTGCCTGTTCGTTGGCAACGCCTGCAACGGACGATTTTCCCTCAATAAAGGAGCTAGCCATGCAAGTAGATGCGTTTTTCCGAATTTCAAATGACGTGAGATACGTAGCGCTCTATTTGGACGGGGAACTGACGCTTTGCGAGCGGAGCGGCCTGGCGAACGCTTCAGCCTCCGAATCAGACAAGTACGAGGAATTGATTGTGAATCCGAGCGTCCTGACGCTGGTGCGCCAGCGCGGGAATATTGACTGCGGTGGAGTCAAGTTCGTAGTGATCCGTTATGGAAATTTCTGGCAGACAGTATGGCCAGTCAAGCGTGGACACGTGTCATTGGGGCTGGAGCCCTCTGCCAATCCCCTAGAACACGTAGAGGCAACTCAGACAATGATTGCAGAGCTCGGACTCTAAGATCGGGTCGCGGGCGGAGTCTTGCACGGGAATCATTACGGCACTCGCTTTTCTGCTCAGATTTGCTCGCACCGCGCTCGGGAGATTGCAATGAAATTCGACTTTGATGCCATCTTTTACTATGTCTCGGACTTAG
>JBKOUZ010000066.1:0-9393 GCA_046723715.1 Acidobacteriota bacterium | reverse complement strand
CACCCGTCCCAGATACTCAATCTCTCCATTGTTGCGGAATCGTCCCAGATCTCCCGTGCGATACAGCCGCCGGCTCTGCTCCGGAGCCAGCCAGTTGCTCACGAACCGCTCCGCCGTCAATTTCGGACGGTTCAGATACCCCCGCGCCAAACCTTCCCCCCCTATATAGATCTCACCGCGAATTCCAATGGGCACCGGGTTCCGGCATTCGTCTACCAGGTACACTTCGGTATTGCTAATTGGCCTCCCAATCGCGACCGCCGATGCGAAATCCCGCTCGCATACTTCGTGGCAAGTGGCGTCTGCCGCGACCTCAGACGAGCCGTAGATGTTGAGCATGGTGGCTTGCGGAAATGCCGCATGAAAGCGTCGTGCCAGTTCCGCGGGAAATAGCTCTCCGCTGCACGTCCACAGCCTGAGCCGGGGCACCCTTTCGCCGAGGTTCGGAGCGTGCTCCAGCAGGGTGCGAAGCTGCGACGGGACCAGCACGATCCGGCTCACCCTCTCGCGCGCTAGCGTTTGCAGAAACAATTCTGGATCGCGCACCGTTGCCTGCGGAATCATTACGTTGGGAATTCCCGCAAGCAGCGGACCAAAAATCTCCCAGATCGAATCGACAAACCCTAAGTTGGTTTTTTGGCAGCACACATCCTCCCGCTGAAATGGATAAGCCCGCCACATCCAGGCAAAACGATTCATCGATGCGCGATGTGTTCCTTCCACCCCTTTCGGCATTCCCGTAGAACCGCTGGTGTAAATCACATACGCACGCTGCTCACTCAACATTGGGGCTGCACGGTTCTCTGTGATCTCGCTCCGAAGATCCTCATCTTGATCGAGAATCACAACCTTGTGCGCCTCGCTAGGTAAGCGGTCTTTGATAGCAGAAGAAGTCACTACGCTGGATAATCCCGCATCCTGCAGCAGGAGTCTAATGCGCTCGAGAGGGTGCGCCGGATCCAGAGGCACATAAGCCGCTCCCGCCTTCAGCACTCCCATTAATGCGACCACCATCTCGGGGGAACGGTCCAGGAATATCCCAACTAGGGATCCGGGCGCTATTCCTCTCTTGGCCAGAGTACGTGCCAAGCGGTTCGCGTTCTCATTGATCTCTCGATAGGTCCAGGACCTGCCCTCGAACAACAACGCAGTCGCCTCCGGGGTTCGCTGCGCCTGGTTCTCAAAAGCCTGGGGGATGGTCAGATCTCGCGGATATTCGGCGGAGGTGGTATTCGAGTGCACGAGGATCTGCTGTCGCTCTTCGGCGCTCATCATCGGCAATTCGGCAATGCGCGCATCCGGATTTTGTAAGGCAGCATTTAACAAATTTTCGAAGTGTCCCAGCATCCGCCGCATCGAGGTTTGCTCGAACAGATCCGACCGGTACTCAAACTGGCAATGAAATTCGCCATCATCCCAGACCTCGACCGAAAGATCGAATTTCGCTATTCCCGCCTCATAGGCGATCTCTTTGATAGTCAGTCCGGGGATCTGAAAAACCTGTTTCGGAATATTCTGGAAAGTGAACATCACCTGGAAGAGCGGATGTGTGTCGAGCGAACGTTGCGGGACCAAGGCCTCCACCAACTTTTCGAACGGCACATCCTGGTGCGTATACGCATCCAGAGCATAAGAGCGCACTTGGCGAATCAGCTCGCGAAATGTGATGTTCCTTGGGAAGTCGGCGCGAAAGACCAGCGTGTTCACGAATAAGCCAATCATGTTTTCAAGTTCGACTTCATTACGTGCCGCAACCGGCGTGCCGACAAGAATGCTTTCCTGATTGGTGTACCGCCACAAGAGGGCCTGAAATGCGGCCAGGCTCAGCATGAACAGCGTGGCATTTTCCTCCTGCGCGACCGCCTTCATCTGCGCCAACGTGGAAGCATCGAAGCTGGCCTCCTCTGTAGCCCCATGCCAGCCCATCCCGGTGGGACGAGCATAATCAAGTGGAAGCTCCAGCACTGATTGGGCCCCGGCCAGCTTGTCTTTCCAGTGCTGAATTTTATTGGCCAGCACATCAGCATTCATGTACTGGCGCTGCCATTGCGCATAATCCGCGTATTGGATCGGCAGTTCTGGGAATGCTGTGGCGTCCCTCTTCACGAAAGCTGCGTAGCAAGCGGTAATCTCGCGGAACAAAATTGCGATCGACCACCCATCGGTAATGATGTGGTGCATGATCAGCAACAAAATGTGGTCGTCCTGCCGCAGGCGAACCAGCACGCACCGCAAAAGTGGGCCTTCCTTGAGTTCAAACGGTTTCTTGCCTTCTTCCGCTACGATGCGGAGCGCTTCAGCTTCCCTGTCCAGTTCTGCGACATCGCTCAGATCAAAGAGGGGAATTTCGACCGCCACATCTGACAGCACAACTTGTCGTGCTTCGCCGTATACGGACTCAAATACTGTCCGCAAGGACGCATGCCGCTGGACAACGGCCTGCATAGATCGCTTGAGAATATCGTTATCAATTGGCCCGAGGATTCGGAACGCTCGAGGCAGGTTGTAAGCCGCCGTCCCCGGTTCTAGTTGATCAAGGAACCAGAGTCTCTGCTGGGCAAAAGACGCGCAAGACGTGAAGGTCATCGGGAGGGCGCTAAAGCAAGCGCCATATTGCTCGATGGGAGCCGAGCTGCCAATACAGTAGTTAGGGTATTCAGGGTATCCCTTAGGCTCCCGCCCTAAGGTGTTCCCTGTATTGCGACAAAGTCGGGGGTAGGAGAGTCTTACCCGTCAGCAGTATTGCCTAGATGTTCTCTCCGCGACGATTCGAGGCCTCCAGCACAATAGCCAGTGTCCCGCCTGTGGTCTTTTACCCCGCTTCCCTGGCCCAGCGTCGGCTGTGGTTTCTGAATCAATTGCAAGGCTCTACGTCTGCTTACAATGTGCCTGTTGGACTCTGGCTTTACGGGCAACTCGATGTTGCGGCACTCCAACGGAGTCTGCAGACGATTGTCGATCGGCACGAGGCCTTGCGAACCAGCTTCGTGCTGCTAAAGGGAGACTTGTTCCAGGTCGTCCGGAATCAACTCATCATTACGGTTCCAATCACGGACTTTTCACACCTGCCTCAGCCGCAAAACGCGGCATACGAATTCGCCACACGGCAGGTCGAAACTCCTTTTGACCTGAGCGCAGGTCCCTTGTTTCGAGCAGACGTGCTTCGTCTCGCTGCTGAAGAGCACGTCTTGCTCTGCACTATGCATCACACCATTACCGACGCATGGTCGATGCAACTTTTTACCAATGAGATGGCGACTCTCTACGAGGCAAACCTCAACGGCAGAGTAGCTACAATGCCCGAACTTCCAATCCAGTACGGGGACTACTCGGCGTGGCAAATTCAGTCACTCGAATTGCAGGATGCCCAGCAGCATCTCACTTATTGGCAAGAGCAGCTAAAGGATGCACCACCGCTACTCGAATTGCCGCGGGACAGGCCGCGGCCCGGCGAACAAACCCTCCGAGGTGCAACTCACACTTTTCCTTTGTCGTCCGAGCTCGTCGCTGCAGTCGCAAAGCTAGCTGCTCGGGTTCAGGCCACTCCCTTCATGCTTTTTCTGGCCGCTTTCAAGCTCCTGCTTTATCGCTACAGCGGCGAGCCCGATGTCCTCGTGGGAGTCCCGGTCGCTGGCCGCAACCACGTTGAGACAGAGAGCCTCATGGGATTCTTCGTAGATACGGTGGTCCTACGCGACGATCTTTCAGGCAATCCACGTTTCGTGGATTTGCTCGCGCAGGTTCGCGAGACCACGCTCGGCGCGCTGGCTCATGCGGAGGTTCCGTTCGAGAAAGTTGTCGAGGTGCTACAACCTGAACGCAACCTCAGCTATAACCCGATTTTCCAGGTCATGTTCTCTGCCATGAAATCGCCGGTAGGGTCCAGGGACTTCGGAAACTTGAGCGTCTATCCGTACGTCGTCGACTCCTCTACGTCCCTCTTCGATCTCAATGTCACTCTCGTAGAGTGGATCGCAGGGAAGAGCTGGATTCAGATCGATTACAACGCTGATCTTTTTGATGGCAGCACCATCGAACGTATGCAGCAGAATTTCTGCAATCTGCTGCAAGGTATTATTGCCAATCCAGAGTTGCGGGTTAGTGAACTTCCGATCCTCGGCGACGCTGAAAGACATGAACTTGTCGTAGAGTTCAACGAGACCCACGCAGAGTTTCGAAAAGATCTCTGCCTGCACGAACTGTTTGAGCATCAAGCGGTTCGCACGCCGCAAGCCACAGCCGCGGTCTTCGGTGATGAACGAATCTCCTATCGCGAGCTAAATCTGCGCGCTGAGGCTATGGCTGCTCACCTGCGTCGCGAAGGAGTATCACCGGACGTTCTCGTCGGCCTCTGCGCCGATCGTTCCATTAGCCTTCTGGTCGGGATTTTGGGAATCCTTAAGTCCGGGGGAGCCTACGTGCCGCTCGACCCGGCATATCCGAGAGAACGGCTTCTGCAAATCACCAGAGATTCCGGTTTGAAACTGATGGTGACGCATAACAAGTTTCGTGAGACCTTCGCGAAAGCGGGAATCCGTTGCATCGAGTTAAACGCGAATGCAAAGACGATCCGTAGAGACCCTAGAAAAGGCACACATGCTGGACCACAAAATCTTGCTTATGTTCTGTTCACGTCGGGTTCTACAGGTTCTCCAAAAGGCGTTGCCCTCGAGCATCGTAATGCCGTGAATTTCGTCCAATGGGCTCAGACTGTATTCACCCGGCAAGAACTTGCCGGTACTCTGTTTTCCACCTCGCTGTGCTTTGATCTTTCGATATACGAGATCTTTATTCCCTGGAGCGTAGGAGGAACGGTCATCGTTGTTCCCAATGCGCTGGCTCTGCCCGAACTGTCTGACTCCAGCAAAGTGACGCTAATCAACACTGTTCCTTCAGTCATGTCGGAGCTCTTGCGTGCCGATGCGGTGCCCGATTCAGTAAAGACGATCAATGTGGCGGGAGAAGCTTTGCCACCTTCTTTAATCGCAGACTTGTACGACCGTACGTCGGTTCGGAATGTTTACAACCTGTACGGGCCCACCGAGACCAGCACTTACGCAACCTATACACGAGTAAGTCCCGGCGCAGAAGTGACCATTGGCAAACCGATCGCAAATATGCAGGCTTACATACTCGACCGTGATGGCAACCTGGTGCCCCAAGGCGGGCGTGGCGAGTTGTATCTCGCGGGAGAAGGCGTGGCTCGAGGCTACTTCGCCCGTCCCGATCTGACCGACGAACGTTTCGTTCCGAATCCTTTTAGCTCCGATCCGGGACGGCGGATGTACCGTACTGGCGATCTCTGCCGCCAGCGCGCGGATGGCACTATCGAGTACCTGGGACGCCTCGATCAACAGATCAAACTTCGTGGTTTTCGAATCGAACTTGGCGAAATCGAGGTCCTGCTTGCCACGCACGAAGATGTGCAACAGGCGGTCGTAACAGTTTCCGAGGTTGGCGGCGAGAGGCGGCTTATTGCGTACGTCTCCAGTAAAACTGGTCGCATTATCGCGGTTCCGGAGCTGCGCCGGCACCTCGAAAAAATTGTGCCTTCTTACATGGTGCCCGATATCTTCGTGGCAGTGAACGAATTCCCCCGGCTCGCGAATGGAAAGGTGAACCGGCGGGCGTTGCCTCTGCCTGAAGCTCCCGCGACTACTAGCGGCGTCGCACCCCGCAATCCGATGGAACTGACGCTGGCGGGCGTCTGGGAAAACGTCCTGCACCGCGAGGACGTCGGCGTCACAGACAACTTCTTCGACCTCGGTGGGCATTCGTTGCTGGCTGCGCGGCTGATCGCTGATATCCAGAGCGAGACCGGCCATAAGGTCCCGCTCTCGGCTATTTTTCGGGCGCCCACCATCGAGAGTCTTGCGGTCCTTCTGAGCAGCGATTCCGCTACAAGCCCGGATCCCCTGCTGATGCAACTGCGGCAGGGAAACGCGCGTATTCCGTTTTTCGCCGTCGCAGCCCCGGGAGTGAATTCTATTGGTTTTGCACAGTTAGCGCGTCACATCCAGGGGGATTACGCTTTCTATAAGCTGCAAGGTTCCGGCGCGCTACCTCTTGGCCGTCCTTATCAAGAAAAGGAACTCCGCACCCTTGCCGCGGAGTACATCGCTGCGCTGCGCAGCGTGCAACCACGCGGGCCGTATTGTCTGGGCGGTATGTGTGAAGGTGTCCAGATCGCGCAGGAAATAATTCTTCAGCTTGAGGCACAGGCAGAGGAAGTGGGTTTCTTCGCAATCTTTGACACCTGGGTCATGGAGAATTCCCAAGTCCGGATGCTCTGGCTTGTGGATTATTATCTTGGACGGATTCGCACATTCCCGCAGCTGGCGGCGAGTGAACAGATGGCCACGATCCAGCGCGTTTTGACTCGCGTCATGGGTCGCGACCATCCCGTTGACAGTGGATGGGGTAAAGCGTACTGGCCCGACGAAATGTTCAAGCCGCCTCGTTTCCGCGCGCCTGTAATCCTGTTTAAACGAGCCCGGCAACCGTTTTATTACGTCCGCGATCCTGAAATGGGTTGGGGTGCGCGATCTGAGGGCGGCGTGGAAATTTGCGAGATGAATTGCGGTCACATCGAGGTGCTGCGGGAACCTTATGTAGCCGTCGTAGGGGAGAAACTGACCGCGCGGCTGCAGGAGCTCAGCCATGAGACGGAGAGACGTCTGTTAGCTTTTGCTCCGGCGCAAAGTGGGATGCCTCTGGGCGGTGCGATGTCATCTGAACTCGCCGGCTGACCTTGTGAAAAGAGGAGACATGGGAGCAGAAGACGGCCCTTTCGCCGTTCCAGGTGCCCTTCGCAAACCCAGCGCACTGGACTGGAGTGAGGCGAGTGATCGGGTCCAGGGCGACGCGCGCCAGACCCGGGTCATCGCGGCGCCGAAATTTTCCCTTTTTGCCGCATTCCTCGGCCTGCGGACACTTGCTCAATACTCAGACCTTCTTTACACCCTCAGCCTGTTTCGCCTCAACGTTCGTTACAAACAGTCCGTTTTAGGGTGGGCGTGGGCTGCGCTCCAGCCCTTGGCTTTGATGTGCATCTACACCTTTATCTTTGCGCACGTAACCACGGTTAAAACGTCTGGAGCCCCTTATCCAATCTTTGTTTTTTCCGCCTTATTACCCTGGCTCTTTTTTTCCGGCGCGATCACGAATGCAGTGCACGGACTTGTCACCTACCCCAGCCTGCTTACGAAAATGTATTTCCCGCGAGAAATCATCCCACTCTCCTATCTTGCAGCGAGCCTGGTCGATTTCTTGATTGCGTCGCTCATCTTTTTGGTCCTGATGGTGCACTATCGCTGTGCATTGACGTGGAATGCGCTCTACGCTCTTCCGATCTTTATAGTACTTGCAGCATTTACCGCAGCCGTGGGATTGTTCTTCTCGGCCGTTCACGTCCGCTTTCGCGATGTGGGCCTTGCTATGCCGTTTGCGTTGCAGCTTTGGATGTTTGCTGCTCCCGTGGTGTATTCCGTAGAGTCCGTCCCGATTCGGTTCCGCCAGTTGTATCTGTTGGATCCGGTTGCCGGATTGGTTGAGAATTTCCGCCGCGTGCTGGTCTTTGGGGCGACTCCCAACTTCTCTCAGTTAGCTTTTTCTAGCTCAACTGCCCTGGCGGCGCTGGTAATCGCTTATCTCTATTTCAAATCGTCGGAAGCCACTATGGCCGATGTGATCTAAAGTCGATGATCGACCTGCAACTAGCTCGCGTCGGTAAGAGATACAAAATCCGCTCGGACGGTAATCAACCCCGACGTTGGTATCGCAATCCCGTTTCACGGCGGTCTGCCGAGATGTGGGCCCTGCGGGATGTCACCTTCGATGTGAAGCGTGGCGAGGCGCTCGGTGTTGTTGGCCACAACGGTGCGGGCAAAACCACAATTCTGAAACTCCTGTCGGGTATCACCACTCCAACCCGCGGTGAAATTACAATCCGCGGCCGGCTGGCGGCCCTCGTCGAAGTGGGTTCTGGTTTCCATCCGGAACTCACCGGACGGGAGAACATCTATCTGCACGGCGCGATGCTCGGTATGCGCCGCTCCGAAATCGCGCGAAAAATGGACAGCATCATCGACTTTTCCGGAGTCGCTGATTTTATCGATACTCCCGTGAAGCGCTATTCCTCAGGTATGTACGTGCGCCTGGGGTTCTCGATCGTCGCCCATTTGGATCCTGACATCCTTCTGCTGGATGAAGTCCTGGCGGTGGGAGACGTTGCATTCCAAGCCAAATGCATTGATCGAATCGCAGAGTTGAGAAAAAAAGGCTGCACCATCATCTTTGTCTCGCACGATCTCGCGGCTGTGTATCGAGTCTGCGATCGGGCACTGTTGCTCAGTCAGGGACAGGTGGTCATGGAAGGTGCTCCTCGGGCGGTAATCGACCAGTACCAACAGATGGCCTTTCCCAGCCATCAACCCGCTTTCGGTGAACTGGACGCCAGTCGTAGAGCGGAGTGCCTCAGCGTCTCCTTCTCATCGCCTGTATTTGATGATTCCGTTCGGACCGGGTACCCGATGACCGCCCGTCTACAGTACCGTGCTGCGGTAAGCATTCCCGATGTCGTATTCCGAATCTCTTTGTATTGGCCCAGCGGGTATCTGTGCGCGCAGCTAGCGAACGAATCTCATGGCCAGCCTTTCACGTTGACGGCCGGCACCGGAGAGGTCGAGTTCCAATGCCCCATCTTGCCAGTTGTTCCTGGTCTCTATCGGGTCGATGTGGCTATTGAGACAAGCGGTATAGAGATCGATCTGCGGCAGCGTTGTGCCACCCTTTGCGTAGAAGCCGGCAAGCCTGTAGCCGGAGATTTCTACATCGACAACACATGCAGCCTGCGACCCGAATAGGCTGACAATTCCCAGTCGCTTAGAAAAATAGGCCCGGGCGAGGAACCGGGGCTTTATTAGATCGAAATGATGCTCCCTAGACTCCCCGCTTGATTAGTAGTGCGGTAGCGAGGTTCCGTTAAGGGCGGCAGATATCATCGTCCTTGCATACGCGTTGTCAGTGGCGACGCTCGTAGTGAAACTCATTCCCGTTCTCCAAGAGGACGGAGCTTCCGGGTGAAATCCGCACAGAATAACCCAGCCCTTTCCCGAAAACCCTTCCACCATCGCCGGTATTCCATCCGGATATTTGCCAACGATGTTGCCCCAGCCTTTGAGTTGGGGACCGTCCTCCCAATACTGGTCCAATTTCTGGTTCGGATACGAAATCATAACGGATGCCTTTGCTGTTCCCTGGCCACCATTAGTCCAGGGGTTGAACCACACGCCCGAAGTGAGATTTAAGCCGTTATAGATCGACGACCCCCCAAAATAGGCCCCCGCGCAGATCCCTAAGTAGTGCAACCCATAGTTGATTACTGCATTGTGG
>JBKOUZ010000167.1:0-13761 GCA_046723715.1 Acidobacteriota bacterium | reverse complement strand
GACCTACTCAGTGAATAGAAATGTTTCGCATCGAAGAATTTTTCTACGGAACTAGAGCATCAAAAGTTGCGTAGCTCGGGTCAGCGGATCTCTGTCCCCTCGCAAACCGCGGAGGTCTCATAGTGATAAACAGATCTGCATTGTTATTGTGCTTCGCGCTGACAACGATGCCAGGCCTCTCTGCGCAGCACGGCGCTCCTCGTTCCAAACCTGCTTCTGTTGACGTCGGGGATCAGGACGCGATTCGCGAGGTCATTGATATCGAGCACCAGGCGAGAGAGGCCACGCTTCGCCGAGATGCGGAATTCCCCCTGCGCATGCTGGCTGACGATTACGTCGCCATCAGCCCCCTGGGCCAGGTCACCACGAAGAAAGAGGCCATCTCAGCGCGCCGCAGCGGGCAGCTGCGTTATGACAACATCGACGTGACCGATATGGTGGTGCGGCTCTACGGGGACACCGCCATTGTTACCGCACGCGCCGACGTTAAAGGCCATCAGCTGGGTGAGGATTTCAGCGGTCCGTACCGTTACACCCGCGTCTGGGTTCGCCGCAGCGGGAGGTGGCAGGCGGTGAGTTACCAGGCGACCGTAACGCAATAGATAGCTCGAAGACTCACTTGCTTCCGGAACTCTCCCGGAAGACAATTCCCGTCTATGTCGAACAATGCTCGCGGCCTGGCGCGCTGGTTTCGCCTTCTGCTCACAATTTCCCTCTCGCTGACCACCTTCTGCGAAGCCCAAGAGCGGATCGCTCCGTCGAAGCGGGCACAGATCGAGGCCGCCGTCTCGAAGTTCATGTCGAACAGCCACGTACCTGGGGTATCCATAGCGGTTGTGGAACACGGCGAGTTGAAATGGGCGACCGGATTTGGTTTCGCAGATCTGGAGAACAATGTTCCCGCGAGCGAGCACACGCTGTTCCGGCTCGCCTCCATCTCCAAATCTCTCACCGCCACGGCAGGCATGCAGTTATGGGAGCGAGGCAAGCTCGATCTTGACGCTCCAGTGCAAAAGTACTGTCCTAGATTCCCGGAGAAGTCTGCTCCGATCACTACACGGATGGTGATGGGACATCTCGCCGGCATCCGGCACTACAAGTCCGACTCGCCGGATGATCCGGAAGTCGGGAATACGAAGCATTTCGACAATCCGATCCAGGCGGGACTCGATTTCTTCAAGAATGATGCGTTGGTCTCCGAGCCTGGGAAACAATTTCACTATTCGACCCAGGGATACACGATTGTTGGCTGCGTCATCGAGGGAACTTCCGGCACGAAGTACACAGACTTCATGCGGCAGAATGTATTCGTGCCCGCCGGAATGGAGCACACGCAAGCAGACAACCGCTTCGCGATCATCCCCTACCGTACCCGCTTCTATCAGAAAACGAAGTCGGGGACGGTCGAGAATGCCGATTTTCTGGATTCCAGCTACAAGATACCCGGCGGTGGTTGGCTCTCTTCCGCGGAAGACATGGCCCGGTTCGAAGTCGCGATCATCGACGGCAAGCTCATGAAGCCCGCGAGTCGTGATTTGATGTGGACCGCCCTAAAACCTGCTGAGGGTCAGCCCAATGGTTACGCTCTAGGCTGGGGAACCGTCACTGAGGACGGAATCCGCTACGTCGGTCATGACGGCGGTCAGCAGGGCACGAGCACGAACTTCTTTATCGCGCCCGAGCGGCGGGCCGGCGTCGTCGTGCTGGCGAACATGGAAGACGTTCCCGTCAATGATTTGGGCAAGGAGATCCTGAAAATCGTGCTGCGGGAAAATCCCGCAAAGTGAAAAATGACGGCTGCGGGCCGGGTATCTCAATGCCCTGAATGATAGGGATGTCCCTTCAAGATAGTGAACGCACGGTAGATCTGCTCCAGCAGCAGCACGCGTGCCAGTTCGTGGGCCAGGGTCATCTTGCCTAGTGAGATCACGTGCGCCGCGCTGGACCTTGCGGCTGGGCTAAAACCATCCGCTCCCCCGATCGCGAACACAATCGGAAGCGGATTTCTCTCATGATAATCTCCCAGGAACTTCGCAAACTGTTCGGAGGAGAATTCCTTTCCACGAGCATCCATTAACACGAGGGTGGATTTCGACCCGGCCTTCCTGGAATCAGAGCATTTTGCGAGCAAATCCTCTTCGTCGCGAAGCGTCATGCCTTCCACTTGCGCGTAGCGGGAAATTCGCTTGAGATATTCTTCGGTTAGCGATGCAATTGCAGGCTCCTTTGTTTTGCCGATCCATGCAATCCTGATCTTCACGCCAGCACGGCTCCGTACTTTCGTCCGGATGCCAGAACGACCGATGCTCCAAAGGCGATGTTCTCGCCGTCCGAATACCGCGCCACTTCGCGGCACACTTCTGCATCGACTTGAGGCCAATGGTCACGGGGTACGCGATCCAGCAGGGGACGAAAGGGTACACTAATGGCCTTCATCTGCTCCCAAAGTTCTTCGGGAGAGCCTGGCCAAGTCCACGGTACAGTTCGTGTCTCTTCTTCGACGGAGTCGAAACCGGCAGCCCGCAGCACGTCCGACAAGCTGCCAGAGCTCGCGAATCGAAATGGGTTCGGTCCGTCTGGCGGCAGCAGTGCTCCGCCGATAAGCCGGTGTACGGCACCCACCGTGCTGCTCCAGTAAGGTTGATCGAAGCTGCCCCAGGCCAGAAAGCAGGCGCGAGCACCAGGCCGCAGAACCCGCCGCAACTCACCCAGCGCTTTTTGGGGATCACGAAAGAACATCACGCCGAAACGCGATGTGCCCAGATCGAAGCTATCGTCGGCAAACGGGAGAGCATGCGCATCGGTTTTCTGGGTGCTGAAATTCGTCAGCCCGCGAGATTGCGCCCGCTTCTCGGCAATTTCGAGCAGATCAGGGCTGAGATCGATCGCCGTCACATGCCCCTGCGGGCCCACTCGGCTGGTGAGAGTAATCGCTGGCTCGCCCGTTCCGCTCGCCAAGTCGATTACATGCATGCCCGGCCTGGGCTGTGCATATTGCACCAGAGCATCGGTGACCGGCTGTCCCATGGCAGCCGACTTCGCCTTCCACCTTTCGGACGCGACCAGCCGGTACTGGTTTCCCCAGTCGCGTTCCGCGTCTGGCTTTGACATCATGAGAGGGTCGCAGTGGCACTCGGAGCGTGGTCTATGCTTTTACTCTCGTTTTCTTCTTCTTCGGCGCGCTCTTCGCGGAAGTCTTCCGCGTCCTCGTCGCGGCTTTCAGATCACCGGGTTCCAGGCGCCGGGCCGACTTCCATAGCCGTTCCAGATCGTAAAATTTGCGCGCCTTCTCAGAAAAGACGTGAACCACAAAATCGACGTAGTCGATCAGTACCCATTCGGCCTGCCGATAGCCTTCGACGTGCGTCGGACGCAGGCCGGCCTTCTTCAGGCGTAACTCCACTTCGTCGGCGATGGCCTGCACTTGTCGAGGGTTAGTTCCACTGCAAAGGACAAAATAGTCGGTAAACGCCCCCGACCCTTTTTCCATTTCGAGGATGCTGAGTTCTTCGGCCTTCTTTTCGAGGCAGGCTTGAATGGCTGCAGAAATTTGCGGTTTGAGCTCGTTCTTCTTGTTCATTCGGGAAAAAAATATTCCGTAGGACTCATTGTACCCGAGGTCATAGCCTTCGCTATCCACAGCCGAGGCGCGCCAAGTTATGCCATAGCGATGAGGAACAAAATGACGGACGCAACGCGTCTCCCCTACGCCCCTTCGGAGTTCCTGTAGAGTCCCATCTTCTTTATGTATTCACCGACAGCCGGGTGCAGAAATCGGCTCAGGGACTTCCCGGCGCGAATCGCTTGTCGGATCGCGGTCGCCGAGGCTGGTTGATGCAGGTCGGCCAGCAGGTGAATCGTGGCTCCAGGCAGAACGAGATCTCCGGTGGCAGCCTGTTTTCGAAACGGTCGAGTCACTTCAGGACGAGGCCTCAGAGCCTCGGGTAATGCATTTGCGACATCCGCCAAGGAATATCCTGGCCTGCCAGCGACAATAAATTCACACTCGCGAAACAATGCTGCTGCCTGATGCCACTTGGCAATTTCGCAGAAGGCATCCATTCCAATCAAGAAGAATAGCCTGTCACTCTTTTTGAAGGATTGCTTCAGCCGACGCACCGTCTCAATGGTGTAGTTGGGCTTTTCCGAACTCTGTTTCCCTGAACCCCGATCCTCAGGAGCCTCGAGCAAGGAGGGCACAAAAGCCTTCTCAGCCGCGGTGGCCAGCGCCATCATCGCAAATCGGTGCATGAACGCCGTGTGAGGCTGGCGTTGTTTGTGGGGAGGAACATTTGCGACTGCAAAAAAGATTTTGTGCAGTTTGCAGCGCTCCATCGCGACGCGCGCCACCGCAATGTGCCCGCGATGCACGGGATCAAAGGTTCCACCGAAGAGTCCGATATTCATAAACGGGTATTAAGTCCGCTAGTTTCCCGGTTCCGGCGCCCTGATGCAAGCCGAATCGGGCGCTGCTGTCCGATTGGCCCGTACCTTCCTTGACAACAGGACATGACAACTTCTCACGTTGACCTACATTCAAATGAACTCCTGTAACGTTTCTGGATTACAATTTGCCAATTATTCTCCGTTGTATGCGAGTAACCCTCCCCCTACTCCGCATTCCGCCAGCGCGTGCGCCGATCTTGCGATACGGCGTGGCCGTGCTGAGTACTACGCTGGCGCTGATCCCCACGGTTCTGCTGGCCGACGTTTCCGAAAGCCGCCTCGCATTATTTGGCGTCGCCGTCATGGTGAGCGCGTGGTATGGCGGCTGGAAGCCGGGCCTGGTCGCTACTTCTTTCGCTCTCACTGTGATCGCCTATTTCTCGCTCGCGGGCCAGCATGCGCCGGAGCAGATGCGGGTCGCCCTGCTCCGCCTCTCGCTATTCTTCTTCCTGGCCATGCTGATCTGCTGGCTCAACGCCGCACTCCGTGCGGTGCAGGAAAATCTGCGGCTGTCGGAGGCGAATTTTCGCTCGCTGGTCACCAACGCACCCTACGGCATTTGCAGCTGCGACTCGACGGGAAAGATTCTCGATGCCAATCCCGCATTTCTCGATTTGCTCGGCCTCAAGTCCACCGATGAGCTGGTCGGCCAGTACATTTACAGCCTCTATAACGATACAGAACAGTGGTTCGAATTGGCTGACTGTCTTCGTGCGTCCGAGCCTTTCAAGGGGCTCATCGCCGACTGGAAGCGAAAGGGAGGCACGACTGCTGCACGCATTTCCGGCCGGTCGGTGGTGCATGCCAGTAAACAAGGCGTGGTCTTCGAACTCTTCGCCGAAGATGTCACTGAGCGCCGCGCTCTTGAACAACAGCTACGGCAATCTCAGAAGATGGAAGCCGTGGGCCGGCTGGCTGGCGGCATCGCGCACGACTTCAACAACCTCCTTATGGTGATCTCAGGCTACTCGGAATTTCTGCTGGAACGTATCGGGGCCGACCAGCATCTGCGCGGCCCGGCCCAGGAGATTGCCCGCGCTTCCGAACGAGCCTCCTCCCTCACCCGTCAACTTCTCGCCTTCAGCCGGAAGCAGATGCTGGCTCCCCGTATTGTCAACCTCAACGACATCGCCACCGAGAACCTGAAAATGCTGACTCGCATGATCGGGGAAGACGTCGATCTCGTTCTGAGTCCGGGGAGAAATCTTTGGCCGGTACGTGCAGATGCGGGGCAGATCGAGCAAGTGATCATGAATCTCGCGGTGAATGCGCGGGATGCCATGCCTTCGGGCGGCAAGCTCACCATCGAGACTCGCAACATTACGCTGAGCGAAGAAGATGCGCGCCATCACGCCCCACTCCGCCCCGGTGACTATGTGATGATCGACATCAGCGACACCGGCGTGGGCATGGATGCCGAGACACAATCGCACATCTTTGAGCCGTTCTTCACCACCAAAGGGCCGAAGGGTACCGGACTCGGCCTTTCCACCGTGTACGGAATTATCAAGCAGAGCGGGGGATACATTTGGGTCGACAGTGAAGTCGGAAGGGGCACCGCCTTCAAAATCTATTTGCCGCGTGTGGCTGCGCCTGGTGAACCTGCTACTCACATGACAGTTGCCGCCGGATCACAGCGAGTAGAGCCGGGGAGCGAGACCATTCTCCTGGTCGAAGATGAAGCCAACTTACGCTACCTGGCGCGGCAGTATCTGGAAAAGCAGGGCTATAGGGTCATAGAGGCTGCCGACGGTGCCGTGGCCGTCCAAATCGCTGTCGCCCATGAATCCGTGATCCACCTGCTGCTTACCGACGTCATTATGCCCGGCATGAATGGCCGCGAGTTGGCCCAGCGCATTACAGAGATTCGCCCCAACGTGAAAGTTCTCTACATGTCCGGTTACACCGAAAACGTAATCGGACACAATGGCACTCTGGACGCAGGCATTCGCCTGCTGCAGAAGCCCTTCAACCTTCGCGACCTGAAAAACAAAGTGCGCGAAGCGCTCGATGCAACTCCAACTCCCCCGGAGGTCGAAATGTCCATTCAATCCGCTGCAACTCAACACGCGGCGCGGGCACGGGAAGTCCCTCCCGCGCGCGCGCAACGATTCCAACTCCACTTGCCTTTGCGATATCGCCGTCTCGGCGAGAAAGATTGGCATGCGGGAAAAACCGAGAACATCAGCCGCTCCGGAATGCTGTTCCAGGCTGACGAGGCGCTGCAACCAAACTCACAGCTCGAAATCAACCTGGTTCTGCCCGCTGAAATCGCCGGACTCTCCGAGACTGAAGTTGTCTGCAGGGGAGAAGTAGTGCGCACGGTCGAAGCCCAGGGCAGCACGCTGACTCCGGCATTAGCTGCACGCATTCTGCAGTATCACTTCCAGCATGGCCCTCTTCCCAGGGCTTAGCCAGTTCCCAGGTTTTGTGGAGTTGCATCCAAAAAGGCGGCCGAAAGGCCCCTCAATCACGGTATCTTGCCGGTTGTTGCGGCGGTAAGTCGCGCACAGGGAATGTCGGAGACTACCTTGCTTCGCTCTCCAGCGCTTTGCCGGCCTGTTCCCGAAACTGCTGCACTTGCTCCGCTACGGCGAACTTTAACTCCTCAATCCCCTTGCCAGTTACAGCCGAGATCTCATACAGACTCAACTTGTATTTTTTGCAGTATCGCTTCAGCTTGGCGAGCTTGTCCTTGTTGGCGACGTCTATTTTGGACGCCACCATGATTATCGGTTTGTCTTCCAGATGAGCGCCGAAGCTGGCCAGTTCGCCCATGATCACCTCCACATCATTGACCACATCGTTGCGGCCGCTGGAATCGGATACATCGACGAGATGTACGAGCAGGCGCGTGCGCTCGATGTGCCGCAAGAACTGGGTACCCAGACCAGCTCCAGTGTGAGCACCTTCAATGAGGCCTGGGATATCGGCAACTACAAAGCTGATCTCGTCTCGGGCATCGCCCACCACAACTACTCCCAGGTTCGGCTCCAACGTAGTGAAGGGATAATCGGCAATCTTGGGACGCGCTGAAGAAATGCGCGAGATCAAAGTGGACTTTCCGACGTTCGGGTATCCGACCAGACCCACGTCGGCGAGCAATTTTAGTTCGAGGCGGTAGGTGTGTTCTTCGCCCGGCCTCCCAGCCTCGTGCTCGCGCGGAGCCTGGTGGACGGATGTAGCAAAGCGTGCATTGCCCCGACCGCCGCGTCCGCCGCTAGCGATCACAAAGCGCTGATCCGGAGCTGTGAACTCAAAGGCCTTCTCTCCCGTTTCGTCATCGTAAACGATGGTTCCGACCGGGACCTTGAGTACGATATTGCTGCCCTCGCGTCCAGTCTTGTTGGAGCCCTCGCCGTGACGTCCGCGCTCCGCTTTATGCTCGGGATTGAAGCGGAAATGAACCAGCGTGTTATGCCGTTCGCTGGATTCCATGATGACGTCGCCGCCCTTGCCGCCATCCCCGCCGGAGGGACCACCGCGCGGAACAAACTTTTCCCGCCGGAATGCCATGCATCCGTTGCCGCCGTCGCCGGCCTTTACCTTGATTTTTGCCTCATCGATGAACATGAAAAAACAAGAGCCTCGACCCGAAGGCGAGGCCCGATGGCGCGGGCACCCAGGCCCGCGCGGTTTATGATGCCTACTTTGCTTCCAGGGGCTCAACCATCACGAACTTGCCCATCGAGCCCTTATCCATGAACTTGATGCGGCCTGAAATCTTGGCAAACAGCGTGTCGTCTTTGCCTCGACCCACATTCAGCCCTGGTTTCACGCGGGTGCCGCGCTGTCGCACGATGATTGTCCCGCCGGGCACAACCTGCCCGCCAAACGCCTTGAATCCCAGCCGCTGCGCGTTGGAATCGCGCCCGTTTCGTGAAGTGCCCTGTCCCTTTTTATGCGCCATAGTGTCCTCGTTGTAGCACCAGCATTTTCCGTAACCGGCGTCCCGCCGGCTGCGGCAAGGGCGTCCAGCCCTGACTCCTATTTCTTTTTTCCCGCTTTCTTCGCCGCCTTCTTGGGAGCAGCTTTCTTCTTCGCTGCTGCCTTCTTTGCTTTCGGCCTATCTTCGTGTTCTTCGCTGGCCGCGGCTTTCACCTTCTTCGGCTTCGCTTCCTTCTTCGGAAGGTCCGGAGCCTTGAAGCTCTGCCCGCCAAAGGCAATCTCCGCAATGCGCACGGCCGTGTAATCCTGCCGGTGCCCGCGCAGTTTTTTATACTGCTTCTTGCGCTTGTAATGGAAAACGAGGACCTTCTCGCCGCGTCCCTCGCCCAGGACTTCGCCCACCACTCGCGCGTCCGCATCGCGGCCGATCTGGCCTTCTTCCCCCGAGACCGCCAAAACGGGGAACTCCAGATGCCCATTGGTGCCCGTTCCAGCTTTCTCCACTCGAATTACATCTCCGGGCGCCACCCGGTATTGCTTTCCACCGGCGCGGATAACCGCGTACATACGTCCTCCAAGAATGTCGTTTGAAATCCAGCCCGTACTTAGAAAGTTCTGGAACTCTTAACGGTCCCCCTCAAAGGCGCACACGGGCGCTGGCAAGGGGATTGCTGATTTCCTGTGCTTGCTGTGTTTTTCCGCCACGGCGCTTCTGCAGCCAAGGCAGGCATCCCCAGAACGGGTCGGCTAGTACAGGCAAACTCAGCTATTTTATCGTGCGTTGTGGAAAACGGTCAAACAAAATGGCTTGCGCTTTTGTTTCGAAACCCGTGGCCACTTTGTAGTTTCCCGCTTCGTATGCGAAAATTCCGCCGAATTCTCCCGGAGGAACTCAATGAAGCGTTACTTCGCAGTTCTGCTCTGCCTGTTTGCGCTGGTGTTGTGCGGTTCTGCCCAGACCAGGAAATCGGCAATGAAGAAGTCGTCTGGCGGTGCTGCTCCCGACAAGGCTTACCTGCAAAAAATTTGGGATGGCTGGGCCACTCTCGATCCGTCTAACACGGCGAAGTTCTACGCCACCGGCCCGCACACGTTTTTCGATATCGCGCCGTTGAAATACAACAGCTGGGACGAATACGAGAAGGGAGTCCGGGGCGTTCTCTCCGGTTACAAGAGCGCGAAATTCACGGTCAATGATGATGCCGCGATCCATCCAAATGGCGATCTGGTCTGGGCAACAGCAACTGTGAAAGATGAAATGACCAACAAAGCCGGGAAAGTCGAGATGGGCAATTTTCGCTGGACCGTGGTCTTTGAAAATGAAGACGGGAAGTGGCTCATCGTCCACGAGCACATCTCCGCGCCGCTGCAGTGAACTCACAGCCGCGGATTCACACGGATCTCACAAATCGATATGACCGCTTGATCTTTGGAACCCGGGTAATCCGTGGCCCGGGTTAATAGGACCTCCAGAAGAAATACGCGGTCATGGCGGTGCCCACCAGCACCACGAAATAACGGATCCACACCTGCGGCAGCTTCATTGCATAATGGGCGCCCAGGTACCCACCGGCAATGCTGCCGACGATCATGACGATCCCGTGCTTCCAGTAAACGGCTCTCGCCAGGATAAAAGTCCCCACGGCAACGCCATTGATGACGAATCCCATGACGCTCTTCAAGGCGTTCATGGCGTGAATATCCCTCATCCCGAGAGCCGCCAACATGGCCAGCATGACGATGCCCATGCCGCCGCCGAAATATCCTCCATAAACACCGACCGCCAGCTGGAAGAGCGTTGCACCAACCAGTGCCGCTCCCGTGGTCTGCTCCTCGATAACAGACCCACGTTTGCCGGCCAATTTTTTGCCAAAAGCAAATAATAAAGTCGCTCCCAAAGTCAACCAGGGCAAGACCCGCATGAAGGTGTGAGCCGGAGTCTTCAAAAGCAGGAATGCGCCTATAAGCCCTCCCAGTAGACTCGCCGAGAGCAGCGGCATCATTACACGTCGCGGGACGTCGAGACGACTGCGATATGCGCCTCCACTGGCCGCGGTGCCACTCCAAAGCGCAATCGTGTTTGTCGCATTGGCAGGGATTGGAGGGACACCGGAAAACAACAGCGCGGGAAATGCGATGAAGCTCCCCCCGCCGGCCACGGCGTTGAGAGCTCCGCCCAGCATTCCCGCAAAGAACAAGAACACGATGATATACAAAGTCAAGCAGCTAGGTGTAACAGAAAACTGCTGAACAATGCACTAACGTTTCCTCGCTCCGCCCGTCTCAAGCTTCGACTGCTTATGACAAAAATAATCACCGCCTTGCTCGCGCTTGCCTTCCTTCAATCCCTCGCTTCCGGCCAAACGAGCCCAAAAAATCCCTGCACAGTTCCGCAGCAGAAGCAGTTCGAATTCTGGGTCGGGGAATGGGACCTCACATGGCCTGGCCAGAAAGCCAATGAAGTAGACCACGGCACAAACTCCATCAAACGCATCATGGACGGCTGCGTCGTTCAGGAAAACTTTTCGGGCGGAGACAGCATGGCTATGCGTGGCACAAGCCTGTCGACGTTCGATACACGGGCGAATAAGTGGAAGCAGACGTGGGTTGATAATCAAGGTGGCTATCTCGACTTCGTTGGCGAATTCAAAGATGGCCAAATGATTCTGCAGCGCGAAGGGGTTCGGCCGGACGGCACCAAGGTCCTGCAACGCATGGTCTGGAAGAACATTACAAGCAACGACTTCGACTGGAGTTGGGAAGCTTCCCGCGACGGCGGGAAGACCTGGCAGGTCAATTGGCCGATTCACTACAAGCGCAAAAGCTAAGTCCGCTAATCCGCCAAATACACGATCTTCCCGCCCACGATGGTTGCGATCACCTTGCCGGTGAACTGCCAGCCATCGAAGGGAGTATTCCGCGAGAGTGAGTGCGATTTCGAAGCGTCGAAGGTCCAGCGCTTCCTGGCATCGAAGATTGTTACGTCCGCAAAGCTTCCGCAGGCGAGAGAACCTCGATTCTTCAGATTGAACACACGCGCCGGCCCGGAACTGAAGAGCTCGACAATACGCGCGAGCGGAATCTTGTGCTCTCGGTGCAACCGCGAGACTGCCAGGGCCAGTGCCGTCTCCAGCCCCGTGATTCCAAATGCCGCCCGCTCAAATTCAACCTGCTTCTCATGCGTCGCGTGAGGGGCGTGATCAGTGGCGATGGCGTCCACGGTGCCATCGGCAAGCGCAACCAGGATGGCTTCGCGGTCTGCAGCAGAACGCAGCGGAGGATTCATCTTGAAGCGCGTGTCGTATTCGCCGACATTTTCGTCAATCAGGCTGAAGTGATGGGGAGTAACTTCGCAACTGACGCGGGCCTTGGCCCGCTTTCCGCGACGCAAAGCCTTGAGCGCCTCCGCCGTCGAGAGATGCGCAACATGCAACCGCGCATCGCGAATCTGTTGCGTCAATGTCACATCTCGCTCGACGATCGCTGCTTCTGCCGAGGAAGGCATTCCGCGCAGCCCAAGCCGGAAACTGCTCGGCCCGAAATGCATGGAGCAGTGTTCCGTCAGCCGGGTGTCCTCGGCATGCTGAACGATGGGCAAATTCAGCTCGGCGCCAAGCTGCAATGCCGCGCGCATGATCTCGTCGTGCAGAATCGGTTTGCCGTCGTCGGTGACGGCCACGGCTCCCGCCCGCTGCAGGCCGCTGAAATCGGTGAGAGTTTGCCCCTGGCTTGCCTGCGTCGCCGCTGCGATTGGAAAAACGTTGACCACCGCTCCTCGTTCGGAGCTGCGCTGCCAGTGGACCCAATCGGCTGTATCCACAACCGGCACGGTGTTTGGCATGGTACACACCGAGGTAAAGCCGCCAGCTGCCGCGGCGCTTGTACCGCTGGAAAAGCTTTCTTTGTAGCTTTGTCCCGGTTCGCGAAGGTGCACGTGCAAATCGATGAATCCGGGGGCAACGATCAATCCCCGGGCGTTGAACTTCTCCTCCGCCGTGCCGCGGATCTTGTGTGGCGCAGCCACTTCCGCGACCCGGCCTTCACGCAACAGAAGATCCATGGGCGCATTGATCTTGGCCGCGGGGTCGATCAGATGACCGCCTCTGATCAGGAGGCTCTTGCTTGCCTTGTTCATCCGCAGCTCCCGGGCAAATTCTTTCTGCGCACCGCTGAAATTGGCGTCCGCACTATGCCCGTCCTAGTGCCCGCGCCAGAATCGCCATGCGCGTTGGCACCCCGTTACGCACTTCGTCAACGATGACGGACTGGGAGCAATCCGCCACCTCTGCCGTCAACTCCAATCCACGAATAATCGGGCCCGGATGCATCACGATCGCGTCGCGCCTGGCGAGTCTCAGCCGCGCCGCCGTCATCTGGTAGCGCGCAATGTAATCTTGCAAGTGAATCTTCATTCCCGCAAGCCGTTCACTCTGCACCCGCAACAACATTACGACATCAGCTCCCCGGAGCCCTTCTTCAATGTGGCGCGTTATGCGAATGCCCGGCGTGAGCGTTGCGGCAACCTCGGGCACCAGTTCTGGGGGACCACACAGCGTCATTCTGACTCCCATTCGCGTCAGCAGATAACAAGCGCTGCGTGCTACACGGCTATGAAAGATGTCGCCAATGATCGTTGCCTGCAGCCCTTTGAACGATTTCTTGTGCTTAAGAATCGTCAAGGCGTCGAGCAGAGCCTGGGAAGGATGCTCGTGCATTCCATCACCGGCATTAACGATTGGTATGTCAAGATGCTTCGCCATGAGATGCGGCGCCCCCGCCGAGGGATGACGCATGACGATGCAATCCGCACCAACGGCCCGCAGAGTGTTGCCCGTGTCGATTAGCGACTCGCCCTTCTCGATGCTTGATCCCGACGAGAGAACGAGCGTAGTGGTCGCTCCCAAGGCTTTTGCGGCAAATTCAAAAGAGGTGCGCGTGCGTGTAGAGGCTTCGTAAAACAGAAGTACCACGCGCTTCCCGCGCAGCTGCGGACGCGCCTTCTGCGGATTCATGCGGCGGGCCAACTGCAACAAGCCCGTTATTTCTTTCGGCTCAAGATGCTCGATCCCGAGCAGCGAGCCGCGAGCGGGCGTATTCATCGGAGAAAGTGCAAACGGTGCATGATACGCGGCAGGGTGCGAGGCCGCAAGCGCCGCGCACACAGATTCACGCGCGAAAGAGTCAAGGCTTTCGGCGCGGCCCCAGAACGGCTCCGCCCAGAGCGCCGCTGAGCGCAGCCAGCACAATGGCTGCCACAAGGCCGAACAACAGGCCGAAGACCATCAGGAACTCGAGCCCTTCCGGTGATCTGAAATGTTCAAACATGGCCAGCGCCTGCGCGTCACTTGTACGCGCGGCGGCCTGATTGATTGCCGCGAGCAACGCCTGCCGGATTTCAGCTCCCTTGTGCAGCACCAGGACCAGCAT
>JBKOUZ010000170.1:0-49859 GCA_046723715.1 Acidobacteriota bacterium | reverse complement strand
CGTCGGCAGCGTCAGATGTGTATAAGAGACAGCCAGCAGCCCGCTGCAATTCAGCTGAGTTCCGGGTGCGTACTGAACAATTACTTGCGCCTTCTGCGTCGAGGGATAATTCCGCAGTTCAGGCGAGATTTTGGAATCGTCTGCATAGGCCATCGTGACCGAGACGATCAGGATTAACAACAGCACTTTCTTCATTGGTCCCCCATTTGACCCCTACGGGCGCGTAACCTTCCCCACCTGACCCTTACGGTTGCAGTTCCGTGCCCAAATGGTGACCCATGTGACTGTTCAGAATCAGTGACTTAGAGCGTCCTGTTGTGAATCACAACGGGCACTTTGTCTCACAAGCGTGGGCACGCGACAGGTTGTCCCGCCAGAACGCGATCAGGAAAACGTAAGCCGACTTATTTCTCGACCTGTAAGTCCTTCCTGTATGGGAAAACGAAGGTAATCAAACCCTGTTTTTTGGTGCGGACATTCGCATTTATATCATTGAAAATTTAAGGACTTGCTATGTCTAGCGCTCGCGCGACAGCGGTCCGAACGTTTCTCGCCGGGATGTCTCTGGCAGGCAGCATCTGTCTGCTCGTTTCGTTCACGCACTGGCAGTCGAACGATTGGGTTAAGTTCTGCGCATACCTCGTAGCCGCCTTGTTCTCATCTTCGTTGAAGGTCAGCTTGCCGGGGATACAGGGAACTCTCTCCGTGAACTTCCTGTTCACGTTGCTCGGTGTACTGGAACTAAGCCTTCCGGAAACTCTGTGTATCGGGCTCGCCAGCACGCTCACGCAGTTCTACTGGAGACCGGCGCGCCGCCCCAAGACTGTGCAACTTCTTTTCAATCTTTCGCAAGTCACAGTCTCGAGCGCCGTAGCCTACGGCGCTTACAGACTGATGGTGCTCAAGGTCCTGCATGGACCGGGACATGTGGCACTGCTTGTGGCGGCGATCATGCACTTTGCCTGCAACACCAGCGCGATGTCCACCATCATCGGACTGACGGAGAGCAAGCCAATTCGCAAGGTCTGGAACGACAGTTATCTCTGGTCGTTCCCCTACTACATGGTGGGAGCGGCGACGGCGGGGTTGATCCACTTCCTGAATGCTCACATCGGATGGCAGTCGTCACTGCTGGTTCTGCCGCCAATTTATCTGATGTACCGCTCCTATCGCTTGTATCTGGGAAAGCTGGAAACGGAGAAGCGTCACGCAGAGCAGGTTTCAAAGCTCCATTTGCGAACCATCGAAGCGCTCGCGCTGGCAATTGAAGCGAAAGATGAGAATACCGCCGATCACCTGCAGCGCGTGCGTGTGTACTCGATGGAACTGGCGAAAGAACTGGGTGTAAGCGCGGATGAAACCGAAGCGCTGCAGGCGGCCTCCGTGCTGCATGACATCGGCAAGCTGGCCGTACCGGAGCACATCATCTCCAAACCGGGCAGGCTGACTCCGGAAGAATTCGAAAAGATGAAGATTCATCCGATCGTGGGGGCGGAGATCCTGGAGCGCGTCAATTTTCCTTATCCGGTCGTCCCGATCGTACGTGCCCATCACGAGAAGTGGGATGGAAGTGGATATCCATACGGTCTCGCAGGAGAGGCGATTCCCATTGGCGCCAGGATTCTGGCAGCGGTGGATTGCTTCGATGCACTCGCCTCTGATCGGCAATATCGCAAAGCTCTCCCCCTCCAAGAGGCCATGGCGAAGGTCGTCGCCGATGCCGGCACGGCCTTCGATCCGCGCGTGGTCGAAATTCTTCAGCGCCGCTATCTTGAATTGGAAAAGTTGGCAACCGAGCAAACCCCGGATGCGCCAGCGAAGTTGTCCACCGATATTAAAGTGGAACGAGGTTCGGCGCCGGCCGCCGGATTTGCCAAATCGGCAGAACCGGAAACGCTGACTCCAGCGCGGGGCGCTGATCTGGACACAGTCCTCTCAGCCGCGCGAAATGCCGCCGCAGAAATCATCGAGCTGAAAAAGCAAAGTCAATTCCTTCGCGTCGAGGACGTGTTTTCTCTCGCCGCGACTCGACTGAAGCAGTTCGTGCCCTACGACGCGCTGGCAGCTTACTGCGTCCGAGACGAAGTACTAGTTCCCGTTTTCGTGAGTGGAGAAAATTTCCGCCTTTTTTCCAACCTGCAAATCCCCTTGGGCGAAGGACTATCCGGCTGGGTGGCAGAGAATCACAAAGCCATTCTGAATGGCAATCCTTCGGTGGAACCCGGGTACTTGAACGACACCAAGAAATACAGCACATTGCGCTCGGCGCTCGCGGTCCCCTTGGAAGGCACGTCGGGCCTTACCGCAGTGCTGGCGCTGTATCGCGCGGGCCAGGACGCCTTCATCGCCGACGATCTGAGAGTTCTGGAGGCTCTGGCTGGAGCTATTGCGCCCGCAATCGAGACATTGACCATGCACAAAGTTAATGCTGCCGCAGTTGGCTTGAAATAGCGATCAATCTCTCTCACTCGTATCGCAGCGAGACCAGCGGATCCAGCTTGGTGGCCCGGCGTGCTGGGATGTAACACGCGACACAGGCGACCAGCGCAAGCGTAATCGCCACGATCAAGAAAGTAGTCGGATCCGTAGGCGTGACGCCGAAGAGCAAAGCTGAGATTGCGCGCGTGAGGCCGAGCGCAAGCCCGATGCCTACGACAATCCCCATTAACACAAGCTTCGCCGCTAGCGTGGCGACCCAGCGAAGAATGTTGGAAGGATGCGCGCCCAATGCCATGCGGATTCCAATATCGTGCGTATGCCGGGTAACGAAGTACGACATGACACTATAAATACCCATGCCAGCCAAGAACACTGCGACCACCGCAAAAATGCTTAGCAGCTGCATATAACTTCGGGTGTCGCCCAGATCCTGCCTAAGCAGCTGGTCCATGGACATGACGTTGGCGATGGGCTGATCGGGTTCCAGTTCCGTGACGATCTGGCGGATCGCTTTGGTCAAATCGCTAACCCGGGTGCCCGGAGCCATCCGCACCGCAAGGTCCTGCCAGAGGTGAGCCACAATGGAGCCTCCCGGATACACCTCGGGCTCCTGCAGAAACGAAGTGTACATAAATGGGATTGGCTCCCTCGCCAGCCCACGCTGTTTTATGTCGCCCACAACCCCGACGATCTGTCGCGGCCGGCCTTCCTCCGTGGGATAAGGATCGTATCGAAGGCGTATCTCCTTGCCGATCGGATCTTCATTGGGGAAGTAGCGACGCACGAATGCTTGATTGACTACGACTGCCCACGGTGCGGCGCTGTTATCGTGCTCGTCAAGAAAGCGGCCTTTCTTCAGCTGAATTCCAAGTGTGCGGAAGATGTTGGGGCTGACCTGGGCACAGCCTGCGTTGGGCCTTTGATCGGGCGTTGGTACGGGACGGCCCAGTATTACGAACGATGGCCATTCCATGAAATGAGTCGGCAGACCCGTCATCGACGCGGCCGATTCCACTCCCGGCAGCGCTGAGACGCGTTCGAGCAGGCGCTGATAGAAACTCGTAACCGCCGGCGTGGCTGTCTCCATATCACCGCCCGGAACACGCTCAACGTACTTCCCGCCCTCCGGCAATTGAAAAGTCATGGTTAGCAAGTTCTTCGTATCGAAACCCGGGTTCACGTGTCGCAGGCGCAGCATGGTGTTGATCATCAGCCCTGTACCGACCAGCAGCACCATCGCCAGCGCTACTTCAGAAACCACCAGAAAGTGACGCATGATCCCCCGCGCGGAAGGCGCCGTACCGCGGGCGCCATCGCGAAGAGCATTGTTCAGGTCGGTCTTCGAGGCCTGCAGCGCAGGCGCGATACCGAACAGCAGAGTCGTCAGTAAGGAGATCCCAGCCGTGAATACAACCACGCGCAAGTTGACGGTCATGGAATTCGCGTTGGGGAAGTCAGCACCAGCAATCCACAGGAATATGCGGATGCCCCAATAGGCGATCAGCAGCCCGAAGGCGCAGCCCAACAAGCCGAGCGGCATACTCTCGACGAGTGACTGCTGCACCAAACGTGCCCGGGTTGCGCCCAGAGACAGGCGAACCGCAGACTCACCCCTGCGCCGCTCGCTTCGCGATTGAATAAGGTTTGCCACATTCGCGCAGGCAATCAGCAGCACGAACGCTACGGCGCCGAACAGCGGATATAGCGCTCTCCTCGCCCACCCGTACAAGGTCTCCCGCAGCGGAACGAGCTTCTTCCCAACTCCTTTATTGCTGGTTGGGTACTGTTGTTCCAGGCGATGCGCAATGGCATCCATTTCGGCTTGAGCCTGCACCTGCGTGACCGAGGGCTTGAGACGCGCGATTGGGATGAGCCAGTGGTCCGAACGATCTGCATATCTTTGGCTCTCCGGATTTACCGGCTGCCAAATCATGGTTACACCATCAAAAGGCGCAAAACCTTCCGGCATGACTCCGACCACGGTGGAAGGCATCCCGCTCAGGTTCAGCGTTTTGCCGAGAACGTTGGGATTCTTATTGAAGTGGGTTTTCCAAAGCGAGTAGCTGATGACGATAGTCTGATCGTGATCCTGCATCTCGGAAGGAAAAAATATCCTGCCCAAGAATGGCTTTGCCCCAAGCAGGCTGAAAAAGTTGGGTGTGACGTCCTGCACCGTGACATGTTCCGGAGCCCCTGCCCCCGACAGCACCGCTTCCTCATCAAAGCTGGTGAGAGCAATATCCTGGAACACGTGATTCTGCCGTTTCCAGTCAAGCGACTCTGCAATGGGAGCCCGATCCACACCCTCTCCCGCGTTCGTATTCCATATTGTGATGAGCTGTTCCGGATGATCGTACGGCAAGGGGCGATACAGCAGCGTATCGATTACGCTGAAGACAGTGCTGTTTGCCCCGATTCCCAGAGCAAGCGAAAGCGTTACGACGGTGAGGAAACCCGGGCTCTTCCGAAGGCTACGAACGGCTAGGCGAAAATCCTGCGCCACGCTCGCTACATACGCTAAAGGCTCGCTCATGGGCGCACCTCCAGAGTGTCAATTGTATCCAGCAAGCCTACTCTGAGATCACGGGTTTGGGTTTTAGGAGGCTTACCAGATTCTCTGGATATGATACTCATCGAAGATTCGATCGTTGCTGAGGATGGGAATGTCTTCTGTTTGCGATTGGGCGATCAGCATTCGGTCGAATGGATCTCGGTGCTCTCCCGGGAGCCGCCCGGCGCGCAACGCATGTTCCATGGAGATAGGGAGGGCTTCGACTCCCAATTGTTTGAGATAGAAGGAAAAGTCACTGATCAACTCCTCCCCGGTCGGCAACTTGCCCAGACGAACTTTGGTGGCTATCTCCCAAGCCGATACAGCACTGACCAGGATCTCATTACTGCCATCTTCGATGAGGCGCCGTGCACGCGTGCTAAGGGAGCTTGACGCAGTAAATGCCCAGAGCAGGGTGTGAGTGTCCAAAAGAAAGCGCATCGCTCACTCCCATCGGGATAATTCGTCGGTTGGGAGAGGTTCGAAGAACTCCGAGCCTACTACCAATTTGCCCTTCAAAATACCGAGCTTCCGACGACCCGCGCTTGTCGCGACGGGAACGAGTCGGACCATCGGCTCAGGACCACGGGCAATGATGATCTCCTCCCCCCGGCAGGCTTTCTCAATTAATCGGGAGAGATTGGTCTTGGCCTGGTGAATTGTCACTGTTTTCATGATTAGCTAAGTCTACATTAGCTAATCACGATCAGCAAGGCTTATGCTCGCCTGGCACGTTTTGCTTGCGTTCAGGGACTCTTCCCGCGCGGGGGAACCTAGATGTTACTGGTAACTAACGAGCTATCAGGCTTTTACAGGGATAACGTTCCGTGATATAACCGCCCGTGAGCCTAAAAGTGGGCACAAGCCCGCCAGGAGCTTGCTTTGCCGTTGGCCTCATACACGAACAACGAAATGATAACCGGCCAACTTAGAGGAGGTACCGTGGGGGAAGAAGCACGGACCGGGAAAAGATTCCCGCTGGAACTGCCGATCAAGATCCATAAGGGCGACGCCGCAGATGAGAAAGGTGTAACCGGAAATCTGAGCGCGGCTGGGGTGTATATCCGCGCAGATGCGTCGATGGAGATTGGTTCGCCCGTGGAGTTTGAAATCACGCTTCCGCCAGAAATGACGGGCGGACAGGAAAACGTCACCATTCAGTGCAAGGGACGCGTGGTGCGCGCCGATGAAACCGGAGAAGGTGGCGAAGGGCGCGGAGTGGCGTGCGTGATCGATTCTTACGAGTTCGTAAGGAACTCATAGATTTTTCGGGAGCGTTGAAAATGCTCAAATTGATTCTGGCGGATAATCAGGCGATTTTCCGGGCGGGCATCGCCAAAGTGCTGGCGGTGGAAGACGAGATGCGCATTGTGGCGCAGGCGCAGACTCCGGAACAGATGTTCATGGCGCTGGATAAGTTCCGCGCGGCCGTACTCGTGGTGGCAGCGGGATTCCACAACGACTTTGCCGCAATTGTGCAGGGCGCGAACAAGGCGAAGACACGGGTCATCGTTCTGGCCGACACTGGCGAGAGCGCGCAGAAACACATGGCCAGCGGCGCGCACGGGGTGGTCTATCGCAACGTGACCAGCGCAGCCTTGGTGGACTGCGTCCGCAAAGTGGCACGCGGCGAGACTTGGGTGCAAGACGTCGCCGTGCCCAGTGAACTCACCGAGAACGATATGGTCGGATTGCGGGTGCGTGACCGGCTGACCGCGAAAGAACTGCGGATCGTTGCTTTGATCGTGCAGGGCTATAAGAATAAAGAAATCGCGTCCCAGCTGGGAACCACCGAGCAGGTCATTAAAAATTACCTGCGCAACGTGTACGACAAGATCGGAGTGTCTGATCGTCTGGAACTGGCGCTGTTCACCATCCACCACAGGATCCTGAACGAAGCCGCTGCCGCTACTACTGCGGGCACTGCTCCGCAGCCGCCGGCCGGAGTCGCGCAGTAAGATCAACCTTCGAAGCATTCAATCAAAGGCCGCCAGTTCTGGCGGCCTTAACGTTTGAAGCAATAGTCATTAGCCGCCATCATGCCGACTTGTCACTCACTTCGAGACCTGCAAAGGGCCGGTATACCCCGATCCGCCCGCCGACCACAATTGCCGCAGTGCGAAGCGGCAAGGCCAGGGTGAGCACGGACGTGGTTGCTGAAGCCCGGGGTTTTGCATTTCCCAGATCGAATCAGGTGGGGAGCAGTTTGCTTTCCAAGCCCTGCCTCCGGATAGCAAGAGATCATTCACCATCGAGGACCAACGCGAAAGATTGCCATCGTGCCTGGGTCCAACAGTGGAGCAGTGTGCGACCGCGCCTCCGTGATAACAGCTAAATGATTTTTTCTCCAACCGATTTCGCTTGAGTAAACAGGTAGAGATAGTCCGGACCGCCGGACTTGGAGTCTGTCCCCGACATGTTGAAGCCGCCGAAGGGATGCGCTCCGACCATAGCTCCTGTGCACTTGCGATTGATATATAAGTTGCCGACGTGAAATTCGCGGATGGCGCGCTCGATCTTGTCCCGCGAGCTGGTATAGACCGCGCCGGTCAGACCGAATTCAGTGTCGTTCGCGATCTCGAGCGCGTGATCGAAGCCGCGGGCCTTAATCACCGCCAGCACGGGGCCGAAGATCTCTTCCTGCTCGAGTTTGGACTTGGGCGGGATGTCGGCGAAGACCGTGGGCTTGACGAAATAACCTTCGCCCGCTTCGGTGGCGCGTTCGCCGCCGGTGATGAGACGTCCATCCTTCTTGCCCTGCTCGATGTAGCCGAGAATCGTCTTCATGGAGCCTTCATTGATGACCGCGCCGATATTCGCATTCTCGGCGGGATCGCCGACCTGGATCTTTTCGACTCGGGCTTTCAGTTGCTGCAGGAACTTGTCATAGACGCGCTCGTCCACGATGGCGCGTGAACAGGCCGAGCATTTCTGGCCCTGGAACCCGAATGCGGCTTGGGCGACGCCCTCCACGGCGGAGTCGATGTCGGCATCGGCGTCGACAATGATCGCGTCCTTGCCGCCCATTTCCAGGATAGTTCGCTTGATCCAGAACTGTCCGGGCGCCTGCTGGGCGGCGACCTTGTTGATGTTCAAGCCGACTTCGCGGGAGCCGGTGAACGCGATGAAGCGCGTCTTGGGATGGGCGACGACCGCGTCGCCGAAGGTCGCTCCCGATCCGGGGCAGAAGTTCACCACGCCTTCAGGCATGCCGCACTCCTCGAGCACTTCCATAAACTTCCCCGCGATTGTGGGTGAGTCGCTGGATGGCTTGAGGATTACGGTGTTGCCGCTGACGATCGACGCCAGCGTCATTCCCGCCATGATGGCGCAGGGGAAATTCCACGGCGGAATCACCGCGCCTACTCCGAGAGGAATGTAGAACAAGGTGTCGTGCTCACCGGGCAACTGGATGGGAGTCTCGGCTTTTGAGAGCCGCAGGGCTTCCCGCGCGTAGAACTCACAGAAGTCAATGGTCTCGGAAATGTCGGCATCGGCTTCGACCCAATTCTTGCTGACTTCGAAGACCAGCCAGGCCATGTATTCCATCTTGCGCTGGCGAAGCAGGTCGCCTACGCGGAAGAGCAGGCTGGCGCGCTCTTCGACGCTGGTGCGGCTCCAGGTCTCAAATGCTTTCAGTGCGGCGGCCATGGCAGGCTCAACGTGCTCCTTGCCCGCTTTCTGATGGACGCCAACGATCTCTGACGGCTTGGCCGGATTCAGAGATTTGATTTTGTCTGTGGTCCGGACGCGCTTGCCGCCGATGATGAGGTCGTACTCACGGCCCAGCTGTCCGCGGACTTTGGAGATAGCCGCGCGCATGCGGCGCGCATTTTCTTCGTTGCGGAAATCGAAAAACTTTTCGCTGACAAATGGTCCAGAATGCAAACCGGTGCGCGGCCGGACGGGGGCTTCGAGGGTAGCCATGGGAGATGATCCTTTCAGAACTGATAAATGCGGTCTGTGTCTTTGACTAGTTTACACCTCGTAAAGACGCTGGATTTGCCATCACCCATGAACCGGTTCGTGCATTCGAGAAGCAGTCACCGTCGCTTAAGTTTCGCCTTCCAACCGGCTGAGTTTAAGAGGGAATGCTTGTTACCCCCGCAAACAAGCGCAGCCGTGGTCCCCGGCAGCGTAACGTGGCTCACTCGATTAAGCCCCAGCTGGATAACTGTTGATAATCCCGATTGCAGTTCGCTGACCCACGCCGATTCTGTTCGCCCTGCGCGTGAAGTAACCACACAACGGTGGGGCCGCAATAACACCTACTGGCAATAGGAACAGGGGGCGGAGCAGGTTAGATTTTCCACCAGTGAGGGAGATGGAAATGAAAGGTTTGCTGGTTGTTCTTGCGGTTTTTTGCTTTAGGAGCAGTAAGTGCCTCGCAGACCGTGAAACCGGCGAGCACTCATCATCGCGCGGCCGATAATCCGCATTGTTCCCATCTCAAATCTCAGTCGAGCCAAACGCTGCCTTCGTACGATGCCCCAGGCTTCAGTTCAGTCGAGTATTCAAGCCCTGACGAACCCTTTATCGTGCCTAGGGGATGTTTTCAGTTTTTTTGTGCCGGAAAAGGAGAGACATACCGAGTATTGAGCTGTCCCAATCTGAAGATGAAGAGCTTTTCGCGCACAATGGATAGCAACGGATATCAAATCTCTACGTCCAGCGAAAACTCCGATGCAGCGTCGAAGTAACTAAAATAAGAGCTATTCGTTGTACTAAATTCTGCGCCGGGAATTTCCAGGTCTTATGCGGAGCGGATCAGGGTTGACCCATCAACCCCTTTTTTAGAGAAGCATTGGGCGGTTTCGGGCCGAGCCAAACGGAAAACAGCATTTCGGCAAAAGCGGAGCCGCTGATGGCCAGCTTCTCTTTGCCGCCTTGGACCACAGATGTTCCCTCCCCCGGCAAGTAGGTGAACACGATTTCTTCGTCCTGCTTCACGGGTTCGAGGGCGGCGAACAAGCGTTCGATGTCTGGCTTCAAAATGTTTTCCGCGTCGGGACTGTTGTTGTGGAAAGACTCGGCGAATCCACCGGTGAGCTGATCCTTGCTTACATCGCGGAAAAAGTGCAGGACGATGCGCTTGGGAGTATCAGACTTCAGAATCGCAGCAGGATCCGAAGACTTTTGGGGCAGATAAAACCCGGCGACGTAGACTTTCACCATGAATTTTGTGCGCAACCCCATGCCATTGAGCTGCAGGGTCGTGTTGCCAACCTGCACGGTGCCCGGTAAGGTAACGCCATTGATAGTGCCCGCACGTGCCTGTGTGGCGCACACCAGAACCAACGCGAGAAATGGCAGAAACAACGAAAGCCCTTGGCGCATGACGGCTCCTAGCTTCAATCGGTATATCGACACAATTTGTACCAATTCCCAGGAAAATAGACCGTGATCGTCATCACGAATTTCGGGCCACCGCTCCGCCGAATGCTCGGGTGGGGACAGCCCCTTGGCTGTCCAGCGAAGGGAGGAGCAGCATCAGCAGACCACGGGCTTAAAACTTGAATTGAATGGTCTGTGTCGACTCGCCAGGTGCCGGCTCGTATCTCCAATTGGTGACAGCTTTGGTGACCGCATCCGCCAGCACGGGATTTCCGCCCACACACTCCACATGACGGACTCTGCCATTGGGGCCAATCCGCACTTCAACTCGTACGCTCCCGTGCAGAAGCAGCTTTGCAGCCATGCTTGGGTATACGGGGTTGGGATGTACCAGAGGAGTCCGAAGCGGCGACGTCTGGGCCACAATCGTTCCCGGTGAAACGATCGAAGCCAGATCTAGCAGGTGAGAATCGAGTTTGACGCCGCCGCGCTCTGTCGCCTCCAGGTTCAACTGGATGTGGATCTGGTCGCCCACTCTTACCAGGGCAATCATGCCCCCGTCGTCCGGAAATGTATCCGTTTCGCCGAGGGTGAGCATTCCTTTGAGATGCATGTCTTGGACAGCAGCAAAGGTCTTCTTGGCGAAGCCATCGGCCAGGTAAAGGATGTTGCAGTCGCGCAGCTCGGCAAGGGCGGGAGACAGCATCAAACGGATGGGGCGCGAACCACTCATCCGGCCGTCCAGCAGTTTCTTCAGGAACTCACCAGTAGCACGATTGCCGAACACCCCAATGACTAGCTGTTTGCTTTCCGGGGGCCATTCCACGTACTTGGTCAGATTAAAAACGTAAGCTGCCCGGATGCCGCGTTCATCCTGTGATGCCAGGAGACCAGGTGAAAGGAATCCAGTCAGAAGGCCAACCAGAAGCGGCGCCGCACCAGGCCAGGTGCATTTCATGGGAGGGTCCTGCTGTCGTCCTTGGAGAAGCGGTAAGAAAGCTTGAATCTGAAACTCCGACCATCCTGGAGGATGGCAGGCTGAATTGCGCTCGGGGGTGAGGGGCTAAACCAACGGCGGTTGGTCGCGTTGTAACAACTCGCGGAAAGCTCGAGCCCACCCCAGAATGGCCTGGTGGACAGGGTCAGATTAGTCAAGAACGAGGGGGAGACGCGAGTCTGGTGATAGCTCTGCTGTGCACTCGAGTAGAGCAGTTCGATTCCGCCAAACGCCTGCCGGGTTACGGGAATGAGTGCATTCAGTTTCGCCTGATGGAGCGGCGAGCTCTCTAGGCGCTTACGATTCACCCGGTCATGGGCATCGGCGATCGAGTAGCTGGCACGTCCCTGCCATCCCGATCTCCCTTTTGCCTCCAACTCAAACTCGAGGCCGCGACCGTGGTCCTGACCTATGTTGGCGGCATGCGCCATCCCGTTCGCGGGATCAGGGACCCAATCGATCAGATTGTCGAGGTTGTTGTAATATCCGTCGAGTGTAGCGCCGAGCCAGGGAGTCAAGCTGCGTTCGAAGACGAACTCGTGAGATTGAATGTTCTCCTTCAGTAAGGGCCGGAGAGGCCGCTCGGTGCTGACACCATCCATGTAATAGTTTTCATAAGCGCTGGGGGCGCGGAAGGCGCGACCGTAAATGTACTTGATGGAAGTTTTCGTATCCGGCGCATAGACCAGGGCCGTGCGCGGGCTGAAAGCCGCGCCATAGGAATCGAAGTAGTCAAAGCGCGCCCCTGCGTGGAATGTCAGATGATGGCCGAGGTCAAGAGCCAATTCGCCATAGGTTGCGGTCAGCCAAGGGGTTCGATGATCGTGCAGAAGAAAGGGCTGACCTGCATCACGATTTTGTTGGTCGACGCGAAAGCTGTATTCGTAATTGGCTCCGATGATCGCGTGATGGGGTCCCATCTGGTGATCGAGCATGGCATCGAGGCCGCTCCAATCGGCGACGCTGCTGTCGTAGTTCAAGTACCGCTCAGGAGAATTGGTGCCGCCGTAGGCGTACGTTCCGTCGTATTTATAGTGCTGGTAGAAAAGACGGAGTTCCAAATCGGTCGTATCCGTGAGGCTGCGGTTGTAATCGGCGTCAAACCCGGCAGTGGTGTCGGTGATTCGAGTTCCGGGATCGCCGAAATTGGTTTGGTAGTCGGCGGTTGGAATGATCTTTCGGCGGCTTCCGTAAAAGCCCTGCAAGCGCAGATTTCCGTATTGCAGATCTGAGAACAAGTGCGCAGAACGTTCGCCGTCGATGTTTTGTGCTATGCCGCCATTGCTGGACGAAAATTCCGGGAAGTACAGGCGGGATTGTCCTGCACCCTCGTACAAGCTGCCGGAAACCAGACCCGAAACACGGCCGCGGGTTGCACTGGCGCTGATCCGGCCGCTACGGCTGAGGAATGAGGCGACGTCTCCGGAAACCTGCACCTCATAGGGATTCGTGGGCTTACGCGTGATGACATTGACGACGCCAAAGATTGCATTATTTCCAAACAGCGAAGAACCCGGGCCGCGCACCACTTCGATGTGATCAATCAGGTCGAGATCGAGGGGAAATTCGGTACCGATCAGTGCGCTGCCGTAGACATTCTCGTTTAAGCGATGACCATTCAGCAGAAGTAGAACCCGCGAGTTGTAATCGCCCGGGCGCTGAACGCCACGCACTCCCAGGTAGCTATAGCTGCGATCGTAGGATGTGTAAAATCCGCGCAGGCTGCGGAGCACTTCGCCGAGAGTGCGCCAGCCGTAGCGACGGATTTGCTCCGCAGTGATGATGCTCACCGAAGAAGGGGCGACACTGGCTTTTTCCAGGCGCCGGGACGCGCTGTAGACTTTGACCTTGCCCAGCTCTGCGATGTCCAGCGACAGCACGTCTTCATCTGATTGAGTTTGGCCCAGCGCGGATATGACGAAGAAGACGGCGATTGCGCACAGATTGCAAACCTTGTAGAGGTGCGTCATCACTGAGAATATCGGCAAGCGATGAAGGCGTTAGTGCGGCACAAGTCCGAATGGCAGGTTACGGTGGTGCTACAGCGGTTTCCGAGTTCTGGCGCTTCAGCGTGACGGAGGTTAGGAATCTCTCAGGGAACTCGCGGCAGGCCCGCACTCCTCGTTCTCGGCAGCCTCCCGAGATCTGGTGCGTGCAAAAAGCTACTGCGCCAAATCTGTACCACCATTCAAGTGTGACATGGAACTGCGACCGGCCGCGGCTCGAGGTGCGCCGTGAAATGCCGCAGGAACGGCGCTTCGTAGGTCAGGCGCATGCCGGGGATTCGATCGCGATGCTTCCAGACTTCCAGGATGATTTCTACCACGTAGTCGATGTGGCTTTGGGTGTAAACGCGGCGAGGAATGGCGAGGCGGACCAAGTCCATTTGCGCTGCGCCGGCAAACATCAATGTGCCAATTTCCACGGAGCGAATGCCGCCTTCCAGATAGAGTTCGGCGGCGAGGGCCACTCCGGGAAACTGGTCGGGCGGGATTTGCGGTAAAAAAGCGCGTGCGTCGAGATAGATGGCGTGCCCACCGGGAGGCTGCACAATCGGGACACCCTGCCCGGCAATGTGGTTGCCCAGGTAGGCAGTGGATGCGATGCGGTACCGCAGGTAGTCTTCTTCGAGCGCCTCTTGCACGCCGATGGCGATGGCTTCGAGATCACGTCCGGCGAGGCCGCCGTAGGTCGGATATCCCTCGGTGAGAATCAGCAGGTCTTTCTCCTGCTGCGCGAGGAAATCGTCATTCGTGCAAAGGAATCCGCCGATGTTCGCCATGCCATCCTTCTTGGCGGACATGGTACAGCCGTCGCCGTAGCGGAACATTTCCTGCGCGATTCGTGTCGGAGTTTTATCTGCGTAGCCTGGTTCGCGCAGCTTGATGAACCAGGCATTCTCAGCAAAGCGGCAGGCATCAAAATAAAGCGGAATGCGGTGGAGCTTGCAGACGGCGCTGACTTGCCGGACATTTTCCATGGAGACAGGCTGGCCGCCGCCGGAGTTGTTGGTGACCGTGAGCATGACGAGCGGGATGCGTTCGCGGCCTACGTGGTGAATCAGAGACTCTAGGGCAGCCACGTCCATATTGCCTTTGAAGGGATGCTGCAGGGAGGGGTGGAGACCTTCTTCTATGACGAGGTCTAATGCTTCGGCGCCGACGAAATCGATGTTGGCGCGAGTAGTGTCAAAATGCGTATTGTTGGGAACTACATCTCCCTTTTTACAGGCTACTCCAAACAGGATGCGCTCAGCGGCTCGTCCCTGGTGGGTGGGTATGACGTGCTTGTAGCCGACGATTTCCTGGACGGATTCTTTGAAGTGGTCGAAGCTCTTGCTGCCCGCGTAGCTCTCGTCGCCTTCCATGATTCCGGCCCACTGATGCGTTGACATGGCTCCGGTGCCGGAGTCTGTCAGCAGGTCGATCAGAACGTCGTCGGCGGGAAGCAGAAAAAGATTATAAAAAGCGGCTTCCAGCAGGTGCTGGCGTTGTTGGCGCGTGGTCCAGCGAATCGGTTCGACGGTCTTTATGCGGAAGGGTTCGATGATGGTTTTGACGGGCATGGGGCCAGGGGTCGAATGCGGAAACGCACCATCGTATCCTGCCGATTAGAACAGGCTGTGATTTGTCGCACGTGGGGGGGTGCGCGAGGTCGCAGCAAACTTGCGGCTTCTCGGGGGTCAAAAAACCCACCCTGTCGCTCCAATCGCGACTAGGGTGGGGCACCCTTTACTCGACTATTTATCTTTACTCGACTATTTACCTCCAGAAGTCGCGGTCGCGCCAGCGATCGTTGTAGCGATCACGATAGCGGTAGCCATAGCTGTTGTAGGCTTCGCGATATCCGCGTTCGTAACCTTTGCGGTAAGCGTGCTTGTAGTCGTGCTTGTTTCCCATCCAGTGTTCGAAGCCGCGCGAGTCTTCCCAGTCATCATTCTTGAATTTGAAGCGGCGGCCGCGATCAGCGTCGTACTGACCGGCGCGCTGGCCGGCGAGATAGCCGTTTCTGTAACCGTGCTCGCGGGCTTCGTCATGGCGACGATAGTAATCATCGTCATTGTAGTAGCCCCATGATTGGCCCCAGGCGACGGTGCCAAAGGCCAGCGTGACCGCTGCACCAAAGACCGCTATCCGAAGCCAGTTCCCGATCCTCTGTCGCAACATAGGTACCTCCGATACCACAAACCCAACACGGGCCATTTTGTTTCTTCCATGAAGTCGGATGCTGGATGCGGTCCGGCTGATGCCCGCGCTGGGCGCGGGATTTCGGGCAATGCGGCGGGAACGTTAAGGGCGGCTGAGAGCGGGCAACTTTTACTTGGAGCGTGTTTTTTCTGCATACTGATTCGCGGGGAACGAAGGCAATGGTAGACTCGAACGTTTTCGCGAGCCGCGCTATGGGGGGTAGGCGATGAGTCAACGTCATCCGTACCCCTAGGACGAGAGGATCGGCATGGAGATTCGACGCGTGGGAGTGGTGGGCGCCGGGACGATGGGCAACGGCATCGCGCATGTGTTCGGGCGCGGCGGCTACGATGTGGTTTTGTGCGATGTCCAACAGATTTTTCTCGATCGCGCGCTGGCAAGCATCACCAAGAATCTGGAACGGGAAGTTGCCAAAAACAAAATTACTGCTGCAGATAAAGACGCGGCGCTGGGGCGAATTCATCCGGCAACGGATCGCAACCAGCTCGCGGAGTGCGATTTTGTGATTGAGGCAGCGACGGAGAAGTTCGAAATCAAGACGGAAATCTTTCGCGATCTCGACCGGCTGACGCGGCCAGAGATCATCCTGGCATCGAACACTTCTTCCATATCGATTACCAAGCTCGCCGCGCTTACGAAAAGGCCGGAGAAGGTCATTGGCATGCACTTCTTCAATCCCGTGCCGGTGATGAAGTTAGTGGAGGTGATTCGCGGGTTGGCTACGTCGCAGGAGACTCTTGATGCTGTCCGCGAGTTAGCGCTCAAACTGCAGAAGACTGCGGTCGAGGTGAACGATGCGCCGGGGTTCGTCTCGAACCGCGTGCTGATGCCTTTGCTGAACGAAGCTATGTACGCGGTTATGGAAGGCGTTGCCACGCCAGAGGCTGTCGATGAAGTATTCAAGCTAGGCATGGCGCATCCGATGGGTCCTCTGACACTGGCGGATTTCATTGGGCTCGACGTGTGCCTCGATATCATGCGGGTGTTGCAGGCCGGCTTGGGCGATCCAAAATATCGGCCTTGCCCGCTGCTGATCAAGATGGTAGATGCGGGCTGGCTCGGCCGGAAAAGCGGGAGGGGGTTCTACAAATATCAGCAATGAGCTGTGAGCCAGAGCTGATATACCCTGATCGGTCATTGCTCATCGCTTCTCGCTCGTTTTCCGCATGCCAGCAAAGGAACTGAACTCGACTGCCACGAGCGACACCTGGTTTTATGTCCTGGCGGCGCTGTCTGGGATTGGTGCCGGATGGGCTGATGTTGCGATCGACGATCTGTTGTTGACTGCGCTGCTGGTCTTAGCTTCCTGCATCCTGCTTGGGCTCTTGCGACCACGGTGGCCATGGCGATGGGTGATCACGGTTGGGATCTTTGTCCCGCTCAGCGAACTTGCTGCTTTCCTGGCGCTCACAGTGAAGCCTTCGCGAGCGCAGATGTACGGCTCTTTTCTGACAATTCTCCCCGGACTCGCGGGTGCTTATGGGGGCGCGGTCATGCGGAAGGTGTTTGACAATTTGCGGGCGGGACGGTGACGAGACTCGATTGCCCCCGATCCTTCGCTTCGCTCAGGATGACGACGTGGAAGACATGACAGCGTGGGCGTGAGATGACGAGGCGGAGGTGAGAATGGCCGGCGTGCACACAGGCTCAATAATCGCCACCTGTGCCTCGCGCACGTCAGCCCAAGGGACTGCGACGATGTGGTTGGGGGTGGCTAGCCACAAAAGTTACTCGCGATTCCACAGGAACTAAGGGTATGCTTGCGGCCATGAGTGTAAGTGTATCCATGCTGGCCTCGGGGAGCCGCGGTAATTGTGCGCTGGTAGCCAGCGCTTCAACCAAAATTCTGGTAGATGCGGGAATTTCGTGCCGGGAGACTTTCAAGCGCATGAAGGCGCTGGGCGAAGATCCGGATTCGCTTTCCGCGATTCTCATCACGCACGAGCACTGCGATCATATTTACGGATTGGCAGTTTTGGCCAAGAAGTTGCGCATCCCCGTCTTCATGACGGGCGCCACGCATCAGGTCTGGTCGCGTGCTATGCGCGATGAGAATGGTGAGCGTCCGAAACTGGAGAAACTGGAGCGCTTTGAATCGGGGCACACTTTTCAGGTGGGCGACATTTCGGTCAAGCCCTTCACGATTCCGCATGATGCGGCAGATCCTGTGGGCTTTACGTTTCGCGCGGAGGGCATTAAGGTGGGCGTCGCCACTGACCTGGGATACATTCCGGTCAGCGTGCGTGATCACTTGCGCGGCTGCGATGTCCTGATTATGGAGTCGAATCACGATCTGGAAATGTTGCGCGTGGGGCCTTATCCCTGGTCGGTTAAGCAGCGCGTAATGAGCCGGGTAGGGCATTTGTCCAACGTGGCCCTCGCGGATTTCTTCACCAAAGACTATGATAATAGTGCGACTTTTGTAGTGCTGGCGCATCTGTCTGAGCAGAACAATCATCCGGAAATTGCCCGGAGAGAGGCAGAACGGGCGCTAGCCACACGTGGTGGGTTGTTCTGTAACCGGGTATTGCTGGCGTCGCAGACGGAAGCTTTAGAGCCGATTCGCCTGTAGTTGGTTAGGGTGGTTGGCTATTTCGTGCCCCCAAATGAGTCAGCAGTGCATTGATCCAATCGTAGGGAAAATATTGGCGGGCTGGAGATACGATATTTCCGGCTTGGCGCCGGAGATGTGCGGCGACTACGAGGATCACTTTCAAACCTGCGAATACTGCCGCAGCCGTCAGAAAATCCATCGCATGATCGATGTGGGACTGATTGCTTTAGCGTCGGTTTCTGCCGGAGTTTTCCTGTTGGCCTTTGCGGTGATTCGATATCTGGGGCCGCGGCATGCCTTGATTCTGGAACTGGCCGCACTGGCCGGATTCGCGCTTTCCGCACTAATCTGGCTGGGAGTTGCAGTGGCAACTCCGGCCCCGGTCACCGTACTGGACGCCGCAAAACAGGGCGCCCGCCGGGTTCACGACAGGTTGCCAGAAGAGATCCGGCAGCGCCTGCCGGAAGAACTGCGCATGAAAATCACTGGGACGTAGAGCGCAATGAAGAAAACGTCACGCCTGCTGGCGCTATTGCTGATCGTCCCTATGCTGGCAACCTTGCATAGTGCGCTGGCAATGGCGGCAGCGGGCAATCGCGCGGACCATCGTGCATTATGCCACGGCACAAGACCTGCTCCTCCTCCCGCCCACTCGGATTATCAATGTTGTGCCGCTGGTCATCGTTGGGCTATTGCATCTTCGACATTCTCCGCGCAGCTGCCGCTTATTGCCTCACTGTCGTTCGAGATTGTGCCGGATGACGCGGTCATCTCCGATAATTTGAACTCTCAGTTGGTAATCCCTTCCGACAGCCCACCACTTTCTTCGCCATTGCGGATCTGATCTTCAAGCTAACGCCTAATCTGTTTGTACAGATTCGGTACAGATTCGCCTGTACCTGGGAAGAACTTACTGTCGAACTGCATGCATGAGGTTTGTGTGAGATCAATTTTATTCGCATTGATATCTGTACTTCTCTGCCAGGGCTTCTCGGCCGCACAGGCGACTTCAGGCGCTTCGATAACTTCCACGGAGCAGAAAGAGCATCAAGACATGTCGATGCCCGGGATGGACATGGAGCACCAGATGTCGTCTGTGTCGTTATTGCCGTCCCCGCATGAAGGCTCGGGCACGTCATGGCAGCCCGCTTCGGTGAGCGGGCATTCATGGATGTGGAAGCGGCATGGCTGGGATTTCATGGCGCATGGCGCCATTTTCGCCGACTACAACCAGCAAGGCGGACCGCGCGGCGCGGGCAAGGCCGAGTCTGTGAACTGGGGCATGCTGATGGAGCAGCACAAGGTCGGCTCGGGGACCATTCTTTTCCGCGAGATGTTTTCCGCTGAGTCGCTGACCTCGCCGCATCCGGGATTCCCGGAGTTGTTTCAGACCGGGGAAACCTATCACGGAGCGCCGCTGGTGGATCATCAACATCCCCATAATGTTTTTGCGGAAGTGGCCGCTCTTTACACTGTGCCTCTCACCGAGAAGCTCCAGTGGGAACTTTATGGCGGCCCAGCGGCGGAGCCGGCGCTCGGGCCAGTCACCTACATCCACCGAGCATCGGCGGCCGAGTTGCCGCTGGCTCCGTTGAGTCATCACCTGCAGGATTCCACTCACACCAGCTTTGGAGTTATCACGACAGGACTCATCATCGATTGGCTGAAACTGGAGGTATCGGCATTCAATGGACATGAGCCGAATGAGAAGCGCTGGAGCATTCAGCTGGGAGCGCTCAACTCATGGTCGGCGCGCGCCAACGTGGCTCTTTCCCGCAACTGGACTGCGCAATACAGCGTTGGCCGGCTAGATCGTCCCGAGGCGCTGGAGGAGATCAGCCAGTGGCGGCAGACGGGGTCCGTGGAATACAACCGGCCGATGAATTGGGGAACATGGGCCAGTACGGCGATTTGGGGCCGAGTGCACAAAATAGAAACCGGCGATACGCTCAACAGCTATTTGCTTGAATCGACAGTGAATTTCCGGCAACGCAATTACGCATTTACCCGGCTTGAACTGGTGGATAAGGATGAATTATTTCCCTCTGCGTTGACGCATGCGGCGTATCGCATCGGCGGGTACACCTTTGGCGGCGTGCGAGACCTGATTCAGAATCGGGCATGGCAACTTGGGGTGGGAGCGGATCTCACTGTTTATTCGAAACCGGAGGCACTCAATGCCAGCTATGGAAATCATCCGCTTTCATTTCAGATTTTTCTGCGCATGCGTCCGGGCAAAGGGCAGGATCATCACTCCCACCAATGAAGCGCAAACGATTGGTGAACCAAATTCATCAGGTTGTAATTGATGCCTTAGCAAGCGAGAATCGTTGTAATGCTGCGGACCTTGAGACTTCTCCGCGTGGTCCAGTGGTCAATGCTCGCCAGTATTGTCTTGTACGTTGCGGTGGGAGAGTTGGTTCGTCCACCTCTCAGACTGGTAAATCCCTCGCTCAGCTACATGTTCACGACCCTGGCGGTGGCGCTGGTGGGCGTGATCTTCGTGGTTCGTCGCACTATGGTTGCGCGCCCGGGTCTGAGCCTGGCGGTTCAAGCAGACGATCTCGTCAGCTTGAATCAGTGGAGAACCGGATACATCGTGACTTATGCGCTCTGCGAAGCGCTTGCGCTGTTAGGACTGGTGCAGCGTTTTCTAGGCAGCAGCCTGCAGCAGAGCGCGCCTTATTATTTTGGAGGATTCGTTCTGATGCTGTTTTTCTGGCCACGACAGCCAGAGAGCACCGCTTGAACCCGTGTAAGGAAACAGCACCATCCCTCCGCAATGAGCACAACTATCGTCGCTGCACGTTCACCTCACGCGTTGCCTATGCTCATTGAGGCTTTCGTTCCCCGGTTTCAAATTTGGGCCGGCAGATAGGGCATTCTTGCAGACGGTGCATAAGGCGCTTCCAGAAGGGCCAGCTCTGCTTCTGGGACTCGTGCTGGAGCTGACGCAACCTAGGCCCCAAAACTTTCTTTCGAATTTCGGGGTCACTCACGCCCATAATGCAAACCTCCGTGCGCTTGATTGTGAGCGACTGTAATGGCGGCACTGCGCATCGCACGCTGTTTTTGTCATGGAATCGTTCACCGTCATGATATACGCTGCGCCCGTGGAGGTTTCATGCGATTTGGCTGCTTCGGTCGTGCAGCGCACGTGTTAGCGGATCGGCCAGCCGTGCTGTAACGCCTGGACGCGAAGACTGTTCCAATTCTCGCCCGCCGAGTTCTCTCGGGCGAACGTCGTGGGCGCGCTCGAAATACAAACGCTGCCGAAAGGTTCAGGTGGAACCGCGTACTGCGGAGCAGCAAGATCAGGGGCCGAAAAGTCCAGCGCCAGCGCCAGGTTGCGAGCGGAAGCATCGCGGATTGTGAGCGGACGCAGGTTCCAGCGCCATTCGATCATCGTCAACACAGAGGTATGGTCGTAGGTGCCGCCGGCAACAAAACCACGCTGGGACCATGGTGAAATGATCAAGCAGGGAACACGGAAGCCGCGGAGCCCGTCCTGGTTGCCGGCTGCTCGATCAGCCGGAGGAATCGGGGCAGCGGTTGGAGGTACGTGGTCAAAAAACCCGCCCCATTCGTCAAAGTTAATGATGAGCACGGTGTTTGGCCATAAGCGGCTGGAAGTGACAGCAGCATATACAGAGTTGAGAAATGCTTCACCATTACGGATATCCGCAAACGGATGATCATCGTTGGAAAGGCCTTGCGACTCTCCTAAGAAACGAGGTTCGACGACGGAGAAGTGAGGCAAAGTCCCGGCGAGGCAATCGGCAAAAAATTGGCCGACGGGAGCGCTGATGGAGAGGTATTTCGAACCCCACAATGCCAGGAGAGGTATGTCGCTGTAATAGTAGCGGCGGCTGATGCTGTGGTCTGCCAGACGATCCCAGATTGTCGGCAACGTGGAAATCGCTGGGGAATTGCTGAGGCGGTCGGTCTGCGCCGCGTGCTGGTAAATGCGGTTAGGAAACGTCTCCGCCATGATGGCAGCGAAATAGGCGTTAAACGTAGTCCACCCGGGAGCCGCTTGCCCGAGAAATGCCAGATCCGACTGCTGATAGTAGCCAATGGGAAATGTGTCTCCAGGCGGGGCTGTCTGGAGAAATCCGTCGCACTTGCCATTGTCGTATTGCACGCGGCCACCGGCGTAAGAGTGGTCAGGATCGGCGTGTCCGCAGCCCTGATAATCGGAAAGTGCATACGGTGAGTATGTGTTCCCGGATGTGTCGGTATAACTGAAGTCCGCTTGTACTCCGTTGGCGCCGGGTAACCATCCGAGAAAATGATCGAATGACCGATTCTCCATGGTGACGAGGACGATGTGATTGATGCCTGATTTGTTGGGTTTTGGCAGCGTCGTTGAATTGGCGAGAATAGATTCGGCAGAGCCCAGCAAGAGAGCACTACCGCTTGCTGCGGCCGCTGATTTGAGGAACTCTCGACGACTTACACGACCAGTGTCGTGAGCCGGTGTAGTTGCAGTATTAACGACGTGCTTGTTCGAGGGCATTTGCGACTCCGTGGACCGGAAGAAGCAGTCGGATGAGATGCTGGAACAGGTTTGCGGGGTTGGTGCGCGATTCGTGCAGGAGTCCCTGCCGCGTGGACTCGTTCACGTTACCCTTCCGCCCCTCATCCAAACGGGCGATTGCGACTCTTCACTGATCAGCGCCGAAGTGGCAGTTATTTGACGTGGCAGTTATTTGATGTGGCAACTGGCCAGGCCGCGCTTCTCCAGGTATTGCTGGTGATAAGCCTCGGCTGGATAAAAAGTCACCGCGGGTACGATTTGCGTCGCGATCGGCTTTGAGTAGCGATGCGAATTTTCCAGCACTTGTTTTGAAGCCTGCGCCGCGGCCTGCTGTTCTGGCGAATGAAAGAAGATCGCAGTTCGGTACTGAGTACCCCAGTCCGGACCCTGACGGTTCACCTGCGTCGGATCGTGATTGTCCCAGAAGACTTTCAGCAGATCGTCATACTTCACTTTGACAGGATCAAACTCCACCTCTACGGCTTCCGCGTGGCCAGTCCGATCTGTGCAGACGTCTTTGTAGGTTGGATTCTCGGTATGGCCCCCGATGTACCCCACCCGGGTAGAGATCACACCGGGAATCTGGCGAAACGTCGCTTCAACTCCCCAGAAGCATCCTGCTGCGAATGTAGCCTTCTCCATGGATCTGCGCCTTTCCCTGACTGTCTTGTATTTTCCTATCATTAGATGATAGAGAACCGGGAAAGTCACGCCGTTCGGAATAGTTTGAATTCCGGGCAGCACCTGCCTGAAGGGGCGATTGACGGCTGTGTGGAATCGGGGTACATTCCGGGCAGGTGTCTTTGCAGGACGATGTCGTGGATTTTTTTTCCAGCCAAGTGGTTGCCGGCGCTCGACGTGCCCAGAGAATGCTGATGGCTCTCGTCATCATGGCGGGCGCCACGCAAGCCGTGCTGGCTGTTTCTGGATTCAGCCCGCAAATGCGTCTCGGTTACCGGGCAGGGGATCAATGGGAGCCTGCGATCACGGCCGATACCCACGGACACATATACGTTCTGTATCCGCAGTACGGTCCGGTGGCAGATTGCCGGATGTGCACCCCGCCCATCATGGCGCTGGTAGTAAGCGAGGACAATGGCATCTCGTGGCACAGTTCACGGCCGATGCTACCCTTCCCAACGGGGCAGTTTGATCCGCAGATCGTGGTTGATCCCGTGGACCATCAGACGGTGTACGCGTCCTGGCTGCAAAATGACAAGCGTGACATTGTCGTGGCGCGGTCTCTTGACTTTGGACGCACGTGGTCCTTCTCGTGGGCGGAACGCGGGCAGGAAGACGCAGACAAGCCGACGCTGGCGGTGCGAGGCGCCGATGTTTATGTGAGCTTTAATCACGAAGAAAAACTTTTTGTGGCGTCGTCCCACGATGCAGGGCAGACATTCACCAGCGTGGTCGTAAACCCCAATGCAGAGCCGGGCTTCTCGCTGGCCGGTGGTGCCACGGTCGATCCGGCGGGGAATCTATTTATAGGGTGGACGGCGTACGCGCGCCGGGACGTGGACAATCGCCCCGTTAGCATTTATTTGAGTCGCTCGGCGGATGGCGGGCGCACCTGGACCAGCGCGCTGCTGGATCGGTCCAGCGCTCCTCCAGGATGTGAACCGGAAAAGTGCCAGACGGGATATTTGGGACCTCAGATCGCGCTTGCCTCCGATGCCGCAGGCGCACTCTATGCTTTGTGGAATTCCGGTGCAGCGAACGGAGGAGCGGAGCGCATTTACTTTTCATCCTCAACCACGGCAGGAGCGACCTGGTCGGCGCGGGCGGACGTTTCCGGGGCCAGAGACGGTGTGGAGCATGCGTTTCCGGCTATCACCGCCGGGCCGTCAGGAGATGTACGCGTAGCCTGGATGGATACAAGAAAGACGGAGCTGTCGGCTCGCCCCATTACGCTGTGGAACACTTTTTACCGCAGTTCTACCAATGGCGGAGCTACCTGGGGTGCGGAACAGCAACTGTCCAGCGCGGCGCGAGGTTACGACTACATTCACCTCGATGGATTCCGCTTTCCCTTCGGAGATTACTTCGGGCTCGCCATCGACGGCGATGGCGCTACACACGCAGTCTGGGGTGAAGGACGCGATTACAAATCTCCGGGATCGATCTGGTATACGCGCGGACGGTAGCGTCAGGCTGGCCTAATTTTCGCTGACTAAGTCCCTCGCGAATTTACTCCAGCAACATCCCACCGACCAAGTCGGAAATCCGCGCGACGTGCTGATCGCGACACCATTGCTGTAAACCGTCCACAATCTTCTCGGTCGCGCACGGATCCCAGTAACTCGCAGTACCGATCTGCACCGCGGTGGCGCCAGCCAGCATAAATTCGATTACATCAGCGGGAGTTGAAATGCCTCCCATGCCTAGGACCGGGATCCTAACTGCGTGGGCGGCATCGTAAACCATGCGCACCGCAATCGGCTTAATCGCGGGACCGGACAATCCCGCGGTGACATTCGCGATCCGTGGCTTGCGGGTTTCAGGATCGATCGCCATGGCGGTGAAGGTGTTGATGAGCGAGAGGGCGTCGGCCCCCGCTTCCTGGGCTACGTACGCCATCTGCGCGATGCTGGTCACGTTGGGCGAGAGCTTGACGATGAGCGGCCGCTGAGCAACTCGGCGTACCGTTGTCACGACCTCATCGAGGGAGCGCGGGTCGCTGCCAAATTGCAAGCCGCCGTGCTGGGTATTGGGACAGGAGACGTTGAGTTCGTATGCGGCGATTCCCTCCCCCTCGTTGAGAATCTGCACTGTGTGTTCGTAGTCTTCGCGGGTATAGCCGAAGACATTCGCCATCACGACCACATCTTTCAGTTGCCGCAAGTGCGGCAGCTTCTCCTGCAGAAACGCGGGGGCGCCAATATTTTGCAGGCCGATGGCGTTCAGCATGCCCGCGGCAGTTTCCCACAGACGCGGCGGAGGATTGCCGATCATCGGCTCGCGCGAGAGACCTTTCACAACGAAGCCGCCCAGCTTAGCCAAATGGACTACATCTTCGAATTCCACGCCATATCCGAAGGTACCGCTGGCGGCGATGATGGGATTCTTCAACGCAATGCCGGCGAAGTTCACCCTGAGATCGGGATTAGTGGAAGTAGCGCTCATGGCCGGCTTTCTCCAGCACTGGGGATGGAATGATGCGCAAGAGCTTCAGTTAGAACCCGGCCGACAGAGTGCGTAGGAGGATTAATTCCCAGCAGCGATGCCAGTGGGGGAGCCATGTCTACCGGTTCGGTTCTGTCGCGGTATGTTCCAGGATGAAAGGGCACGCCGTAGAACGCAAGCGGCACATATGTGTCGTAGTTGTACGGTGACGCATGATCCGTTCCGGCCGTCGATCCCACACTGTAGAAGTCCGGAACGCCCATAACAAACCAGCTTCCCAGCGGAGAATAGCTGTTCAAGTATTGGCGGCCGAGTTCGTGGTTTCGAATCTCTCCTTCGGCGAGTTGCGATTTTGTGTAATAGTCGCGTATACCTAACTTTTTCATCGCTTCGCCCACCGCTTTCTCTGCATCTTCCTCTTTTACGTGAGCGGCTAAGAAGGCATTGTCATCAAGCCAGACCAGGGGATAACTGAACCTGGCATACCGGCCAGCTTTGCCCGCGAAGAATTTGGCGCCGATCGCAGCATTGAGTTGCTGGTCGAGCTTCGCTCCCGAAAGATTCGCCGCCGGGATGTGCATGTTCTTCACGGTATCGGGCAGCGAGGAAACCCCGTGGTCACCAGAGAGGGCGATCCAAACATTGGCTAAACCGATTTGGCGCCCGATAAAGCTGAAGAAGTCGGCAAGTTGATGATCCATGTCCAAGGCCATCTGCCGCATCTCGGGCGTATCGGGTCCGACGGCGTGTCCGAGGAGATCATTGGGAGAAAGACTGATAGAAAGCAGATCTGTCGCCGGGCCGCGGCCCACGTTTTCATTGGCGACCAACTGTTTTGCGAAGTCAAACTCGTACTCATTTCCAAGAGCCGTGCTGCCGATCACCTCGAAGAATGATGCATCGGATCCATCGCGTTCTTTGCGATGCGCAGTCGAACGCAGGATTGTTCCCTGATCATCTTTCCATTTGCGATCCCAATATTTGGCAGGACGCGTCGAACTGAACTCCTGGACCCAGTGTGGAAGATTGTCGCGGTAGTAGGTGGAGGTGATGAACGCGCCCGTCTGGGAATCCATCCAATAGGCGCCATTCGCAGCGAAGCCCGCGGGTAAGATCGCCGCGCGATCTTTCATAGAAATTCCGAAGACTCGGGACTTGCCTTGGGACGCGAGCTTCAATTCGTCGCCCAGAGTATCAGCGAGGAGACTATGTGGCGACGCACCGGTGTGATCTCCGCTGACACCCACCAGCTTGGTGGAGTCGTCTTCGACCGACGTGACCATGCGCTTTGTCTTGGGATCCCACCATTCATTATCGGCGATACCGTGGCCGTTGCTGTAAGCGCCGGTGAACAGCGTTGCGTGTCCGGGTGCGGTGCGCGTGTTGGCGTAGTTATAAAAGCAATTGGAGAAATACGCACCGTGATCGAGAAAGAGGCGGAAACCGCCTTCGCCAAACTGATCGCGATAACGTTCCAGATAGTCGCCCCGGAACTGATCGATGACGATGACCACGACGAGCTTGGGATGAGCGTTGTAGGCCGAAGCCAAAGCGCATGGGGATTGAGTCAATAGGACAGCGAAGGAAGCTAACACTAGCGCGGTGAAACGGCCGACAGACCTGGGCGACGATCTCATCCGACGCTAGTTTACACGCCGGGCGCGCTGAGCCCAAAACAGGCTCGCGAATGGTGCCTAAGCGGAGATGACGCCAGGGCAGTCCTTGAGAAGATGGGTCTGGGCATCGCCATCGCGCGGGATGGAACCGTGCGATGGGTCCGCGTCCGTCATGATCGAGAGAGGCTTGTCACGGTTCGCGCGCCAAATGCTGGTGGATCTTAGAAACAGCGCAACTGCAATCCCCAAGACCGCCGCGAGCGCAACGAAGTACCAGAGCGTCGGGAATCCCAGTACGAAGATCAAGGCGCTGCCTGCCGCGAAGAGAAAGCCGATAGAACCGCCGCCAACTGAGAGTTTGTGCATGGTAATGCCGGAATGCCATTTCTCAGCCATGGAACACCTCGCGATGGATTCAATCTTCCCACCGCAAGGTCGAGAATTCAATGACTGTTGAAGTCATGGCGTGTTATATTTCGGCCAATCCCCCAAAAATCTAAATAAGGGAACCCCTGTTATGAAGAAAAATACTGTTGTTGTGGCCATCCTTGCGCTCGGGTTGGTGTCGATTGTTAACGGCGAACCGAAAACGCGTTCCAGCACTTCATCGGCAAAAATAGAACACGGTAAGTATCTCGTCGAGAACATTGGGATGTGCGGTGACTGCCATACTCCCCACAACGAGAAAGGCGAGCCGATCAAAGAGCAGTGGCTGAGGGGGACGGAACTTCCTTTCAAGTCAACGGTTCCGATGCCCTGGGCGGACAAGTCGGTCAATATCGCGGGACTTCCCGGGTGGGAACACGATGCGGCCGTGAAGTTTTTTATGACGGGCATCGCCTACAATGGGCTGCCTGCACGGCCACCCATGCCGCAATACCGGTATAGCCACGAGGATGCCGAGGCCATTGTGGCGTACTTGAAGTCGCTGGGTACCTCGAAATAAAGCAGCATCATCCTGAAGACACGAAGATGCGCGAGGAATCTGCATTCTTCGTCATCTTCGTGTTCTTTGTGTTTCCGGATGATGCGCCCCAGGCATAACGCCGGCGTGCATTTCCTGTCTGCTTTCCGATACAGTATTGAGTTCCCATGCTCGATCTGAACTTTGTCCGGGAAAACCTTCCCTTGGTGGAAGAAAAGCTGCGCCAGCGCGGCATGGATCCGGTTGCCGTGCTCAAGGATTTTCGTGAGGTCGATACCAAACGCCGACAGGCCATTACCGAGGCGGAGACCAGCAAGGCGGTTCGGAATAAGGCTTCAGAGGAGATCGCGAAACTCAAAAAGAGCGGGCAGGACGCGAGTTCGGCCATGGCGCAGAGCAAAGAACTGCGTGAGAAGATTGCGGAACTCGAAAAAACTGCCGCCGATCTTGATGCGCGATTACGCGAGATCCTTGCCGGCATTCCCAATCTGCCGCATGCCGGCGTTCCGGTGGGCCAGAGTGCGGATGACAACGTCGAAGTTCGGCGCTGGGGAACGCCTCCGAAATTCGATTTCGCACCTAAAGCCCACTGGGATTTGGGACCACAGCTAGGGATTTTGGATCTGGAACGCGCCGTAAAGCTCACAGGTGCGCGCTTCGCTGTTTACTGGGATATGGGAGCGAAGCTGGAGCGCGCCCTGGCCAACTTCATGCTCGACCTGCACACGCGCGAGCATGGATACGTCGAAGTGCTGCCGCCATTTCTGGTCAACTCTGAGTCATTGTATGGCACCGGGCAATTGCCGAAATTCGCCGCAGACCAGTTCCGGGTGCCGCATGGGGAGAAAGATCTTTGGCTGATTCCAACTGCAGAGGTTCCGGTCACGAATCTCTACCGCGACGAAGTGCTCGAGCAAGCACGGCTGCCGATTTCACTAACGGCTTACACTCCATGCTTCCGCAGCGAAGCTGGATCCTATGGCAAAGACGTGCGCGGGATTATCCGGCAGCATCAGTTTCAGAAAGTGGAACTGGTGAAATTCACGCGTCCTGAGGAATCATACGAGGAACATGAAAAGCTGACCCGCGATGCGGAGGAGATTCTGCAGAAACTTGGCTTGCATTACCGCACAATGCTGCTGAGCACGGGTGATATGGGGGCTTCTTCGGCTAAGACTTACGACATCGAGGTCTGGCTGCCAGGGCAGCAGCTGTATCGGGAGATCTCGTCATGCTCCAATTTTGAGTCGTACCAGGCGCGGCGAGCGAACATTCGCTACCGGCCTGAGGGCAAGAACAAGACTGAATTTGTACATACTTTGAACGGTAGCGGGCTGGCGGTGGGGCGTACGTGGGTGGCAATCATCGAAAACTACCAGCAGGCAGATGGCAGCGTGGTGATTCCCGAAGTGCTGCGGCCCTACATTGGAGCGGATCGAATTACGCCGAGGAAGCTGTGAGCAGTGAGTCACGAGCGAGAGCTTATTAGACGTCGGTCTGCCGGCCCTCATCACTAAGTCGTCACAGCTCATCGCTCATTGCTCATTGTTCGCTGCTCATTGCTTGGGCTCGATTTGCCAAGAGCACTGGGGGTCACTAGACTTGCATAGAGAGCTCACGACCGCCGCGCCTGGCGCGGCCGTGCCCATGAACGCCATCTGGCGAACAATCCGCGGATACATTCTGTGGCAGTACGAACGGGGCACCCTCCACTACGACATTATGGTCACGCTGATTATCCTGTTTGTTTTGTTCTCGCCTCGGGTGATCAATTTCAATGACAAACCTGTCTCGCGGAATCCGCATCCCACCGAAGTGGTGGTGCTAGCCGAAGCGGATGGCCGTTTAACGTTTCAAGTGTCGGCCACGGCAGTGACGCCGGGGGATGGCACCGCAGTTCGGGATCAGTTGCTGCATATTATCGAGCCCATCTCGGGTGCAGTTTCGATTGAGAGTTACGAAGCTGTTTCGGACCGCACGGGCAACGTGCAGAGCTACAGAGTTCTTGCCCAGCGGGAGTAGACGCAGTTCAAAGAAAGCGGAATGTTCGAATGAAACGTCTCTCGCTGATGTTCACGCTCGTCGTGGCTGCGCTTATCCCGGTGGCATCGAGCCAGGAATCGAAGTCGGCCGATCCTGCGGCACTTGATGCGGTTTTAAAGAAGATGGACACGGTTGCCGCGAATTTCACAACTGCGCAGGCGAACTTCCAGTGGGAGACTTATCAAAAAGTTATCGATGAAGTCGTGGACTACCAAACCGGCGTCATCTATTACCGCAAATCCAACAAGCAGATTGAAATGATGGCCGAAGTAAAGCGAGCGGGGAGCAGTGCGTCATCGATGAAAGACGAACCGAAGTTCGTGCTCCTCACTGGCGGCAAGATTCGGCTGTACCAGCCCAGGACGGACCAAGTCACGGAATTTGATCTGGGAAAGAACCAATCCGAATTTGAAAGCTACATTGTGCTCGGTTTCGGCGCGAGCGGCCAGGATTTGCAGAAGAATTTTGATGTGACCTACATGGGGCCGGAAACTATCGATGGCGTCAAGACGGCCAAGCTGCAACTCATCCCTAAATCGCAAAAGGTGAAGAACACGTATAGTCAGATTTTTCTGTGGATCGATCTGGACCGGGGGGTGTCAGTGCAGCAGCAACTGTTTCAGCCGCAGGGCGACTACCGGCTAGCCAAGTATTCGCAAATCAAGCTGCACGATAAAGTTTCGGACGATGTTTTCAAGCTGAAAACGACGAGCAAGACACAGACGGTGACGCCAAAAGGCTAAGTTGTTGAATGGAAAGGAAAATGGCGTTCCGAGAATTAGCTCGAAGATTTAACACTCAGACGCTATACTGACGGCACTTCAGTTGGGTTCATTCATGGCCAAAGTTTTTACAATTACAGTCCCTCCTAAGTTGGGCAATAAACGCCGCGAACGCACCGCCGATCCACGCTACGTCGACGGTCAAAAACTGCTGGTGGATGCCATGAAATATCTGGCACAGGACGACCCCATCCGCCATCGCTCGGCGATTCAATTGATCTCCGAACACGTGCGCACACGGTTTCGCATGAGCGATTCGCCGCTAGCATAGAGTTTTGAACCGCCGCGGATCCCGGCCACACCACACAAAAAATAAAAGGGGCGGATTGCTCCGCCCCGGTGGCATTCACTGCGCTTAGAACTCGTACCGGAGTCCGAATTGCATGACGCGCGGGGTGCTCAGCGTGTTGGTGTATGCGCCGAAGATTCCGGACGTCAGATCGAAATTCGCGGCACCCTGGGCCGCGTCGAAACGCGGGGTGTTGGTTACATTGAAAAGTTCCCAGGAGAACTTCAGGTTTTGGGCTTCGGTCACTCTCCAGCTCTTGTAAAGACCACTGTCCAGCTCGAGATAGCCTTGGCCGCGCAAATTGTTACGCTGTCCGGATTCGCCCGGGTAGGGGAAGCGGAAGGCGTTTTGTGCTTTTTTGGTGTCTTGGAACATATTCAGGGTGCCATCAGCATCGCGAAAGACACCGACTTTTCCGGTCGGACCCGTCTGAACTGCGGTCCCTTCCCATTCCCAGTTGGTGGACCAACCAGCACCTGAATTCATGCTGAACGGCAGTCCGCTGGTCCAGTGGATGATTCCTGAAAGACCCCATCCACCCAGTACGGCGTCTACGAATTTGTTGGCGCTGCTTCCGAATCGTCGACCGCGGCCGAAAGGAAGCTCGTAGACCCAGTTGGCATTGATTTGATGCCTCATGTCAAAGTCCGAAACTGCCCGCATCTGATTGGGCGACCATGAATTGATTATGCGGCTAAAGCCGTATCCGTCAATTTCATTAATGCGCTCGGCATTCGAACCTAGATCGATGGACTTGGAATACGTGTAGTTGAAATCAAACTGCAGTCCGCGGCTCATAGCGTGACGAAGCGTGAGCTGCAATGCGTTGTAGCTGCTGTTTCCAATGCTGCGCCAGGCGTAAAGAGACGAGAACTGATCGTCCCAGAAATTGAAGGCCTGGGGAGAAGTCTGCCCCGGCAGTTGGGAGCAAGCGGGAAGGCACACAAGATCGGCAAGCAACAGTGCCGTCGTCTCGTTGCCAGGAAAGCAGGAGTACATGTCATACATCGCCTGTGTTGCCGTGTAGTTCGTGACTAACGGATTGCCTCCAGGAGCGCACCCGATATTCCCTTCATTGCCAAGACCCGAAGGACCAAACCCGAGCTGCCCAGCTGCCGCTGGGAAAAGGTCCTCCCAAAACGGGATCGGGGCCAGTTGGCTGATATCTGTACCGGCGTTGGCAGCCTGCGTCAGCATAGTTGCAGCTTTGAAATAATTCATCTTCGAAGATGGGTCAACGATGTCCAGCGGCATCGCGAGGTCTTCTTCCTGGAGAAGCCTGTGGCCCAACCGTCCGATGTAGCTTGCCTCGAAAACGAAATCGTGCCCGAGATCACGCGTAATCGAGAGGTCGAAGACGTGAGAATAAGGTGTCCTCAACTTGTCATCCATACCCCAGTAAATGGCGAAGGAGCCTGGATCGAACAACGTCGGCGGGGTAACCAGGTTTGGAAAGGTCGCTGGTGGAGGGCCAACGACCTGCTGCCCACAGTAAGTTGTCGTTGCCGAAGGTAAAGTAAACAAACTCGTCATCCGCGGGGTGCAATCCACATTCTGGAAACCGGCAGGATTGTTTAGAGCCGTGGTTAGCCCGAATGCTCCATTCCTGTCGAAGGTATTAACAATAGCCTCACCAAAGTGGTCGTAGTAAATTCCGTAGCCTCCGCGGATGGAACTCTTCCCGGCGCTACCAAAGAGCTTGTGCAGGAAACCTTCCTCGGCGTGTGGTGAGTAGGCAAAAGCAAATCTCGGCGCGATGTCCTTGTAGTCCCAGTTCCAGAACGGCCTCTTTCCGTTAGCCTGCCCGCCCAATTCCATTTGCACCAAACCCCCAGGGGTCTGGGAATAAAGTGTCTGGCCTGCCAACATGCCGTCGCCCCGTTGTTTGAACCAGTTGTTCAGGCTTATCGTGGGCGATACCTGGTTACCGTTCATTTCGTATGGAGGTTGCAAAAGCGAGTAGCGAAGGCCGCCCGTGAGGACCAGGTTCGGAGTGACACGCCAGGCATCCTGCAGATAGAACTCGGCCTCGTGATTGCGGAAACTCCGCTTGATCAATTCTCCTGGCGCGTAGAAGTGACCGTTCTTGTCCTGGTTGTACTGCTTATTGACCTCTGGGAGCAGACCTGCCAAGGCAGACATTGCGAAGTCATAATTGACACTGAAAGAGGAATCGACTGTTGGATATCCCGCGGCACCGGGGTCCAAACTGGTGCCGGTCCCCGAGAGTCCGGCGTTGTCCAACCAGTATACGTTTGTATACGCATACGAATAGTTGGATCCATTGCCGCTGGGATTGTCCGTAATAATACGCAAGTTCCCGCCAAACTGGATCGTATGCTTGCCCTTCGTCCAACTTACGTCATCAACGATGTTGTGCACGGGGACCGTAGTAAAAGTGCTGGGCGTGAATCCGGCTCCCTGGAAATTCGCCATGCCCCGGAAAAAGTTGTAGTCGGACACACCCAGACCGGTATCGCCCAGTCCTTGCCGAACGAAACCGTAGCGAAGATTGTTGATGAGGTTGTTCGTAAACAAAGCCGTGTAGCCCGTGAAAAGACCCTTGCTGTTATTGGTTTGAAAATCGTTGGATGGTAGCCCGGGAAATTGCGGGACCCCATTCGTGTGCCAGTTCTGCAGGTGTCCTTTCACGAACAGGTTGTGCTTGCCGCTTTGTGTGAGTTTGTAGTCCAGTCTAAGAATGTACGTGTCGTGCTTGGTCGGATTTGGCGCCGCGAAGGTGAAGCCCCGGAAATCTAACCCGTATCCGACTGAGTCTGTGTTGGGCAGCGGATATTTCCCAAAGACAGCATCGGGGTTTGTGCCATTTATGTTGGCGACGTACGGGTTGGCACCGCCATCAAGCTGAAATCCCGCTGCAGTCCAGTTGCAGGTAGCAGGGGTACCATCTGGTTTTGCAGTCGCGCAGGCTTGGTCCATAGCGGAAAGACCTGCAGGGGTTATGCTGGCTATCCCGTTCGCATCGACACTGTAGAGCCCCCCGGTCGAGGCGAGCGTGGTTGGCACGCAAAGAGGATCTGCGCCGCACGGATACTGCATGATGCCTTGCCGGAGAGTCTCGCTTGGCACGACGTGAGTGGTCTGTACTGCCTCGTTCGTGCGCTGGCCTTCATAGCCGCCGAAAAAGAACAGGCGGTCTTTCTTGATCGGCCCTCCCACCCATGCTCCGAACGTATTGCGGTGCAGGACACCAGGCTTGTTCGGCTCCCCGGCGATAATTTCCGCTTGCTTGTTGAACCAATCATTTGCCTGTCCGATATTGGAGCGGTTGTATTCGTAGAGCGTGCCATGAAACTTGTTTGTACCGCTCTTGGTCACCATGTTCACCTGAGCGCCGGAAGAGCGCCCAGAATCGGCATTGGAGTTGGTCGTCGTAACCCGGAATTCCTGGATCGAATCGAGCGGAACCCTCAGCGCGCCTTGGAATGCGTATCCGTTTACCTGATCGTTGTTGTCAAGGCCATCCACTGTCACGTTGGTCTGGTCGCTACGTGCCCCAGCGACGGAGCCAGCTCGACTGTCTGCGACCAAATTGGGCTTAGTATTGTCGAAATTCGTGTTTCCCAGATAGGTGACGCCAGGCTGCAAGCTCAAAATGCTGACCGGGTCGCGCCCCTCCGATGGCAGACTGGTGAGTTGGATGCTGTTAAACACGTTCCCCTGGCTCGCGTCGGTGGTATTCACCAGAGGCGCAGCTCCCGAGACCTCGACGACCTCTGTGGTACCCGCAATTTGCAAGGTAATATCCAAGGTCGCTGGCTGGCTGACTTGCAGGATCACATTGTCCTGCTTGATGGTGGCGAAGCCAGCAACCGTCACCGTCAGAACGTACGTTGCGGGCGGAACCTCGAGAAACTGATACACACCGTCACTGCCGGATTTCACAGTGCGCGAAAACCCGGTGGACGCATTCGCGAGGGTCACCGTCGCGCCCGAGACCACGGCGCCTTTTGGATCGGTGACAGTGCCGCGCAGAGACGAGTTGGCGGATTGCGCGAACACAAAAGTTCCGAGGCTAAACAAGCTGACCAAAGTGACCGCAACAGTTCGCAAACAAAATCGCATAGACGCTCCCTTTGCCGCGCAGGGCATATACCCACGATGTCTTGCCCAGGAGTAATGATTACAGGGGACCCCGGGAATTGGTGTGATATGGGTGCTAATTGTGCAACTTCTCTACCAAAACGTTCAAGTAGAAACTGCAGGGGTTAGCTTGTTTTAAAACGTCTGAATACGGAATGGTGGAGAGGTGTCTTCCAAATTTGGAAGCCTTTCAATCTCTACCGAACAGCGCCGATGCCAGCAATAGCACAGCGGGATAACATTCGAGCGTGTAACGGGGTTCGGGATTTTCCAGGCTTCCCAGGAACGCGGAACGCAGCAGCAGAAAAAAAATAAGTACGCCAATGCCAAAAACCGAGCGGCTGCGAACAAGGCCTAACAGAGACATAACAGCAAACAACAAATTGACTGCACCGAAGGCCAAGCTGACGGCCAGCCACCAGGGATCATCGTTGAACTCCCACCAACGCGGATCGGAGGGAAATAATTCGGTGCGTGGACGCAGCCACATGTCCGCAATGCGTAGTGCCGGAAGCCAAAGGTAATAGCGCAAAGGGGCGGATCGAACTCTTAGAGCGGCGAGCGCGGCAAAGCCGGCGTCCAGTTCCGGGGTCATGTCGTGGCTCTCGTTGTACTCGGAAAAAAGCCGACGGGTTTCTTTCCGCTGTTCCGGCGAGTCAAAGGCCCGATTCGGCAGGCGGGAAAAATCCATGTCTGATCCCGGCACCGGCCAGTAGATCTCCTGCACCGAAACATAGTCCGCGATCCAGGTTTTCACCCAACGATTAAAGCCCGCCATGACGAACTCGTCGGAATCGTTCGCATAACGCGGGGCCAAAGGCTGGAATCGATGCAAGGTGTACAGATTGCGCATGGTCCAGGGCACGAGAGGAGCCATCGCCCCGACTGCGACCAAGACTCCTGCGAAGATCAGTTCGCCGGGCTTCTGGGAATGGGGTGAGGCCTTCGAATTCAGTGGCGAAGTTCTCCAGCTTTTCCACACCAGCCACAACAGATAGCCGCCGATAGCGGCCAATAGAATCCCTCCATCTGGACGAAGCAGGATGCTTCCTGCAACGGCCAGCCCACATCCGAGCCAATTCATCCAGCCCGGCTTTTTGATCTCACCGATGGCGAGCCCGCGCAGAACTAAATCCAGAGCCAGCGCCGTGAAAAATATCTCGAGAGTTTCAGTGAGTGCAGCTGCGGCATAGTTGGCAAGAAATGGACAGAGCACGGCGAGAAGAAAACCTGCCTGCGCGGCGCGAGCAGAAAATAATCGCTGCGCCATGTCGGCTACGAGAAAACAAGTGCCCAGGTCAAAGAGGACCTGCATGAGCAGGACGGCTCGAAAATTGTCATTTCCGAAAATGGCAAAGATCAGCGCGAGAAATGCAGGGTATCCGGGAAGACGGGAGAGAGTCGGTGCAATTTCCCCAGAGTTGGTAACCCCATAAATCCCATGCTGCAACCAATTCTTGGCGATATCGGCATATAGCCGGGAATCATCGACCACGCCAGGGGCTAGCCATACCAGCCCCAAGCGCAACGCCAGGGCAGCTAAAGTGCCCAGCAGGAAGAATCGGGCTTTACTGCGCACCAGTTCGCGCACGGTGCGCATGATAGCGCGTTTGCGGCAATCCCGCAGTGACGAGTAAGCATCCTATTCAGCAGGATACTCACCCTGCCGCGCCATCAATTGACCGTGTGCTGTCAACAGCATACGATTGAGTAAGTCCCCAATGGCTGAGCCAGTTTTTTATGATCCGAGACGCGCCCGCTGGAGACGGTTGCGGCGCACCTTCGACATCACCGCTGTCGTTCTCTCGGCCCTGATTATTTTTTTCGTTTTTACGGCTCTGCGAGACGAACCGCTCCCCGAATTGCTGTTTTCACCGCAAAAGCGCGCGTTTAAAGCCCTGAAAGAAAGTGAGCGGGAAAAGGCCCGCGAGCGCATCAAGAAAGCTGCGGCGCGTTCCCACCGCAAATCGAAACTGGCGGCATCGCAAGTCGTTCTTAACCAGTCCGAGGGCATCCGCGCTGCGTTTTATGTGCCTTGGGATGCGGGCAGTTTTTCCTCACTGAAAGCCTTCGCCCATCAGATCGACATGCTTTATCCGGACTGGCTGCACGTTCTGACTGCCGATGGGCGCCTCCAGGGTGTGGACGACCAGACCAGCAAGTATTTCGATGTCATTGATGGAAAGAGCGTCCTTCCCGTCGATGATCGCGTAATGCCGTTCCTGAGGAATGAAAATCCGGGGATGGAAGTCTTCCCCATGGTCAACAACAACGACGGCACTGATTGGGTGGATGTTTCGAGTTTTCTGAACGACGCAGATGCGCGAGCGCGGTTTCGGGCTGAAGCAGCACAGTTCCTGTCTTCGGGTCGCTATCGCGGGCTGATGATCGACTTCGAAGCGTTTCCCGCAAAGGGGCAGCCCGGCTATGTTGCTCTACTCCTGGAACTCTCGGAGGACCTGCATTCGCGGGGCATGAAGCTGTATGTCGCGGTGCCTCCGCATAACGAGGAGTTCGATTATCCCGCACTTGCGGCAACCGTCGACGGAGTGGTGCTTATGGATTATGACGAGCACTATCCCGGCGGGAAGTCGGGGCCAGTCGCGTCGCAGGATTGGTTCCTGGACAATCTGAAATACGCCCGCAAGGTCATTCCGCAGAACAAGATCATGTGCGCGATCGCCAATTATGGCTATGACTGGGTGTTGAAGCCAAAGGGCGGGAACCTTCCACCCGGCGTGCATGATGCCAGTGTCAGCGTGCAGGAGGCATGGCTGGCAGCTCGCGATTCCGACGAGGACATCAATTTCGACGACGATGCGATGAATCCTCACTTCAGCTACCTCGATGAACGTAATCTGCGGCACGACATCTGGTTCGTCGATGGAGTGACGGCGCTGAATCATATGCGCGTGGCGCAGAGCCTCGGCATTCAGACGTTTGCACTGTGGCGTTTGGGAAGCGAAGACCGGTCCCTGTGGCGCGTGTGGGACGTGCCGGGAGACGCGGCGGCAGCGGACAAGCTTCGAGATGTGCCACCCGGCGCCGATGTCGACATGGAGGGGCAAGGTGAGATTCTCCGCATCGAAGACAAGCCCGCTCACGGCACCCGGGATCTGACCATCGATGCGGATAGCAAGCTGATCACCGACGAAGTTTTCCAGAACCTGCCGGAACCTTACCGTGTAGGCCGTTACGGGTACAGTCTGAACAAGGTTGCCATTACCTTCGATGATGGGCCGGACCCGGAGTGGACTCCAAAGATCCTCAACGTGCTCAAGAAAAAGCACGCGACGGCAACCTTCTTTCTGATCGGGATTCAGACCGACAAGTTCTCGGGTCTAGCCAAGCGTATTTACCAGGAAGGCCACACGATTGGGAATCACACGTTCACGCATCCCGATGTTAGCGGGATATCCACGGGATACATGAAAGTGGAGTTGAACCTGACGCAGCGGCTGTTTGGCAGCATGATGGGCATTCGCGCCACGCTAATGCGGCCGCCGTATGCAATCGATGAAGAACCGGACACCTCGGACCAGGTGCGTCCTCTGGAAATTCCGCAGGAGATGGGGTACATCACAGTCGGCAACCGTATCGATCCCAACGATTGGAGCGATAATCCACGCCGTTCGGCGGAGCAGATCACATCGTACGTACTCACCCACCTGCCGCCCTGCAAAGTGGAGAACCTGCGCTGCGGGAACATCGTTCTGCTGCACGATGGCGGGGGGAATCGCGCCGAGACGGTTCGCGCGTTGCCCATGATCATTGATGGGATTCGCGCGAAGGGATACGAGATTGCGCCGGTGTACGAACTGCTGGGCATGCAGAAGTCCAACGTGATGGCGCCTCTGCCCCGAGGCGAGATGTGGGCGGCTCGCCTGGACCGGCTGGGCTTCTGGATGTTTGACGCAGTGATCATCGGGATCACGTGGATATTCCTGGTCGGCGACCTGTTGATGTCCGGACGGCTTATCTTTATCGGAGCGGCAGCAGTCTACGACCGCTTGCGCGAAAAGATTTTCGGGAAACCAGCCGAGGTCGCGTCCTTCAAGCCCAAGGTTGCGGTACTGATCCCGGCCTACAACGAAGAGAAAGTGATCGAGAGAACAGTGCGCGCGGCCTTGAATTCGAATTATCCCAATCTGCGCGTCATTGTGATCGATGACGGTTCCAGGGACCGGACGCTTGAAGTAGCCCGCAATGCGTTTCGGGCAGAAGCCGCAGCCGGCAAGGTTCTCATCCTCGGAAAGAAGAACTCGGGAAAGGCAGAAGCGCTCAATTATGGAATCGAGCACATCGGCGATGCGGAGCTTTTCGTCGGCATTGATGCGGATACCATCATTGCTGCGGACGCGATCTCGCGACTAGTGCCGCATTTCATTAATCCGAAGGTCGGAGCGATCGCGGGAAACGCCAAGGTGGGCAATCGCGTAAATCTCTGGACTCGCTGGCAGGCGCTGGAATACATCACCAGCCAGAATTTTGAGCGCCGCGCGCTCGACGTTTTAGGAGCGGTGAGCGTGGTGCCGGGCGCGATTGGGGCCTGGCGTGTTTCGGCCGTGCGCGAGGCTGGCGGGTACCACATCGACACCGTCGCGGAAGATGCCGATCTCACGATGGCATTGCTGCGGCGTGGATACCGCGTCGAATATGAAGATATGGCGCTGGCCTATACTGAAGCGCCGACGAACGCCAATGGCCTGATGCGCCAGCGTTTTCGTTGGTCGTTCGGAATCCTGCAGGCGGTGTACAAGCATCGCGGAGTATTTGCGCGCAAGGGAGCCTTGGGCTGGGTAGCGCTGCCGAACATCGTCATCTTCCAGATCCTGTTGCCGCTGGTGTCGCCGCTCATCGACATCATGTTTGCGGTGGGCACCATCTGGTATTCCATTCAAAAACACTTCCATCCTGATTCCACCGACCCCGCCAGCTTCCACAAACTTGTGGCATTTTTCTTCGCTTTCCTGGTGATCGACTTCATTGCGTCGGCCATAGCGTTTGCTCTGGAACGGCGCCGAGACGATGACAAAGAAGACGTTCTGCTGCTCAGCCAGGTTTGGCTGCAGCGTTTCGCTTACCGGCAATTATTTTCTATTGTGCTGTTTAAGACGCTCAAGCGCGCTCTCGAAGGCCGCAAGTTCGCATGGGACAAGCTCGAACGGACCGCCGCCGTCAAGTATGTCCCAGCGGAAACGCGCAATCACGTCAATGTGCCGTAGCTAGTAGGGCCGACGCGTCGTCTTCCCCGGAGCGAAGCGACGTGTTGATAGCGGGCCTCGCCGTTGCCCCGGCGCGCCAGCTCGGACGAGGGGCTACACAACACATCGGGCCGCGAACTCAGCGGAACAGGAGTGGGGCGAACTCGGACAGGTTCCTGCGCCATACCATCCAAGTATGCATTCCGGGGGTTTCGATATCGGTGTGCTGAATTCCTTTTGCCTTCAACCACTCGCGGAAATTGCGATTCATGGTAATAAGCCGATCTTCGGTTCCACAAGCAACCCAGAGTAGCCGTATGGGCGGACTCGCCTTTCCATCGAGACCCGGAAAATCTTTGTCGAACGGCTCCGGAAGTCCTCCCGAGCTGAAGGCACCAATCCAGGCAAACTTGTCGAGATTATTGAGACCGGTGAGCAGCGATTCCGACCCGCCCATCGATAGTCCGGCAATCGCGTGCGAGTTGCGGTCTTTGACAATGTGGTATTCGCTTTCCACTTTCGGCATCACTTCCGTAAGCAGCGCTTCGCGAAACTTGGAGAAATTTTCGTCCCTGATCTCCTGACGATTCCAGACTCCCCAGCCAACGGTAAGCATCTGCATAGTGCCGTAGCCGAGCGGCATAACGACGATCATAGGCTTGGCTTTTCCCTGCGCAATCAGGTTGTCAAGGATGACATTGGCGCGGCCCACGGCCGTCCAGCCGCTGGCATCATCACTGTATCCGTGAAGCAGGTAGAGCACGGGATAAGTAGTCTTCGACTTGGGATCGTAATTCGGCGGCGTGTAGACGTAGTAATCACGATCGTCGTTGGCTACTGTAGAGCGGTAGAAATGATGATGAATTTCACCGTGCGCCACGTTGTTCAATTCCCACGGCAATGATGGCGGACCCTGCACGTGCACCATGTTCTCGGTCGAAAGCAGATTCGGCTTGAGCAGGTGATTGTAGGGGTCAATGTTTCGCTGGCCATCGACGATGATCGAGTAACCGTAATAATCGGGAGAAAGGGGCGGGGTATTCACCGTCCAGACGCCGGAGTCGTCTTTCTGCAGGGGAACGGGGTCCGCACCTTCGCGCGCGAGTTTAACCTCCTGCGCGTTTTCAGCGCGGAAACGGACAGTCACGCTGTTGTCAGAGTGAACTTCCGGCGTGACGAGCGCCGGGGGCGGTGTTTGCGGCGGTGAGCTTACAGGCTTCGTCTGCTGTGCATCTACTAGCGGGGAAAAAAGGAAGAAACACATAAGACTCAATCCTGAATGACGGTTCATGAAGCCATCTCCTCAACCTCGCGGGTGGGGCCAATTGTATAAGGTGAAAAGCCAATCGCACCACTCGCTTGAGAACGGTTCTAACGGCGAAGTAAAACATTACTGCGGTAAACTACCCCGGAGACAGGACTCACAGATTTATGAATATTCGTCGAAGCGTGCTCGCATTAGCGACTTTGATAGTGATGATTTCTATGCGGACGTACTCGGCCAACCCCAAGTCTTCCGGGGCTGACTCTTCTACTCAATCGTTTCTGGGTCGATGGGATCTGACCCTCAAAACTCCAGTTCGCGAAGCGCCATCCTGGTTGGAAATAACGCACGAAGATGGGCAGTTCAGAGCCCGAATGGTGAGTCGTTGGGGCCACGCGCGTCCGCTTCCGAAGATTGAAATTGCAAATGACCAGATCATTTTCGTTTCGCCCAAAGAGGAGGAAGATAGAAAAGATGACATGGTCTTCGAAGGCAAGCTGAGCGGGGACAAGCTCGTCGGGACCACGACCGGGCCTGACGGAACACAGTGGCAGTGGATGGGCGAACGAGCGCCGGACCTCAAAAGAACCGGCGAGCCGAAGTGGGGCAAAACAATCAAGCTTTTCAACGGCAAGGATCTGAGCGGATGGACGCCAAGCGATCCAAATGCGACCGCAAAATGGAAGGTCGAAGACGGAACGCTGGTCACTCCCGGACGCGGCCCTGAACTCATTACGACTGCCAAGTTCCAGGATTTCAAGTTGCATCTCGAATTTAACTGTGGGAAGGGATCCAACAGCGGAGTCTACCTTCGCGGCCGGTACGAACTCCAGATCGAGGATGACCCTGAACCGGAGGCGCAATCCATGCGCACAGGCGGGATCTACGGCTTTATCGCTCCGTCTCCGGCGCAACCACGTAAGCCGGGAGAGTGGCAGAGCTATGACATCACGCTGGTCGGCCGGATGGTCACCGTCGTGCAGAACGGGCAGACCATCATTGATAAGCAAGAAATTCCGGGTATCACCGGCGGCGCTTTGGATAGTCACGAAGGGCAGCCCGGACCAATCTACCTTCAAGGCAGCGAGGCCGGACACGTCGCGTTCCGCAATATAACGATTACGCCAGCGAAGTAGTGGCAGCTACCGGCCTTGTTGCGCAACGTCGAGACGGGTTTCGGCGCGGTGCAGCGCATCGAGAGCACGATCGACGTCCACCGAAGTGTCACCGCTCATGAGTCGCTGTTCTGCGCGCTCTTTGGCTTTGCGCGCGCGTTCAACATTGATTTCGAAGGGCCGCTCAGCCGTTTCCGCAAGTATGGTGACCTTATTCGGCAGGACCTCTGCAAATCCCCACGCCACCGCGAGCTTTTGTTCGGTGGCATTCTCGCGATACTTGATTTCTCCGACGGATAGTTCAGTAATTAATGGAGCATGGCCGGGCAGCACGCCCAGATAGCCGTTCTTGCCGGGAATCTGAACTTCTTCGGCTGCCGTATCCACCACCTTCTTTTCCGGCGTGACGATTTCGAGTTGGAAAGTATCGGCCATCCCATCACTTTCGCTTTGTCGTAGAGGCGTAGCTGGCTACGTCTCGGGATTCCAAACCATGGGCCAGGGGCGTAGAAAGAGACGTAGCAAGCTACGTCGCTACGCTGCGGCTTTCATCTTCTCCGCGGCTTCCAGCACTTCCTCGATGGGGCCCTTCATATAAAAGGCCTGCTCGGGGATGTCGTCGTACTTGCCTTCTACGATGGCTTTGAAACCTTTCACTGTATCGGCGATCTTGACATAGCGTCCCTGCGCGCCAGTGAACTGCTCGGCTACGTGGAATGGCTGCGACAGGAAGCGTTGAATCTTCCTCGCGCGCGCCACGGTCAGCTTCTGGTCTTCGCTGAGTTCGTCGATTCCGAGAATGGCGATGATGTCCTGCAAATCTTTGTAGGTCTGCAGCGTCTTCTTGACCGACTGCGCCACATCGTAGTGCTCCTGGCCGACGATGCGGGGATCGAGAATGCGCGAGGTCGAACCTAGTGGATCCACGGCGGGATAGATTCCGATCTCGGTCAAGGCGCGGGACAGCACGGTGGTCGCATCGAGGTGAGCAAAAGTGGTAGCGGGAGCGGGATCGGTCAAGTCGTCAGCGGGTACGTAAATCGCCTGCACGGACGTGACGGAACCCTTCTTGGTAGAGGTGATTCGCTCCTGCAGTTCGCCCATCTCGGTCGCCAGGTTGGGCTGGTATCCCACAGCGCTGGGCATGCGGCCAAGCAGCGCCGAGACTTCAGAACCAGCCTGCGTGAATCGGAAGATATTGTCGATGAAGAGCAGTGTATCGGCACCTTCCGCGTCGCGGAAGTACTCGGCCACGGTCAATCCGGTGAGGGCCACGCGCAGCCGCGCCCCTGGGGGCTCCGTCATCTGGCCATAGATGAGCGCGGCCTTGGATTCAGCGGGCTTGCCGGGCTTGATGACGCCCGACTCCGTCATCTCCAGCCACAAATCGTTGCCTTCGCGCGTACGCTCGCCCACACCCGCAAAGACGGAGTAGCCGCCGTGTTGCTTGGCAACGTTGTTGATCAATTCCATAATGACGACGGTCTTGCCGACGCCGGCGCCGCCGAACAATCCGATCTTGCCGCCCTTCAAGAACGGCTGGATGAGATCAATGACCTTCACACCGGTTTCAAACATCTCAGCGGTGGTGGCCTGCTCGTCGAAGGCGGGAGCCATGCGGTGAATCGGTTTTCTTTCTTTGTAGTCGATTGCACCGAGTTGATCGACCGGTTCGCCGATAACGTTCATCACGCGCCCCAACGTGCCGCGGCCCACCGGCACGGAAATCGGCCCACCCTGGTCGATGGCCTTCATCCCTCGAACCATGCCTTCGGTGGCTTCCATGGCGATGCAGCGGACGCGGCCTTCTCCCAAGTGCTGCTGCACTTCGAGAGTCACCTTGATTGGGGTGGGGACATCGAATCCGTCACTCACCACTTGTACAGCTTCATAGATCGGCGGCAGATGGCCCTCTCCGAACTGCACGTCTACCGCAGGGCCTGCGATTTGGATTACATGTCCTATATTTTGAGCCATATGTCTTCTCGTAGAGCCGTAACTCGTTCTTGTGCCGTGCGACAAAGGGGTCGAAAACAGACGTTGCAAGCAACGTCTCTACATCGCTGCTGCGCCGCTGACGATCTCGATGATCTCCTTCGTGATTTTCGCCTGACGGACGCGGTTCATCAGCAACGTCAGCGAATCGATCATGTCAGTGGCGTTGTTAGTCGCCGAATCCATGGCGGTCATCCGAGCTGCGTGTTCTGCAGCTACGGACTCCATCAGCGCACGAAAAATCTGGATGCTCACGTACTTTGGCAGCAGCGCGCGAAACAGCTCCTCGGGCGTTTGCTCGTAGATATAATCTACCTGCGCCGTGCCGAACTGCGTTGCGGGCTCTCCGCCGTCCTCGGGCACGCGCATTCCGACGCCGGCGCTGATTGCCGCTTCTTGCGCTTTCTTTTTGTCTTCTTCGGTGCGCTCTTCGGCCAAGCGGACCGCCTGCTCTCCGATCTGTTCGATGGGAAGGATTTGCTCGACAATCAAGCGCTGCGCAATGACCGATTTGAACTCATTGAATACGATGTAAACGGCGTCAATCTCTTCCCGCGTGTAACGAGCGATCACGTTGCGGGCAAGCGCTGACGCCTGAGCAAATTCCACTTTCCCCAGAACGCCGGCATGCTCTCCGCTAATCTGGATCTCGGCCGTCCGCTCTCCCTCCTCCGGCTCCGCCTCAATTGACTCTGCCAGATCCGCCAAACTCCGTGTTTGCACTTTGGCGGCAGGATAGCGCCTGCGGAGAAAATCGCGCCCCTTGCGGCCGACCGCTTCGATATCGATATTCTTGCCCGCTTTCGAATTCAGAAAGCGCATGGCAGCTTTCGTGATATTGGCGCTGAATGCGCCAGCGAGACCTTTGTCTCCGGTCACCACGATCAGGAGAATGTTTTTTTCCTGGCGCTGCGCCAATAAAGGATTCTTCGGTTCACCGGTTTCCGGATCATAGATCTCGGCACGCGCAACCAGCGATTTCAGGACGTTGGTCAACATCTGTGCATACGGGCGGGCGGCGAGGGCGCGCTCCTGAGCACGGCGCAACTTGGCCGCCGAGACCATTTTCATGGCCTTGGTGATCTGCCGCGTGTTGATGACGCTGCGGATGCGGCGCCGGATGTCGAGAATGTTAGCCATTTTCGTAGAGACGTAACCGGTTACGTCCCGCCCTCACTGCGTGTCCAGAAGAGACGTAGCAAGCTACGTCTCTACAATTACTTTGCCACTGCTTCCCTTTGCGATGCGAACTGCTGCTTCGCTTCTTTAATCACGGCCTGCAACTGCGATTTCAGTTGGTCATCGAGCACTTTCTTTTCCATGATCGCGCGCAAGATGCCCGGATTGGTCGAGTCCACGTACTTATACAATTCGGCCTCGAATTCACGCACCTGATCGACCGGCATGTCATCCAGAAATCCGCTTGTACCCGCCATGATGATCAGTATCTGCTTGGAGAAAGGTAGCGGCGAGAATTGCTTTTGCTTCAGCAATTCGACCAGGCGCTGGCCACGATTCAACTGGGCTTGCGTTGCTTTGTCGAGATCGCTGCCAAACTGGGCGAATGCTGCCAATTCGCGGTATTGCGCCAGTTCCAGCTTCAACGTGCCGGCGACCTGACGCATCGCCTTGATCTGGGCACTGCCGCCGACGCGGCTCACCGACAAGCCGACGTTCACAGCCGGACGCACGCCCTGGTTGAACAAGTCAGTCTCAAGATAGATCTGGCCGTCGGTAATCGAGATAACGTTCGTCGGAATGTAGGCGGAAACATCGCCGGCCTGCGTTTCGATGACGGGCAGCGCCGTCAGAGATCCCCCGCCATTTTTGTCGCTCAACTTGGCAGCACGCTCCAGCAGGCGCGAGTGGAGATAAAACACGTCACCGGGATAGGCCTCGCGTCCCGGCGGGCGCCGCAGCAGTAGCGAAATTTCACGATAGGAGGCCGCGTGCTTCGAGAGATCGTCGTAGATCACCAGGGCATGACGTTTGGTGTCGCGGAAGTGCTCGCCCATGGCGCATGCCGCGTAGGGCGAGATGTATTGCATGGGCGCTGGCTCGGAGGCGGAAGCGGCCACCACGATCGTGTACTCCATCGCGCCCGCATCTTCGAGAATCTTTACGACCTGTGCAATCGAGGACCGCTTTTGCCCGATCGCGTTGTAGATGCAAATCAGATCGTTGCCCTTGCTGTTGATGATGGTGTCGAGCGCAACGGCGGTCTTTCCTGTCTGGCGGTCCCCGATGATGAGTTCGCGCTGGCCCCGGCCAATCGGGATCATGCTGTCGATGGCCTTCAGTCCAGTCGCCATGGGCTCGCGCACTGGTTGACGGTCAATCACACCAGGGGCAAGTCGTTCGAGCGGAATAAACTTGTCGCTTGAAATGGGCCCTTTGTCGTCGATGGGCTGGCCGAGCGAGTTCACCACTCGCCCGATCATGGCGTCGCCTACGGGCACGCTCATGATGCGCCCGGTGCGCTTGACCTCGTCGCCTTCCTTGATTTCGGTGTACTCGCCGAGCAGCACCACGCCCACCTGGTCTTCCTCCAGGTTCATGGCAATCCCTGCCACACCGTGCGGGAACGACAACAGTTCGCCGGCCATCACTTTGTCGAGGCCATACACGCGCGCGATGCCGTCGCCCAGGGTGATGACGGTGCCCGTCTCGTCCACCGAGATCGACGATTCATAGTTCTCGATTTGCTCGCGGATCAGCTTCGTGATTTCGTCTGCTTTGATTTGTGCCATAAAATCAGCTCTTAGCCTTTAGCTCTTCGCTCTTAACTTTATTGCTGCCCTTACAGATTCAAGCTAAGGGCTAATAGCTAAGAGCTGATAGCTTCCTTGATTCTCTCCAACTGGCCCTTTACTGAGCCGTCGTAAATCGTGCTGCCGATACGAACCACTGCGCCGCCCAGCAACGACGCATCTAATCCGTATTGCGCACGGACTTTCTTGCCTGTCACTTTGGCGATCTGCGACTCAAGAGTACGTTTTTCGCTGTCACCAAGTTCGCGGGCGCTTGAAATCTGCGCTTCGGTGAATCCCATGCGAGCATCGAGTTCTTTTTCCAGTTGGTCAATAATCCTCGGCAGAAGAATCAGGCGCCGATGATCGATTAAGACCGCGATCAGATTTCGCACCGGCCGGTCGATGGCGTCCCGCTGCACAATCACGTCCAGCAAGTTCCGTTTCTGCACGGCGGGAACCGCGGGATTCTCCCACACACGCCTTAAGTCGGGACTCTGCTCACAGAGCGCCGCAATCTGGCGCAATCCGCCGATGGCGCGGGCAGCATCAAGGTGGGCCGCGAAGACCACATCTGCAAAGGCTCGAGCGTATGTGCTGGCGACGGAAGCCATCGGCTTAGTTTCCGTCCTTTCCTGACTTGTCCGGCGGCGATCCTAGCTGCGCCGCAAAGTCCCTCACCAGTGCCTGATCGGTTGCGGCATCCACCCGAATCTGTTTCGCGGCAAGCCCTACCGCAAGATCCGCCGCGTGGGCGGTCAACTGGCGGCGGGCGGCTTTGGCTGCAGCGGCAATCTCCTGCTCCGCGCTTGCCACGATCTTGCGAGCGTCCTCTTCCGCAGCCGCCTGGATGCGAGCTTCTTCCGCGGCGCCTTCTTTATCGGCAGCGTCCCGCATCATTCCAATCTCGACATCCAACTTCTGCAATCTCGATTCAATTTCGGCCAGCTTGCGGCGTGCCTCCTCGCTCGCCTTTTGCGCCTCCTGCATGGCCTTCTGAATCGCCACCGTACGGTCGCGGAACATACTGGGCAAATACTTGCGTCCAGCCCAGATAAATACCCCGGCAATGACCGCGAAATTGAGTACCACGCTGAGCCAATAAGACTGCTGGAGGTTGAGTCCGGTCAGACGCGAGATCAGTCGGACCGAGGCCGAGTGCTTAAACTCCTCCATCTCGTCCTTTTCTTCACCCGCGGCTTCGCGGCTTTCGTGCGCCAATTCTTGTCCAGGGGTCGCCCGCGTGGGGGACATATCGCTGGTTTGCTTCAGAGCAGCATCGGAGGCCTGCTGGCCGCGCGCCAGGACCAAGCCGGCGCAGCCCAAAACCAGCAGCAACGCTATCAGCGCCCGCGAGACTGTCTTGCTGCCAGTCATCAACGCACCACCCCCGCCGGCTGCAAAACCCGGCGCACAATTTCCTGGGCCAAAGCGGCCGCTTGGCCCTGCAAGCCCTGTTCGGCCGCGGCCCGGTCCTTCTCGATATCTGCCTTTGCCGCCTGGACCTGTGCCTGAGCCTGGCCGCGCGCCGCGCTAACGGCATGGGCTCTGGCCTGGATCGCTGCCTGCCTGCGTGCCTCTTGGGCTCGAAAGACTGCCGCTCGGGCCTCGCGCAGGCGCTGCTCGTACTCGGAGGTGCGGGCATCCGCCGCCGCAATGTCTGCCTTGGATTTCTCGATGGCTCCTTCGGTCTTGCTGCGTCGTTCCGCCAGGACGCGCTGGAGCGGCTGATGCACGATTGCCTTATATAAGACGTAGAGCAACGCCAGCAGAATTACCGTCGGCACTGCTCCGAGCAGTAATTCGCCTAGTTGGTGCAGCGTCTGATCCATGTGCTGGTGCTGTTGTCGATAGACCGGAAAATGAGGGCTCTAAAAACTGTTAAGTCTAACGTCCGGAGAACTTTAATGTCAACGCAAGAAGATTCATCAACCGCCCCGGTTCAGAGTCGCTGGAAACCGAAGCGAGGAGTCCACAAGGGTTGACGATAGCCCCATGGCCCTGCAAATCAAGGGCTTAAGAC
>JBKOUZ010000173.1:0-7714 GCA_046723715.1 Acidobacteriota bacterium | reverse complement strand
GCATGAAATGTGCCTGTCCAGTTCGATGAGCGGGAAGAGGAAACAGAACAACGTCAAACCGGACTGAGGCGGCCAGGTGAAAACCTGACCAACTGCCACCGGGAGGCTAAAGCCACTGCGCCTCTTCTCGACTCCACTCATCGACCAGAGTGTACCTTCTTGCAATGTGCGTCGAATTGCGCTTGCAGAGATGCTGATACTCTTCCCGGTTCGGGCGATGCCCGGCGCAAGCCGAGTGTGTGGATCGGTCAGCCACTTTGTTGGGTGGATCTTCGGCCTTTTCATCGCCGCGCGCCCTCCTTGAGGGTGTCTCGTCGGCCATCTTCTCGTGATGGATGAACGAGAGAGCGCGCTTCAATTCAGCCGTGAGGTCGGCATCAGTCTGACATGCAGAGGCTTGTCCGATCCTTTCCCAGCCAAGCGTTCGCGTCAATTGTAAAGCATGCATCTACAATGACTTACCACCAACGGCGTGTACGTTGCCAGTAGTGCGGCACGGTACGAGTGAGCTGCATCCCGATGATCACGACGGAATCAGACACAGGAAATCGATCCTTGATGAGCCTAAACCGGGGGCATGGTTTCGACAATCTGAGCGTGACCTTCATCACAGAAGGGGCAGAGCAACTGAGGCAATAATCTTGCGTGGTCTCGGAGACGCTCGGTGCGTAAACTCGACGATGCTGTAGCCTCGGGGCGGAAAAGCGATAGAGAACACGCGAACACTCTTCTTGCTGTCAGTGTCGGCATTCATGGAATGCCAGGCGGCCAGCTACGATGCCATTGCGCGACGTTAATCGAATGCCAGTACTGGCCTGTTTTTCTCCAAACAATTGCGCCTTGACTTGGGTAGAACTACATAAAGCCGCAGAAATCATTGTCAAGCTCGGGGGCCAAAGTGTAAGCGCTGTTCTCAAGGGATCATTGATGCGAACACCTCCGCCGCTGTCGATTCTTGGGTTAGAACCCTTTGGAACATTTATGAGCTCTCGATTCATTTGCGCAATCACGCTTCCAGTGGGGTTCGCTCGATCGAGCGCTGGCGAGTATGCGGGAAACATCTTCTGGGTAGTGAGTTTTGCACTGCTCACCTCGTGGGTTGTTGCGGTAACCTTCACTCCTTATCTTGGCGTGGAGATGTTACCGGAGATTAAAGCGCTGTCTGGCGGCCATGCAGCCATCTATGCGACACCCGGCTACGAGAAGCTCCGCCGACTAATCGCCTGGGCAGTCCGCCGGAAGGTTTTGGTTGCGTGCATTGTTCTGGGCCTCTTTCTTGTCGCCCTTGCAGGTATGGGACTCGTCAAGAAGCAGTTCTTCCCTCAATCCGATCGGCCTGAACTCTTGGTAGAGGTGACAATGCCACAAGGCACCAGCATAGAAGCCACCAACGCGAGTTCTAAAAAAGTCGAGGAGTGGCTGCGGTTGCAACCCGAAGCAAAGATTGTTACGGCTTACGTTGGGGCGGGCGCTCCGCGCTTCTTCTTTTCGTACAATCCAGAACTCCCGAACCCCAATTTCGCAAAGATCATTGTTCTAACGGCCAATGAGGAGGCTCGCGACCGTCTGAAGCTCAGGCTGCGTGAACGGGTTGAGCAGGGCCTCGCGCCTGAAGCACGTGTGCGCGCGTCGCAGCTAGTTTTTGGACCATATACACCGTGGCCTGTGGAGTTTCGCGTCACAGGCCCCGACCTGGAAAAGGATCGCACAATTGCCGCAGAGGTACAGGCTGCAATGCTGAAAAATCCCCACACTCGACAGGTAAACCAGGACTGGGGTGAACGCGCGCCGACGGTGCATTTTGTCCTCGACCAAGCTCGGCTACAACTGATTGGCCTTTCCTCTCACGAGGCTGCCGAGCAGATCCAATTTCTTCTGACCGGTGCGCCGGTGACGCAGGTCCGTGAAGATATCCGAACGGCAGAGGTAGTCGCTCGAAGTGCGGGAACAGACCGCCTCGATCCAAGCAAGCTGAACGACATGACTCTGATGAATCATTGGGGGAAGGCTGTTCCACTGAGCCAAGTCGGTCATGTCGAAATTCGTCCTGAGGAACCGATCCTCAAACGCCGTGATCGCATGCCGACCATTACGGTAGAGAGTGACATCGACGAATCACTTCAACCGCCGCAAGTCTCTATGGAGATTGAAAAGGCGATTCATCCGATTATCGCCAAACTGCCCGAGGGCTACAGGATCGAAACCGGCGGCAATATCGAAGAGTCTGGAAAAGCGAACCGGGCACTTTCAGTCGTGTTTCCCGCGATGATCGTGCTGATGCTCACGGTGATCATTTTCCAGGTGCGATCATTCTCCGCGATGTTCATGGTGGTTCTTACGGCGCCTCTAGGTCTCGCGGGTGTCGTTCCAATGTTGCTCCTCTTCCATCAACCATTTGGGTTCAATGCGATCCTCGGACTGATCGCGTTAGCTGGCATCCTGATGCGCAATACGCTGATCCTCATCGGTCAAATTAAAACAAATCAGGAGGAAGGGCTTGATAGTTATCATGCTGTCGTCGAGGCGACTGTACAGCGATCACGTCCGGTGGTCCTTACGGCTCTCGCAGCCGTGTTGGCTTTCATTCCCCTGACCTTCTCGGTCTTCTGGGGATCGATGGCGTACACACTGATTGGGGGTACTGCCGTGGGTACGGTGCTGACCCTCATCTTCCTGCCTGCACTCTATTCAATCTGGTTTGGAGTAAAACCGACAGCAGTCCCGAGCGATGAAGCGGAGGCAGTGCTGGTGGGTTCATAGAAAGGCGGCTCGATCCGCTATGCGGATCGTTTCAGAGTGCTCCGATAGTCAGCCACAAATTTCAGAATCCCCTTGGTTGTGAGTTCGTGTGCAAGGTCGAAGCTCTCCCACGGTTGGTCCAACTCCAGCTCTTTATACGGGATAGGTTTCAGGCCCTTGCCCTTCGCGTCGATCGCTTTGTACGTGAAATCCTTGTCAGGCATAGGAAAACCTGTTGCTGCCCATTCCTGTAGTACCTTGCTCGGCACGGTGGCAAGCTCAGCACCTAGAGCGAAGGAAAAAAGCAAATGGTTGATGGTGCGTATGCTTGCGGCCAAGACATGCACATGGCCATCGCTGGTTGAGTACATTTGCTTGATATTTCGGACAAGGTCCATGCCGTCTTCGCCTTGATCGTCGAGTCGGCCGACAAATGGTGATACATACACTGGCTCCTTCGATCCCCGTGTTGCGGCATATACGGCAGCGGCCTGCTCTTGCGAAAAGCACAGAGTCATATTGACCCGAATACTCTTTTGCACCGACATTTCTGCGGCCCGCAAACCCTCGTGGGTGCACGGATATTTCACATAGGCATTGGGAATCCATGTGAACATTTCCTGACCTTGGGCGAACATCTCCTCGGCTCGGCTATCAAGATCTGCGAATACCTCAATGGACACGCCTGCATCTCCCACAAGTGGCGCGATGCTTTGCACAATCTTCTTGTATGCGTTTGTTTCCTCTTGCTCACTCAACTGGTGACCGGCTGCGAAGCGCCTTTGAATCTCCGGATTGTTTGCGATCAGAGATGGATTGGTGGTCTGCCCATCGACAAACCCGATCAAGCTCTTAATTCGGAGGGTTTCCTCGGGATCTCCACCGTCCACTAGGAGTTTTGTCTTGGGCTTATTTGTCAGCATGCTGCTCACCTTAAAAAACCCTTCCTTTTTGTCATGCCCGACCAACATCCTCTCCCGCTCAGTATCCGGCAAAATCTTCCGTTCGGATGTCGTCCTCGTCAATGCCCGCGCTCACAAGCATCTCTTTCATGCCGGCTACCATGGCAGGCGGTCCGGCACTGTAATAGATGGGGCCTTGTAGGATGGCCAAATGCCTGGACAGCATCTCTTGGTCTATCGGAACTGTCTCGCCTTTCCATTCCTTTTTGGACTTTGACATTTCTGTCATTGTGCAGATCAAGCTGAAGTTGGGATTCGTCTTCTCCAGGTTCTGCAGAGCATCCAGGAAAGGTGCGTCTTCGGGCCGCCGATTGGAATAGAAAAGATACAACTTGTGCGGGAGGCGGTCGTGATGGGCTTGCCGCACGATGCTGAGAAAAGGTGTGATTCCGATCCCGCCGGCGAGGCCGGCTTCGCACGATTCTTGTGTAGGGTGAAAGAGCCTGCGGCTGAACTTATTTTCACTTCCGTGGCCAGTGGCACTTTCTTCAGCGAGCGCTTGAAAGCAGTGTCCCGCATCCGGGTGGTGAAGACTAACTCGTTTTCGAATGGAGAACTCGCGATCGAAAAAGTGCGCGTGTTCCCCTCGCCATCAGTTTCCGGCGGATCGGCGAGTGTCACATCGGCAAACTGCCCTGCCTTGAACTTGAATCCGGGTGGCTTCTCGAAGTGAAAGGCCATCGTACCTTCCGCCACCTCAACTCTGCTCAACAACTTGGATTCGTAACCGACGATCGGAATTTCTCTGGCAGCCATTCTTTCATCTCCGTTATTAGAGTAGGGTCACCCGCCCTCACGCCTTACGACGCCAGCTGGACGTCGAATTCAATTCTCACTTCGTCTTTGGCTCTGACGCCCGCTTTTCCGGGAGGCTTGATCTCGAAATCGGTCTGCTTCACGATGGTCTCGCCCGTGTAACGCCCGTCCTTTAGCGCAACGTGCACCGTGACCGGCCGCGTCTGCCCGTGCAGCGTCAGATTCCCATGCAGCGTCCACCGCCCCTGGCCGGCAGGTTCCGCGCCTGTGGATTTGAACACGATCTCCTGATGATGCTCGCTATCGAGAACTTCCGGCCCTAGCATCGTCTTCTGCACTTCGGCGCGATCTTTCTCGGATTCGCCCTTGTCGATCACGCGGAGCGCACGCGCATCCACGTGTATTTCAACCGCAGGATGCGAGCCTGTGTCTGCCGTGCCGCTGTGAATTGGTGCGTGCACTTCGTGCTCGTGCCCCAGCCCTGAAAATAGTCCCGTCTTGCCGACGTGAATCGTTAACGAGGACTTCTGTGTGTCGAGGCTATGTTGTTGGGCGCTCACGCTCAGCACGCACATCAAGCTCATTGCCGCCAGGAAAACGGTTCGCCTCATCGCTCGCCTTTCAAACTCGAGTTTGCGTTTAGCTCCGACAGTGACGGTTGTGGTCGACTGGCCACGTCAGGAGCGCCGCCTTCATCGTCCATTCGCGACACGGCTTCTTCGTCTAGCAGCCGCTGATTGGATGAAAAGGATTCAGAGCCGGTTTTCTCTCTTCGCCAAGAGATGGTCAACAGCAAAGCACTCTCTTCCAGCGCTTCGACATCATGTAATACTCCGCAGTCGAGCGCCAACAAATGGCCTGCCGACACATCTACCTTTCGATCAGTCAGATGTACCCGGACTCGTCCCTTCAACTGCTGAATGGATATCCTTCCCTCTGCTCTGTGCTGCCGCATTCGTGTACCGCTTTTCATCAGAATCAGAACGATTCGGAAATCAGGATATTTCGCGAGCGTCTTGGAACTCCGCCCAGTCTCGCGCCCCCAAGAGTCTTCTCGCCGGAGTTGCTGCAACTCACGATCCAAGTCGATTTGCAGCAGAGGTTCCGCTAATCCGGGCAATCGATTCAATACTTCAATGCCATCGCCCGGATGGCAAGTGCTGAGATTCGTAGCCATGATGAACACCTTCTCTCCTACGCATCTCCGTCGCACCTATGTGCAAGCCACTAAACCTGAACCTTGAGGCGGCACAGGACTGCCGAAAGTTCGGGAGACCCTAGAAGACCATGATCGATGATGTGTTGCGGCGAAACTGGTCAACATTGCACAGAGCGCGATAGATCTCACGATGCGAAATCCTGCCAAAGCAGCTTGACGGCCAGGCCAGGGATCATCGGAACGCGTTGGTTGGTTTGCTATATGCACAAATTGTAACCGGGAGTTCAAAGCGCCTATGAGTGCTCTCACTCGGACTGTCGATGCACGTGATGATCGCAGTGGTCAACGTGGCCTTCTATCTTCAGCGCCATTTGTTCTACGACGTGCGAGCGGCAACTACCGAGCCGGTCTTCAAGTCTTGATTGGGGATGATCAGAAATCTGGGTCCGATTTGGGTCTGGTAAGCCGGGTCGAAGAACTCCGTAAAGGATCAAGAACGGGCTGTCAGTACCGTTGAAATCCAACTGTGAAGGCACCTTGCAGTAGCCACAGACGTCGGACGAAGTTGCCCTGGGGGAATGTGCCCGAAATCATTTTCGACGTAGGCTTCAAGTTGCGCTCGGCCTTTTCGAGATGTCCACTTCAGATAGTTCTGCCATTGAGTTAGGTGGCCACCTCTGGAAGAACCGAATGAATCAATGTTCAATATTGCCTACCAAAAGACCGAGACTTCGCCTTCTAGAAGAGCCTCGGAGCGAAATCGTTCAGATCGCGACGCCAGGTCTGCCACTCATGGTCGGTGCCCGGTGATTGGTAGAAGACGTGCTCAATGTTTGCTTCGAGCAGCGAATTGTGCAGGCGCTGGAGTCCTGCGCGCATTCTCTCCGGTTCTGCGGTTCCGACCCCGAGCCAGAGCAGGTGCACCTTCTTGGCGAATGCCGGCGGATCAGCGAAAACTCCGTTGTAATCGGTCTTGGGATCCAGTTTGCGATCGCCAAGTACGAGCATTCCTCCCGCTCCACTGAATCCGCCAATGTAAGAAAAAAGATCGAGATGATTGAGCGTGGTCTGGAACGTCTGCATTCCTCCCATGGACAGGCCAGCCATAGCGCGATGATCGCGATCGGATAGTGTGCGGAAGGTTGAATCAATGTACGGAATCAGGGCCTGCGTCACATCGTCTTCGAATGATGCAGCCATTTCCTGCATCGCCTTCAGCATTTCGGGAGAGCCAAACGGTTTTCCGGTCAGATCGGACAAATTTTGGCCGGCGCGTTTGGCATAGCCGTAGGCCATCACGACGATCATCGGCTTGCAACTCTTGGCTGCTATCAGATTGTCGAGGGTGAAATTGGCATTGCCTTGGCGAATCCAGCCGGTCTCGTCCTCACCGGCGCCGTGTTGCAAATAGAGCACCGGATAGCGGTCTTTCGTCTGTGTATCGTAGTTCGGCGGCAGATAGACCAGCGCGTGCCGCCAGCTACCCGTTACCTTCGAGTTGTACCAGACCTCCCGGACTTGGCCGTGGGGCACATCCTGAATCGAGTAATAGGTCGAACCCGGCTCCGGAACCTCGACCCCACTCGCTTCCTTGGTTCCGCCGAAGAACGCATGCGTGTTGAGATCGCTGACTTCCATGCCATCGATGATCAGCGTGTAGTAGTGAAAGCCGGGAACGAGCGGTGGAGTCGTGACGGTCCAGTATCCGTCCTGCTGTTTCTCCATGTCCACTTTCGGCCCGCTCCAGAAATTCAATCTGACCTTCGTAGCGTCGGGAGCCTTCACACGAATCTGAACTCTCCCGGCGCTGTCAACTTGCGGATACTCTGCTCCCCAAACGTTGGTTGAGGAGGGCTGAAAACCGCCCGCCTCTTGTGCACAGCAAAGACTTGCGAAAAGAATGATTGCTATTCCGACGTGCTTCATCTCTGCCCCTCCTCCTTCATGTTTTACTGATCCATGGCTGAATCCGTCCCGCTCAACGGCACTCGAAGGAATTCGCGTCTTCGGGATTCCCGTCTCCCTTATATTGCGCGTGCCTCGGATAAGCACACAGTGGCCGGCTTCGCCCGGGAAAGGCTTTGCCCGTCGCGATTAC
>JBKOUZ010000219.1:0-10619 GCA_046723715.1 Acidobacteriota bacterium | reverse complement strand
GTGTGACGGGTGCGAAGGATCGCTCTCCAGCTTCTGCCGCAACCTCAGGATGTGGTTGTCCACCGTTCGAGTACAAGGGTAGTTCTGGTAACCCCACACTTCATTGAGAAGTTCGTCTCGCGAGATCACGCGCTCGGCGTTCTTTGCCAAGAACTCCAGCGTCTTGAATTCCTTTGCAGTGACCGTGACCTTCTCGCCGCCGCGAGTGATCTCGGTCTTGGAAAAATCAACGATCACATCCTCAAAGACGTACAGGCTTTCCGGACTGATCCGTGACGCACGGCGCATTAGCGCGCGCAGTCGCGCAACAAGTTCCCTGGGGCTGAACGGTATGGTTAAGTAATCGTCGGCGCCCATTTCCAGGAGAAGGACCTTGTCGGCAACATCGGGGCTTGCGCTAAGAACGACAAGTGGGAGACCGGAAATCGAATCCGCAATGTTCCGGCAAAGGTCCCACCCCGACGATCCTGGGCGCTGCAGGTCGAGGATCACTGCGGAGAATGGTCTTTCACGAAGTCTCGCCAGCCCAGTAACGCTATCGGTGACGACCTCGACCTCATACCGTTCCAGAGTAAAGAGCCGCTGTAAAGCCTTCCGCAAGGCACTATCGTCCGCGATGACCAGAATCCGATCCATTGTGGCCGGTCGCAGTTCGGACAGTGGAGTGTTCAAAGTTGCTGCTAGGGTGGTGGTTGCCATCGCTTTTCCTCTTTCTGTAGATCGTCGCTTAATTCACTCCTTCATCTACACTGAGCGCAAACCCCTCTCGTACGCTTGGGGATGAAACACGCCTCTCGATACGTGGTGCGCCTCGGGACCGCTCTTGAACGACACGCGAATTGCCCTTCGAGCCCTGGCGAGCCGTGACATGACGGTTCCAATCGGGATCGACAATGTTTCTGCGATCTGCTGGTAGGACATTTCCTCCACTTCACAAAGAAGGAGGACCTCCCGGTAGTGCGCCGGCAACTCATCGATCGCTCTCTGCACCAGTTGGCGGTTCGAGCGTTCAATTAGGATCGCTTCGGGAGTCTCCCTCTCAGCTGCCAGCTCAGATCCGTCCTGCTCCGACTCCATCGCCACGGTCATCTTCCGCTCGAGACCCGAGCGTGAACTGAGAAAGCTATTTTTTAGGATTCGAAATATCCAACCTCGGAAATTGGTGCCAGGCCGAAACGATGCAAAACTGTGTAGAGCTTTTCGATAAGTCTCTTGTACGAGATCCTCGGCATCGCTCTGATTTCGCACAAGCCAGCGCGCAAAGTTGTAAAGGGAATCGAAGAGGGGCATGGCCAACTCTTCGAACCCTGCCAACGATTTATCGTCCTGTGAGGATGAAGTCCCAAGTGGGACCATCCCTTGTGCACTAACTCCAAAACGCGTCATTTGCGTTCTCCCGAATCAGTTCGAAACCCGGTCGCAGCTAGGCTGATTTCTTTATCTGCGAGCAAAACTCGATGACCTTTACGCATTGCGGCTGAGGAGCGCACTTCAAGGTTTTTCGGAAGTTCCTCGGTATGTAAAACTCAATGACTTTTGTCATGACAATCTCCTTTGATCTTGTGATCTGGGCCCAATCTGACGCAGCAGTCGTCAGCCGTCAATTCACAGAGGCTATTCGCTCCATAACCGGCTCGTTGGCTGTCAACTAATTGATGGCTAAAGAGTTAGTGCTGCACATATGCTGGCTCGGTCCTGGGACTGGGGTCTGTAGAAATGCTAGACTCCCATGCGAAGCCCAAGTGCGCTATGGAACCACTGCGACAACCATCCGTCGTGCGATTCGGAACCTATGAGGTGTCTCTCCAGTCGGGCGAAGTGCGCAAAGCGGGTGCGAAAATCAGAGTGCAGCAGCAACCAATGAAGCTGCTGAAAATATTGCTAGAGCGCCCAGGGGAAGTGGTCACGAGGGAGGAATTGCGCGGCCGAGTCTGGGCGGACGAGAGTTTTGGTGATTTCGACCAAGCTGTCAACATCGCAATCGGGAAGCTCCGGAGTGCGTTAGGCGACTCGGCTGAGAATCCGCGATATATCGAGACTCTTCCAAAACGTGGCTATCGCTTCATTGCGGAGGTGTCGGTTGTCGCAGAAGACGACCGCATCAAAAAGCCAGAATCTGCGACTGGAACTATACCTGGGACAGGCACTGGGCATCAGATTCAAGGCGCCGGATTGATCGTTGAGCCCAAACACCGGCAGTGGCCGGCGAATCGGATCATGGGTGCCCTGGCCTTGGCCCTGGTCCTGAGTTTGGCGATTCTCGCTGTCTGGCTATTTCGTTCGCGTGGCCCTGCGCCGACGGGCATCCGATCTTTGGCCGTGCTTCCGCTGGACAACCTCACTGGCGATCCTTCGCAGGATTATTTCGCCGATGGAATGACCGATGAACTGATTACCGATCTGGCACAGATCAGGGCTTTACGCGTAATCTCCCGCACCTCCGTGATGGCTTATAAACAAGTGCGCAAGCCTCTCCCGGAGATCGCGCGCGAGTTGAACGTAGACGCTGTTGTGGAAGGCACGGTGCTGCGGTCAGGCGAGCAGGTCCGAATCACGGCTCAGTTGATCCAGGCGCCAGCCGACAAGCACTTGTGGGCCGAGAGTTATGAAGGCAATCTGCGTGATACGTTAGCACTCCAGAAAAAAGTGGCTAGGGCGATTGCCGAACAGATTCGGATCGAAGTGACTCCCCAAGAACAGGCTGCGTTAAAGAAGGCGAACGCGGTTAATCCGGAAGGTTACCAGTCATATCTGAAAGGGCGCTACTTCTGGAATAAGCGAACCGCGGATGGTTTGAAGGTTGCACTGGCTTATTTCAACCAAGCAATCGAAGAGGACCCGAAATACGCCCAGGCTTATGCCGGCCTAGCCGACACCTATGCTCTGTTGGGAGACTGGCAGTATGCAGTCATGCCCTCCAAGGAGGCACTGCCGAAAGCGAAGGCGGCGGCCATCAAAGCTCTGGAGTTGGACAGCGCGCAAGGTGAAGCTCACAACTCGCTCGCATTCGTCTTGGATGGGTTCGACTGGGATTTGGACTCCGGCGGAAAAGAATTCCGGCGGGCGATTGAACTGAGTCCAAGCTACGCAACTGCTCACCATTGGTATGCCTGGCATCTGAGTCTCTTGGGTCGATATGATGAAGCAATTGTAGAAATGAGAAGAGCGGAGGAATTGGATCCACTATCTCTTATTATCAACGCCGATTTGGCAGAACTCCTCGTCCTGGCGCACTCCTATGACGAATCCATACGACAGAGCCGCAAGACGATCGAAATGGATGCTAATTTTGCCCTCGCACACAATCAACTCGCGCAGGCGTATCTCGGAAAACACATGTACGACGAAGCGGTCGCAGAATTGCGGAAAGCGGTCCAGCTTTCTGATGGTAGCCCGACGTGCATGGCAAATTTGGCTCGCGCCTATGCTGCATCCGGCAAGAAGAGCGAGGCGTTAAAACTTTTGAGCGATCTGAAGAAGCGCTCAATTCCTAGTCATTCGAATAGTTCGGAGATTGCCATGATCTATGCATCTCTCGGAGATGCGGATCAAGCCATGAATTGGCTCGAAAAAGGCTTCGAGGATCGATTTAATCCGGGTGTCCTGCTGCGGCCTGGCTTCGACCCTCTCCGCTCCGACTCGCGTTTCCAAGACCTCCTGCACCGCGTTGGTCTACCCGAGTGAGATCCAGACGCGAAACGCATCTGCATCGAGTCAAAATTTCTCCAAAGCATTCGCGAAGCCGCTGGTATTAACTTTTCCCGATACATCATTATTAATTAAGGTGGTTAGAAGCTCAGAGCGCAAAATCGATGAAAGGCTGCGCTCTTCAACGGGTCACATCGCTGCAAATCGATGACATCCAATGAGATGGAACTTCATGCGTCCCTAGCCGAGTGCGGGGTTCCACCCACGATAGACGGCGTTTTTGCTTTTGAGGCAGCTTAACAATTTCTTCTAACTTATTGAACACATGGTGGCTAGAGACGGAGCTGAACCGCCGACGCCAGCCTTTTCGGTGCTACGTTATGCTGTGTTTTAAACAACTTAAGTGACTTCAGTGGCCGCCTAAGTACTTGAGAAGCCGTGAGAGACACGAGAATCGTGGGTGGAAATCGTGGGTTCAAACTCCACTCGGCAAGGGTACCGAGTCTTTCACGTTCTTGCCTATCCACCGAACTGAGTTTAGAAAGGTCGGGATCATGTCATCATTTGTGAGACTGCATCCGTTGACGAGCCGCATACGCTGCGACCTTAAGACGATTCCCACATGCCTGCATGCTGCACCACCGTCGTGTCCCTTTTTTGCTGGTGTCCAGAAAATGGAGTACACAATGAGCACACTTGCGGACACGACTGCGATCCACGTCGGCGAACAATGTCGCGGAGCTGTGCGCAAGGGGAGCGAACAGGTCTTCCGGTTGGCGTGGTTCGAACCACAACTCCGTGCCGGAGCCTTTAGTCCTCAACCTGGTGCGCATCGGATAGTCCGCCATCAGCCGATTGAGTTCATCTACTGTGGAGTTGTGAACGACGCTCCCACCCTCCCAAGCCAGGATTTCCTTCCTGAGTTTCTCTCTTAATTCCCGCATCGCTTTCACGGTGCGTCGACCTCGGGCGGATTTCCCCCATTCCTGCTGAAGGCTGGCGGCGGCGCGAGTACTAATCAACTCTGCTGCTTGAAACCAGCGCAATAGCGCTCTGAAATCGGGGAGTAGTTCCGTCGGTTCGTTGTTTTGAATAGGGCGAGTGTTCAGGAAATCCAAAGCGAGATGGTTGCCGACGACGAGAAATCCATCTTTCCAGTCGGAAGCGTGAACGGTATCAACCGGTTTCATTTTCTTGACCCCGATTAAATTATAACACCGATAATGAATCATTTCACCGGTTAGCACATCTGATGCTGTGAATGCACGCAACGTCGCTGACGTGTGCTGCTCAGTACCGCCGGCACGACTGTTTAAAGGAGACCTGTATGACCAGCTATCAGCACGCCATTGTGGACGGCTCCAAGATCTTTTACCGCGAAGCCGGCCCTAAAAACGCTCCCACGATCCTCTTATTGCACGGCTTCCCTACCTCATCGCACATGTTCCGCAACTTGATTCCAGCCTTGGCCGACCGCTACCACGTAGTCGCGCCTGACCTGCCGGGCTTCGGATTCTCCGAGGTGCCTGATCGCAAGCAGTTCCGATATACCTTTGAACATCTGGTCAAGGCAATCGACACCTTCACGCAGACCATTGGTCTCGAACACTATGCGATTTATGTTTTCGACTACGGCGCTCCCGTCGGGCTTCGTTTGGCGCTAGGGCATCCGGATCGGATCACCGCCATCATTTCGCAGAACGGGAATGTTTACGAAGAAGGCCTTAGCCACGGCTGGAACCCCATCCAAAAGTACTGGAAGGAACCAACTCCCGAGAATCGCGCTGCCTTGCGCGACTTCCTCACACCAGAGGCCACTAAATCCCAATACCTCTACGGTGTCAAAGACGAAACCAAGGTGGCGCCTGAAGCTTACCAACTCGACTCCGCACTGCTGGCTCGGCCCGGCAATGACGAGATCCAGCTCGACCTATTCTTGGACTACGCCAGCAACGTCGCCCTGTACCCGAAGTTCCAGGAATATTTCCGCACGAAACGGCCGCCGCTGCTCGCGGTATGGGGCAATAGCGATCCGTTCTTTCTGTCGCCAGGTGCGGAAGCGTTCAAACGCGACATCCCGAGCGCTGAGGTACGTTTCTATGACACCGGACACTTCGCTCTCGAAACACACCATCAGGAGATCGCTGGTGCCATCAAGGACTTCCTCGGCCGCACACTAAGCACGCAGACCAGAGCCGCATAACGAGGCGCATCCCGGAAACGAGGTTAGCGAGTGCTGACCTCGTTGTATGGCAGCTTCACTTCCTTTTTACATTAGCAAGGATGATCCTCGAGCCAAACGCGAGAACCAAGCAATCCCGGCGTGACGCTCGTTATCGCAGCTGGGCCGTTGTTAAGTTCGGAAGGTGCAGCGGCGAAAATAACATTATCGGGTCGCAGTCTCAACGCCCAGGGGACGTCAACATAGTCGATTTACTACTTCGAATGACGACTCGACCGGAGATGATGCGACCGGGGACAGAGCACCTTCCGGTACGAGCGGTGATTGGAACTTCACTCCCATTGATTCGAGTTCCAGCGTGTTTACGCATACTTTCTCCGCTATGGCGGGAACATGAATAGCGCGCGGCCCGAATCACCAGCGTGACAGAGGCATGCGAGCTTGAAAGATCGATCCGTTGTTGTAGAGCCGTTGGCAAGACCCTAGATATATCGATCTGTTGAAGTGGATGCGCCTACCAACATAGTCGATCCCGAGTAGCCTGCCCGGAACTCGTGGCAGCCAGCCATTGGGAAAGGCTCATGGTCCATGCGGCGGCCCTGGGATTGATTCGTTTCTCCTATGCGAAAGGTTCTAGTTTGGCCAGTACAGTTGGTAGATATTCAGCAACCGTGGGATGAATGTGCATTGCGCGCTGGATTACCGTGTAGGGAGCCTTCGAGTACATGACATCCAACAGAACGTGAATGACTTCATCGCCTCCGCTGCCAAGAATCGCAGCGCCCAGAATCTGTTTGGTTTCCGCGTCAACACAGATTTTCATGAAACCTTGGGTTTCACCTTTTTCGTAGGCGCGGCCCACCCGGCTCATTGGGTATTTCGCAATGAGCGCCTGGCGTCCGGACTTCCTTGTTTCTGCGTCGCTCATGCCGCAGCGGCCTAGCGGCGGGTCTATGTACAGCGCGTAGGCCTGGATCCGGTCTGATACGCGGCGATGGTCTGCGTTGAAGAGATTGTCGGCGACAATCTCGTAGTCGTTGTAGGCAGTGTGCGTAAATGCGCCACGGCCGTTGCAATCACCCAATGCCCAGACGCCCGGCACGTTGGTTCGCAATTGGTCGTCAACCGTGATGTATCCGCGCTGATCGGTGGCAACCCCTGCCTTGTCGAGACCAAGGTCGCTTGTGTTGGGGATGCGTCCCACCGCGAGAAGAACATGCGTACCGAATACCTCCGGTGCCCCTTCCTGACAATCCACATGGACGCCGACACCTCTTTCATGCTTAGCTAACGAGATACACTTCGCATTCAGCCGAATCCGTATTCCTTCAGCCTCCAAGATTTCACGCACGGCGTCAGAAACATCTTCGTCTTCCCGCCCAAGCAGGCGTGGTCCCATCTCTACAATCGTGACTCCGCTTCCGAAGCGGCGATACATCTGGGCGAATTCCAGCCCGACATAGGAGCCACCAACGATGACCAGATGCTCCGGCAGAAAATCGACCTCCATCATTGAGGAGTTGGTAAGAAATGGGACAGCATCGATCCCCGGCATTTCCGGAATAGAGGCACGTCCACCAACGTTGATATAAATTTTGTCGGCTTGCAGGAGTTCCTCATTGACCCCAATAGTGTCGGGGGACTGAAAGCGGGCATGGCCTTGAAGGACCGTACAGTTTTTCAATCCTCGTAACCATTCCTCTACGCCCGTGTTCGAGCGTCCGGAAACTGCATCCTTGCGTACCTTGATGCGCTTCATATCGACGCGCACATCGCCGTTGACGGTAAAGCCGTATGCGGCACCGCGGCGAGCTACGTAGGCCGCGTAGGCACTGGCAACCATCGTCTTCGTTGGGATGCATCCCGTATTCACACAGGTGCCGCCGAACTTGTGACGTTCGATAATTGCTACGGTTTTGCCCGCGTCGGAAAATCGCGCCGCCAGGGGCGGGCCTGCTTGGCCCGTCCCGATGATGATGGCGTCGAAGTGCCTCATGCAGCTAGTGCGCCCTCGATGTGGAGCTTGCCCTCTTTGGCGGCCTCTTCGGGCGTCTTGCCGTTCTGACGAGCGACCATATAGGCGGCGTACCATCCCGACCAGTGGTGCTTCGGAGCCGTCGGTTCGTACTTGCCATGATGTTCCTCTGTTTCTCGCAACAGTTCCGTCATCGTCGCAACGTCAAAATTGCTGACTCCTCGTCCCGGCAGCCGCGCTGTAATTTCCTGCAATAGCCAACCGTTGCCGTCCGGATCACGGAAGGAGGCGAACGAAGAGTAACTCGTATGCGCAGGGTCCGGACCGCTGACCCGAAGGCGTCCAAATAAATAGGGCTCGTCAGAGCCAGTGTGCACGTCACTGCCGTGGAATACCTCGCTGACTTCGATGCCGCGACGGAGCAAGTCTTTCCGGGCGGACTCAATATCAGAGACGGCCAGGTACAAGCCTTGGGCAGAGCCAGGCGCAGCCGTGGTGACGTTCTTCCCGAAGATTACCGAACACCCGGAGCCGGGCGGCGTGAACTGGACTCCACGCCAGTCGTTACCAGCGGTGAAATCGCCGTCGAGCCGCCAACCGAGTCTGGAGTAGAACTCTTTCGCTCGGCCCACATCCGAAACCGGGATGATGACTACCTCAAGCCTCATGTCGAGTCTCGCGGCGTTCGTGGTTGGTTCATTGTTGCCGATTGCACTCAAAGTTGCCATTTTGTCCTCCTTACCCATTCATATAAAACAACAGTCAGATCTGCCCTTTGATGGCTGAACATTATGAGATCGCCGCGTTCATGCGTGAGAAACCGGATAAAGCTTTACTCCTCTTAAGGTCTAGGGTGGGAAAACGATCGCATCGTTGACTTGAAACACGACTCGGGCGTGATCGGATACTGAGTGCGGGCCCAGACCGTACATACTCCATTCGCATCGCTGTTCACAATTGGCAAGAACCGGACCTTTCTTGCCTGCGTTAGATGTGCCTGAGAGGCGCTAGGCCTCAGCACATAAATCTCGAAATCGAAAGCAGATCATGAAGCAACTGGCGGGGAATGGATCGGGATTGGACCGCGGAAGTGCGTGTCAAGCTCAAGAGGCTGATCGCTGACAAACGAGCGACTTGTCTTGGGAACCCGGATGGGATCTTCCGCTTCTACAAACGCATTGATCGACAAATTCACGGGCGATCGCCGTGGTGCAACTCCTGTGTGCACAGACAACCGCACGGAGGGAGTCGGTGGCCGGATCAATTCCTGCTGAAATCCATCATTGGGAGATACGATGGAAAAGAAAAGAGTGAGAATACACACTCCGCCGATCAAGTTAACCCAACGCACAAACCGAGGCACAGCGAAGCGGGATAGCGTCCAGCCAACAAAAGCCGCCAGGCCCATTAATGACGCACAGATATATACACCGAGCCTCATGCCCCGACCTCAGAACAATTTGACTGCGACGGGCCCCTTTGGAAGTTAAGAAAGGCTAATGCTGAGGCAGATTTTGTGTCAAGCGGTTCGGGTCAACTGGCTAGGTCTAGACGTTCCTGTTCGTCCTGGATCGTCTTTCATGACGCCTAACGGTTCTCTTTTGTCGTGCTCTCAACTCTATCCAGTTCCGTTTACTTGAGTTCATCCTGTCTCGAGATGCGGAAATGAGCGTTGGGCTCCTTCTGACGTAGTCACCGAACCTTCCCGTCAGCAGCGCCACCTAATCACACAAACCTTTACCTAAGACCGGGCGCTGCATTGTTTTGTGACACGGCTTTTGCAACCCCACAAGTCAGGATCGAGGCTGTTCAGAAGAGCAGCCCGAATGGTGGTCGAATCGAGTTGAAGTGCCGGGAGCGACGTGACTCGAACCCGCGGCCTCCTGCGTTGTCAGGCAGGCGTTCTAACCAGCTGAACTACGCCCCCGCATAATAAGGATTGTCTGATTCCTTCCGGTTCCCTCCGACACCCTCTCGTTCCCTGCCGTACCATCTGGCCTGCCGTGACAGAGCAGCGTTCCGCCGACCACAGGAAGTCAGATTTTCTCGTCATCGAGTTCCTCAAATAGGGCTTTTTTCTCCGCCGATCCAGACGCGAAACACATCTGCATCGCGTCAAATTTGTCCAAGAACTCGCGCAAGCTCTTGGCATTAACTTTTCCCGATACATCATTGTTTATTTAGATGGTTAGAAGCTTAGAGCGCAAAATCGATGAAAGGCTGCGCTCTTCGACGCGTCGCATAGCAGCAAATGGAGGACACTCAATGAGATGAAGCTCGGGCGTCCTTCGCCGTGTGCGTTGTTTCCACCCACGATAGAGGGCTTTTTGGCTATCGATGAAGGTTTAAGAATCTGTCCTAACTTATTGAAAACATGGTGGCCAGTGACGGAGTTGAACCGCCGACGCCAGCCTTTTCAGTGCTACGTTATGCTGTGTCTTAAACAACTTAAGTGACTTCAGGTGGCCGCCTAAGTACTTGAGAAGCCGTGAGAGACAAGCGACTCGTGGGTGGAAATCGTGGGTTCAACTCGTGCTTGAAAGGCAATAAGAGTGAGGCTGCCGGAGCTCATTTGCCAGTTCCAAGAACTCATCAATTGCGGTCTCTGCCGTGACGGCGACAACTTTGTCAAAGCCGATTGAAAACTCCCCATTTCGCCGGTCGAAAATTCCCCACCTCTAAACTCTAGAAAGATGCCTCCTTGGCCGCAGACGCAGTGGAGCCCAGCGCCGTTTTGTGGCGCGTTCTGGGCGGAACGGAGTCTGTGGCCAAGGAGCTGTCTCTTATACACATCTGACGCTGCCGACGAGTTGT
>JBKOUZ010000040.1:0-17348 GCA_046723715.1 Acidobacteriota bacterium | reverse complement strand
CTCGGACTTCCGCCTATGGTTGTGCGGTCAGCTTAATCCGCCGAACCGCCGGATGCGGACCCGCATGTCCGGTGGTGTGGCAGGGGAGGCGGGGTGACCCGTCCCCCTATGCCGATTTCAGGGACATGTCAATAAGTTGGTCCAGCGAGCGCGACAGAGACCTAGCACTCGCTTGCGCCAAAGAGCTTGACGGCCAAAAAAAGGCCAGAGCAATCATGGTACAGAGGGCCAGCGAAAAGCGATTTCTCATTCAAATGCCCGCAGTGGATCTGGGACGGACCAGCGAGATGCGAACCGGGCGAGTGATTTTACTCTGAGATGCGGCGGATTACTAGGGAATTTCTGCAGGGATTATTGTTCTGCTGCGGAATGGGATATGCGATCAGACGTGTTTGAAGACGCAGGGATCCTTCGCTTCGCTCTGGATGGCACGAGATTACATTTCACGACCAGAACGCCTAGTAACGCGGAGTCTGGGGATTAACTAGCGAAGTATTCACTCTCCGCTCAGCAGATGGCAAAATGCTGGACGGCGGGATCACGTCCTCGTTCTCCGGATGGCGGCGTAGGACCGGGCCTTTGCTGTCTTCATCATCGCCCTTTGGATGATGGCGAAGGGTGGGAAGCTGGGAGGCCAGCAGACGCGCCTTGATCTCCTGAAACTCGTGAGTGTCGAGTATGTAGTCCTTGCGGTTGGGCAGGTATTGAGCGATTTCGGACTGGAGACGTCCGATGCGCTCTTCGGTCAGCGGGTAATTGGCGAAGCTTTTTGCGATCTTGGAGTGGAACGGGATCTTTGCGGCGAGGTGGTACCCGGGGATCTTGGCCATCTCAGATTTTTTGTGATCTTCAATGGCGTGCAGTTTTTCGAGAGCGTCCAACAATGCTTGGGGATCGTAGCCTGCCGCATAGGCATACTCAATAGCGAGAAGGTCAGCTTCGTACTCGGCATCGCGGCTGAACTTTTTCACCGAAAGAGGGCCGGCGAGTCCGCCAATGTCAGCGGCACCGGCGCCTGCGGGCCCCGCTACATATGCGATGGAGTCAATAATCCGGCAGACATCTCGCCGCGTCATCGCTCGGGTAGCGTGACGTGCGGCGACGTGAGCGATTTCGTGAGCCATCACGGCGGCGAGTTCGGCTTCATCATCAGCGGAAAGAATCAGGGCGCTATCCACATAAAGGAAACCGCCGGGCAAGCCGTAAGCGCGGGGAATGTCGCCGGAGTCGATCACTTTCACGGTGAAAGGAATCTCGGCATCGGAGTAACGGACGATTTTCTGCGCCAGCCGATTGACGTATGCATTCACCTCATTGTCATGGATCGCCCTGGTGGAGCGGTCGAAGCCTGCAGCCATATTGCGGCCAAGTTCGAGTTCGTGTTTTGCGGAATAGAGGTTGAAGCCGCGGCCGATGCCGCGTTGTCCAATGTGCTCGATGTCGTATTTTTGCGGTTTTTTCGAGTCCTTGGCCGGTTCTTTCTCAGGCGCTTCGGTGACAGGTATCGTAGGCGGCTCAGCCGCATCCGATGATGTCGTGGCGAGCAGCAGCGCAGGAGCGAGCAGGGCGTTGAGCATGCATGCCAGCCAGCGCGCAGAATTCAGTTTTGAGTGCCGAGATCCATCGAGGCGGGAAGGAAAAGGCATTGGGCCCCCTACCGAAGTGGCGAGAATTTTACAACGAAACGGGAAAAAAGAAAGCAGAAAAGCGCAAGTTTTCGTTTTATTTATAACGATTAAAACCCTTGCTGGACGCGGGTTTTGGCCCAAGGATCGCTTTTCAGGCATTGGGCGCCTTGATCCCGAGCCAGCCTAGGGTATTTTTACAGGTCAGACTCGCGGACGCGCGGGTAATGGTTACCTTACCTGGACGGTTCAGCGCATCCAAAGGATGGGAATTGACAATTTGGGGCATTGGAGCGTTCAAGCTCCGACTGCGTTTACTTCTGGTGGTAGACGGTCTTGCCGGCAACCATCGTCCACAAGACGTTTGTTTCTCGCATTTCTTCCGGGGAGATGGTCAGTACGTCGCGATCAAGCAAGACCAGATCCGCGCGTTTGCCGGGTTCAATGGTTCCGATGGAATCCAGGTTCATAGCTTTCGCGGAGTTTCGGGTATAGGCGTAGAACATGGCTTCACGCGGCATGGCTTGGGAGGCATCGAGAATGCCTTCTTTACCCTTCCGGGTCTCGGCCTGGTAGATCGCGCGGAAAACATTTGCGGTTGAAACTGGCCAGTCGCTGGCGCCGGAGATGATTCCGCCATTGTCGAGAATGGAGCGGGCCGGGTACTGCCACTTATAAATGCTGGAATCGACATAAGGCTTAAGGATCTCGATGGTATCGTTGCCGGCGTCGGCCCAGAAGAGTTGGAGAGCGCTGATGACCCCCAGTTCTCGGAAGCGGGGGAAATCTTCGGGCTGGATGAATTGTTCGTGGGTGAGCGTGTGGGGGAGATGGGAGTCTCCGTTGGCAGCGCGGGCAGCGGCAATGCCGTCGAGAGCGGCTTTGACAGCGCCGTCGCCGATGGCGTGCACGTGAATGATCAAACCTTGTTTATCGGCATTTATGCAGAGATCGGCGAATTTTTTGGGATCGAATAACAGATCGCCGTTGTGTCCACTGTTCTTGTAAGGCTTGCTCAAATGGGCCGTTTGCGAGGGAAATTCGGCGACACCGTCGGCGAAAACCTTGATGCCGGTTACGTGAAGATGCTGAACATCTTTATAGGCCTCGCGCACCTTCTGGACCGCGGCTAATTCGGCGGCGGGATCTTTTGAGAGCACCTGCGGAAAGGCCACGATCTCTGAGTTGAGTTCGCCATGGTCGGCGAGCATCTTATATCCTCTGAGCACCTGATCGGACGCTATTGGATCAAGCCAGGCGGTGATTCCGAGGCTGTAGTTGTAGTCGAGGGCGGCCCGGGCGGCAGCCAGCAACTTTTCCGGCGTCGGCTCGGGAAGGAGATGTTCAACTTTCGCAGTTCCCGCATCCACCAGGAAGCCGTTGGGTTCGCCGTTCGTGTCTGTACCGTAGTAGGCGCGCTGGTCGCGGCTGAGGCTCTTCAGAAATTGAGCGGTGATGCCGGCGCGCTGCAGCAGTGCGTGATTCGCCCATGCGGTGTGGCCGTCCATGCCGCGGAGCAGAACGCCATGATTCTGGTATGCCCCTGCGCTGAAGCGTTGATTAAGAACATCTGTGTGCGACCAAAATGCGAGCGGAAGGCCCTGGACTTCTATGATGTCTCCGCGCATGCCGCGTCCAGATTTCTTGGCTTCGTCGACAAAGGGCGGGAGTTGGTCGAGTGTGGAGACTTTGTCGGTTGCATCGGCGCCGATCAGGCCTAGTCCTCCATCAATCGAGTGGCTGTGGGAGTCGATGAAGCCTGGCAAGAGGCTCTTTCCGCCGAGGTCAACCCGTTCGGCAGTGGGAGAGACGGCTTTCAGAACCTCGGGAAGACTGCCCACGGCGACGATCCTGCCCTCGCGGATGGCTACCGCTTCAGCATATGGATTCTGGGGGTTGGCGGTGAATACTTTTGCGTGGTACAGAATGCGTTCATCGGCCGTGCCCTGCGCCCAGGCTGATTGAAGAAGAAAGGCCGTTGCGGCGAACACAGTGATGCAGTAAAGGCGAGAGACTCGTCCCATGGATCTACCTTTTAGTAGTTGGTTGAAAGACTCAAACCTAAGGTTCGAGGTGCGACTATTGCGGCTTCCCCGTCCCTTGCTGCACTGGAGGATTCGGCGTCTGACCGGCCGGCGCCTTCGTGCCATCCGCGGGCTTCTTCGCCGTGTTCTTCTTCCTGGATGGAGCTTTTTTCGGAGGCTCCGTATCGTCGACCACAATCTTCTTCGGAGGCTCCGCCGGAATCGCCGCCTGCGCTTTCGTCAAGTCTGTCCGCAGCCGCGCAATCTCCGCTTCCTTTGCGTTTGACAGGTTATCCAACCGCTCCGCCAGTTGCTTCCGCGTGCCCTCGAACAAACTCAAATCGTTCGATAAGGATTGCAAATCATCTTTTGACCCGAATGCGCCCGCTCCCTCGGTCACATTCCCGAGAACGTCATACAGAGCATCGAGATTCCGATAGAGTTTGAACGTCACTGGCAAGCTTTCGGGAGCCGAGCGAAGTTGCCCAATAATCTCCGGGAGCGCCCCTTGCAAGTTCCGCTCAATCGACTCTGCATTTCCTAAAGCCTGCTTTTTGTACGACCCGTCCGCCTTCCATTTCTCAATCCGCAGCTTCTGTAAATCGCTCTGCGTCTTCTTCGACGCGTCTTCCAGTTCGGACAGCATGCCGTTCAACTGGGTCACGGATGCATAAGAAACCGGCGCCCCGCCTTGTCCATTGGCCACAACACCCGAGGGCGCGGGCCCAGATTGACCCAGCGTTACAATGCACGTAAAAAGGAACAAGGCGGAAGAGAAGAGAGCGTTGCGTGTCATTTGCATCGTTCGATTTGCGGCTCCAGCATACTACAAGGACGTACCTACTGCTCATCGGGTGAATCCCCGACATGTGTGGGAGCATGTGCCGCGGACTTCACCAGAAACGGAATGTGAATGCCACTTGCTCTCCCCAGCGCGGGCGGTTCGACTCTTCGGAGAATCGGCATCATAATGAAAGCAGTCCCGGGCCGATATCATGGTTTCCTACTCTCATCGTTTGTTCCCGATCCTGCTGCTCTCGGCGTTGCTTGGGCCGGTTTGGGCTCAAGAAGGCTCGCACCGTTTAATCCTTAAAGATGGCTCCTATCAGTCGGTATCAAAATATGAAGTCAAGGGCGACCGGGTCCGCTACTACAGCGCCGAACGCGAGGAATGGGAAGAACTCCCCAACACTCTGGTGGACTGGCCCGCGACAAACAAATACGAAAAAGAGCGCGCGGCGTCCGCTTCGGCTCCCGAGGCCGTCCAACTCGACAAAGAACTCGAGCACGAAAATGAACTTGCGGAAGCGCAGCTTCCCCAAGTTGCTCCCGGACTCCGCATTCCCATGAACCAGGGAGTCTTCCTGCTCGACACTCTGCAGGGCGAGCCCCAGCTTGTCGAGCTCCAGCAAAATGTCAGTGACGTCAACCGCGACACCAAGGGAAACATCTTGCGCGGCGCGATCAATCCCATCGCCTCTGCGAAGGCCTTCATCGAGTTAGAAGGCGCCCACGCTGCGGTCCAATCCCATGTCGGAATTCCATCTCTTTATATGAATGTGGAAACTCAACCGGACCAGACTTCCACGCAGACCCCGGAGCAGGCCACCGTCCCTGTCGAGCGCTTCCGAATTGTGCGGGCGCAGGTAAAGGGCAACAAACGCGTGCTCGGCGACGTCAAGCGCCAGCTGACCGGCAAAGTGAGCCAGGAGCAGCACCTGGTGAATACTACCGTCACACGCTTGCAAGGTGGATGGCTCAAGATCACTCCCACCGAGCCATTACAGCCTGGAGAATACGCCGTCGTAGAAATGATGGGAAAAGAAGGGATAAATCTTTATGTGTGGGATTTCGGTATCAATCCCAAAGCTCCCGCCAACCCGAACCCGTGGAAGCCAGACAGGAAAGCATCACCAACTCCGAAAAGCGGCACTGAGCATTGAGAGAATGATGAAATCGGCGCTTAGCGCTACTCCTGCAACATCCCTCTCTGCGCCACTCCAATGTTGTCCCGTGTGGAATTCTTCACCATGTACATCATTCCGTCAGCCTGCCGGATGACATCGTGGGCAGTCTGCGCGTCGTGCGGGAAGGTCGAGATTCCCATAGATGCTCGCACATTCAAATTCAAACCTTCTTCTTTGCAAAAGCAACTCGCTCGCAAGGCATCCCGTAAACGTCTCGCGACCACCAGTGCCTGATCCTTGCTGGTTTGCGGCAGCAACACCACAAACTCATCACCGCCGTAGCGAAACGCAAAGTCAATCAAGCGTAACTGAGCCTTGACCAGATAACCAATCTCGGCCAGCAGCTTACTTCCAATCAAATGCCCGTACGTGTCATTCACTGCCTTGAAATGATCCAGGTCAATGAAGAGCACGCTGAACTCATATCCAAACCGCGACGAGCGGTAAACCTCGGTGTCCAATGTCTTATACAGATGCCGCGCGTTGTACAGGCCCGTGCAGTCATCGGTAATCGTCAGCTCCTGGATTTTTTCCACCCAGCGCGCATTCTCGATGGCAATCGCTGCATAGTCCGAAAGTGATTGCAGGAAGAAGAGCTCCGGCTCCTTGAATCTCTCCATATCCACATTCACCAGCTGGATCACTCCCAAAACCCGGAGTTTCGAGCGCAGAGGCACGCAAATCACCGATCTAGTCTCCCACTTGGTTGCGTCGTCCACCCGCGTCGCAAAAAATGGATCGGTGCGCACGTCCGGCACAACTCTGGTTTCTCCGTTTTTGGCGACCCATCCCGCAATTCCCTCGCCCATCTTGAGGCGCACGTTTTTCAGTGCTTCCGATTTGTCGCCCACCGCGATGGCAAAGTACAGCTCATCTTGTTTCTCGTCGACCATCAGCAGTGACCATGTGTCCGGGCGGAAATATTCCGCCATCTTGTCCATGATGGTTTGCAGGATTGAGTCCAGGTCCAGCGATGACGTGAGCGCCTTGGCCACGTCATGAAAAATCGTTAATTCCTGGCTCTGGCGGGTCAATTGAGTACCGGCCTCAGGCATGGAAATTCCGTTTATTCTCCGTCGGATGGGTGGCGTTCAAAAAATTATATGTGGCACTTTCGTCCATCAGCAATGAACGTTGGTAACCCGTATCCATAAAGCCAACGTCCACAGGTGCTTCCAGCCTCAATTTGTCAGCCGGTTACCTCCCCTGATTCCGGTTCCCGTATTTCATTTGCGCCTTAGGCTTCGCTCCGGTAGACGAAGACACTCCGCGGTTCCGCCATCCCGGAAATTGTCCTTTGCGTCTACGGTGTGTCGGCTGAGCTGAGCAGTTCTATAATTCGAGCGAAATGAAAATTGTCTTCTGCTTCATATTGCTTATGTCCCTCAGCGCGGCACAAGCTCCGGATCCTCACTCCATCCCGTCGGTAGATGCCGGGCTGGGCGAATGCTCGGCCGACTTCACCATCACGGACGTGGAAAACAAACCGGTCTACGCCGCGAAGGTCAAAGTCCACATCGCCTATGGATTCCTGAGCGCCCGGAAACTTGATCTCGAGGTGGGCACTAACGTGGACGGAAAAGCCCGAGTTTCCGGGCTTCCCGAGCGGCTCAAGAAAGGACTGTTCTTCGAAGCCTCGGAAGGCGACCGCACCGGCAACGCATTCGATGACCCTTCGAAGACGTGTAAAGCACAGTTCACCATCACCATTCGCAAATCTCTTCAGTCTACAGAGTGAGATTGGGTTGTCTCCCAAACCTGTGGAGGTTCACAGCATTGTTTTCGGCTGCCAAGGGATGAAATCTGAAGAGTTCCCGCCATCTGCTAGAATTCGTGCCGTGAAAAGACGAACTTTGCTTCAGGCACTCCCCGCGGCAGCAACCTTGCTTTCTCCTTCGCTTTGGGCAGCCAGGTCAAATCATGCTTCTGCGCCACAAGCCTCAGCTGGAATCTACGAACTGCGCGTGTATCACGCGGCGCCCGGAAAATTGTCCGATCTGCTCGCGCGCTTCCGCGATCACACAATCAAGCTGTTTGATCAGCATGGAATGAAGAATGTTGCCTATTGGACGCCGCTCGACGAACCCGAGAAGAGCAACACGCTTATTTACATTCTTTACCATCCCAGCCGAGAGGCAGCCGCCGCCAACTGGAAATCCTTTCAGGACGATCCCAATTGGAAAAGTGTGCGGGATAAATCAGAGGCAAATGGGAAACTGGTGGAAAAGATTGATTCCACCTTCATGGCTCTGACTGACTTCTCGCCGCCGCTTCATCTTTAGGTCGACATCAAGCGGCAGGAGGATTATTGTGAAGCGTTGGGTCGCGCTTCGACCGGCTCGGGGGCGAACTCCTGGCCCTCAATGGGCTCCAGCAGAGAACGTCCATTGTGTCCGTGAACTCGCAGCAAATCATTCACCGAGGCAAATATTTCGGTGCTCGACACACCCGAGCTGTTCGCGCCCTGGTTCCAGTGTAAAACCGCGGCGCCGTCGTCAAACTCAGCGACCTGCGCTACGCGTCCACAACCGCTGTTGCCTGACACATCTTCCAAACGACGCAGATAGTAAGCCTTCATGCCATACTCCCGAAACTCTTATCGCTGCCGGGATCGTGACGAAGAACGCGATCCCTTTGCTGACCGGCGCATCGGAACTTCGTCAAAAAGAAGATCATCGGCTTCGCCCTGTCTCGGCACACTCCGCAGCTTTCGTACCAGAGCCAGACGCTTGTATGGATCCTTTTCCATCATGGCGTCCACGTACAAGTCCAGCCAGCTCTTTCCATTGCTGTTCATAGTCAATGTAACTCCAAGTGGTCGTGTCGCCCACATGTACGAGTGGTATTACTGGCGCCCCGCACGGGTGCACGCACAAGCACTCCTTACTCACTAACGGATGCAGGTTTCCGGGAAAAGTTGCGCTGTATAAGCACCAGCAATGCAATTACTTGCAGCCTAATCATCGCGTACCAGCACAGCCGCGTCGGCGGCCTGCTCAGTTCGATGGGTGCCGGACAGGTATTTCGAATAGCGCCCCAGCAGCCACAACTCCGGAATAATCTCCGCCACCAGGGTCCCGGACTTGAAAAGCCGCACGGTAGCCGTCTGTGAAACCACGATGCCCACAGCCGCGGTCGTCTTTGATATCGCTGCCGCGGCCATGTGACGCGCGCCCAACCCGTGCGGCACTTCCAGATCTAAAGCCCGCGCGTCGAGGTACCGGCAAGCCGCCACAAAAACTCCGCTCTCGGAGATGACGAATGCCCCGTCCAATTGGGCCAGTTCCTTCACCGTTCCGCGAAAATTAGGATCGGAAATCCTTCGGTTCTCCTCGGGATGTCCTGCAAGCGGATCAAGGATCAGAGACCTTGAGTGTTCCAAGACGGCCTTGTGGGCTCCAAGCGTGAAGAGAGTACCGATGCGTCGCCCCTCGCGCCCCTCCCGCGTATCTCAATCGCGAGATCCAGCGTGTACTTCACGACGTCCCCAGGGAGTGGCTGTAAAAGCGCTGTGACCTGCTCAAACATAGTTCTTTCAAATAATACAAAATCACACTCGGGGTACGGTTGCTTTCGTCGCAAACTCTCACAGGCCAGATTTCTGCCAGTTACCCCCACCTTGGACTCTTGGCTGTGGCGTACACCTCCGGGTTGTCCTATGATGTTGCCGTAATTATCTGAGCGGGGGCAGTCGCTCGCAGGGCCACGTGGGAGATTTCGGCGACAAATTTCGCAACGCGCGCGAGAAGAAAGAACTCTCGCTGGACGATGTTTCCAATGTCACCAAGATCAGCGCGCGCATGCTTCGCGCGATCGAACAGGAACACTTCGAAGACCTTCCTGGTGGCGTCTTTAACAAAGGATTCATCCGCGCTTACGCGAAACATCTCGGCCTGGACGCAGAAGAGGCCGTTAGCGACTATCTGGCTACTCTCCGCCAGGCGCAGATCGATGCGCAGGAGGTCTGGGAGCCGCCGGCTGCCGCTACTCGCAGCGACCGACCGAAACCCCAAGCCGCTGAGCCTAAGAAGGTTGAGGCCAAGCCTGCCGCGCCGAAGCTCGCAGCCCCGGTGCAAAAGGAGGAATTGCCCGACCTGCAGATGCCCCGCGCGGACCACATCTTTTCCAGCCGGAAGGATTTCTTCAAGCAACAAGGCGGGATTCCGTGGAAGATTTTTGCGGCTGCCACGCTTGTCCTTGTACTGGGGATTTTTCTCTGGATCCGTCATTCCAACCGGACTCGAGTTGCCGCAGCTCCACCGGATAAGCCCGCAGCTGTAGCGTCTGCCGAAGCTGCGTCCATCGCGCCAGCCTCCGTCCCTGCTGCCAAGGCTGCGAAACCAGCAACCACCACGGCTCCCGTACCCGCAACAACTGTGCCCACAATGACTGTGCCCACAGCAACAAAAGCTGCCGCGGAAGACCCGGTGAAGGCTGCGCCACCTACCGGAGCCACACCTAGCCCGCAACCCGACAGTTCGAATGACGTCACCGTTAAGAACTTCGGGAAATCATCGGCCAAGGTCTCACCAAAATCTGCGCCGCCTCTGTCTCTGGTCATCCGTGCCACGAAAAATTCGTGGGTGTCAGTCATGGCGGATGGTCAACTCGTCACGCAGGAAACTCTCATTGCTCCCGCGCACACGTTGGTTCGCGCCTCACAGGAGATTAATGTCCGGGTCGGCAACGCCGCCGGTGTCTCCTTCGTCTGGAACGGCAAGGAAATCGCCGCCGAGGGTGGAGAGGCGGAAGTCAAGAACTACATCTTCGACTCCACCGGAATGCGTGTTCCCGCCGCCAACTCCGCCGGACCTGGAGTTCCTTAAGCCGGGGTCGGCTGCACTGTGATCCCTGACTGTCTGTACATACGCCCCTGCTGAAATTTGGCCTTCGCGGCAGCTGAGATGCGATTTGTGTATCGCGTCCCCATTCACCCGGGAAATTCCGCTATTCAACTCACTGTCAGCGACTTACGACCAAAATCATTGCGTAGACGGAACTTACTCTGGTAGCCTTTTCACTGGACTTCCTTATCGCAGTTCGCCTCCGAGCGGCGGCGTGGTTTTCCGCGGGTTGCAGCCCGATTCAAAAGTCCCGGCCTCTGCAGGATCACGTGCATCACACATCACGGTCACCTGCACTATAAGGAGAAACAAAAGTTGCCATCCAAGACGCGTTACCTTTTCACCTCAGAATCCGTAACGGAAGGCCATCCCGATAAGATCGCCGACCAGATATCCGACGCCATCCTCGACGCCTGCCTCACCGAAGACAGCACCAGCCGCGTGGCCTGCGAGACCCTCACCGCGACAGGCTTGGTGGTAATTGCCGGCGAAATCACTACAAAGGCCTACGTTGATTTTCAGCAGGTCGTCCGGGGCACCGTTCAGTCGATCGGGTACGACAACGCCCTCCACGGGTTCGATTGCAACACCTGCGCCGTGATTTCCAGCATCAACAAGCAATCCGGCGACATCGCCATGGGCGTAGATACGGGCGGGGCGGGCGACCAGGGAATGATGTTCGGGTACGCGGTGAATGAGAATCCGGACCTCATGCCCACTCCCATCTCTCTAGCGCACAAACTCACACAGCGACTATCGCAGGTGAGGAAGAATGGGATGCTTCCTTTCCTTCGCCCGGATGGGAAATCGCAGGTCACCGTGGAATACGACGTGAATGGCAAGGTGCTTCGCGTGGATGCGGTGGTGATCTCCACCCAACATGCGGAGACTGTGAGCAATGATGAGTTGCGCGCGGGGATTTTGAAGCAGGTGATTCAGGCGGTAATCCCGCCGCAACTGCTCGACGAAGATACGAAATATCACATCAATCCGACGGGGCGGTTTGTGATCGGCGGACCGATGGGAGACACCGGACTCACGGGCCGGAAAATTATTGTGGACACTTACGGCGGCATGGGACGTCATGGCGGCGGCGCGTTCAGTGGAAAGGATCCGACCAAAGTCGACCGGTCGGCGGCTTACATGGCGCGGCATATCGCCAAGAACATCGTGGCGGGGGGCCTCGCCGATCGCTGCGAAGTGCAGTTGGCTTACGCGATTGGGGTGGCGGATCCGGTCAGCGTGCTGGTGGAAACTTTCCGCACGGAAAAAGTCGATCCTACGATCATCCCCGATCTTGTACGTTCCCACTTCAAGCTGACGCCGCGCGGCATCATCGAATCGTTGAACCTGCGGCGTCCAATTTACCGGAAGACGGCGGCGTACGGCCACTTCGGACGCTCGGATCCGGACTTCACGTGGGAAGCGACTGATAAAGCTGCCAAATTGGCGAGCGATGCGGGATTGCGGGAACCCGCAGCTGCGCGCAAGTAAGTATTCACCACAGGGTACACGGAGGAAGACAGGGCGAGGCAGCAGGATTTGTCCCTGGGATCCCCGGTGGCCTCTGTGGTGACGGTTTCTTGAGGAACCAAAGGGCTACGCCGGCGTGTCCGAAGGACGCAGTCTGAAGCGGGAAATTGGGTATCCTGACTGGTTACCTAAACTCGTGTAATCTGAGAAAATGAGTGCGGAGCTGTATCGTCTGCCCTGCATTTCGGCGGCGCTATCTGTTGCGAGCGCCACTTGACCAGTAATCAAACTTAAATTTTTGCGGTATACCGCGCGCCATTGAAGGGGAAAGCATGTCAACAGCAGCAGTGAATTGCGATATTAAGAACATCGAACTGGCCGATCTGGGAAAGAAACGTATCGAGTGGGCGAACCAGTCCATGAAGGTGCTACAGATCATTCGCAAGGAATTTATCAAGAACCAGCCGCTGACCGGAATTCGCGTTTCGGCGTGCCTGCACGTCACCGCGGAGACTGCGAACCTCGCGATCTGCTTGCGCGATGGCGGAGCTGAGGTCGTGCTGTGCGCGTCGAATCCTCTGTCGACGCAAGATGACATTGCGGCCTCGCTGGTACGCGATCACAACATTCCCGTTTTCGCAATCAAAGGCGAAGACAACGACACCTACTACAATCACATTCTCGCCGCGATCGATCACAAGCCGCACATCACCATGGATGACGGCGCCGATCTGGTCGGTATTCTGCACACCAAGCGTACCGATGCGCTCGAGGGCGTGATCGGAGGCACCGAGGAGACCACCACAGGCGTGATCCGCCTGCGCGCGATGGCGAAGGAAGGGGTACTGAAGTTCCCCATTGTCGCCGTGAACGACGCCGACACCAAGCACTTGTTCGACAACCGCTACGGTACGGGGCAATCCACGATCGACGGAATCATTCGGGCAACAAACTTTCTGCTCGCCGGATCGAAGTTTGTAGTGGCAGGCTACGGATGGTGCGGCCGTGGCCTTGCCAGTCGAGCGCGCGGCAATGGCGCCGAAGTCATCATCACCGAGGTCGATCCCACCAAGGCGCTCGAAGCCGTGATGGACGGCTTCCGGGTGATGTCGATGGCCGAAGCCGCCAAGATTGGCGACGTCTTCTGTACGGTTACCGGCAACAAAAGCGTCCTGACGAAGGAACATTTCGAATTGATGAAGAACGGAGCAATTATCTCGAACTCCGGGCACTTCAACGTCGAAATCGATATCCCCGCGCTGGAAGCAATGTCGTCATCCAAGCGCACCACGCGCAACTTCGTCGAGGAGTACTCGACAAAAGATGGACGCAAAATCAACCTGCTGGGCGACGGCCGCCTGATCAATCTCGCGGCTGCCGAGGGACATCCGGCGAGTGTGATGGATATGAGTTTCGCTGACCAGGCTCTCTCCGTTGAATACATGGTGAGGAACGCGAAGAAACTGGAGAAGACGGTGTACAAAGTTCCCGACGAACTCGACAAACGCGTTGCCAAGCTGAAGCTTGAGTCGATGGGAATCAAGATCGACCGACTGACTCCGGAGCAGGAAGAGTACCTGGCCGGATGGAGCGAAGGAACGTAGGCAGGCTCAGCTTACCAGGAACTTGCAGGGACGGGCGCCTCGCCCGTCCAGCGGCCCGGAAGTTTCGGGCCGCTTTGCTTTGCCCTGTTTAAAATGGCGCACCCTCTTTCTCTCTCCCCCCTGTGGGCTGCATTCCAGTGTCAGCGAGTGGCTTCATGCGCGCCTAGCATGGTCCGCTTGGGGAACTGGGAGCGCCGGATTCCTGTGTCGGAAGGCTTTGCGTGGCTGGCACGATGAACGGTGTTGTTCCTGCCAGGTTGTTTGCGCATTGCTGGATGGCCGCGGCGTCTGCCTGCAGAGTAGATGGCAGACTTGGAATCGACTGATCAGGATTTTTGAAATTGAGGGCGCTGGTTAAGTCTCCGACTGCAGCGCGGCGCCACGCACTCAAATTCGGTACTTCTGCGCTGAATCGAGTTTCCAGAAAGCGCAGGACCGAAGTGTGATCGAACATGTCTGAGGACACTAATCCGCCACGGCTGAAGGGCGAGATTATCAGCATGGGCACGCGAAAGCCCAAGCCAATCGGTCCGGTGATGGCCGGATTGCCGGCTACGGTAGGATCCGGAACTGCAGGTGCGGTCACATACTCGCCGGGCGTACCGGGAGGCGCGGTAACTGGTGCGACATGATCGAAGAATCCGCCATTCTCATCGTAGTTTACGAACAATACCGTCTTCGCCCACAGTGCGGGATTCGCGGTAAGCGCGCTGACGATGAGCGAAAGAACATTCTCGCCAAAGATCGAAGGCGCAGGAGGATGATCGGAGGTCACCACCGAGCCAACCAGCCAGGATACTTGCGGCAGGTTTCCAGAGGCCACATCAGAAAGGAAGTCAACAGGAAACTGAGGTCCAAATGCATTCTTATGCAGCGCTGACGCCGGGTCCTGGAAATTTTTGAAATAGGACAGCACGTTATCCGAGAGAAGTCCCCCAAGAATACTCACGTCGGGCGAGGAGTACACCTTCCACGAAATTCCCCGCGCCTGAAGTTGCTCGGGCATGGTGGTGTAGGTCAGACGACCGTAGATTGCCGAGCGATTCGCAATGATTGTCTGCAAAATCGGTCCACCATTTTTTCCATCGGGATCGAGCGAGCCCGCCATCGCGTACAGGCGATTGGGATCGGTGGGGCCAATCACAGAGCAAAAATAATTGTCGCAAAGGGTGAATGCGTCGGCCAGAGCGTAGTAATACGGGAGGTCCGCGCGCGTGTAATAGCCCATACTGAGCACCGCGTCGTTCGAATTAATTGGCAGACGCGAGTTCACGAATCCATCCATCTTCCCGTTATCCCAGCTCTGGTGTTGGGGTACCCAGTCGTGGCTGATGTCATGCGTGCACGCGGCATTTACTTGCGTGGTGTCCAAGTGAAAGGGCAAGAGTTGGCCAACCGGAGGGGTCGTGGTATTTGCAGAATCGGGCTGCTGGAACGCGGGGCTTGGATCCGAAAATCCACGCACTCCGCGGTAGCTGCCGAAGTAGTGATCGAATGACCGGTTTTCCTGGGTGAGGATGACGACGTGTTCAATATCGGTCAACTTGGCGCAACCGGTCGGAAGAGAAGGAATTATTTTGGAAACGCCACACGACTGCAAACCCAACTGTGCCAGGGCCGCCGCACTTCCCACTTTAAGCAGCTCACGGCGAGTGAATTTCGGCATAAGTCGCAAAGTTAGATGCGATCCCGCGCACAAAGGTGGGACTCTCTCATTTCAACTTGTCTCTGTTTCCCCGCGCTTCAGCTTCAACCTTGGTGAGAAGCTTGCAGGCGTCGATCTCACCGGATGTGTTTGCGCTCGAACTCGTAGCCCGGCCCGGCAGGGAAGAACGTGCAGGAACGCTGGCCTTGCTGGAACTCGTGCCGCTTGCGAGCATATTATTCTGGCTGCAACAGCTGCGCGGAACAGAAACGGCGACGGTTCGAATTTGGATTGATTATTCATCAGGGAGACTATGACCGAAGATCTTTATGAGCTGATCGGGGGACGTAAGACGATTAGTGCTGCCACGGAACTGTTCTACAAGAAAGTGTCGGAGGATGAGGAACTGGCCCATTTTTTTAAACGAGTAGACATGGCGCACTTGCGGTCGCGGCAAATCATGTTCGTCTCCATGATCCTGGGCGGGCGGGTGTATACCGGGAAAGATCTTCATGAAGTCCATGCCCGGTCCAGAGAGCATGGTCTGAACGAGGCGCATTTTGACCTGTTCCTGAAGCATTTTCACGCGGCCCTGGTAGAGGTGGGAGTGAAACCTGAAAATGCCGAGAAAGTCATAAAGCTCCTGGAGAAAAAACGAGCGACGATAGTCCACCAGCAGGCCTGATATATCTAGGCGGACGCATCTGACCCACAGCCTCGCGCTACCCCGGACGAGGGCGTTCGGGGCTACACGTTTCCTGCAACCTTCTGTTCTCACTCCAAAAAGATAGTTCTCTACAGCGCGGGTTACTAAAGACAGGCTTGGCTGGAACCCGGGGACAATCGCACCCACTCCCAACGATACTTGAGGACAGCAAGGAGGCACTCTGCAGAAACAGCAGCATACGCGCCTCTTCATAGCTGTTTCCACTCTGGCCGAATTTCAGCAAACAAATTCAATTGCGGTTGGGTGTGTGTCTTCGTGTCAGCTCGAAACGCAAAATAGTCGAGCCAAACAAGCAGAGAGCTGAGGAGTCCCCCGCCCCAGTCGTCGAGGAGAGAATCATGCCAGAAAAGATGTTGAACCGTCTCTGCATTGCAGCTCTGATGTTGATTGCCGTAATTTGCCTGTCGTCGTCGGCCCGTGCATAACGGGATCTCCGGTGTCTCTGGCAAGAGCGGCTCCACTTGCACCATGTGCCACAGTTCGGGCACAAGCAAACCCACAGTACTGATCAGCGGACCGACGACCGTCGCTTCCGGCGCAACCGTCAGCTACACCCTCACCAACAACGGCAGTCCCAACAGCGGGTTAGACGTGGCTGCAAGTGCCGGGACGTTTACGGCGGGATCGAGCACACAAGTGATGAACGGCGAGATTACGCAACTCGCCGCGCTTAGCACCGCGCCTCTGAGCTGGACATTTAACTGGAAAGCGCCGACGGTCACCACTTCCACGACAGTGACGCTATACGGCGCGTCGGAGGATCCACGGGGACCGCCACACTCACGGTCACTGTGAATCCAGCGGCGGTTGCGCCGTCGATCACGGCTCAGCCTGCAAGTCAGACGGTGACAGCGGGACAGACAGCCAGCTTCAGCGTAACTGCAACCGGCACTGCTCCCTTGAGCTATCAATGGAAGAAGAATGGCGCAAATATCAGTGGGGCGATGTCGAGTTCCTACACGACTCCAGTCACAACTACTGCAGACAGCGGTTCCACCTTCTCCGTGGTAGTGACCAACTCTGCAGGGACTGCGACCAGCAACAACGCGACTCTGACTGTGAATGCAGCAGCGGTTGCACCGTCGATCACGTCTCAGCCTGCAAGTCAGACGGTGACAGCGGGACAGACAGCCAGCTTCAGCGTAACTGCAACCGGCACTGCTCCATTGAGCTATCAATGGAAGAAGAACGGCGCAAATATCAGTGGGGCGATGTCGAGTTCCTATACGACTCCAGCCACAACTACTGCAGACAGCGGCTCCACCTTCTCCGTGGTAGTGACCAACTCTGCAGGCACTGCGACCAGCAACAACGCGACTCTGACTGTGAATGCAGCAGCGGTTGCACCGTCGATCACGGCTCAGCCTGCAAGTCAGACGGTGACAGCGGGACAGACAGCCAGCTTCAGCGTAACTGCAACCGGCACTTCTCCTTTGAGC
>JBKOUZ010000059.1:0-7884 GCA_046723715.1 Acidobacteriota bacterium | reverse complement strand
ACCACTGCATCACATACTTCGGGTCTGTCCACGCCTTCCACACCAACTCGCGTGGGGCATCAAAAATTCTTGTAACGACCATCCGCTCTTCGCGAACCGTGTTTTCTGTCATCTCTGACCTCCTCTTTCTTCATTTGATTTACAACTACATCCAGTTTGTCGAAGCTCTCTTCCCAGAACCGGCGATAGCTAAACGCCCAGTCGCCGACTGTTTTAATCGCCTCCGGCCTCAGCCTGCACACACTCTCTCGTCCACGCTTGGTCTTGATCACAATCCGCGCCCGCACCAGGTAGGCGATATGTTTTGAAATCATCTGCTGCGAGAGTGCAAACGGTTCCGTCAATCCATGCACAGAGGCAGGGCCATGCGAGAGTCGTTCGATTATTGCCCGACGGGTTGGATCAGACAAAGCAGCAAACGTTGTGCCTAATTTATCCACAACCATATGGTAGTGGATTATTTGCCCATGTCAAGTGTGGATTTTTGCGATTCCTGATTTCTGGTCCCTGATCTCTGAACCGTGCCTCGTGCACTAATTTGTATTTCCCACTAGCCGCGTATCGCAGCCGCTGCGGTTGAGGCGCTGGCATCAGGGGCCGGAGTAAAGCCGGTTGCTTATTCTCGATGTACCACGGGCTTGCTGAGCTAGTGACCGTTGCCCGCTACGAGAATCGCGACGAGTGGTAAATCCCAAATAAGCGCGGGGGCGGGCCCCGGCCAGAATCAACGTCAAGCCCAGTTCAGTGGTGGGACACCGGGGGTGTAGAAATTTTCCAGGCCTTATAGCTATCGCCATACTATCCCCCTACACCGTTTGACGCTCGTCTCCTTCTGTCTTTAAACTCAGGTATGAACGGCGAGTGACTCAGGCGAGTCCGGAAACTTCGATGAGCCGTTCTCCAGCCGCAGCCTGCCAGGTGCGAAGTACGCTGAAAGGGAAACGTGAGTCCCACAGAAACCATCAACAAAGACGGAGTCAAGCGCGAGATTTCGGTGGAAATCCCTGCGGAGGAAGTTAGCCGCGAGACCGAAGCGCTGGTGCAGAGGTATCAGAAGGTCGCGCGACTGCCCGGTTTTCGCGCGGGACACGTGCCGCCGTCCATTATCCGCCATCGGTTTAAGGAAGACCTGAAGAGCGATGTGGTGGAAGCGCTCGTGCCCCGCTACTTCCGCAAAGAGGCGGAGAAGCAGGGATTAGTTCCGGTGTCACAGCCGCGGGTCACCGATTTGCACATTCATGAAGGCGAGCCGCTGCGCTTCAAGGCCAGCTTTGAGATCATGCCGGAGATCAAGGTCGAGGGATACAAGGAGTTGCGGGCGGAGCATCCTGAGATCGGGGTGAAGGATGAGGAAGTCGAAGAGGCTTTGAACAACGTTCGTGAGCAGCATGCGACGTACACGTCGGTCGAAGGGCGTCCGCTGCAGGACGGGGACTTCGCCCAGGCATCGATGGATGGCCGTCCGAAAGAAGCCGAGGACAAGACGCAACCGGTGCACATGGACGAAGTGCTGATCGAGATTGGCGGAAAGAATACTGTGCCCGAGTTCTCGGACAACTTGCGTGGAGCGAACGCTGGGGAAACGCGTCAGTTCGAAGTGAAGTATCCGGAAGACTCGACGGAGAAGCGGCTTGCGGGCAAAACTCTGGTTTACACCGTCAACATTCAGGCGATTAAGGAAAAGCATTTGCCTGAACTGAATGACGACTTTGCCAAAGAACTGGGCGAGTTCACCAGCGTTGAACAGGTACGCAACCAAATTCGCGAGAACATGCAGGCAGAGCGCAAGCACGATGCCGAGCGCGAGGCCAAAGACAAGCTGGTGAATGAACTGGTGAAGCGCAACGATTTTGAAGTCCCAGAGTCGCTGGTCGATCGCCAGATCGATTTGCGGCTGGAACGCGGTCTACGCGCCCTGGCAGCGCAGGGCATGAAGATGGAAGACTTGAAGAAGATGGATTTGCCACGGCTACGGGCAGGGCAAAGAGATCAAGCTGTGCAGGATGTGAAGTCGTCGTTGTTACTGGATCGCATTGCGGAACTGGAAAAAATTGACGTCGGCGAAGACGAGTTGAATCACGAAATTGAAGCGCTGGCGCAGCAGACAAAACAAACTCCGGAAGCGGTCCGCGCTCGTTTGACACAGGATGGGGGCCTCGATAGAATCCGGAACAGAATCCGCAGCGAAAAGACCCTCGAATTTCTGTATCACCAGTCCGCATAAGACAGGCGGACCTTTCGACCCAGCCCAGAGCAGATAGCCGTTGCGTCGGGGCGGAGTGTGGCAGGTGAACGTGAACGATCCGAAAATGATGCTGGTTCCGATGGTTATTGAGCAGACGGGGCGAGGCGAACGCGCCTACGACATCTATTCCCGACTGTTGCGCGACAACATTATCTTCATTGGCACACCCATTGACGACAACATCGCCAACCTGGTGATCGCCCAAATGTTGTTTCTGGCTCAGGAAGATCCGGAGAAAGACATCCAGCTTTACATCAACTCTCCGGGGGGCTCGATCACGGCGGGCATGGCAATTTACGACACCATGCAATACGTGAAGAACGATGTGATGACGCTGTGTGTTGGGCAAGCGGCATCTATGGCCGCATTACTTTTGGCATCAGGCGAACCCAAAAAGAGATTGGCACTGCCCAATTCGCGGATTCTAATACATCAGCCGTCTATGGGAGGTTTATCCGGACAGGCCACAGACATTGATATCCACGCCAGAGAAATCCTGCGCATGCGAGAGATTACGAACCAGTTGCTCTCCAAGCACAGCGGTCAGAAGCTGGATAAGGTGGAGAAAGATGTGGAGCGCGACTTCATCATGAACGCGCAACAGGCTAAGGAATACGGAATCATAGACGATATCATCTACAAGACGGTGAAAGCGGTATGATCGGCCTTCGCGCCTGACGTTGGGATGGAAACGGCATGACGGCAGGTCGAAGAACTGGGGGAGCCAGTCGTACCGTGAACCGCTGAAGGAGTAACAATCGAGTGAAAAGCAAATCGGGTACCGATGAGATATTGCGTTGTTCGTTCTGCCACAAGTCGCAGGACGCGGTAGCGAAACTGATCTCGTCCCCCAGCGATTATCCCAGAGCCTATATCTGCGATGAATGCGTAGCTGTTTGCAACTCCATTCTCGAAGATGACCGAACGGCGACTCCTCCCTCCAGCGCGCCAAACCAGCTGCCCAAGCCACAGGAAGTTAAAGCTTTTCTTGATGAGTATGTCATCGGGCAGGAGCAAACAAAGAAGAAGCTGGCGGTAGCGGTTTACAACCATTACAAGCGTATTTTCATGAACCGGCAGAAGACCGGCGATGGCATCGAACTTTCCAAGTCGAACATCATGCTGATCGGACCGACAGGGACGGGCAAGACCCTGCTGGCTCAGACCTTGGCTCGGATGCTGGATGTCCCGTTTGCGATTGTCGACGCAACTACCCTGACCGAGGCGGGCTACGTCGGCGAGGACGTCGAAAACATTATTTTGAAGCTGTTGCAGGCCGCCGACGGCGACGTCAGCCGAACCCAGACTGGCATCATCTACATCGACGAAGTGGACAAGATCGGGCGCAAAGACGAGAACCCCTCGATTACCCGCGATGTTTCGGGCGAGGGCGTGCAGCAGGCGCTGCTGAAGATTCTGGAAGGTACGATCGCTAACGTCCCGCCGCAGGGCGGGCGCAAGCATCCGCACCAGGAGTTCACCCCCGTGGACACGACGAACATTCTGTTCATCTGCGGCGGAGCGTTCGTCGGGTTGGAGAAGATCGTTTCCCGCAGAATCGGCAAGAAATCGCTCGGGTTCCGCAGCGGTGAAGACGCAGAGAAGGAAGAGGCGTTCACCTCCAAGAAACGTACCCAGGAACTGATGCAGGAAGTGCAACCGGAAGATCTGATCAAGTTCGGGCTAATCCCCGAGTTCGTCGGCCGTTTGCCGGTTGTGGGCATGCTCGAGGACTTGGACGAGAACGCGCTGATCGAGATCCTGACGCGGCCCAAGAATGCCATTATCAAGCAATACCAGCGGCTGTTCGAGTTCGAAAATGTACGCCTGAAGTTCAATGACGAAGCGTTACGGGCGATTGCCCGGCAGGCGATGGCGCGCAAAGTCGGCGCCCGCGGCTTGCGCATGATTCTGGAAGAGCTGATGCTCGACCTGATGTTCAACCTGCCCAGCCAGAAGAAGCTGAAAGAGTTCGAAGTCACGCGGGAGATGGTAGAAAAGCGTAGTGCTTCCTTCGCCCCGGTGATGGAAAAGGCTGGTTAGAGCGGCCTTTTGGGAAGGTCTCCCTGGTCGTTAGTCGCTTGTCGCAGGTATGTTGCAAAACCATGCATACCAGCGATCTGGGGCTAACGGCCAACGACTGTTTGCAGTAGGAAGTCCAACCACGTAATTGCCATTTCCATGAAACGTTGCGGCAATGTAAAATTCCAGTAAGTGATCCGCCACTATCCCCAGGAGACTCAGTGACTACGTCGAAGGAAAAATACGAATCCAGAAAGCTGCCCATGATGCCCATTCGGGACGTAGTCATCTTCCCGTTCATGATGACCCCATTCGTGGTGGGCCGCGAATCCAGCGTGCGTGCACTGGAAGAGGCCCTGGCGGCGGATAAGAAGATCTTTCTGGCGACGCAGCACGACGCCTCCATTGACGAGCCGAAAGCTAACGAGATCTACCAGGTCGGCACCATCGTTAACATCGTGCAAAGCCTGAAGCTGCCCGACGGAAATATCAAGGTTCTGGTCGAAGGCGTTGAGCGGGGCAAGATTCTCCAGGTCACGGACAGCGAAGGGTACATGCAGGCTACGGTGCGGGTGGCGCGGTTCACAACGGAGACGAATCCGGCGCTGGAAGCGGCCATGCAGCGGGTAACTTCCCTGTTCGAGCAGTATGTGAAGCTGTGCCAGGCGCTTAACTACGAAACCATGATTTCGGCCGTGCGCATGGAAGATCCGGCCAAACTGACAGATGTAATTTCGGCGAACCTGCAGCTGTCGATTGAAGAGAAGCAAGAATTGCTGGAGATCTTCGACCCAGCCGAGCGCCTGACTCGCATCGCGGATGTGCTGGATATCGAGATCGAGAAGTTGAATGTGGACCGTACCATCCAGTCGCGAGTGAAGCGGCAAATGGAGAAGGCGCAAAAGGAGTATTACCTCAACGAAAAGATCAAGGCCATCCAGAAAGAGCTGGGGCGGGGCGAAAAGAGCGAGTTCGATGAACTGAAGAAGAAGATCGAATCCGCGGGCATGCCGAAGGAAGTGAAAGACAAGGCGCTGCAGGAATTGAAGAAACTGGAAGCCATGCCGCCAATGTCGGCCGAGTCCACGGTCTCGCGCAATTATCTGGACTGGCTGCTGGCCGTGCCGTGGAAGAAGCGCTCGAAGGAAATCCGGAACATCTCCCGCGCGGAAAAAGTATTGAATGAAGATCATTATGGCCTAGAGAAGATCAAGGAGCGCATCCTTGAATTCCTGGCGGTGCGACAGCTGGTGAAGAATCCCAAAGGCTCGATTCTGTGTTTCGTTGGGCCTCCTGGGGTTGGCAAGACTTCGCTGGGAATGTCGATTGCCAAAGCTACGGGACGGAAGTTTGTCCGGATGTCGTTGGGCGGAGTTCGCGATGAAGCTGAAATCCGCGGACATCGCCGGACGTATATTGGCGCGCTGCCGGGCCAGATCATCCAGATGATGAAGAAGGCCGGCACTAAGAACCCGGTGTTCATGCTGGATGAAGTGGACAAGATGTCGATGGATTTCCGCGGGGATCCGTCGGCGGCGCTGCTGGAAGTGCTCGATCCGGAACAGAATTTCATGTTTGTGGATCATTATCTCGACGTCGAATACGATCTGTCGCAGGTTTTCTTCGTGGCCACGGCGAACGTGATGCACACGATTCCTCCCGCGCTGCAGGACCGCATGGAAGTGCTGCGGCTGCACGGCTACACCGAGCAGGAGAAGGTGGAGATCGCAAAGCAATTCTTGGTGAAGAAGCAGATGCTTGCAGCGGGATTGTCAGAGAAGAACATCAAATTCACCGACGATGCCATTACCGCGCTGATTCGCTCGTACACACGCGAAGCCGGAGTGCGAAATCTGGAACGCGAGATTGGCAATGTTTGCCGGAAGATTGCTCGCAAGGTGGTCAAGGAAGGCGAGAACTTCTCCATCGCCATCACGGGGGAGAACGTGAATGACTTCCTGGGGGTGATCAAGTTCCGCGACACGGTGGCGCATGAGAAGTCCGAGGTTGGATTGGTTACGGGCCTGGCGTGGACTGAGGTTGGGGGTTCGATCCTGAGCACAGAGGCGAGCGTAGTGGACGGGAAAGGCAAACTCACGCTGACCGGGAAGCTCGGAGATGTGATGCAGGAGTCGGCGCAGGCGGCCATGTCGTATGTTCGATCACGAGCGCCGCGGCTGGGTCTTACGCGCGACTTCTACAGGAACCTGGATCTGCACGTGCACGTGCCCGAAGGCGCGATTCCGAAGGATGGACCGTCCGCCGGCATTACCATCGCCACTGCGATTGCCAGCGCGCTTAGCAAGATTCCGGTCCGTCGCGACCTGGCTATGACTGGAGAGATCACGTTACGAGGCAAGGTCCTGCCTATCGGCGGATTGAAAGAGAAGCTGCTGGCCGCGCACCGTGCCGGGCTTTTCGAAGTGATTTTGCCCAAGGATAATGAGAAAGATCTGGCTGAGGTTCCGGAAAATCTGCGGGGTGCGATGAAGCTGCACTTCGTTGACACCATGGACCAGGTACTGCAGATCGCGCTGGAATCGGCGCTGCCCAAGGTTGCCGAAGAAGTCACCGAGCCGATCGCTCCTCCGCTAACGACCGGCAACAGCGACGCTCCTACGGCGCATCAGTAAGCAAGGGCCGGTTCGCTGATTGTTGATCAGTTTCAAAGGCCCGCTCCCGCGGGCCTTTAACTTTGGCCGGAACCCGGGATTCCCGCGAGGCGCGTATGACGATCCCCATCCGAGGCACGGCAGCCCTAGCGGTCGCGGCCGCAATCGTTGCGGCAACAGCGATCTGGCTGCCTGCATACCGCTGGTTTCTGCTCATCAGCGTGGCGATTGGCGCCGCGGTGGCGGGAGGACTGTATCTCTGGCACGAGTTCCGTCCGGTCCGCGATGATGATGTCGAGAATGAGCGGCCGCTGGGGTTGAGCTAGGAAGGCTAAGCCGTCCCGGGGATTCGATCCCCACCCTTATAAAATCTTTACGCATGCCTTATGCCGAAAAAATTTTCCTCTCGGTAGTCTTGGTTCGGAGAGAGCAATGTATCAACTGTCGGCGGTCACTATCGGTGCGGTCTCGGTGACGTTCTTCCTGTTTACCCTTGCAGGATTACTCCGGGAGATGACACGGCACAAACGCAGGAAATCGTAAACCGACCCCCGCAGGCCCGATTGGAGCAGATAGCGGCCGACGGGGTGACTCAGGCGAACGGCGCCAACTCGCGGCGAAGCAGCCGAACGGGTTCATCGCGACTTGAACTCAGCGCCGATTTTGCGCGAACCCCAACAGATCAGCGGCGCAACATCTCTGTGGACACCAGGTGAAACAAAAGTGTCGCAGGGACAAGCTGCCAGACAATATCGCCACTCACTCTTGAATTGACCTTCGGTAACTGGCGCGTTCTCCGCTGTCCATCGGAGACTCGATGCGGCGAAGAATTTTGCGCGGCCTGCACATCCCCTGCCACGTATAGCTTCGCGGGTAACCCAAAAACAGGGAAAGTAGCATAGAAAGATCGCCTGCCTTATGGAAGGCCTGACCATCACTCTGCACGGAGATTACAAATGAAGACGAAGGATGTGCTGCTGTTTGTGTTCGCGCTATGTATAGCGG
>JBKOUZ010000007.1:0-7937 GCA_046723715.1 Acidobacteriota bacterium | reverse complement strand
CCCAGAGTACGCACTGGAGCATTCGGCAAGCTGCCCAGGCCAGCGGCATCTCCCGTTCCACCGTGCATCGCGTGTTTCAGACTTTCGGCGTGCAACCCCACCGTACTCGCAGTTTTAAGCTCTCCACCGATCCGTTCTTTTATCGAGAAGGTGCGCGAAATTTCCGGGACACAACACTAGATGACAATAACTTCCGCATTGCCGACGTCCATGTAAGTCTTTGTCAAGGAGAAGAAGATTCTCCTGAGGCGCGCTTCGGAGGAGCGCGCACGGCGAACTCTGGCAGAACCCGCAGCTCGAACCCGTGCCTCTCGGCGATGGTTCCTGCCTTCGCAGAACCGGACATCCATTCACTGTCTCGGATCCTTGCAGATCGTCACAGAAGATTGAGTGTGTGTTCACTGCCAGTCCTGAAACAATCCGGAGAGAGCCTCGGGAGTTTGATCTCGGTCCCTCAGTCGGCAACCGCAGGACCTGGCAGTCTGCGCGCTGTGTGATCTTGTTGTTTTTCGCCCGGAGGGCGCGGTTTCTAAGCCGCTGCGCTCTGGGAATCTGCGAAGGGTGCGAAATCGCGTTGCCCGCGATCCACGGCGAGCAGATACGCCACCATTTTTCGAGCTACGGCGAGCGTCGCTCGATTGGCATTCCCCTTCTGTTTCTCTCTTTCATAGACCAAGGCCAGATTATGATCCTGTCTGGGTGCCAGCTTCGCGGCTTCCACCAGCACACGCTGGATATGTTTGTTGCGCTGTTTGGAAAGCGGGGTACGCGTCACTTTGTCAGCAGAGCTCTTTTCATCCCCGCAGAGCCCACAATAACTGATGGCTTGTCGGATCGAGGGGAAACGCGAAACCTCTCCCATTTCTAATGCCCAGATCAGCGCCGTGATCGGCCCCACTCCAGGAACGGTCCTGAGTCGCTTGATTCGCTCGGCCAGCAGAGGATCTCGCTGCAGCGAACTGACCAGGGCATATTCCGTTTTTTGCAATCGCACAATGGTGTCACGGCTCACCCGCAGCAGAGGCCGAATACTCTCATTCACCTCTTCGTTGCTTTCAAGTAGCTCGCGGAAGTACTTCACTTTGTGCAGCCGTTGCTTGTTGTGGCTCACTGCTGTCTCCATCAGCAGACCGGAGATGCGATTCTTCATCTGCACCATCTGGCGTACTAGCAGATGGCGGTAGCGCAGAGTTCGTCGTCGATCACGAAAGGCGGTTGATGCCATGTGGCACTCTGGCAGGAAGTCACAGCGCAGGCAATCGGCGATCTTGCCGGCATCGATCCGATCATTCTTCTTCTTGGCCGCGGCGATGGCGCGCAGCATCAGCGGATGCGCTACCTTCACCTGCTGTGCGTGCGCAAGTAGATGATCGTAAATCCAGCCGGTGAAAATCGTGGCTTCCATGGCCACCGTCCAGGGTTGCGGAAGCGTGTTCATCCAGCCGTTCAGTTCCCATCGCGTTGCCCCAACCTTGCCTTCCCGGTGCACCTGACCGCTCGCATCCTTGATGCAATAGCTGATCGTCTTCTTGTGAACATCTAGTCCGATGTAATACATATGTCTTGTGAGGAGCCTCCGTGGTCGTAGTCTGAATCAACGTTCCCGTTGAGTTCAGCCTTTTTTACACCACGCGCTCCTCCTCGACTTAGCATTCAAACAATCCGCTCGAGAAAGTCGATCTTGCGTCCTGATGCTTCAGGTTGCCAGAGTCTGAGTACCAGGCATTTTCCCCGGCCCACGTCTCGGGCTCCGCTTACTGGTTTGATCGCGGGCCAGCGTCGGCCTTACCAGCCTGTACGTGTAGCAGGACTTCGGGTCAAGAGCACCCCGCTCACGACCATGCCCCACACCAGACCGATGGCGGGCGAGACAAAGCGCGAATAGACGCCGTCGGGGGCCCATAATCCGCCGCTCAGCCATGTGGTGCCGCCCAGCAATACGAGCACGACGGCAGCGACCCCGGCAGTGAAGAGCGCGTTTGAGATCAGCCGGGCCCGCCAGAGCCCAAACGCCGCGGACATGATCAGCATCGCGCGCGGGAACGAAGTCAACACGAAGGCTGCCCATACGACGTCGTTCAGGCCCGATGTGAGCATGTGATTTCCGGCGCCAGCGATGGAGTACGCGAGGGCTGCGACCAGCGCGATGAGCAAGAGGAAAAACGCCCCGAGGGCGGCACTGGCGGCGGTCGCCGCCGCGCCCCAACCGTCTTGTCCGGCATCGGCCAGGGTAGTCCTGAGCGCCGCCGCGAACCACATGAGATTGAGCACAGCCAAGCCGTAAAACACGGCCGCGATCAGAATACGCATGCGACCGCCGTCGTAGAAGGCGGCCAGTGCGTCGGCCGATGCTCCCACCTGCGGTTGATGGCCGTAGCGATGTACGCGACCAGGAAGCAGAGGATTGACTGAATGCCAGCTGTTCGCCACAAGCGTTCCCAGGACGCGGGGGTTGTGTACGCGCTGGATTTCATGCTGGCGGATGAGGTCACGGATGTTGTGGATGTGCTCACGAGGAATCTCCTTTCAACCTGAATCGGGTGCGACGGGAGGCATTCAGCGAAACAGAATATACGCACACGCGGTTTTTCGTCCATTGAGTGCTGCGATGTCGGCTTGTCGGAAATGGAAGCTATTTCCGTGCTTGCTGGCTCTCGATTCGGGGCGAGTGACGTAAGTGCTTTATCGGACGCGCGCAAGGCGGAGGAGTGTGGTTGAACGAGTGTTGGTGCGCGCGTTCGATAAAGCCGTCAGAAGGAAGCCGCTCGCGTTTGCGGCGGACGCGGTGGGGCTATGGGCATTGCATGTGGGCGAAGGAGGGACTCGGGCGGCGGGGAGTGGTGCGGGAATCATGTGACGCCGTTTGCAACTTCTGAGCACAATCGCCAATTTTCCAACTTTCCCGAGTAAAAGCGTTAAACTTACTGCGTTCAAAGCTCGATTGCGGAGGCCACCATGGAATTCAACGAGAAAGCCCGTCTGCAGGCACTACGCAGATATAAAATTCTCGATACTGATCCGGAAAAAGCCTTCGATGACCTCACGATTCTGGCGTCACACATTTGCCAAACTCCGGTTGCGCTGATCTCGCTGATTGACTCCGACCGGCAGTGGTTTAAGTCGAAACACGGCGTGAATGTGAGCGAAACTCCACGCGAAGTTTCATTCTGCGCCGTCGCCATCCAGCACCCCACTCTCTTCGTTGTTCCCGACGCCAGCAAAGATCCCCGGTTCAGTTCGAATCCTTTTGTTGTGTCTGATCCCAAGATTCGTTTCTACGCTGGCGCACCCTTCACCAGCTTCGACGGGCATCCGCTGGGCACGTTGTGCGTGGTGGACGTGGTCCCCCGCGCGCTCACTCCAAGTCAGGAAGCGGCGCTGCTCGCGTTGAGCCGACAGGTTCAGGCGCAGTTTGAGCTGAGAAAGAATTTGATCGAATTGCGCACTGCCCTCGATGAGCGCGACCGCGCCGAGGCTGAGCGCGACCGCACGATCATCGAACTGCAGCACACCCTTGAACACGTAAAACGGTTGAGCGGATTGCTGCCAGCATGTTCGGCCTGCAAGTTGGACGTGACCATCTCCGCCAACCCCGACGCAATTTCGGGGGTTGTGGATGGAGTGATGCAGATCGCTCGGGAGATGAAATGCGCGAAAGGTAATGAATTTCAGATTGAGCTGGCCCTGCGCGAGGCGCTCGCCAACGCCATCGTCCACGGCTGCAACAATGATCCTAGCAAGAAAGTGGAGTGTTGCGTGGCCTGCACCGAATCTTCGGACGTTGTCATTCTGGTACGCGATCCTGGCGAGGGATTCATCCCCAGCGCCGTGCCCAATCCACTTGCCGAGGAGAATGTCTATGCCACTCACGGCCGTGGAATTTATCTTATCAATCAACTGATGGACGAAGTGTCGTTCGAACGCAACGGCGCCGAAATTCGCATGCGCAAAGCGGCGACTCATTCACCAGTACCGCGGGTCCCGGAAGTCGCCTAGAATCGGGCGAAAGTTCGGAATGAGCGGAAGTCTTCTGAAAATTCCAGTAGCCTAAGCGTCACGCACAAGGTCAAACGCGGGTCGGATCGTTTCGGTTCGATCCGCTTTCTTTTTGCTGTTGGTGTGGTTCAAGGCTCAAATGGCGAGGGCTAGTCGGTGTCGCCGCCTAGAATTCCGTAGAGCTTGCGTTTGCGCGTCGAGTTCGGGCTTTCGGGGCTATTCAGCAGCACATCACGTTCGTCAGTGGTGTGGAAGTCCAAGCTTGTGGCCGTATCTGCTGAGTGTGAAAGTAAGCTAGCCTAGCCAGTATCAGGATTCATCTGTCGAAGGTCATCACGAACTGGCGACTGAGCCATTAACGCACGAGTCCCTATTCAACATCAATGGCACTCCGAACGGTGCCCCCCTGTTCAGTAGCCATGACGAGCGTGACAATCCGGTTTTATATTTCTCGCCGGGAGCGGTCGCCTTTGCTCATCGACTGATTCAGCATTTCTCAAGTTAGCCGTGTGACGCTCCGTTCGCAGGGCAGAAAGCCCAAAAATACTGGTCGACTGGTCTCCGTCATTTCGTCTGCTGCATCTCATGCTTCATTGCTAAAGCTTCAGCCGCAACCATAGTCACAAGGTCTTGTGATTCGAGTCACATCCCTGTTCTCGGCAGAGTGTGATTCTCCACACAACGTATGTCGGAGGCCCTATGGACAAGGCCACATTGGTATCCGGCGTTGCGAAGCTAGCGAAGGCGGGACAGCAAGCGGCTTTCTCGGTCGAGCAGATGATCCAGTTGCTGAACTCAGGACTTGGCGTGGAGGGTCTGATGGACGTGATTGCTTGGCGGCTGGAGCAGTCCGAGCCAATGGCTCCCGTTTCTTGCTCTTCGTGTTGGATCATGTAATACATTCTGCGAACGAAGGTTGACCTTATGCAAAATGAATTTGAGAGCCTTGAGAGTGCTCACGACTTCGTGGCCCTACTCGCTGAGACGGTGGCCGAAGCAAAGCGAGAGCTTACGAATGATGTCGAACGAGAAGCAATTCCATCGCGTCGTCTCGATACCCTACACGTTGCGCTCTACAACTTGCAGAAGCTCGAATTGCACGTAAATCGCACGAGCAGGATTCTTAACGATCTCCGCACGCTGAGACGCCTGTTGTTCGAGGAGCGCGGATTGCTAGCCGCCCGCAATGCCGCCCAGACACCAAATGGACAGTGCATTGCGGCATGAAACTTTGGCCACCCGGATTCCGTGGCAACTTGACGCTTGTTTGCGGCTCGAATGAGCGATAACTTCAGTCAACAGAGAAAGGGGGTATCAGCCATGCTTTACGCTGCCACTAAACCACCTCGCTCTTGGGGCATCATTGCTGCTGAAATCAAGCTAGAGTCCCATCCGACCGATCCGACACAACTGCTCAAGTTAGTCGAAGAACTGAACCGTGCCATGCCTGAACACGGGGTTGAGAGCATAACTTCCCGTTTCGGAAAAGAGTAGTCGTTCCAGTCTGTCAAAAACGGCTTGAGCGTAATTGGCCGATTCACTTGGTGGGTGACCTATGCCGGATGCGCTTGCAGCATCGGCGCTGATTCTCCAAAGACTAGTAAAGCAAGTCATGAAGGAACGCGATCCTGTGAAATACGACCAACTCGCTGCCGAGATTCGCCGTGTGCTTGAGGAACGCGAACACTCCAGAGAAGCCCTAGAAAGAAGTGAAGGGCCACCAGGCAATGAGCTGGTTGTAGGCGCCTCAACAGCTACCAGCAATGGCCTCGTGTATGTTTTCCCATTTCCAGCGACGCAATCTAATTAGTTCACTCTCACTGGGGCGGGGCCGAATTTCGGCAGGAACTTGGGAATTGCAGACGTGAATCTCGACGGCTTTCCGGATTTGGCCGTCATCACAGGCAAGCAGGGCGATACCACAGCTCAAGCCTTGCTGTTCGCTGGAGTTGTGCGCGCGGGCGCGAGCTACACGAATCAGTTGCTGCCGGCGGCTGGACTGGAAAATGGCTGGGGCATGCCGAACATTGATGTGGGCGACTTGACCGCTGCAGGCGTCGTCGCGGCCGGTGCGCCTAATGCTATTCAGGGCAGGATTTTGCTTCGAATCACGTCGGCGTCATCCAGTGACTCTAGCCCAGGTGCGAACTGACGCCATTCGTCGTGCCCAAAATAGTTGTACTGAATGCCAGTCGCCACAATGAGGAAGTCGTATGCTAAGTCTCTGTGTCTCAGATGAACAGCGCGGTTGTCGGGCCTGATGCCGATGACTTCGTCGAGCAACACATCAGTATTTCGATGACTCAGAATAAAACGTAACGGCCCCGCAATCTCATCGTCCGACAGCAGTCCCGTCGCGACTTGGTACAGCATGGGGCGAAAGAGGTGATGATTTCTTTTATCGATCACCGTGACGCAGACTGGAGCGTTGTGCAGAGAATGCGCTGCGGAGAGTCCTCCGAAACCACCCCCGATGATGATCACATGCGGCGCCATGAACTGCCACCCCACTGATTCAAACATATTAATGGGACGGGCAGGATATTACTTGGATTCGTAATGCGCAGCGATGTTTTCGAATCTATGCGAAGCCGCACACCGTTAGTGTGTGCAGGTACTACGTTTGCAGGCTCGCTTGCTGAATCACGGATCAGGTGGATCTGAATTTGCGATCGTTGGAAGCCAGTCTGAGCATCTCCACGACTTCTTGTTCGCTGAGTGGAGGATCATCAGAATCGCCGGTGATCAGCTCCACGCTTGCGTGATTTAGCTGTTCGTCGAGGCTGTCAGCCTTGTGAGCTACGTTATTTACACCGGTCATCGAATATCTCTACCTCCCATTCGACTTCTAGCTTCTCGCGGTTCCTCCGCAATCGTTCAGCTGCCGTCATGTCAGAGGTCAAATCCGCGCGCAGTTCTTCTTCCGTTGTGTCTAGGTACAAGTCCTCCTGGCTGGCAACCGTTTCGTAGCAAGCCTCGGTATCAGGCGGAATCTTTTTTTCGTCGTCCCTTCTACGGAGCGCAGACGTACGTTGGACCTCGCAGATACAATGCCGAAGGACTGAATCGTCCGCATTGTCGACGTCCAAGAAGAAAATGAACAGACTTCGACGGGAGGCTCGGAACCTCACATCGGACCCCAATTCTTCTCCCCATTGGCGGGCACTGTCAAGAACTACATGTGCCTTGTCTTCTTTAGCTTTCCGAATTTAGCTTCCCGAAGTCGCGCGATTGCCATTCCCGTTTGCGCTCTCAAACGTAAATCGAAGCGAGCGTACCGCTATCGGCAAAGATAAAAAATTCCGTCGATGAATTTCGGATGCGTTGTGACCTACAACGCTCGGCAGTCGTGCTGAACAGTGGCGCAACCTTCTGTTGGCACAGCCTGCACACTTCAATCCCGCACTTCGGATCTGCTTTCTGGGTTATTGGAATGTCAGATGCGTTTTTTTCGGAGTTCTCTAGCCGCGAAGGCTTCCGTTCCCCGGCGCCCCTGTCTCCCCCAACTCCGCCTTGCTCGTCACTCTGACCCACACGCTCCAGCGAGGGACTTCTGGAGAAGATTCATCCTAAACAGGGAGAATGCTGGATTTTTTCGGTCAAACCAGATGGGAGTGCAACGGAACCTACTCCGTGCAACAAGTAAGTGCGGATGTTTACTTAGACGCGAGCACTCAAACGAATGTCCGAGATCTCTCTTTTGTTGCAGGGTCTTGAAGTTCATTGTGGTGAGCACAGCGTGCCAGGAATCAGATTTTTGGTAGAAGGTAAGGTGTGGAACCGAGGCTTGGCGACCAGACTGCGTCTGGTGCGGCATCCATTGGGTTCGGTTCTGGCCGCTCGAAAGTATGTCCGCTGAATGGGCGGCCCTGGAAGAGCTGATGAGTGTTAGGCCGCAGTCCAGCAGTTGTTCCCCGGTTAGACTTTTTTGGGAAAAAGAA
>JBKOUZ010000220.1:0-1814 GCA_046723715.1 Acidobacteriota bacterium | reverse complement strand
CACCGCGACTACGATGGTTGCTTGATGAACATCCAGCCCAATATACTTTTCATCGCTCACGAGGGTGCTCCTTTCTGTAGGTCATGATGCGAACGATCACAACCTACTCCTAAAGGGGCGCCCTTTTATAATGCGGTAGCGACAGTTACTCAGAATCTTCCCTTTAGAACGTGGGAAGCGCAGCATCGAGCTGGCCACGATCCAGGAAGCGCCCATTTAGAACAACAGCGCGAACGAGGTGGAGATTGCGAATATCCTTCAAAGGATTGGCCGCCAGTAGGACCAGATCTGCAGCTTTACCGGCCTCGACGCTGCCAATTTCCCAATCGATGTGCAGAAATCTCGCCGGATTTATAGTTGCGGTCTGTAAAGCCTGTAGGGGCGAGAGGCCCGCCTGAACAAAAAATTCAAGTTCCTTGATCAAGTCGCCCGGAAATATGTACGCGAAACCCAAATCGGTTCCGGCCAGTAGCGGCACTCCGGATTTCTGCAACTCCAGAATCTGGGCCATTCGCCACTCAAGAACCTTGAGCTGGACCTCATTATTCTTACCAAAGCCTTTCTGCTGCACTTCCCAGAACTGCCGAAGACTGGGAGCGATGTTTTTTATCCGTGGGTCCCGATCGACGCCTTCCCCCAGTTCGTGTACGTGCGCTCGTGCCCAATATTCAGTGATGGTGGGGACCACGACGGTGCTGTTTCTCAGTAATGTGGGAACGAGTTGTGGGTCTCTATCCGCAAATGAAAACGGTATTCCCTGGGCGTGTTCCAGGCTCTTCTGTCCTGCATTAGACGCTTCAATGGCGCTCACCGTGAACCCACTTCCGTTCTCGTTCGTGGGTAAATGACCGGCAAGAGGAAGGCCCAGTTTGCGGGCTGTTTCCGCGATGGCGAAGTAGCTAGGGCGATCGATATCTGATGTCACTTTGATGAAATCGACCTTCTCCTCTGCCAACCGCGTCACGATTTCTCGACCGTCATCGGGAGTACGTGCCTCGACTCCCCAGAAGTAAGGAGGGCCGTTGTGAAGGATGGGGCCGCACGCAACGATGCGAGGGCCGATGCGCGTACCGGAGAGAGTTTCAATACTCCACCGATGCAAGATGGCATAGCTCGGCGACCCCATGTCACGCACACCTGTGATGCCATAGGAAACCAGGACAGGTAAGGCTGCTTCCGTCGCGTTGCCGAGATGCACGTGCATGTCCCAGAGGCCGGGAATCAGAAATTGCCCATGTGCGTCAATGACTCGGGCCCCATCCGGCGGATGGACATCTGTGCTGGGGCCGACCCGCGAGATCATATTGTCGGCGACTACGATAGTTTTGTCCGGTTCGACAACTCCGCTCATGACGTCAATGATCGCGACATGGGTGATGGCAACGGAAGTCTGCGCCTTTGTGCTAACTGAAACACCGAGGACAATGAGGCACGACAAGATCACCTTCATCCGTGGTTTGGGAACGGGTGCGAGTGGCAGCGGACGGGGGAGCAAGGGATCAACGCACTCCGAAGAGAACAAAGCAGTAGTGGGCGGGACAATACCAGGATGGTCACCGAACATGCGCGCCTCCGGCTTGCATCAAGTACGGAATTGTATTCAGCAGCTTTGCGCTACGCCATGAGCAAGTTTGCGAAAAATCGCGATCTATAAGAGGAGAAGTCAAGGATATTTTTCTCCCTCGACTGGAAGGAGAAAGTATTTCCTCGCCTTCCAGCCCCTGTGCGTGAGACGAGGGGTTGGGTCGTGCCGCAGATTTTGCATAGTTCCATCTCGGTTGCATCCTCATTGAGCAGCGACGACGTTGATCAGT
>JBKOUZ010000199.1:0-24098 GCA_046723715.1 Acidobacteriota bacterium | reverse complement strand
TGAATTGCACAGGCTTAGTCTCCCGAGCCTTGTTCTCAGATACAGAACTCATTCCCATCAAAGGTCAGCTGACTTATTTATTGCCACAACCCGAAGTCAATTACATCGTGCTTGCTGGCGACCTCTATATGTTTCCCCGCACGGATGGCATCGTGCTTGGAGGCACACATGTCCGGGGCGACTGGAGTCTGGAGCCTGACCTTGGGGCAAAGAGTCGCATTCTGGGCGGGCATGCAAGGGTGTTTAGCGGACTATAGTGTCAACAGTGTCAACGAGCGCACGTCCAGAGAATCGTGTCTACCCAGACCTGCGATCATATCGGACTGAATGCGATTCGTATTGATTCATGAACGCCCGCGTAGACTCCTGCAACTCCGTTGCAATAGTGTCGGACATCTTGTTCATGTCAGAAATCAGATTACTCAGGTCCATGACAAGAAAGTTGCTTCGTATGCATTCGGCAATGACATCTTGGAGCAATCGGGTCTCCAAGATAATCATCGGAACCGAGTAGCCTTGCTGGTATCGCAAGGTTCCGTGACGTTCAGCAGCCTTCGGAAAACCATCTTTTCTTGCTAGATCACGCGCATGGGCCACAGCGGCATCCAGTAGAGCAGGGACGTGATCTTTCCGGTCAGCGTCCGATAGACTCACGCGCATCAGTTCAGCGTTCGTTTTTACTCGTTCAAGCCATTGATCGATCACCCAATCTCTGTTCGCCTCTATTGCGTCGGGCACGCGCTGGGTGTTGGCGGGTCGCTTTACTGGTTGACCGTTTGCTAGCTTTGTCTTGATCCTGTCAACCAAATTCTTAACAGGCATGCCCTTAATCAAATAATCACCGACGTCCTGTCGCAAGGCTTCGAGAGCCGTCTCGAAATCAGGGTATCCGGTCAGAATGAAGGTACTGGCGTCAGGTTGGGTTCGCCGCATTGCGCTCACTACCACAAAGCCATCTGCGGGATGTCCTATATTGAGGTCGGAAATGAGAATATCGAACTGCAGTTGCGGGATTAGCGTCAGTGCTTCTGCTACGGTGCCGACTGTCGTGACGGTAAAGCCTTCCTTCTCAAGAACTAGCTGGAGCATGCTCCGAATGCTTTCCTCGTCATCAACAATCAAAACTCGTGGCATGCCTCTGTGTCCCTCTCCATTCAAGCAATTTCAGACTCATCGAGGCCCGTTTGTGGCGGTAATCCGAGACAATGCAAGATCGATGCTCGGAATACTTCAAAGGTTTGGTGCTATTAGGAGGCTATACACTTTGGATTCACGCTAAGCCGACAAATCGCTAATGCCTCTTTTCTCTCCCCATTTCTCCAGCCGATTCGCCCAGCCTCAAACTCCGTGAAATCGGACAATTTGCACAGGTTTTTAGTGGTGGAACTGGCGCTCTCTGGGACACTGCAAGATTGATGCTTCTGTATGGAGTGTTGGAGAGATGCTTTGGCAATGCTGGCACGCAATTGCGGGGATAACCCGGCAGAGGGCAGATGGCACACTGGTTATGCCATCACTTCTCGAATATCCAACCTTGTCTTGCCCTGCTTTTTCCCCGGCTGTTGGAAGTTGATCAGCAGTCCTCGTTTAATATTTAGAAGTTTCAGGTAGTTTCGCAGCTGCTGCTCTTCCGACGCACCTAATTTCACCGCTGATCGCTTTCAGTTCAACGACCAAGTTCTCGTCCCCAAAGTGAATGACGAGGTCGGGGTAGCCTTCGCCTACACAGTGGTTCTTGTATTTCAGTTCGACAACTTTCTGGCCCTCATATCCAATCTTCGCCAGCCGCAACCCAACCTGCATGGCTTTGTCGTAAACGCCTTCTGCAAAACCTGAGCCAAGAGTTTGATATACGTCTTTAGCGATTTTCTTAATCTTTTCAGCCTTTGAGTCCACAACTCCACTCCGTCACTTCGTGCTTGTTGCCGTCGGACGTTTGCCGGTTCTCTTCGGCGGTCTGCGATTCTTCTTGCGACTGGCAACGCTTGCCGTGCGCTTCTTTGGGGTGCGACTTTTCTTTGAGTCTGCGGTTCCTCTGACCTTCGCCCATCGCGCCCTTTGTGCAGCTGCAATACGTGCCCTTCCTGCGGCAGAAATCCTTCCTCGTCCGGTACTTTCTCCGTATGCCGCTCCAAATGCGGCCAGCGCAGCTGCAACGCCTTTGATCTGGCGGGTCAGTTGATGCTGTTCTTTTTTCAATTGTCGGATAATTCCGGCCATCTTTGCCATTCGCATCCTCCGATCTGGAAAGTCTATCAGGGGATGACGGAACTCCCGGCAATCCCCCTCCGACACCCTTTCAGGTACTAGTCCAGCATCCATTACACAATTGACAATCGTGTTAAGGAGCATTGGAAATGCCGAATTTCTTTTCTGCATTCACCTCGGAAGTATTCAGGCCGCTTGTGACGCTTTTAATTCCGGGCGCAATAGCTATTAGTACTTGGTTTGTGGGTTTGCTTTGGCATTTTCATGATCTGCGAACCCTCGTTTTCAATAATCATGCCGAGGTAGGCATAGTGCTGGTGCTCGGTATGACTTTCGCCGGATTAGTACTTGAAGACATGGGTGCCCGCGTGGAAACGCTGTTCGATGCACGTAGGGAAAAAATAGGTGGGAAGCAATTCGAGAACTGGAACGCCTACTTACGAACCGCGTTTAAAGCCGATCCCATTGGCAGGCGGTACGTCCGAACCCTCGTGCTGCGGTTGAAATTTGAGCTTGGCATCGCGTTCGCCATGTTGAGTGCTGGAGCCGGTCTTCTGTGGCTTTGGTCTATGGGGCTTAGCTGCAAGGCCGTGCTTATCACGGAACTGCTCTGCGTCCTGTTCACGGCTTGGGGCTTTCTTGAAGGATGGAGCACTCACGATACGTTGGCTAAGAACCGAGCCAATCTGTTGCAGGAAATTCGAATCGTTCCACCGCTTCCAGCAAGCGACTTGCGCTGAAAGCACTAAATTGAGCATCTCCCGAGGAAGCGCCGAGTGGAGTTCGGACCGCCTTTGGCTGCACCTGTGTTCAGCGGCTATAAGCTGATTGCTAAACAGGCTCCGGATTCTTCTCCCTTATTCAGGCGGCTCGAATCCTTCATCACTAGTATCAGAGTCGTATGCAATTTCGTCATACACAACGAACGAATGTCCTTGCCATTCTCGAATGTCCACGAATGGAGCCTTTCTCTTCACCGCCTTCGCCCACACGTCGCACCAGCCGTGGGCAATATCGTACAGAGTTGGACAGCTTGTATTTTCGAGCACGTAATCGTCTGCAAAATCAAAAGCTCTTTGCAGTGCTATTTTCCGAACCGAATTGCTCCGTAACATAGTCTTATCCTTCCTCTTTTCTAAGCTTTTTTGTACGACTGCAATCAAAATTCGTTTTATTCGACTCTAGCCCTTGCAGGGTAGATGGGTTTGCCAATCGCAGCACTCGATTGCACGGTTCCCAGCTGGTACAGACCCCCACAACGAACACCTCAATCCCAACTAGCGCCTATCGACGCGACCACGTCTTTCAATTGATGCTGCTTCACCTTCCCCCGTCGGTTTCCGTACACCCGAATCACCCCTCTTAGTTTCGTGAGCAGGAGCACTTGCTTTTCACTAAACCAGAGTCGTCCACCATAGTGCTTCGGCTCAGGGAACAATTTCTTTCGACGCCACTCATGCAGGGTCGAAACGTGTCTACCGATCCGCTCGGCAGCTTGCCCAAACGAAATCGGAGCGTCGTTAGGTGGCGTTGTTGAATTTGCCCCGCCCCCTCTACGTCGTCTACTGCCCTCTACCGCTCGTTGTCTATATTCGGCGTCTTCCGCGTACCGCTGCTTGCGCTTCTGCGAAAGTCGTTCTCTGTTCTTCGCGTACCAGCGACGAAAACTTGATTCTGTCTTTGTCAGGATTAATGTCATGATTAGACGCTCTCATCAACCATCTTCATGAACACACGCTGCATATCGATCAGCGTTTTAGCTGCCTCAATCTTGGCCAACCGCTCGGGTTTGCCTTCGGCATATACCGCCAGTAATAGAGCCTTGATTCGGTCATACTCTCTATGCTCCAGCTTCTGCACAAACTTCGTGTCAGCACGGCTGCATCCATCCAACACACTGCATAAGTAATAGAACGTGCCCGACAGGTTGATATAGGAAACATCGACATGCCAGTGCTGGTGTGGCTGCAGTGGCTGTTCGAAGCCGGTGCCCTTGCGCGACGGCTTCGCTTTCCAGCGCGACAGCAGCCCCGCTTGTTTCAACACTCGCCATACGCTCGCCGGACTGACCGCCACCACGTCTGCATCCAGCATCATGAACGTCAGTCGCCGATAACCTTCCAATGGATTCTTCAGGTGAAAACCGATGATGACTTCTTTCTCCCGTGGTTCTAACCAGAAATCCCGCGGCACCCAACCGTTGTGCTCATTCACTCGTCCATAGCGCTGCCGCCAGTCGTAGAACTTACTCGCGGTAACCCCCAGCCACGCAATGAATCGGCCGATGCTGATCTCGGTCTTCTCCGACCAGCGCCGGACGAAATCCACCACCTGATCCCGCACATCGTGCGGCACCCAGATCTCGGTCAGACTTCTCCACGGCTTTTTTTTAACGCGATATGCTCCGCCATCAGCTCGGCCAGAACCTCGTCCTTGGTCTGCACCTTCTTCTCCAAGAACTCAATCCGTTTCTGCTTCTCCTCTGCCTGGCGGCGAGGACGTTCCGGCGTCTGGAAAGCGGCCGCTCCGTTCTCGAAGAACTCTTTTTGCCAGCGGTAGAACACCGTCGGCTGCAGGGCCTGTTCTTCACACAGATCGGAAACCGGCACCTTGTCTAAAAGATGGCGCCGTAGAATGGCCACCTTCTCCTCAGCAGTGTAGTGCTTGCGCTCTTTTCTCATACGTTCGCTCCGCTATCTTAACGGACGAACGCTTTCTCCATTTCCAACTGAGGCGGGACATAGGGTCGGAGTACGAAAAGCAACAAAAACGCTAGATGGATTCCGCATTTCGCACACTTCAAAGGGAGTTGTTGGAATGGACCGGTGAAAATTTTATGTGCGATTGACGCTTAGTGGGTTGCGCCAAACTGCGCCATAAACTCTCGACAATCACTCTCCGGTCAGGCGGCAGAGTTCTCAGAGCTGGGGGAGGGACCGTTTCGCACTCCGGGCAAGTCTGGGCATTCATGAAGGCGGGAAGCGGGGGGAGAAATGGGTGGGCTAGTCGTTCTCTTCTGCGAACTCTTGTTCCCGCTTGCGCATATCTACGCTTTGCGTGACCGCTTGCGAGACGGCATTGGATAAGGAATCGTTCACTTCAGACGAAGTCAAGGCAGCTTGAACTCCCAGTTCAACGGCTTTTGCGATCACGATGAATAGCAGAATGCCGACGATGACGTAGAACAGATAGCTCATCATAAAGAATATCAAACCTGAGGCACTGCCCACGCCTCGCGCAATCGGATGGTGTGACAAGATTCTCGAGCTGAGGAGCGGATCCGTGCAGCCCTCCCCCGGGCTGCTACAGACGCGGCGCCCCTCATTCGAGGGGGTTGATACCGATCAACCACAGAAACAAAACTAGCGGTATCGCCCCTCTTCGTAAATGGCTAAACAGTCATAATTTGCGATTACCTAAGTTCTCGAAAGTAACTCAAGGCATATTTAGGTTCGGAAACTTTCGCAATCACGCTTCGATGAGGCAGCCAGAGTGCTAGCGGCAGCGCTGGCGCGGTCGGACTGACGGCGTTTGTGTTCCGTCCCGCTGACCAGGGGACTCTGTGAGTGGTTATTTAATCCCGCGCAATCTGCCAAAACGGGTTCTCACGCTTCGCTTAATAGTAATTTGTTTGCATTTCTGCTTAACGGGTGTAAGCTTCCGTCGTCCGAAAATGACGCGAAAAAGCCCGGGCCCAACGACCCCGAGACGTTGGGCCCTTTTTGCAGGCTGTAATCATGTGGCGCGATTTGCCTGTCGTTCTGATTATTGGAGTTGTCGTTTGGTTTCTGACCGCCCTATTGTTTTATTCCAGGCGTTAAAAAAGGACTTACTTCACTCCCTTCAACTTTCAGAACTTTCAGAAATTACGGGCTCCTTGACAAGCACAACGGCCAGCGCTAACGTCTCTGCCAATTGGGGCATCCCAGCGGTACTCTGACAATGACAACCCAGTTGCCACTGTCGCCGTACTTGCAAAACTCCTGTGTGCGCTTAGGTGGCCCGCATTGGAACTCGGGGGAATTTCAATGCGGGCCATTTGCTTTTTGGACTGAGTAGACCCATCGGATCGGGGGACCGGTGGTGTAGGTAGCACAGCGGATGAGCTCCGTTCTGGAGCTGTTCTCCCCCGTCCTCCGCAGGTGCAAGTTCAAATCTTGCCCGGTCCCACTTCGCTAAAGACGATTGGTTTAAAGATGCCGCGCACTGGGACCATCGTTTTGATCCTGGCTGTTCTCGTCTGGTGTCTAATTGCACTGTTTCTTCACCACTGGCATTAGAAAATGCCCAAACTTCGCTCCGGTCTTGGGGAGGCCGGGAGTGGTTATGCAATATGTCATCCCACAGACTATGGCGCGGGCTGAGAAATGCTCTGGTGATTGAGCTTCCTCTCTGGTTACTCCTCTTTTGGAAGCTTGGCTCTCACCGAAAATAGAAACCAGCAGAGTGGAAGACTCCCCCGGAGTAAATGTTCGCGCAAGCACTCCAGACATCTTCTGGCACGGTGACGATGGCGGGCAGGCGATTTCATGCTCAGCCCGTTTGTTTGTGGCTTACTTTTTCTCAGGTTCCCGTAAGTGCCCCCACACAGGTTCACTCTCCGGGTACAGGGAGAGTCCAATTCGCTTGCAATTGGGCAGGACAGGTGTAAGCTTGCGGGCAACTGCAATCCTTGCTGTTCATAATGGGCTTAGTAGAACCGTTAGCATCCCATTCCGCAGTGCCAAGGAGCAACTGATGCCCGTTCAATTCCTGCTTTACGTCATGACAATTCTGCTATTCGTGATCTTTTGGGAACTGAGCAAGATCCACAGTCGCATTAAAAAGGCACTTACTGCGGCGTCAAACGCAATCAGCGCGTCGAGAGGGGCTGAGGGCTCGTTGCGCACCTCCAAGGAAACCGCAGCATAGCGAGAGATGTAGAGAAAAAAGGGGTGGTTAGGGCTGGGCAGGCGCAGAATTACACAAGCTCAGCCCGTTTTTTTGTGGCTTGCTGTTTCCTCACGCTCCGGTCAGTGCAGTCAGAGCCTGAGCGGCGGCCTGGGCGCGTTCGGCCTTACGGCGCTTGTGTTCCGCGCCGCTGACTAGGCGTACCTGTGCGTGGTTAGTGATCCCGCGATAGTAGACGCGGCTCCACAGACTCATTGGCGCAGGCTCTATGCCGTAGGTCTTGACCACGAAGGTTACGTAACGCTGGTAAGACTCATCGAGCGCGGACGAACAGCGATCCCCGATTTCCACAATTCACCTCACAGGAACATGGGGGGGAACGCCCGTCTCTGAAGCGAAACATAGCACACATTGATGAATATCGATGTTGACTTTTTACCCTTGACTTTGTCCGAAATTGAGCGCATGTTTGCGCTTAACATTGACAGTTCTAAATGAATAGATCGATTTAGATCGATGCATTACATCGACTTATCTCGATGTGTGAATGTGGAAAATGGAGCCAAGTAGGATGGCCAAGAAAGTTCCACCGCCTTTTACGGCGACGTTGCCCGACCCAGGCGGGAAACCACAGAACCGGGTTGCGACCAGTCCCGTAACTTTCCAGCAGGCGCAGGCTGATACTCAGGCATTCGCGGCATGGATCCGGGCGGACATGGACTATAAGGAAAGCTTGCCGCAGGCTGTGTCGGATGGCGGGCGCGGAGTTTCGAACTGACCATGGAAAGCTTTGGCGGGGTGATCGGACGGGCGTCATTCAACGAACCACAAACCGACGATACGACTTCTGCTCCTCCGGAGACAGTGCCATCCGAGCAAGCGTCTCCGGGGCGGGCAAGTTTGGCGCAAGCGCTGCTCGCGACCCAAAAGAAAAGGAAGCAGAGGAGCTCGGCAGCACTGCAAAAAGCAATGGCGCGGGCGCGTTCGGCAAAACCGAGTGCGCGCAAGTGGGGCTAGATGGCAAACCTTCGAGGAGTTAAAAATGGACAATTCGCAATTTTCTTCCGACAAATCAGGTGATCCGCGAGATCTTGCGGCGGAAGCCGAAGCCAGCGAGCAAACATCCTTGAACTGCAGCGCTATCTGATGACAAACCCTGATTACTGCACCCCGGGATCAAGGATTTCCCATCCCGCGAGCAGCCCAGCGCGGGAACCGGGTTTCCCCGTGGAAGGCGAGTAGGTTATGGGCAGCGCTTCCACTGTCCCACTGTTGGATCCAAATCAGCAGGCACAGTTCGTCAGTCAGATTCCATCCCAACTAGACATTCCCGGTAGTGGTGCTGCTGCCCCTGCTGCCGCTGCTCCGGATATTGCTTCGGGAACGGAAGATTTAGAGGCTCGGCGCAGTCAGAACATCGATGCGACGTCGCAGGTTCTACGCGCCCAGCAACAGCAAAATCTGCAATTGCAACGTCAAGTTGATCAGGCCCAGCAGCAGGCGAATGACCCGTTTAACCGCATCGCCGGGCATCTTGCAGATCAGTACGAACAACTTCAAGCGCGGCGGGCTAGCGGAATCAAGGGCGTGCTAAAAAACTTTTTCGGCACGATGGGTTCTGCCATGCTGCGCGACGCCGGATTGGCTCCGCCCGAACAACAGCAAGCGAACATCTTGCAGAATCTGGTGCAGGTCAAAAATGCTCAGGCTCTTGACGCATTTCGCCAAGCGCAAACCCAGAATCTTGAATTGGAAACCCGCGAAATGCCGGATGGGTCTGTGATTCAAATTCCACAGGGACACGCGGGAACGTTCGATGCGGCCATGGCTCGGCAGCAACTGGCGAATCAGAAGCCTGGTGATTTGAACGATCAGATCGGGAGAGCGGTATACGGCGCGATTCAACAGGGACGCGACCCGAATCAGGATCCCACGGTTCAGCAGCTCTTGCAGATCCAAAAAGGGATGCAAAAACCTCCGGCGGATACAGCCGCGACACAGAAAGACGCTTTCATGCAGGGCATACAGCCTGCGATTGCGGCGAATGAAATTACCCCGGCAATGTTGACGGACGTTCGTAAGCTGGTAACCGGCATCCAAGGCTCTCGCAGTATTCCAGCCCCGCAAAAGCCCGGCCTCATTGCGTACCTGACCGCGAACACTACGCCATCCAGCCAAGGCACTCAGGCAGCGCTAAGAGTAACGCTCGATAATTCAAGCAAGACTGTCCCGGTCTATGACACCCAGAACAAAAATTCTCTCGTTTATCTCTCCCCAGAGGCGGTGAATGCCGGGAACGCGGCCCAGCCGGGACGCTATACCCAGGCGGGCCAGATCCGGGGCGGAGAAAAAACCGGATACGCTTACGATCCGAAAACTAATCAGACCGTATTGACCAATCCCGAGGAAGCGACCCAGAACGGCTACACCGCTTTCCGCCCTGTAAAAGAATCTGATATTCGGGCCGACACTCATGACACAAAGATTCTGAATGATGTTGCGCTCAAGGCTAACAACCTGATTGCGTCGGCAGATGCGGTGAACGACTCCGGACAGCGGAATCTGATTGCCCGGGTCATCGATGCGGCAGATCGGGATGACCAATATCGGGTGGGAGCGTTCGGCACTTCGATTCCGACGCAATGGTTCAACAATTTGATCACTTCCGAAAATGCCGGAGCCCTGAACCAAAAGAGCAGGAACTATGTCGTTGCCCTTCTCAGCTTGCGCGAAGCTTCGATGGGAATGCAGCGTCTTTTGACTGGCACGGCTCGGGCCAACGAAACCCAGATCAAAGCTTTGCAAGCTACCTTGCCGGGCGTAGAACCGGACGCGAATTTAGTGCTGCAGAAGATGGGCGCGTTTACTCAGAACATCGACATGCTGCGGCAGGGCGTACCGAAACTTCCGGGCATTGACGTGATTCCGATTTCCCGGCCCGGGAATAAAGCATCGACTCAGAACACAGGCGGAGATTTCTTCTCGCAGTTCGGTGGACAGGCTAGACAGTGAGCAGCGTTCCCATCTTCGCTCCGGATGGCACCTTGGGAGACATCCCAGCAGAGCGTTTGCCGGATGCCGTGAAAGCGGGAGCGAAGCCCGGAGTCAAAGTTATTTCCCCTGAAGGCATTCCGGGTGTTGTTCCCGCAGACCGATATGCGGACGCGGTGAGAGCAGGGGCGAAACTCGCGCCTCAGCAAGAGAATCAGCCGCAGACTGGATTCTTTAGCGCTCTGGCCAGCGATATTGGCGGAATGATCAAGGGCCTACCCAGCGCTCTCAGCATGGCACTGCCGAGCGGTGATCCGAGAATCATGACCGCGCAGATGAGAATGCGGGGGCAAATGATGGGCGCAATTGCCGACAATGCGGAGAAGGAAAAGCAAGCAGGTTACAGCGCTCCTTACCGTGGCGCGGCGATAGCCGCTCAAAGCGTCGGGGTGAACGTTCCCGGCATGGAGCAAGCTGCCAGTCAGGGCGATCCGGGAGCCGTGCTCGGACATGCGGCGGCAGTTCCCGCTGTAATGGCGGCATCGGCAAGGCTTGGGTCAACGCTGAAAGGAATACGACAGGGAGTTGAGGGAGTGCGCGAGGGAATGAGTGCTCCAGTGTCTCAGCCTCCAGCCGTGCCGGTTCGAACAGCACCGCAACCCGCTACCGTCGCTGAATCTGAGTTTGGCGCTCCCTCGGGAATTACGAATCCATTGCACGGCGAATCGGCTCTCTCGAATCTGCTGACGCAACTCGACAACCCAACTCTGTTGAAAATCGCGAAATCCAGAGGTATTAGCACTTCTCAATTGCAGACGTTGAAGCCAGGAGTCGCAAATACGCGGCTGGTCAAAAGCATCGTGTCGGATTTCTCTCCGGATGAACTGAACGAAATCAGCGCTCAGACACTGGAGAATAACCGCTTTCAGCACAATTTCGGGAAGGTTTCTGATGAGGCTTGGCGCACGATGGCACTGCAGTCCTACTTTCCAAACGTAAAAATACCGCTGGCACAACTAAGACGGGCGGCGATTTCTATTCAAGGGGGCAGCAAATAATTATGGCGACGGCAGCACAGAATATTCGGAATCTCCGCGACCAGCAGATACAGGCGGCAGCGAACGAAAGCGCCTCCCTCAACCCGGCCACTCCCTTCCCGGCGGATCCCGATGCTGTCTTCGCGGAAGAAGTGAGAAAGATTGCCGATGCGAGCGAGGAACGGGCGCGGTTGCGAACTGAGGATGCACGGGAAGAGTATGACGCTTTGGTGCGAGGAAATATCGTTCGGGCGAAAGAGCAGGCAGACGAGAAAAAGACAGCAGTCACACGCTACCACGCCAGACAGCAAGCCCGCGATCAGAAAGCGGAGGCTGAAGTAAGTCGGCGGTTCAAGGTGCTGGCCGAATCGCAGCAGGGCCCAGAGAATGCATGGAGCATGAGTCCGGAGAAGTTGCGCTATCTGGCCCAGACTGCAGACATGGCAAGGCCGTTTCTGAGTCCCGAACAGATGGCGGCTCTCAATGCCAGCGTTGACCCTTTCATACAACACCCACTCGACCACACCGAGGCGGCACAGCTTCCAGAGAGGCAGCAGGTTCCAAGCCAACGCCCGGAGACGTTTAGCGACGGAAAGTATGCCCACGTCACGGATAACGGTGATGGCACAGTGTTGGTCGAACTGCCCACGGGAGAGAAGTTCAAAGGTGATTGGCAGACGGTTGCCGAACTGCAAGGAAAGGCACTGGTCCACACGAAGCGCTGGGCCCAGTCCGTGCGAGACAAACAGCCACAGCAGCCACAGCCAGTGGAACCGCAACAGCCCACGAATCCCAATAGCGCTGTAAGCTTCGCTCCGGATGGAAGCCCGCAAGTGGACTTCTCGAAAATTCCTGACGTGACCCGCTGGCAAATGGATCAGATGGCGCAATCGCTAGGCTACAGCAACGGGACGGAGATGATACAGGACCAGATTGCGCAACGGACGAAAACCCAGGAACTAGAACGGCGATTGCAGGAACGGGAAGAGCGGGATTTCATACTCGAAACCTCTTCCAATTTTCTCGCCAGCGCTCCGGATTTTCCGAATACCGACCAAAGCATTCAGGCGCTGGAGCAGATCATCAATCAAAACGGCTGGGAATGGAATAACGAAAGCATGCAAGCGGCGCATGCTTTGGCCATTCGTCAGGGGATGTATCAGCCTCTTTCCGTCGAAGCGCAGAGCGCCAATTGGGAACAAGGCTTGCGAGAATCGAACAAGCGGCCTACCCCTCCGCCCATACTTTCCGGAGGAAATCCAGACCTGACCGTTCGCGGCACTGATAACCCTTATGCGATGCCTCTGCAGGATCTTCGGCAACAGGCGATTCGGCAAGCATTAGGCGAAACGGACGGGCGGCGGTGATGGCAGACAAACAGAAAACGGGCCGCAACTGGAAGACGCCCAAGCAGAAAAAGAAGTTGGCGAAGCTGTTGAGCGAAGGTGCGCCGGTGGGAGAAGCCTTGCGTCAGGCGGGCTGGAGTGAACTGCAATCGAAAAAGGGTTACGCCACTGTTCCCAATGACGTGCTGGCGCTGTTGCCTAAAAAGACGAAAGCGTTGATGGACAAAGGTCGAGCGCTCAAAGCGGACAAATCAGCGATGGAGAATCTAATCCTAGGCAGGCTCGGAGAGAACATCGCACGCGGGCGAGATGCAGGCACGCAGAGTGCTAAGGTGCTGGGCACTCATCGCGACTTGAATATGTGGCCACCGGATCAGTTAGCCGGGGTGATCATTTTGGAGACTCCGCAGAGACTGCGAGACCCTGAAGTACTGAAAAAGATGCTAGAAACGGAAGAGTAGGTTTCAGGGGAAGGGTTCAAGAAAAAGCCCCGGTTTACGACTATGGGCATAGACCGGGGTGTTGGAGAGAGAAACCCAAGATACAGTATGCGAGACTACGCACCGCACACATGACAGTCAACGAGGTGATCGGCAAAATTGCACCTCAAAAGTCTTAAGCCTTGCCTCGTTGACGCAGAGTGCAACCTATAGGCGATAAGTAGTTGAGAATCCGCTAGCTTAAATTCAAAAATGTGTTCCCCCCACGGCATTTCCACAGATGAGAGAAATATATATTTAGACCAAGTAATTTCTGTGAGGCTGTCATGCTGGCGTTTGAGTTCGATCCTTATCATTCTCAGTCTTGGCTAGATGTCGCCGCTAAGGCTAAGAGAGAAACCGATCCGAAAAAACTGATAGAACTGATCCAAACCCTTTGCGAAGCGTTAGAACAAATCCGGCTAGAGCGTGCCACAAAGCTGCCTTCCAGATCTGCCGCTGCTTAGCGTTGACGAGATGAACGAAAGCGGCCAATGTTTGATGAGATGATCTGCCAGACGCTCCCGGATCTTGCGTGCGCCCCAGTGAGGTTTCTCCCGCTTGGCGCTTACGATGGCCGCTTCTACCGATTCGGGTAATTGGTTGGCATAGCGGAAGGGACGGCGCGCGCGGTCACTTAACCCTTCCAGTCCGCATTGCTGGTAACGCTCAAAAATCTTATAGCCGGTCTTACGCGAGATACCGAACTCCCGACACAGCGCGGCCATCGTCTCGCCGTCGTTGAGTCGGATCACAAACCGCATTCGTTCGTCCATCACAGAACGCTCCTTCCATGGCATCTCCTCTCCGCCCCCTTCGGGCCGAAAAGTGTAACCCATGTCTCCGGAACGTTCTGTTACCTATGTCTCGGAACGGACACAAGGGTCCGGAGCAAGTATTCAAGTAGTCGAAAACAGCAAGTTTTACCTTCCGCCAATTTAACTCGCCGCTTCGAAGCCTCGTACCGAGCTGCAGGGACGCTTAAACAGCCTTGTGGAACGGCGCCAACCTGCGCGCGTCTCATCGCGCGTGTAACTACGATCGAAACAAGATCGAGAAGTGACGAGCAATCACAACGCCACACGACCTACTTGCCGCCACCTTCGTGCCACCCGATAGGCACGACTGGGCCATTACCAAAGTGGGGTCGCCGGAGTACCGTAAGAATCGAAAAGAGGATGATCGCGAACTTCTTTTCGCAAGTACGAGGGGGTCCAAGCCCGTCGCTCCTCGGGGGAGGGCGCGACGGGCTTTAATTTTGTCGAGACTGCAGGTTACTGCATACCGTTGCAAAGGCATTCAATCTTGACACCCGTCGGAACAGGAGTAGAGTCCGACATTGGGGCGTGCTATTGAGTCGTACCGTCAGACCAAACGGTCCGGTGGCGATCTTCCCCGACGATTGAGCGCGCCCCCCCTCCAATTAGCAACCAGCCGGGGAAATCCGCACCGTCTAGCGTAGATCGGAAGCCGAGGGAATGACTCACTCGCCACCGGTGGCGTCTTCGGCGGCTGCGCAGCCCACGTGGAAAAGGCAAAGCCCCATGGGCATACCGCAAACAAACTATCCAAAAAGATAGTCTTTACCAATTTTTTACATCACAAAAGCGAAAACGAATTGACTGTCGGTCATTGTGCGCAGTAGCGTTTCGCGGTCGGGCAGATAAGTAAGCCCCGCGCTTCTTTAGCGAAATTTCTGCAGCGCCCGTCCACCACTCGGGGGAGGGCATGGCGGGCGCTTCTGCAACGCAAGCAAGACTTCCAGCACAAAAATGGCTCCGGTCTTCGGAGCCAATTTTTTTCTCAATTTTCAGCTATCGGTCTAGGTAGATTGTGCGGCTAAGCCGGCATTGAAATTCTTGCTGCGACTGCTGCATCCGATGCTTTCCGGCCTGATCTTGGCCGGTTTTGATGAGTACGGCTGAGTTTTTGCAAGCTTCACAAGCAGCTTCTCGACCTTTCGCTGCTCGTTAGGACGGGCAAGGCCGGTGATTTTCATAATCCCTATTGTCCCAGGGATTCAGGGTTCGTTCCAGTCAAACTTTGCCTGATTTTGTAGCCCGGCAACCTCTCTCGATTGCGAGAGATAGCGCCGGCAGGTATATACTACCGCCGACTTTTCGGCATCCAAGTTTTCCGCACATCGTGCAGATCGGAGATCTCATATGCATTGGCTATGGGTAATTCTGATTGGTCTCGTCGTCGGAGCTTTGGCGAAGCTGATCATGCCCGGCAAAGATCCTGGTGGGATCATCATCACCATCCTCATCGGTATTGCCGGATCTCTGGTAGGAACCTGGCTGGGTCGCGCCCTCGGACTGTATCAGGAAGGACAGTCGGCGGGATTCATCATGTCCCTCATCGGAGCCATCATTCTCCTGGGCATTTACCACCTCATACGCAGACGCCCCGCGTGAGCCTCAGCTCCCACGCACCGCACCTGCCATAAAATGCTGTCAAGAGGTACAACACGAGGAAATCGAAGCAACAAACACAAAACAAAGGGAAAATAAATCCAAAGCAAGTCCACCTTGCCCACCCAAAATGCTATACTTAAAGTATAGAGTGAAATAAGGCGCAGGCTCACCGGCCAGCGCCTTTTTTGTGCCCAAAATGTCCAGGAAGCCTTCTCGCCGACGCCCTTCCGCGTCGCGCCCGAAGTCTGTCCCGGAGAATCCCCCGATTTTCACCGCCGGCCAGCGCGAGCTGGTCACCAAGCGTCGCGGTGAACTCGCCGAACTCGCATTCACCCTCAAAGCCGCCACCTTGGGCTTCGGAGTCTCTAAGCCCTTCGGCGACAGCGAGCGTTATGACGTAATCACCGACTCCCGCACCCTCGCGCCTCCTCCGCAACCCGCCACCCGTTCTGGTACCCCATGCGTGGCACGCTCGTTGCGCGAGAAGTGGGATGTTCGAGCTGTGAAACGCTGCGCTCCCTTCAAACGCATCGAAAGAAGAATCCCGGCTGTCCCCTCTTGCGCGATCTCCGCCAGCGCATCCCCGCCAGGTCCGCCTGCCCGGTCGATTTCAATCCTCCTCTCTGGCGCGTCCAGGTCAAATGCACTACCCAAATGACGGAGGGAATGTGTCGCCTCAATGCCCACCGCCGCATCGGAGGCCGCGCCGTCCCCTACAAGCGTGGGGAGATCCATTTCCTCGCCGCCTACGTCATCCCCGAGAACACCTGGTACATACTCCCCCTCGAAGCCTTCCTGGGATCCACCAGCCTCCTGTTCCGCAGCCGCCGCGACCGCAAACGAGGCATGTACGACCAATACAAGGAAGCCTGGCACTTGCTTCGTCCAAAGTGAGCACTGCTCACCTAGGCACAGCCGCCTGTCTCTCCAGCGAGCGAAGCGAGCAGCAATCAGGAAATATCAAAGTCCTTCCGTCGCTGCCAGAAACATGTTCCGAGTTGGTGTAATGAGCGGGGGAATAGCCGAGGGACGGCTGTCCTAAATAAATGCGGGTGTTTAAGGTTTGGCATCAGACAAACGAGGCTGCCGGATCAGGCGCACCCCAAGCAACACTCCGAACGCCACATCAAAGGCCATGCAAAAACCGGGCCACCAGCGTGGCACTCCCGGGTTGTCGATGAGGAAGTGATGGACGAAATCAAAGATTCCGTGCCCGATCAGGCCAACCGCGAGAACCCACAGATTTCCCTTGAACCCCAGTACCGCAAGTAAGAGGAAGATGCCCGCCACAACAATTTCTGCCAGGAGCGTGCGAGAGGAAGCGCCCATGGCAGCGAACAATACATAGTAGGATCCGACCACGATCAGCACCGTTGCAAAGAAGGAGCGTTCGCACGCCAGCCCCACCACAGTTGCGAAAAGGGCTACAGCGCCTGCCAATGTCAATCCAATGACGTATTCCATGTTTGTCTTCGCTGATCTATAGGTCGTGTCAAGACGACGCGAAAGCGAACGTCTCCGCATGTGACCCACGGAAGGACGGCAGAAAGTCGGAGCAAGTTGCAACCGTGTGGGAAGGACGCCTCGTCCGCCCCGGCGACGCAGGCTCCCTAAAACACGGATCTCACGTCCTCTCGGAGTGAATTCCCACCGAGCTCCCAGCAAGCGCACAAAGAGCCGAGAAGATTCACGCCGCGACTGCCGGGCCAACAGCCCCGATCTGCTGCAGCATCCCGAGCTGATCCCAGTTGTCCCAGCTCTCGACGACCTTACCACCGGCGAAGCGCACCAGCGTGATGCCCCGCAGTCGTACCGTGCGGCCGCTGCCCGGCATGCCCATCCCGTCACCCGTATGCTTCATCACACCCGACCAGCGCAGCACTCCCTTGTCGCCTGTGGCAAAGACGTCTTCTACGGCGAGCTGCACGTCGGAAAACGAGCCGCGGATTTTGCGCACAAATCCCTCGAACTCCTTGGGGCCGCGCAGCTCGCCTTCGGGACTCTCTTGTCCGTGGGCCACTCCCTCGGCAGAGAACAGTTCGTGAATGGTTTCGATTCGGCCCTCATTCCACACTTCCTGGAACCAGCGTCGCATGATCTGCACATTTTCTTCAGCGGACATAGGCCTCGCTCCTGTCGTCTGATTTTCGGGCGTCACACGTTAGCTCGGGCGAAGGGAAGCGGGCAAGAGAAATGTGATGTTGACTACGGGCCAGGTGGCCCGGGTTGTGATGTCTCAGAAACGACCAACAACCGTGGGTGCCCCGAGGGTGGAGGGAGGAGGGAGGAGGGTGGCCCATCCTTTGCGCTTTTTGCAAAGGGTGGGCTTGCGATGCTCTCTGTCCCCGCAGGGCTGAAACCTAACCCAGGGTCCGAATCTTCATCACCGCCTTGGGCCACTGATTGATCTTTACCATCCCATCTTCCCCCAACGCATAGCTCCGATAGCTGCTCCAGACCCACTGCTCCGGCTCAAGCACCAGCCCGCATTTCACCGGGTTGCGATGCATGTACCGCAACTTCTCCACTCGCTTGCGCCCGCTCCAGACATTGAAGTCGTAAAAGCGGCGCTGCCAGACGCCCAGTTCCGCGTCCGGCCACAACTCGCCCTGTTCCGGTTTTCGCCTCTTCTTGTGCAGCAGATGCCGCGCATACCTTTGTTTCACCACCTGCATTACCGTCGAAGGAGTGCCGCGTTCCGGCTCGCTGATCAGTAGATGGATATGGTCGGGCATCACCACGTAGCCCGCAACTACGAAGCGATAGCGCTGTCGCGCCTGTTCGAAGATCCGCAAAAACAAGTCGCGGCCACCCGCTCCAGCAAGCCAGGGCTGCCGGTGATAGCAACTGCAGGTAAGAAAGTGCAGATGATCGTCACCGTAGTATCGCCTGAGGCCCGCCGGCATGTCTCCACTCTACCGGGCAGTGCCTCTCCTGTAACGCGAAACACAGCTTCAAAATCGCAACCGGTTCGGAAACGGGAAAGCCCACCCTTTGCACAGGACGCAAAGGAAGGATGGGCCACCCTGATTCCGTGGAAGCCTCAAAGGGTGCGCCACCCGCCCGTCGACTATTTACGTTTTGTTAAACCTGTTCCCTTTTGGGAACGAAGGGACATCGCGAGCCGACAAGCCCACCTCTCCCTTCCCTATCTCATAATAAACGGTCTCCATGGCGCTTAAGGTGAGCACTTGAACCCCGTAACCTGTAGCAGCGAAGTAGAGTCGTGCAAGCGAAGCAAGACACGAAGTTGCAAAGTCTATAACCTCAATGATTGACCTCGGAGTGTAACCGTGCTGTTTTGCGCCACGAAAGCCTCGTCGGGCTAGTTGTCGAAGGCCAGAATGGGCATAACTACACAGCGCATCCCACGTGCTCCCTAGGTCCTGGAATGACTCGCCATAAGACTCTGTAAGTTTACGAAGTAGATCTTTGTGACCTGGAAAGATATCCTTGTGGTTATCCGTACTCCGCAGCTTCCGCAATTGCGACTCGTTCGCACAAGCATTGACCCAGCAAGCTCTAAGAAGGGACTCATACACTGGCCTCAGAAGAGCGAACGCCGAACCGTACTTCTCGTTATGAACTAGCAACATGATGGATTCATGGTGCTCGATTACAGTATCTAGGTAACTTCCGATCAAAATGATGCGCTCACGCCGGGACGTCGCAGAAGATTTTTGTAGAATGCGCGCTGGTGATCGGTAGAGCTCGGAAAGAATTATCTTACGCAATCCGTCTGCGGCACTCAATATTTCTGGCACCTGAATGGTGGCGTCCATACGAGAATCCTATCTGAAAATGGGGGAAAGACGGGACGCGCCCCATTTTCCTGCGATCAGGCAAGTGCAAATCGGGCGACGCGGGCGGGCGGGTGGCCCATCCTTTCGCGCACTCTGCGAAAGGGTGGGGTGCTGAATGCGAACACTATATGATTTTGACTTATGATTGCTAAGCACTCATGAGCAATCAGGAGTCTCCCATCAGCGCTGTTGCTGTTGCGCGACCGGGGAAGACTATAGTCAGTACGACCGCGTCCCTTGGCTACTCCGGCCTCCGCCTCCCCGCGGCTGTTCTGCTCGACAACGTACGCAGCATGTATAACGTGGGTGCATTCTTTCGCGCGGCCGACGGCGTGGGGCTGCAGAAATTGTGTCTGGCTGGGATTACGGCGCACCCGCCCAAGAAGGCAATTTCGAAGACGGCCCTGGGCGCGGAATTCACCATCGCATGGGAGCACGACTGGGATGCGGTCCACATGGCAGAGGGGCTGTGTCGCAGCGGATTTGAACTCGCTGCCATCGAGACCAGCTTGCATGCGGTGGATTTGTTTGAGTGGGAGCCCAGGTTCCCGGTCTGCGTCGCCTTTGGCAACGAGGTCGAGGGGCTGCGTCCGGAGCTGCTGGAAATGGCCGACGCGCACGTGCGTATTCCCATGCTGGGTCAGAAGGAATCGCTGAATGTCGCCACGGCAGGAGGGATTGTGATGTACGAATTGCTACGCAAGTGGCGCAACAGCCCCATTCTAAAATCGCAAACGGCGCGATTTTAGAATGGGGCACCCTCGTGCCGTTCCACCATGGGACCGCTTCATCCTTTGATCTCTTCTTACTTGAAAGAGGGTGCCCCGTTCAAGCTTCGCTTGAGCGGGGATTCTGATTTTCTGGTCCCTTCACTGTCAGAAAGATTCCTGCGCGCTCCCTTCGGCGGGCGGTCCACTGGGACTCAATCTCGACTGTGCCCACTTCTCCCGTCGCGTAATGTCGGAAGCTGCTCCAGAGCCAGTCCTCAGGTTTAGAGACCATTCCGCGCGAGACTGGATTGCGATGCAGGTAGCGAAGCTTCTCTACGAATTTGCGCTCGCTCCAGACGTTGAAGTCGTAGTAGCGCGCTTGCCAGAACGGTTCTTCCGCACGCAGAGCTAGGTGGCGGGCCACTCCTTGCTTCAGTGATTTGATCGCCTGCGAGAGCGTGCTGCGCTCGGGTTCGTTGACCAGAAGGTGTACGTGTTCCGGCATGATGACGTATCCGTAGACGCAGAGTCCGTAATCCTGACGGACACGTTCCAGCGCATCGGTGAAAACCGTGCAGGCATAGGCTGTCGCTAACTTTGGCTGCCGCTGGTAGCAGCTGAACGTGAGGAAATGATTCTGGCGTGTTTCCTGGAAGCGCTTCAGGGACCACGGCATGCGGGCAGACTATATCTAATGGAATCGGCATGTCTGTGATCTACAGACCACAGGCTCCCAAAATGTCGGTTGTCCGATTCCGGAAACGGAATTTCGTGTGAAATCATGGCAATATCCCCGCTCAAGCGGAGCTTGAACGGGGCACACTCTGGAACCGTAAGGGGCTCCTTCTTTACCGTCCACTGCGGCCCGTGATATTCTCTAAAGGTCACAAAGACAATCGATTAAAGACAGGAGTGCAGGAAATTAGTGTTAGCCAGAGAGCAAAAAAAATCCCTCATTGACCAGTACGGGACGCATGCGAGCGATACCGGCAGCCCAGAGGTCCAAATCGCTCTGCTGAGTGAACGGATTGGCCAGTTGACGGAGCACTTCAAGACGCACCAGAAAGACCACGGCTCGCGCCGCGGCCTTCTCATGCTGGTCAGCAAGCGCCGTAGCTTGCTCGACTACCTCAAGAAATACGATACCGAGCGTTACAAGACCGTCATCTCGAAACTCGGCATCCGCAAGTAACGACTTGGCCTGGGGTTCCTGTTTTATCCTGAAATATCCGGGTGAAATGGGAAGTCAAATTCCGCACCCTGTCGCACAAACGCGACCAGGATGGGGCACCTGAATCGTTCTCTCCAGGCATTTCTGAGAATCCGTCTCCGGTGAGATGGAACAGCATCGAGGAAATCTCCATACGTGCGTTCTCCAAGCGCAGGCAATCTCAACCAATGCGGCATTGCGGCTGAAGTGTCTCTCATCGGCACACATCGGCGCGTGCCCCACGTCTCGCTGCCCTTGCGGGGATGGGGCGTTTTGATTGCTCGTCACTCACAGCTCATTGCTCCTAGCTCACACCTTATTGCTCAAAGCACTCCGAAGGAAAATTCATGAAACCAGAACCAACGACAGTTACAGTCAGTCTCAGCGGCGGCAAAACCATCTCTTTTGAAACCGGAAAATTGGCCAAGCAGGCCCACGGATCAGCCGTCGTCCGCATCGGTGAGAACGTCGTCCTCGCCACCGCTACCAGCAATCCCGACCCCCGCGAAGGCATAGATTTTTTTCCGCTCACCGTCGATTACCGCGAATACACCTACGCCGGCGGACGCTTCCCCGGCGGCTTCATCAAGCGCGAAGGCCGCATGAGTGAGCGCGAAGTGCTCACCAGCCGCCAGATCGATCGGCCCGTGCGTCCGCTATTCGCCGAAGGCTTCAAGTGCGAGACCCAGGTCATCGCCTTTGTTCTCTCCGCCGACACGGATAATGATCCCGACGTTTGCGGCATCAACGGCGCCTCGGCCGCGCTCCACGTTTCCGACATCCCGTTCCTCGGCCCCATCGGTGCCGTGCGAGTAGGCCTCGTGAACGGTCAGTTCGTCGTTAATCCCACCTACAACGAAATGCGCGAGAGCCTGCTCAACATCATGGTCGTCGGCACGTCCGAGGGTATCGTGATGATCGAGTCCGGCGCGAAAGAAGTGAAAGAAGAAACTGTGGTCGACGCCATCGAATTCGGCCACACCGAAATCAAGAAAATCTGCGCCGCGATCAACGACCTGCGTCAGAAAGCAGGCAAGCCGAAGCGGACGGTTGAGCCTCCGCAATTCGATGAGCCGTACTACAAGGATCTGGAGAAGCGCGTTGGCGCCCAATTGACCGATGCGTTGGACACGAAAAAACATCCCAAGGCGGAAAGCTACACGCTGGTAAAAGAAATAAAGAAGAAGCTGCAAGAAGCACTTCCGGAAGACGACGAAGAAGCCAAGCAGAAACTGAATCATTACTACGAAACCCTGCGCGAACGAATCTTCCGCGACCAGGTCATCAAGCAAAAACGCCGTCCCGACGCAAGGGCCTTCGACGAAGTCCGCGAAATCTGGATCGAAGCCGGAGTCCTGCCCAGAACCCACGGCAGCGCAATCTTCACCCGCGGCGAAACCCAAGCCCTGGTCACCACAACCCTCGGCACCAGCGACGACATGCAACGCCTCGAAGGCTTCGAAGGCGAAGCCAAAAAACGCTTCTTACTGCACTACAATTTTCCGCCGTTTTCGGTGGGGGAGGTTGCATTTATGCGTGGGGCGGGACGACGAGAGATTGGGCACGGCGCTTTGGCGGAGCGCGCGATTTCTGCCGTGCTTCCGAGTGAGGAGAAGTGGCCTTACGCGATGCGTGTGGTCTCGGACATTCTCGAGTCGAACGGCTCTTCTTCGATGGCTACGGTGTGTGGGGCTTCGCTTTCGCTGATGGATGCGGGAGTTCCGCTTAAGGCTCCTGTGGCTGGAGTGGCCATGGGGTTGGTGAAGGAAGGCGAAGAGTACGCCATTCTAACCGACATTGCTGGAGCTGAAGACCATTACGGGGACATGGATTTTAAAGTTGCCGGGACTCGCGACGGCATTACTGCGCTGCAGATGGATATCAAAGTCGGCGGCATAACGGCGCAGATCATGCGCGAGGCGTTGTCGCAGGCGCAGCGCGGCCGGATGCACATCCTCGAAAAAATGGAGGAAGTGATTTCCAGCGGGCGCGAGAAGATTTCCGATTACGCGCCGCGGTTCTACACCGTACAGATTCCCACCGACAAGATTCGCGATCTGATCGGGCCGGGCGGAAAAATGATCCGCTCGATCGTGGAGCAGACGGGAGTGAAGATCGATGTGGAAGACTCCGGTCTGGTCAAAGTTGCTTCCAGCGATCAGGCTTCAGCGCAAAAGGCGCTGCAGATTATCGGAGACATCACGGCGACTGCAGAGGTGGGGAAGACTTATCTCGGCAAAGTCACGCGGCTGGCTGATTTTGGTGCGTTTGTCGAAATCATTCCTGGAACTGAAGGATTGCTGCACATCAGCGAAGTGGCGGAGCATCGCATCGCCGATGTGCGCGACGAACTGAAGGAAGGGGATCAGGTGCTGGTCAAGGTACTAGCGGTCGAAGGCAACCGCATTCGACTCTCGCGCAAGGCGATCCTTAAAGAGCAGCGCGCGAAGATGGGCGGCGGTGAAGCACCTGCTCCGGTTGCGGCGGTGGAAGGCGGACAGGCCGTTCCTGCGGGTTCGCTGGTGATTGAAGGTGGCGGAGATTTTCCGGATGATCCGGATGAGCCGAATTTCAATCGGGAAGGCGCACCGCAGGCTAGCGCAGATCGTCCACGAGGCGATCGCGGTCCGGGTGGAGACCGCGGCGGACGTGGTGGACGTCCGGGTGGAGGAGGTGGACGCCGCGGGCGCGGCGGCCGTCACGGCGGCGGAGGGGGTGGTCGGCATAGTGGCGGCGGACATGGCGGCCATGGTGGCGGGCGCCACTAGGCCCCACGTCAGACCTGAGCCGGTAAGAAAGACCGACGTATTCGCTGGTTAACAGGATTGATTGCAACGACTTCGAGCTGCGACTTGCGTCGCAGCTCTTTTTGTGTGTGCCGAGCATGTTCGACAGCTGGAGGGTGAAAGTCCCTTTGACAACTTGATGGAAGTGAAGTCATAGCGAAGCGCAAGGGTGAAACAACACTCGCCGTGAGGCGGGGCCTGAAAGAAGCGCAGAGCAAAGA
>JBKOUZ010000061.1:0-26062 GCA_046723715.1 Acidobacteriota bacterium | reverse complement strand
ATGTGGTGGAGTTCTTCTGCGCACATTCGGACCACCACCTGTGGGAACGCTCAATAGGATCTCCGCAGACAAGACACACATTCTGCGGACATGGCAATCTTTTGTAAGGTGATTCAGGTGGACTCCCTTTTACAGCTCGCTTGTTGCTCTGAGTGATCCCGTTAGCGGGGAGACGCGTGCTCCGAATCTGCACCAATGATCAGGGACTCGTGTTCTCTCATTCTTTGGAAAATTGATCGGTAATGTGCTCCAGCCGGGTCTGATTTGGGTCTCAGGCGCTGAAAGAGGAATAATTCCGGCGTGTTAGAAAACCCTTCCAAAATCTCGGCTGCAAAATCCGCATAAACATGAGCTTTCTTGCGCTGCGCTCTCGGCGTTAGAAACGTGTAGTTTTCTAATCTTCGTGTTTATGCCCGGCTTTCATAACGAGCAAGTTGGACTGCATCCAATCATGGTTGAGGAACAAAGCTGCTACTCTCCAGGAGAGAAATGGCCGGCCATTCAACCCCGCGAAAACAGTTTCTGTGCGTCCCCGAAGGAAGCTCCTTTCCTTGATTTCGCTGATGCCGACCAGCGTACAGAAAAATAGCTGCAAGCGAGTTGCCTCGACGTCGACCATCACGCTGCCAAATGCATTTGCGGTTTGGATCAAAATTGCTACCGGCTCCGTTTCCGTGGCTACCGTACGTACGGTACAGACGTAGACGATGCGCAGGGCGTGAGGAGAAGTAAAAGGCCTTCACTCTGTTTGCGATTTCTGAGTGTGCAGTCAAGACACGACCCAACGTAATATGCGCCTCTAGTTCCCAGTGTAAGACTAATTTGTGCCGGCTTTCTGTCCTCGACTATCGCATTGCGAGGGGAGACGAAACGTGGACGGTCTCTCTGGACGCTTTAGTTTGAAACCGAAATCAATTATTGAGTTAATCTTCGTGGGCACCGCTTCGCTTGCTGGGGCTGCCTGCATCGGTGCGTAGACACTTATATCCCGCAAGTTCAAATGCGTGTTGCAGGCCACCGAATCGATTCTTACACGCAGTTATGGAAGGTGCGTTCGGTAAGTTTGCCAGTATCGTACCAGTCAGTTTCCCGTTTTTACGAAGCAAAATTCGCAACGTGTCAAGAATTTGTTCATTCGACTGGGCACACGTTCGTTGTCCGAGAATATACTGCGCCTCTTCAAAATACGATGGATCAATGATGGGCTCAAAAGCGCCTGGCCGCATTATCCACTTAGACCTCGGCGTCTTGATATTTGGGCCTCCTAACCTTCTGGAGGTACGGTTCCAAACATTGTACCCTGCGTACTTTGGATGAGTGAGAATCCTGTACACGTTCTGGTGATTCCACGCTCGCCCTTGATTGCTTAGCCCTCGTCGGTTTAGCTCGCGAGCAACGGCAAACGGGGTGCTTTTTTCCTCGACAACGAGCCGGTACATTTCGCGCACGCACGCAACCTCCTCCGGTCTGCCAGGCACTAGGACCACACGATCACTCTGCAGACACTTTACTTCTCCCTTGGCGAGCAACTGCTTTCGCGCTCCATCAGAAGAGATCATTACGCGTTGCAGTGCGTACCCCGCCAGGCCTCCTTGCTTAAACCCCAACTCGGCTGATCGTTTCTCCGCTGCAAAGACATTGTCGCCTAGTTCGCGGCTGTATTCGGCTGCCATTGCACGCTTCACAGCTTTCATTACGGAATTTGAAAAGGAACTGTCGTTTGCAAATGTCTCCCCGCAGTAATGGACGGGAATACTGGCGTGCTTGCACACGAACTCATAATGGGCGGCTTCGTCAGAGTCCTGGAACCGTCCCCACCTGCTGACGTCATAAACCAGAATCGTCTTGAATGCCGCTCGTCCACTGATCACGTCCTGCAGCAACTGCCTGAGCGCAGGTCGGTTCTTGAACAGCACACCGCTCTTCGCCCCATCCGAATAAGACCTCACTATCTCAAACCCGTTGCGGTCGGCGTAGGCTTGGATAGCGGCGGCTTGGTTTTCGAGGGAATATTGCTGATAATCAGTCGACATGCGCAGGTACTGAGCAGCGGAGACAAAAGTGTTGTGTTGCATTAAGACCTCATCATTGGAACCGGATGAAAGTTGAACTAGGTTTACGAGTTCCTCGCGCAACGCACCGATTGCTCAAATTAACATTGGTGAGAAACTATGGCCCGTGCGGCTGCAGGCAATTCTGACAAGTCGGCCAGTTGTTTGCCATGCTTGAGTTCGCCACTTCGTCGTATCCAGTGGAAGCCAGGTGTTTCCAGGACGTAATAGTCTCGGACCTGCGTATTGTTGCTCTTCAATCTTGCGAGCAAGGTTAAGCCCGTGTCTTGTGTCAGGCGCTCATCGATGAACCAGTTGACACCGTGGTCTCGTCGGACGGCCGGACATACAACGACTGAAACTCTGAACGTTCCGTCCACATCTAAACAACGGGGAGCTTTGGCACCTGGGCGGAAGATTGAGATCTGGCCGGGGAATAAAGACATTACTTGGCTGAACAACTGATCACGGAATCGCCGCGCTATGTGCCGTTGCTCATCGCTAGGCATGGTTCTTTGATTTCCATATCCTGCAAGTGCAAACGCGTGTCGCAGAGTTCCAAATCGCCTAATAAGAGTATTCATTGAAGCGAGGTCAGGGGATTCCTTGAGAATTTCGTACGACAGCTTTCCGTTTCTCATAAGCAGATCACGTAGACTATTCAGGAGTTCTTCGTTTGAGTATGGCTGTCTTTGTTCGCCAAGCGCCACTTGTGCTTGTTCGAACAGCTGCGGTTCGACTACCGGCTCAAAGGCCCTCGATTTCAAGACCCAGTGCGACTTCGCGACCCGCACCTTTGGGGAACCGAGCCTGCAAGTTGTTCGGTTCCACACGCTGTAGCCAGCATATTTTGGCCCAGTTAGGATTCGGTTCACGGTTTGCGGTCGCCATTTTCCTGTGGGGCTCTTTATGCCTCTTCGGTTAAGTTCATTTGCAATGTAATAGGCACTCCTGTTCTCCTCAACAACAAGGCGATACATCTCGCGCACGCATTCAACCTCTTCTTCTGGCCCACGAACAAGTATCACGCGATCTTTACGAAGACCCTTGAGTTCGCCCGCCGACAAAATCTTCCTTTGCTCGCCACCTGCTGATATCATTAAGCGACGCAGCCCATAGCCTGGCACTCCTCCTTGCTTAAAACCTAGCTCAGCTAGCCTCTTCGCTCCAGCGTAGACCTGGCCCCCATTTCGCGACTGTATTCCGCCGCCATCGTCCGCTTCAGCGCTTTTGCAATGGAACTAAATGGCGTGTTATCGTTCACAAAATTCTCCGCACAATAGTGCACTGGAACACCGGCACTCTTGCAGACGAACTCATAATGGGCGGCTTCGTCAGAGTCCTGGAACCGTCCCCACCTACTGACGTCATAAACCAGAACAGCTCGAAACCCGGCATGACCGCCTATTACGTCACTGAGCAGGAGCATGAGCTCTGGTCGATTCTTGAGAAGCAGGCCACTGCGCCCTTCATCTGAATAGGTTTGCACAATTTCAAAGCCGTGATCCTGCGCGTAAATTGAAATGGTCTTAACTTGGTTTTCGAGAGAATAGTTTTGATGTTCCGTCGATATCCGCAGGTATTGAGCAACCGAAATTGCGGTCATAGCGGCACCTCGCTGACAAGCTCCTTGAAGTTCGTGGAATGAGACCAGATGCGTGCCGGGCACAGGTTCTTCGCCTGGATTTGCGCCACTGGATTTGCGCCAGAGGTTGCTTCTCCCACGCTAATCGGTCGTGCGCAGCTACTCCATCTCAGCCGTCACATCCGTCAGTGATCAGAATCACGAGTTGACGTGCAGCGACATCCGAACAGCGTTTTCGCGTTTCCATTCGAGCTGCGGGATTTCACCATTTCGGTGGGGGACTACCCCCAACCTGGTTTATGAGGCACTTCGAAGCTGGCGGCGAGAGTCGCCCCCTTGGCGCTAACCTATTGAGCGCACAGGACATTTGGCGGGGCGCTGAGAGGCATGAATCCGAACTGCTTGGAACGGTTCGTGCTTGTTAGGAGTCTGTAAGTTTCCTTCGACAAGCCTCGACACGTGAGGGAGTAATGAATAGGACTGCGATGTGGTGCATGTTCATAGCGCTCACCGTACCGAGCGTGTGGGCAAGCAAGCACCCGGTCCCCTTACAGCCAGGAAGCGATATGGCGACTTGTGTCCAGTGTCATGAGGATAAGACCAAGGGCAAGGCGGTCCACTCAGCCATCGCAATGGGCTGCCAGGGCTGCCACGAAGTCCGAATCAACAAGGACGCTACCTATGTCAAGCTGACCACCACGACGCCCTCAGCTCTCTGCTTGACGTGCCATTCCGAAAAAAACGCGGCCACTTTGAAGGGCACAGTTCACAGTCCAGCGGTCCGCGACTGCCTGAAATGCCATGAGCCCCATGCTTCCGAAAACAAAAACCAACTTTTGAAATCAACCGTCGGCGCCAGCCAGGCTGACAACCTCTGCCTGTCTTGCCACAAGCAAGGTATGGACGTGCCGACGAAGGGCAGCCGACACGCCGCTCTCGACATGGGCTGCGAAACCTGCCATACCACGCACAAGGTCGGGACCAAGGGCAAAGAAGAATTCGATTTCCACTTGACCAAAGCCGCGCCGGCGCTCTGTTTGGACTGCCACGATGCCAAAGACTCCGCGCTGCAAAAGGCGCACCAGAATCAGCCCTTCGCATCCGCCAATTGCGTGCAGTGCCACGATCCCCACTCATCGAATGCTCCTAAACTGATGGCGCGCTTCCTGCATCCCCCCTTTGCGGACAAGAGTTGCGAGATGTGCCACGCCCCCGCGAAGGACGGCAAGGTTGTCCTGGCCCAGGCAAGCGTCAAAGAACTCTGCCTTACCTGCCATGACGATAAAGCCAAATTGATCGATTCAGCCAAGGTCCAGCATCCCGGCGCCAATGGGGATTGCACTGATTGCCACAACCCGCACGCGAGCAAGTATGCCGGCCTCCCCAAGACTAACGGGGTTGAGATCTGTCTCGGTTGCCACTCCGAGCAATCTGAGATGTTGGCCAGCAAGAAGGTATTGCACCAGCCGGCTTTCGCGCAGGGCTGCGCCATCTGTCACGAGCCACATGGCAGCGCCAACGAAAAGTTGCTGCGCGCCACTGGCAATTCGCTTTGCCTCGAATGCCATGGACCCGACGCTCGCCCGGTTGACGTCAAAGACTCGCACCTCGTGACCATCTTCGGCGGCAAAGTCCGTCTGCCTGATAATTACTTCACGAAGAATAATGTCTCGGTCCTTCCAATCAAGAACGGCAAGGGGCATCCGGTTCCCGCGCATCCGATCGAAGACATCCGCGACCTCAACGACCTGACCAAGATCAATACTGCGATCAACTGTCTCAGCTGCCACCAGCCACACGCTTCTGCCGCGCGGGCTTTGTTGGCCAAGGATCAAAAACCGAGTCTGGAATTCTGCCGCAACTGCCATAAGGGAAGTATCGGAGACCAAGTTCAATGAGTGGGGAATCGCTATGACGAGGATCAAAATCAAGCCGATCACAAGCTACCTGGCGATTAGCATTCTGCTGTTTACCTTGGCACCTTACGGTTATGCCAAGAAAAAAAAGAAGGAAGATGCGCCGGCACCCAAGAAGGCCGTGCAAATCGACCACAGCAAGATTGATACGAGCAAGCTGGTCTGGCCGCTGCCGCCTGACGTGCCGCGCATCAAGTTCTTGCAGGAAATCTACGGCGAGAACAAGCCGCCTGTTCCGGCTGGCCAAAAAGGCAAGAAGAAGCAGAGTTGGATGGATAGGGTGGCCGGCATGCAGACAACCGACAATGGGTCCTTGAAAAAAGACTACGTTCACATGCTGGCCCGTCCCTACGGAATCGGCGTCGATTCCAAGAAGCGCGTCTACGTCGCTGACAGCTTTGTTTCTGCGGTTTTCGTTTTCGATCTGGACAAGAAAGAGACGAAGCTCCTGCGCAATGGAGCGGAAGGCAAGTTCGGAACCATCATCGGTCTCACCGTGGATAGCGCAGATCGTCTCTTCGTGGTGGACGCACTCCTGCATCGGGTGGCTGTATTCAGCCCGGACTGGAAGCTGGAAGCTTACTTCGGTGACGACCATCTCGAGCACGGGGGGGGGATCGCCATCGATGAGGAGAACCGCTTTCTGTACGTCGTCGACACCGGGGCGCAGCGGGTGGCCGTTTTCGACGCCGACTCCTTCAAGTTTCTGCGCTACATCGGCGGTCCGCCTAAGAGTGTCGGCGACGAGGATGCCGGCGTCTTATCGAAGCCCAGCAATGTCGCGGTGGACAACGAAGGCATTGTCTACGTCAGCGACACCATGAATAACCGCATCCAGATTTTCGATGCCGACGGCAAGTTCATCTCCATGTTCGGGAAGGCGGGGGATGGCCCAGGCGATTTCGCTCGTCCCAAAGGGATCGCGATTGACCCGGACAATCACGTATGGGTCGCCGATGCCTTTACGAATCGCGTGCAGATTTTCGACCGCGAGGGTCACTTGCTTGGTTTCTTCGGCACGGGCGGCGATCTGCCGGGACAGTTCGGAGTTCCCAGCGGGGTCTACGTGGACAAGAACAACCGGGCCTTCGTGACGGAGCAATTGCACGGACGTTTGCAGGTGTTTCGCTACTTCACCGAGGCTGAAGCCAAGGTCATGAAGGAACAGAAGGATAAGAAGTCCACGGCCGCAGTTAGCGCGCAATCGGCTCCACAAACTGCTGCGGAGGGAAAGAAATGATAGGCGTCAGCACATTGCGCGAGCAGGGGGATGTCTGCAGTTTCCAAGTTTGGCTGGTACCGGGTTTGATCCCCGGCGTTGGTCAAGTGTGTTGGGGGAGTTATTTCCTCCGACACAGTTTTACAGTTCAGATTGATTCAGATGTCAAATCTCCGGAGGTCCTAAAATCACTATGAGAAAAGCACTTCTAGCCCTCTTCACGATGGCGTTCGTGGTCGGGATAGCGTCGGCGCAGCAATTAACCGGCGACATCCTCGGACCACATAACGTCAACGGTCACGGTTGCGCGTCTTGCCATGCTCCCCACACGGGCGCCCAGGGCAACCGCGGAACTAACTCAGCGTCGGGAGAGACGTATTTGTGGGGTCGTGATTTCTATGCCACCACTTACACACTCAACGACCTTAGCACCGTCACCATTACCAACACGGGCGCATTCGCTGCGACCGATACCCTCTTTCACACTGCCGCTTGTCTGTCTTGCCACGACGGTAACCAGACCGCAGTGCAGGGCATGACCGGTTTGACCGTAGAGACCGTCGAAGGTGGCTCTGTGACCACCTATCTGAATGACGGCAGCGAATCCCTGAAGAACGACCACCCGTTGCATGTGGCCTATGACCCGACCAGCGCTTTCAACTGGCCAGGCACAGTCGGCGCCGACGGCAAAATCACCTGGACAACCAACGCTGACGTGACGGAATTTCAAAAGAACTACGGCCGTCCGTTCCGGTTGTATGCCTCCACATCCGGCCCGGAAGGCGTAGGGTCCTATGTTGAGTGCAGCACCTGCCACAATCCGCACTCGGTGAACTACAACAAGTCGACCTATCTCGGCGTGCCGAACACGAGGAAGCCCACCAACTTCTTCGTGCGCGGCTGGTACAACACCGATAACCCGAGCAGCACCTCCGGCCAGCAGTTCTGCCGCAGTTGCCACTACAGCAAGTCGAACGAATACGTACAGAACTACGGAATCGTGACCCAGTAGTCGGATTCATGGGGAGGGGCCTCAGCCCCTCCTCCAGTTTCTGTGTGGAGTCTGGGGGTTCAGAAACAAGGCGGGCTTCGGCCCGAGGCAAGAGGCAGCTATGAAGCTTATCGTCGCCAATCTAATCCTGTTTACCAGCCTGGCAGCCGCTCAGGTTCCTAGTCATGCACCAACAACCCTATCCGCGCCCGCGCCCGCGATACCCGCGATGGCTCCCAGCGGGAAACCCGTCGTGCGGGTGAATGGAGCAGTGCTCACCGACCGTGACCTGTTGCGCGAGATGATGAACGTGTTTCCCTACGCCCGCCAACATGGCGGCAAATTTCCTAAGGACTCCGAACCTGAGATCCGCAGAGCGGCGATGCGCAAGCTCGAATTCGAAGAACTGGCGTATCAGGAAGCCAAGCGCCGTGGTCTGATCGTAAATCCAGTCAAATTAAGCCAGGCGGTGAAGGATTTCCGGGCTCAGTTCGAAACCGAGCCTCAGTTTCAACAGTATCTGAAGGCTGAACAGAAGGGCTCCAGGGAAGAACTCCGCAATAAGATCCGTCGCGCCATCCTCATTGATATTGTGCTCCGGGCGGAAGTCGAAAACCGGGCCAAGTCCAGTGAAGCGCAATTGCGCGCGTTCTACGACAAAAATCCTGATCGTTTCCGTATGCCCGATTCAGTGTCGATCCAGACCATCACTATTGCCTATGGGGATAGTCCTTCTTCCGCCGACAAGCAAAAAGCCCGCAAGCAAGCGGAAGAAGTGCTGCCACAGGCCAAGGCCAGCAAAGGCTACGAGGATTTTGGACGACTGGCGCAGAAGTTCTCGATGGACGACTGGCGCGTCATGATGGGTGACCACAAATGGCTGCACCGGGGACGCATGCCGGAGGCCGTGGAGAAGGTGGTTTTCACGATGAAGCCGGGCGCAGTAAGCGAAATCATTGATGCCGGCGATTCCTTCTGCATTGCCCGCGTGAACGGCCGCGAGGATTCACATCTGGTGACTTTCAAAGAGGTTAAGCCCCGGCTCAAAGCTGATCTGGAAAAGCAGAAGAAAGATGAGTTGCGGGCCGAATTCGACAAGCGTCTGCGCGCCCACGCCAAGATCGAGGAATTGTGAAGCGGGAGTCTAGAACCGGAACGTAGCACATGCAACCAGGACTCCAAAAACGTATCGGATTCGTTCTGCAGGGGATTCTGCTCTTGTTCGCAACCTGTGCTTTCGCCCAAATTCAGGTGGGCGACAACACTACTTTGAAGTTGACGGGTTCCGCCGGTGTGGGCTGGACCGGGACCTGGGACGGTAACGACTTGAACAGCCTGACCTATGGATTCAACGGCAATCTCACCGGAGACTATTACGATCCGCGCTTCCTGAACTGGACGATAAACCCCTACCTGAACCAATCCCGCCTCAATTCCAACTTCCAGTCTACTACCAGCGCTTCCGGCGTGAACGCTATGGCCAACTTTCTCAGCAGCAGCCGGACGCCCATGCAGTTCACCTATGAGCGCGACCACAACAGCGAAGGCACTTTCAATGTTCCCGGCTCCATTGGAAGCTACAAGACCGTGGGTAACGGGCAAGCCATCGGCTTCAACGCCGCGTACCTGCCCGAAGACTTGCCTTCTATTCAGGGTAGTTTCTCTCATTCCAGCTCGGCCTATGAAATTGTCGGAACTCCCGGTGCCGGGACCGCTCACGCAACATCATTTGGTCTTAGTTCCGGATATGACCTGTGGGACACGAAGCTTTCCGGTTCCTATACTAAGTCCTTCAGTAATAATGAAAGTCCGGCACTGGACCAACCGAACGAACTGCTCAGCACGAATAGTAAGGAGGATAGCCTTCAATTCGGAGCCAGTCGCCGATTGACCAGTTGGAGCAATGGAAGCTTTAACTTTGGCCGCTCCCATCTGGACGCCGAGTACACGGGAGCCCGAACTGACGCTACCTTCGACACGATCACCGGCCTGGTTTCCGCACAGGCAACCAAAAGGCTGTCCTTTAACTTTCATGCCAACTACAGCAGCAACCTCAGCGCTCAGTTTCTCTCTGACATCCTTGCTGGTGGCCGCACGACTCAGAGCAGTGTCGAGACTAAGGGGCCCAGCTTCACCTCCAACTATCTGAATTATGGCGTGACATCCGGTTACAGCATCACGCGCGAATTAACCGCGACGGGCGGTATCAATCGCCAGGTGCAGGGCCAGCCTGGTTTCCGTGATACGACCAGCACCATCCTGAATGCGGGCTTGACGTGGTCGCACCAGGTGCTGGGCGGAACGTTTGGGTCGCATTACGGCATCGCATATTACTTTTCTCCTTTGTCAGTGCGGATGAACAATCAGACTACGGTCAGGGACTCCACATTCACCGGACATAATGCCGCGATTTCCTACGGTCGCAATCTTCTGGGTTTTGCCACGAATGGTTCGTTTTCATATGGCCGGAGCTTGACGTACTTGCTGGTCGGCTACGTACAGACCAACTATTCAGTAAACGGTGGTTTGTCGCGGGAGATCGCGAACTGGAACGTCGGTGTCACGAGTTCCTATTCCAAAGCCCACATTGAGAACATCACCATCTCCGATTCTTCCACAGCCAGCTACAGCGCCACGATGGCTCACAACTCTCTCGGGTTGAGCGTAAACTACTCTCGCAGTAACGGCTCGGGCTTGCAGGTAGGCAACAATATTATCCCCAGCCAGGTACCGGGGCCGTTCCCGCTAATTCTTTTCCGCGGCGAATCCTATGGCGGCGGAATTAGCTATCGCCCCATCCGGCGCTGGACCATCAGCGGCAATTTCTCCAAGCTGAGATACAATACGACCAATCTTAATCAAAATTCCAACAATACTAGCGAGCAAATCTTCCTGCGCTCCGATTATCATTTCCGGCAGCTGGACTTCAACTCCGGTTACAGTCATCTGACGCAGAGCCTCGGGGTCGGTTTGATCCGGCCCGCGACAATCGACACAGTTTTCATAGGGGTTTCCAGGCGTTTTGACGCGTTTTAGACTATGGCCGATGGCGGATTTCAACCTCAAAGCCGTGTTGCTTACAGCGACCTTGCTGTGTGTAAGCACTCCATTCGCCAAGGCCGCTGAGAAGACCAAGCCATCTCGGTCCGATGCCAAGGTCCCAGTGCTTATGCTGGAAGGTGAGCGCCAGCTCGCCTATGAGCGCATGTTTTCGTCGGAACGAGACGTGAGATTGAAGCGCAGCTTCTGGACGCGCGTTCTGGACATCGTTGCCGGAGCGCCTGAATATCACCAGATGATTCGCCCTTACAGTGTGGTGACGGACTCGCGCGGACGCATCATCATCACCGATCCGGGCATCGCCGGCATCCATGTTTTCGACTTCGACAAACAGAAATACAAATTCCTGTCACGCGAGGATGGGAACGACGAGTTGAAGTCGCCGCAATGCGTCGCCGTGGACGACCAGGACAACATTTATGTCACGGATTCCGAGACGGGAAAGATTCTAGTCTGGGATGCGAATCTGAAGTATCGCCGCGCCATCGGCAGCCTGAAGCGGGGTGAAGGCTACTTCAAGCGTCCTACCGGCATTGCCGTCGATTCCCCCGCCCAACGCATTTACGTCTCCGACACCGCCCGACATAAAGTCTTCGTCCTCGATATGCAGGGCAACGTGCTGCAGGTTATAGGTCGCAATGGCGCAGCCCCGGGCGAGTTTAACTTTCCCACCGAGCTGCGACTGCACGGCAACGAGCTGATCGTCGTGGACTCTATGAACTTCCGCGTCCAAGTCGTCGACCGCTCCGGGCAATTCCTCTACGGCATCGGTACCATCGGGGAAATTAGCGGAACCATGTACCGCCCCAAGGGTATTGGCCTAGACAGCGAAGGTGACTTGTACGTCGTCGATGGCATCTTTGACACCGTTCAGGCTTTCAGCCGTAAAGGGGAACTTCTCTACTACTTCGGCAAATCCGGTAACGGCCCGGGGGAGTTCCAGATGCCCGCGGGTTTGTTCGTAGATCGCAGCGACCGCATCTACGTTGTCGATTCCTTCAACCATCGCGTCGAAGTGTTCAAGTTCACTACTTCTTCCAAACCAGAACGCGGAGGTGGAAATTGATAGTCAACGCACTCCGCGCTCTTAGCCTTTTCATCCTGCTGGCCGTGTCCTCAGCCTCGGGACAGCTTGCGGGAGATCAGCTCGGAACCCATGATCTCACTCCAAACGGAGTTGGTCCGGTCAAAGGTAGTCTCTCCAACGCTTGCCTCTACTGCCACGCGCCACATGGTGCAATGTCCCGTCCCGCCCCGCTGTGGAATCAGAAGCTCTCGATGCAGACTTACAACTTCTACAGCAGCACCACGTATCATCAGATTGCTGTTCAACCTGGACTCAACAGCCCGAGCAAACTTTGCCTGAGCTGTCACGACGGCACCATCGCTCCCGGACAGACCGTGGTGTTCGGCCTGATCTCGATGTCCGGGAACATGAAGTCAACCTCGGTCTTCGGCGCAGATTTGAAGAGCTCGCACCCCTTCAGTTTGCAGACGCCATTGGTCGATATTCCCAACCTGAATGTGAAACTCTTCGGTAATCCTGGACAAACTGCAGACCCCAAGGTCCGCTTAATCAATGGCACCATCGAGTGCACGACCTGTCATGAGCCACACTTTCAGAACATCGACAAGACGCTTCCTCTGTTCCTGGTGCGTGACGGCTCCAACTCGCAGCTCTGCTTGGCGTGTCATGACCCTACTCGAGTAGTCAACGGACAAGCGAACTTTCTGGCAGGATGGACCTCGAGCATTCATGCCACTGCGAGCAACACGACATCCAATACGCCTTACGTGGGCGGTTATAGCACGACCGCTCAGAACGGCTGCAGCAGTTGCCACATGCCACATAATGCTTCCGGTCCAGTACGTCTCTTGCGTGGACCCAACGAGCAAGACTGCTCGACGTGTCACTCGGGAACGAATCTGTCGCCCGCGATCCTGAACGTGTACAGTGAGTTCGCCAAGCCGGGATCACATCCTCCTCCGGCCGCAAATAATCTGCATGATCGTGCCGAAGCTTCGCTCCTCAACAACAACCGGCACGCGACCTGCGCCGACTGTCACAATCCGCACGCTTCCCAGCAGACGGTAGCATTCACCGCTCCGCCGGGTCTTCGACCATCCCAGGGCGGCGTTGCTGGTATCAGCGCGACCGACGAAACTACCGTCATCACTCCCGCCATAAATCAGTATGAGACCTGCGCCCGCTGTCACGGGAAGAGTGCGGGCAAGACTGTTAATGCGCAGCTGTACGGTTATCTGCCCATACGGCTCGTGTCGTCGGGCGATCCCCTGGATGTGATTTCCCAGTTTGCCTTAACTTCTACCTCGAGTCATCCCGTGACCCACGATCGCAGTAGCGTCCTTCCCCAGCCGAGCCTCCGTTCGCAGATGTTGCAGCTCGACGGAAGTACGCTGGGGCGATCTACCGGCACGCGCCTTTTTTGCAGCGACTGTCACAATGCGGACGACAACCGAGAATTCGGTGGAGCGGGTCCGAATGGCCCGCATGGCTCGAAGTGGACACACATTTTAGAGCGGCGCTATGAGATAAGCCAGACCATAATGCCTGGAGGCTTGGTTGCCAATCTGTTTCCCAATCCGGACCTCACCGTGGCCGGTCCATATAGTCTGTGCGGCAAGTGTCACGATCTGAACCAGGTCATGGCCAATACCAGTTTCACGAAGCACTTTGAACACATCGCTGCAGGATTTTCCTGCTCGGTGTGCCACACTGCGCACGGCATGGGCGGAGTCAACGGGAATGTTTCCGGCGAGCGGCTAGTGAACTTCGATATCGCCGTGGTGGCGCCAAGCGGCGCATTACCGATCTCGTACAACCGCGTGAGCGGCTCATGCGCCTTGGTTTGCCACGGTCAGACGCACGGCGGCGTCGCGGCGAACGTGGCCAGTAGAGGTCAAGTTCACTGAGGTCTGGGACGGGAGTTGCGGTTGCAGTTCAATCGACACTCCTACACCACAGCGTTGGATCATCCCATCCCTCTCCCAGGGGTCCTCAATTTTGGCTTTGCCGTGATAATAACGTGTTAGTTCTATGCTCAAAATGGATCAAATCGCGTCAGAATGCGTCAACACGCAGCGCAGTTTGCCATTCATACCAGCCGGGATTCAACATCTTCCTTTGCTTTATATATTCATTACCTAAATATGGAAACGGAATTACAAGAATCACCTGGAAGCGCGAGAGGCCATGGTGCAAGTCCAACCCCTCTTGCATCGACTGCGCGACAAGTACTGTTGGTAGGAGGCTTTCCCTGTGTTTTTTCAGTGCTTCATCTTTTACTTCCGAGTTCCCGTAATCGTAAAAAATCAAGCGGCCTTCGTTGCAGATCCCATCCCTTAGCAGTTTTGACAACTCTTCTGTATAACAGTGAATCATTCCCTTTTCGGAGGGATACCATGCCAGTAGCTTCGTAACCTTATCTAGAATCGCCGGGTAGGTTTCGTGTTTCTTTGTGGCAGCCATATTTCCAGCAGGAGCATAAGTAATCTGGCGATGTAACCATCATTTATTCGTAAACCCTTCCGAAACGCCCCAAGATCCAGAATCTTGCTGTGCCGAACGTATCCGTAACGGCCTTCGCAATTCCACTCTTCCCCAACCCAGTCGGAGCCTCGACAATTACGAACCGCTTTTCGCTGTCATAGGCAGTCGCAATCGTTTCCAACGCTCTCCTCTTCGCGTAGAGTGGGAAAAGGGAATTTCTCAACTAATCGTTCGAAGGTCGTCATTACTGGCGTTTTTAGCGAAAGATCAGGTCTCAATCCGCTTACCGCGGGTACTTTCCTGAAAATATCAAACCTCTCTTCCGAGGCGCTGTTACGAAATGCGCTCACAGAGCGCTGATGCGGTCAAGCCGGACAGAGAGCTTATTCACAAAGTGGCTCAACCACATGGCGACGCCAATCTGGTTGCGAACGTGTGACGACACTGGTAGATGGGGAAGTGGGAAGCTAGTTTCAGGGCATTGTGCCAAGCAGTTTTAACACTGCGGATGTGAGGTAGGAGCGGACACATCAAACCTGCCTTATTGGGCTCAAAAATGGAACGCTGAGAGCTATGGTACCGCTCAATCCACTCGTGCAAAGATCTCAGGTTTTGGTTGATTTTCAGAGTTGTGTAACGGGTGTTCCCTGATCACACGGCTAACTGCGCAGGTCTGCGGCTTTGTGTAGAGGAAAAGCAGGCCCCGATCTCTCGAGGTCTGGTTGAGTCTTCACGATCCCATCATTGTATGCGCTTAAGTGCGCCTGTCGTGGCGGAGAAGTTGCGGGTGCTCAGGGCCTGGACGCCCGCGGTGTGATTGCCGGCGAATGGGGTTACCGAATTCGGGCATCCCACGTCCGCCGCATCGGCCGGGTTATTGAACCACAACCCACGTGATAGGTGTGTACGGGCGCGGTGGCAGGATTCGAACTGGCGTCCGCAGGGTGGACGACCGGCGCCGGTCTATAAATAGAGTTAGTTGAAGTTTGCGGTTATTCCACATCTACAGCTGTCCGTCTCGCGCGACGCTTCTGAAGAGGCGGAAAAGTCATTACTGCTCTCCCCGAAACTGCTCTCCCGCGTAACACAAATCAGTTTTGGCTCACATCCAACGTAAGCTCCTGGCTGTAATTGGCAACTTTGTGTTTGGGCCGGGGTGGGTCACTTTCCGTACCTTGCCGGAACCGGAGGCCTGCTCTACAATCTCGGCACACCGATGTGGACCCCCACTTGTGATCCGTGTTCACCCTAGGCGGTACTCGCTTGCGTCGCCCCCGGCAGCTTGCCACTCACGGTTCGTCCCGATTCCACTGCGGTTTGAGCGGGGTATCGGCACGGGTAGTGTTAGAAAATTAAACCCTTCTAACACCGAGAATAGAGGTCTGACAATCCAGCATTTCTGCGGGTTTTTGAGCCTCGCTTTTGGAGAGGGTTTCTAACATCTGCTTTTTGGCCCTTGCAGCAGCGATGATCGTCATGCCCGTGCATGACCATTCTCGAATTGCTCACCACAGAGCACCCATCAAGGGGCTTTAAGTGTAATGATTCAATAAAACAATGTCGGCTCGCAGGTCGTTGTCGCAGGCAAGGCTGGAGCAGGCCCAAGCCATCGTGCTCGATGTGATCGCAATAACAAGGATGCGGTCGCTGCCCGTCGAAAGAATCGTTTGCACCTTGTGCTTGCTCGGTAAGAGGGGAGTAGCGCTGGTCTTGCCCTTCGGACCAAAGTAGATCGAAGGTGACGAAGTGAGGTTCACCTCGCCGGAAGAGTAGATCCCGGAACTCGGGCTTGCCATCTTCATTCAGGCACACAATCTCGACATCCAGAACGGCAGACCGCACCTTCGGTTCATTGAGAAGGGACTGGTTTAGAGTCCGGAATGATTTAAAGTCGTTTCCCTTTTAGCGCGCGGTATAGATAGAACTGATCTGTGCTGGTATCACTTTCAGGGTGCTGCGTCGCAATCATTTTGTGATTGTTGGGACGCCTACGAGATAGGGGTCTTCGTCAGGGAGGGGCTAACTCCAGGCAAGTAAGCAGTTTCATCTTTGATCATGCCCGATACGGGATCCTCTGGAAGCCTTAAGGCTCTCAGGGGACCGGTCCGGGCCTTCTAACGGCTTCGCCCTTGATGTGAAACTTTTTGGATCCGCTATGGGGGATGATAGGTACCGCCTCGCCTTTGTCCGTGGAATCTTCATAGCGGTATGATCGGTTGTGTGCTCAATGGTTAGGTGGATTCGATGAGAATTTGGCGGCTCCGGCTTGTGCTTGGGTTATTCCCGTCTGTATTGCTAGTCTTATCATTCCACGGGCTTGCGCAAATCGAAGACGCACAGTCCCATGCTGATGCAGGCATTCAGTTCGCTCGGTCTGGAGACCTGGGGCGTGCTGCCGACGAACTGCGCAGGGCCGTGATGCTCGCTCCAACGAATGCAGAATTCCTAAGCACGCTCGGCACAGTCCTTGCGATGGACAAAAAGCTAGAAGAATCCAGTGCGGCATTTCGCAAGGCTCTCCAATTCGCACCACAAGATTCCATGGTTCGACGATATCTAGCTGCAAACCTTTGGCAATTACATCACTACCCTGAAGCAAAGCGGGAGCTCCAAATCATTTTGCACGAGCATCCGAACGACGCCCAGTCTCGCCTACTGCTCGGAATGGTGTCGGAGAACTCCGGTGATTACTCAACTGCAGCGAAAATGCTCAGTTCTGTGCCGAATGAAGTCGAAAAACGACCCGAATCATTAGCGGCTCTCGCGCGTTCGTACTACCAACTGCGGGAGCAAGAAAACGCGCGCGCTACGTTGCAGGAACTGTCATCGCATGCAGGTAACGCCAAGTCATTATTGCTCGGTGCCGAAATTGCCGATCAGGGAGGCGACTACATTGAAGCGGAGAGACTACTGGATTCAATCAGTGAACCTGGAAATACATCAGCCGATATTCGGTTCCGAAAGGCAACGGTCCAATATCACGCCGGCCATTTCGGCCAATGCCAAACCACATTAGAGCCGCTTCTAGCAGGACCTGGCGTTACCACTCAGATGTACAACCTGTTGGGCTGGTGCTACCACCGGCTGAACAAACCCAAAGAAGCGACTGAGGCATTTGAGCGCGCAATCGCGCTGACCCCGGCTGATGAGTCGAATTACGTTGATCTCATCAAGGTACTGCAGGCCCATAATTTCCTCAGCGTGGCACTCGATGCTGCAACTCACGCAGCCGCTCTGTTCCCCAACTCTGCCGCGGTTTTCAATCTGAAGGGCTCAATTGAAAGCCGGCTCTCTCAATTCACCGATGCGATCATGTCGTATAAACACTCTGTCGAGGCCCAAAGCTCGAGCAGCGAGGGATGGCTCGGTCTGGGACGGGCCCAAGCCTCTGCCGGGTTGATCCCCGATGCAACTTCCACGTTCACTAGCGCGATTGAGCGCTTTCCGAATGAAGCACGACTCAAGGTTGTCTATGCGGAGATGCTCCTGAACCACGCTGACCCAACCGATCGCACTGCCCGCATTCGAGTCGAGCAGTTACTGAAACAGGCGATTGCAAACGATGCCAGGAATCCGGAAGCTTTTTTTGAACTGGGGAAGATCGAGTTGCAGGACGGGAGACTGATACATGCGTCCCAGCATCTTGAACGGGCGGCAAAACTTCTGCCCGAAAGGAGCCAGGTGCATTTCGTGCTCTCGCATGTTTACCGGCGTCTGAATCGCACAGCCGACGCGCAACGAGAAATGGAGACATACCAGCGATTAAAGGAAGGCCGAGCCCCCGAGCGTCAAGAGGGTTCATCGATTGATAAGGCGAAGCCTTGACCGGATTTTAATGCCGAGACCAGGGACAATCATACCCATAGTTTTCCTGCTGTTCGTCATCGCAGTTTGGAAAACAGCACCCATACCCGCCACCGCTTCAGCTTCCAATGAAATCTTTACGGACATCACTGAACAGGCCGGAATTAACTGGCAGCAGTTCGGTGGTGAGTCGCCCGATCGATTTCTCATCGAAACCATGGGCGGAGGTGTCGCGTTCGTCGATATTGATAACGACGGACTGCTCGACATTTTTTTCGTAAACGGTGGAGAAACGCCTCATGGCAAGAGCCCGCTTCCACTCCGTAATGCCTTGTATCGCAACCAGGGAAACGGCAGGTTTGAAAACGTCGCGGCCAAAGCTGGTCTCGACAAGCTGAGCTTCTACGGCATGGGTGTGGCTGCAGCGGATTTCGACAACGACGGTTATCAGGATCTCTATGTCACCGGCTATCCGGCGAGCGCTCTTTATCACAATAATCATGACGGGACTTTTACTGATGTCACCGACAAGGCCGGCGTGAAGAACGCGGGGAAGTGGGCTGCTGGTGCAGCCTGGTTCGACTACGATCGCGACGGCTTCCTGGATCTGATCGTTACGAACTACGCGCAATTTTCATTCGAAGATCCCAAGCATTGCGAACTGAATCGCGTTCGCGCGTACTGTGTGCAAACAGCTTACATGGGCTTGCCGCTTACGCTGTATCACAACAATGGCGATGGCACGTTCTCGGACGCGAGCCGACGCTCTGGATTCGACAAACTCATTGGCCGTGGACTGGGCGTGGTTGCGATAGACGTCAATGATGACGGTTGGCCGGATCTGTTCATTGCCCGGGACGCCTCACCTAACCTCCTGCTGATCAACAAACACGACGGAACATTTGAAGACATCGCACTGGAAGCCGAAGTCGCATACGACCAGAATGGCATTGCAAAGTCAGGGATGGGGGTAGATGCAGGCGATGTCAATGGCGATGGTATCCCGGACATCGTCGTCACCAACTTCAATGACCAATATCATTCGCTCTTTTGGGGCTCGAAGTCGCTGCCATTTTCTGATCGTACCAGTGCCTCGCATTTGGCCAACTTGACCAGATCACTTGTCGGTTGGGGGGCAAAGTTTTTTGATTACGACAATGATGGCAATCTGGATTTGGTGCTGGTGAACGGCCACATCAATCCGGAGATCGAATCCACCCGCTCGGATGTCAAATACAAAGAACCTGCGCTGCTGCTGCGAAACAACGGTAAAGGTGTTTTTGAAAACATGCGCGAGCTCGCAGGTGCCACGTTTCAACGTTCTTACCTGGGACGCTCCCTCGCCATCGGCGACTTCGACAATGACGGCGATCCCGATGCGATCTTCACGACGCTCAACGGCCCTCCGGTGCTGTTGCGCAACAACGTTGGCCAGGATAGTTCCTGGGTTGGATTCTCGTTGCAAGGAACGGTCAGTAATCGTGACGCGATCGGTGCCAAGATCACAGTCAACTCGTCTGGCCGCTCGCTGACGCGTTGGATCGCGGGCGGCGGCAGCTATCTGGCCGCACACGACAAACGTGTGCTCGTCGGGTTGGGGCCGGGCGTGAAGCCGGTCAGCGCGGACATCCGCTGGCCCAGCGGAATCGTCCAGCACCTCTCGGATTTAAACCCGCGTCAATACCACCGTCTCGTTGAACCCACTTCGCCGGTCTCTTCGAACAAACCTTAAACTGAATTGTTATTGCGTTCCTGTTTTTGGGAGGTTGTGTCGATTATTTAGCGACCTTGCAAGCTTCTCTGGGCGTGGTCCGCCTATATCCATGATATGAGCGGATTTGTCTTGACAACCCTTGTCAACACGGTTAATAAACCCAAGGCAATGAAACGTTTCAGTGCAGGGAATAGGTCGCATCTCATGACCCGACTATCGCACCCGCTCGAAATCTACCCGAACTTGGAGGGTCGTATGAAAATGAATTTCATCGCACGGTACGGCCTGCAATCGATTTCCAAAACGGCCCAGCGCCTGCTCGGAGCGGCTCTAGCAGTTTGCGCTCTGCTGTGCCTCCCCGCAGCTCATGCGCAGCTCTATACCGGCTCGATTGCTGGTACCGTGAAAGATACCTCTGGAGCCTTCCTTGCCAATGCACAGGTCAAGGCTACGGACGCAGAGAAAGGTTTTGAATTTTCAGCAACAAGTGATTCGGAGGGGCGATATGTCATTCGAGAGCTCCCTCCCTCGAATTACAGGGTGACGGCAAGCGCAAATGGATTCAAGACTCAGCGCAAAGACGGCGTCAGAATCGATGTCAATCAGAACGCCTCGGTGGACTTTTCCATGGGGGTTGGCGCCATCTCCGAGGTCGTGGATGTACGTGCAGGTGCTGTTGAGTTACAGACCGAGGACGCGGAAACCGGGCAGGTGGTGAACCGCAAATTCATCAACGATCTGCCTTTGATTGACCGCAACATCGAGACCCTAACCAGTTTGGCGCCGGGCGTCACGGAGATGAACGATTCATGTCCGGAGCCCTGTCTTGGTACGAACTTTGTTTCCAACGGCAGCCGTGGGGCTTCGGCCGACTTTCTATTGGATGGCGCTTCCGCCACGAACTCCGAGCCCAACGGGGGCATCACATCAGTGACTTATCTGCCCTCCCCGGAGGCAGTGGAAGAATTTAAAGTTCAGCAGACCAACTTCAGCGCGGAATACGGATTTTCCGGTGCCTCAGTGGTCAATGTGGTGTCGCGCTCCGGTTCGAACAAGTTTCACGGTAGCGTTTACGAGTTCTTCCGCGACGATAGCCTCGATGCCAACGATTGGTTCGCAAACCGCAATGGCGATCCCATTCCTCCGCTGCGCCGCCACAATTATGGTGGCACTATTGGCGGCCCTATCTTCAAAAACAAAACTTTCTTCTTCTTCGATTATGACGGCTTGACTCGAAGGGGCTTAAGCACAGCTAATGCCGGCCTTCCCAGCGACGCTATGCGGGCAGGTGATTTTGGTGAACTTTGTGCCGCACAGGGAGGCACATTTAATGGCTCCGGGCAATGCGATGTGGCCGCTGGTCAAATTTGGGACCCTTACTCCGGGGTTTTCGATTCCAATGCAGGCGGCATCGTACGCAGCACGTTCATTCCCTTCAACAATCTCGCCACATGGAAAAGCCCGGGACCTGCCAATCAAGCACCCGGCAATCTGATTGACCCTGTGGCGCAAAAGATGATGAGCTACTTTCCGGAGCCCAACGTCAGCGGCGGAAGCATTCAACAAAACTGGTTCGGGTCTGGTTCGAGCAAGAGCTCCAATAAGCAATTTGACATTAAGATCGACCATCGCTTTACACTAAACAATTTGCTCAGCGCAAAATTCGCGTATCAGTACAACCCCACAGGCGGGGGCCTTGATTGCTTCAAGAACTTTACCGATCCCTGTCAGGGCGGTCCGGGTTGGGATAATGCCCACGTATTCGCAATTAGCGACACACATACCTTCAGCCCGACCTTCCTAATGAGTACGACTTTAGGATTCACACGCGGAGTTTGGCACACTGATGCCTATAACCCGCATGGGGAGAATGATCCGCTCGGAACCTTGGGGTTCCCGTCCTACTTACAGGCCAACGGGTTCAAGGGAGTTCCCGCGATCTTTATCGACTCGTACACCCCTGCCGGATATGCGAACATCGGCACGGATCCCTATGGCAATTACCGCCTAGGCCAGAACACAGGACAATTATCGGTCACGCTCGACAAGATACACGGGCCGCATGACATTAAGTTCGGGTTTGACGGTCGAATTCACCAGATTAACTACATCCAAACCAATGCTCCCGTTGGATTTTTCAGCTTCAACACCGATGGTAGCAATGCTTGCCCCGAAGGATTGGACCTCTGCGGTGGCGATCCGATGGCGAGCTTCATGATGGGACAGATGACGCAGGGCTGTGCCAGCAACGGTTGCGGCTCCTACGAAGAAATCCAGTTCCGGCCAGCCACTACGAACTATCAATATGGATTCTTTGCCCAAGATAACTGGAAAGTAACGCCCAAGCTGACATTGAATCTCGGCTTGCGGTATGACGTTACACTGCCGCGCACCGAACGCTACAACCACCAGGATTGGTTTGATCCCAACGTTGGCAATCCGTTGAATAATGGAAATCTCACCTACACTGATCCCGTCAGCAACCAGCCCGTAACGATTCCTTTGAAAGGCGGAGAAGTTTTCGCTTCTTCCGGTCGGCGCACCAATTACGTGACCGACTGGCACGACTTCCAGCCGCGCCTCGGCTTCGCCTATCAGGTCGTTCCCAACACGGTGGTCCGCGGGGGCTATGGCATTTACTATGGGCAGTCGCGCTCCGGGGTTACTGGTGTTATGCCCTACGGCGGTGCAGGTTTCAATCAGTACACAAATGTGATCACGGTCGATCCAAACAACCTGGCAACTCCCTTTGTGAACCTCAGCAATCCGTTTAAGTTCGGCTTGATTCAACCGGCAGGAAATTCGCTCGGGTTGCTGAACGATGTGGGTTTTGGTGCCAATGGTCCGATTCGTACGGCGGGCTGGAATCAAACACCCTATGAGCAGAGCTGGAGCTTCGGGATCGAGCGTGAACTACCCAGCCATGTCTTAATCAATGCAGAATATATCGGCAAGAAGGGCACCCACCTACCGTTCAGCGGCTCGACGGACCGAAACTATCTAGGTCCTTGGGTGGAGAGCCTGCCGGTTGGAGATCCCAACGCAGCCAACCCCTGCCAGGCACTGACCGTTGCATGCCTCAACACCCCGGTAACCAATCCCTTCGCAACGCTCATCACTGACCCGAACAGCACTCTAGGCAGCAACTTCCCGCAGATTCAGTACTATCAGTTGCTGCGTCCGTTCCCTCAATTCACTGGGGTTTCGACGGAACCGCAGTTGATCGCCAATTCCGTTTACCACGGACTGCAGTTGACCGCCGAGAAGAAGTACTCTAACGGTTTGCAATTTCTGGCAACGTTCGTTTGGTCGAAATCGATCGACGACTCTTCCTCGGCCGATACCAACGTGTCGTGGGCGCAAAGCTTCGACAGCTTGCAGGATCCCAATAGGCCCGAGCTGGAACGGAGTCTGTCAACATTCGACATTCCCTATGTATTACAGTTCAGCTACAGCTACGATTTGCCGGTTGGGCGCGGGCGGGCACTCCTGAGGAACATGCCGCGCTGGGCGGACCTGATCATCGGTGGATGGAAGACCAACGGCATCTGGCGCATCGCAGACGGACGTCCGCTGTCCTTCTTTCTCGACGACGGCGGACAGCCACTGCCTACGTATGGCTCACAGCGACCGAATATTGTGGGAAAGCCCAAGCGTAACGACGGTTCGCATCAGGTTTGGGTAGACCAGTACTTTGCAGGCAACACTCCTGACGATCACCCCAGTTTCCTGCGTCCTGCCCCTTTCACTCTGGGGAATGCTCCGCGAGCGCTGGGCGGCGTCCGTTCACCGTGGTCCTTTACGGCCGATCTTTCGGTTGGCAAGCAATTCCCGATACGCGAGGAGATGAACTTCGAGTTCCGGGTCGAGGCGAAGAATGCCTTCAATCATCCGGTATTCGGGACACCGGATACTACTATCGGCGATGATACCTTCGGGAAAATCTCGTACACAGCAATCGGACCGCGCGAGGTACAGCTGGGATTCAAGTTTAATTTCTGAGACGGATGTGCTGCGTGATTGCCGGCAATGACTATGACATTACGGCTATCCTCAATGCGGTTTGACGCTGGATAGCTACATGCGCGAAAAAATGTCCCAGCTTCCTGAACGCCTTGATCATGCGGATAAACGCGGGGTCCCCGCTGTTCCCCGACCCTTGCATGGTCAATAGCTTTATTTGAACCAGGGGGAGAACGTCCGGCAAGTCGGAATGAGGGCGAAGGAAGCCGCGAGCTTCCGACGGAAGTCATCTCGCGAGCAGTGACGGTCTGCACGGCTGTTCGATACGAATCCGATACTGTAATGAAATTGTAATGATTGCACAATCAGAACAAATCATTTCCATACAGAACGGATCAAATCGGCGGATTTGGAAAACGTTGGAAAAGAGTAGGAAAGTATAAAATTTCGCAAACGCGTCAGAACCCGCCTATGTTCTCATAATCCGTCGGTCGTTGGGCCAGTCCAACCGCGCACAGGTCATTCGTGACTTCGCGCCCGGCAAAGTGGCAGTTACTTCCGTAACCTTCCGCTCTTCAGCGCGCACGAACCATACTCGGCTTAGCACATGAGGTACCACCCCCAATTGCATCCGGATTGGCGTAGCCCGCGCGTGCGGCTTGCAGAAATCACTCCTGTTGTCCTTAGATTGCCGGACGGGTGTTGCTCCCGAGGCAATCTGGAAACCATTTCTCTAACCGGAGGCTTACTCAGCATGTCGAACGTGCTGAATCGGAGCTCCCGCATCAAGTTGATGTTTTTGACTCAGACGGGGCCGGTGCAGGGTACAGCAGAGATGTTGAACCCGCTCTCCACGACTCGGCAACCATTCCGCTTCGTTGCGATTGATGAAGGCGCTCAGCGCAACCTGCGAGCGGTGGTTCAATCGTCCTTGGACGCTCGCGAGCAGGCATGGATCGAGAAATACAGAGCAGCGCTAATTCATCAGAAACCTCCGCGGCGAGGATTCTTCAGAATCGTCATTGGAGCGCTTGCCCTGCTCGCACTCTGCTTTGGAAGTGCTCTCTATCTGTTCCACGTTCCTCTGCTGAAATGATGAGCACCCCATCGAACACTCGACGGTGGCCCCGGCATCAGGTCGTTCTGCCGGTTCGCATCGTTGCACTAAACAGGCATTTGACACCTCCGACTCTTGCTCGTGCCAGTGAAATAAGCAGGGCGGGTATGGCGCTGCACGCGAGGATTGCTGTTAGGCCTGGTGATCTGATGCAGCTTCAAGTTCCGACGTCTCCCCCCATAGACATCACAGCCGTCGTTCGTAATCGTACCGGCGATTGTTTAGGGCTGGAGTTCCTCCCCCAACTTCCCTTTGTTAATGAAGGAAGGGAGGAACCGAAACTCCGCCGCAGCTCAGCTCCGGGGCGCTCGCCAGAACTACGGCAAGCTGTGCGCGCCTCATGCAACCCACAGACGGTCTACGCAGCTCTACGTCGAAAGCAGCAGGAGCTAAGGCACGTGCAAATGGAAATCGAAGCCCTCAATATCGCAATTCTGCTCCTCGCAGATGATGAGGATGAGCTATCCAAGGCGGTCAACAGCGTAGCGGCTAGCCACGGCCATAAATCTGTAGCAGTTATTTCAGGCCGGGGACGTTCCGCTATCCCCTCCAGAGCGAGCAGCGTGCAAAGAGCGCCGTGATAAAAACGTGATAGTTTTATGCTCAAAACGCGTCCAATCCAATCAGAACGCGTCATAACGCAAATCTCAGAAGCGGTTGACGAATCAAGTAGAATAGAAAATTTCCTAAACGAATCAGAACATACTGTGTGATCTTCAAAACCGGCGGGTGGCGGGCAATCCCGTCATTGATGGGTTCGACTCCCATTCGCTTCCGCCATTTTGTTTTCAACGAATTAGCTGGATCTGGGAATTTCGTTTCAATATGAGTGGGTGTTGAAAAAGTCACTGGGATTAGCGGATGAGATTTAGCGAAAGCGTGTTAGAAGGAGTCATCACTTCGCATGCTGCGCTGGATTTCAATGTTCGGAGGCCTGCTGATCATGATGGGGCACCACGCCCGCTCAGAAGCGCTGTTCTACTACTTCCGGCTAGTGTTGTGTCCCGGAAATTCGTGAACAAAGTCGGGCGATTTTCTGCAGGATCGAATCGGCGGTCGCCGTCCAGGCAAAGGGACGACTCGAACGATTGTAGCACTGCACGAAGGCATCGATTTTCTCGACCAGATCGT
>JBKOUZ010000256.1:0-13146 GCA_046723715.1 Acidobacteriota bacterium | reverse complement strand
CGTCGGCAGCGTCAGATGTGTATAAGAGACAGTCCCAATGGTATTGAGAGCTGCCGAAGGTAAACACGTTTAACGAACCGCTGAAGGAAGCATCGCGGCCACTATCGTCATCGTGGAACGCCACGTTCACTTTGTGCGCATTCTCCTGATCTTTATTGATGACCAGAAGGGACCATTCGCCATCGGGGCGCTTGACAGCATACGCAGTTACTAACACGTGCCCGGCGCTATCGCGAATATCGGCCTCTGCGGGGTAAACTTCGTGTTTTTCATTCCCCGCTTTCAGCCACTCCAAATTGATCAGTTTGCTGGCAAAGAATTGTGACAAAGGCTCCGTGATCTGATGTTTTTGATCCACGTTGAACATGCCAAAGGTGGATAAAGAGCTGTTGCAGCCGGGATGCACGCCGAAGGGAATGTAATGGAAATAGTAAAGACCGTCGCCTCCGGCGGTGAAAAAGGCGCCGACGTAGTCGGCCAGCCATAGCGCGCCAAAAATGTCCAGCGACGCTTCGGAAGCTTGCGAGGAAATATTGCTTTCGGTGATGAACATCGGAATAGATGAGGGAACTCCGTCATCTCGCCACACCTGCATGATATTCGAGACTAGCGCCGGCTCATCATAGAGGCTGCCCCACTGATAACGGCAGGGGTCATATGGATAATGCTCGAAAGAAAAGAATGCCAAATCAGCAAGGCGATCATGGGCTTTCAAATAGTCGATGAAACGGCCGGTCCATGAAGTGCGGCCTTGGGCGTCGGCCCACACTTCGACGTCTTTGTTCTGTCCGGTGAAAATGGGCCCCCCTAGCTTGAGGCTGGGATCCACTTTGTGAATGGCCGCGGCGAATTGTACGTACAAAGCGGCGTAGTCTTCGGGCAACATGTAGTGGCCGTCCGGCTCTTCACCCATCTCTATATATGAAATCGGATAGTTGCGGTTCTTGAGATACTGGATCTCGGCGGCAGCATCTTCAGGCGTGTTGTAGATCAAAGCGATGGGGATCATTGCGGGGAGTCCCCGTGTGTAGCCGCTCGTATAGAACAAATCGAATCCTACTTGCGATCGTCCGCTGCGATCCAGATCGCCAGGTTCGTGCCATGGATCGACGGACGAGCAATAAGTCGGGGTCTGATCCTGGTCGGGAATATGGCGAAGAATGTCGTGAAATTCGCCCTTTTCGGCGAGATTGCCGACATAAAGTTCACGCAGCGCATATCCGACACAATTGCGGCGGTCAGAGGAGCCATCCGAGTCGCAGGTCCCTGAAGATTGCGTCATCCAGATGCGGATCCAGCGAACGGGAACAGGCGATGAGGCCAGGCGTATGGTGGGCGTTCCACCATTGCCGTCGGAAATGAAGCCAAAAGGGAAGTTCTGCCACAGGCCTTTGTTAGGAGCCCGAATGGGGTCCTCGCCAGTGAAGAATTGCACGGCATAGTGGCGTGCGTAAGGTTCGCCCCAGGCAATACGAATGGCATCGATGTTCTGCGGGCTGTCGAGATCGAGGAAAATCCACTGCGGGTTTTTGGAATCGTCTTCGCCCGTGAACTCCCTGGTGAGGTACGGATTACTCTTCCAAAATGTTTTCGTGTCGCCATCAGTGAGGCGGGAGTATCCGACTGTCTCGGTACCGTCGTCACGCGTGACTCCGCGCCGTGGCAGCGGGTACCCGTAGCTGTACCGGATCATCTCCGTAGGATTTACATCGCCAACGAAATAACCTTTACCTTGCAGATCACTCCATCTGCCTTTGGGGTTCCAGTGCCAGGCTTCGGTGTAGAGTTCAGTGTTCTGACGGTAGGTGACGGGACCCCAGCCAGCCTCGAGGACGCGGTCGATTACCGGCTTCACGAAAGTGGTGTCGATCGTCTGTTTGGAGAGTCGATCGATACCCGCGCCCAGAGCCTCGTTCGGTACGAAAGAATTCCGCACATGGCTGGAAGTGGTATCAACCCGTATAGTCTGCGCTTGAATGAAAACGGAAAGAAAAAAAAGCAGCGAGAGTAAGCGAGTGATTCTCATCAGCACACCGTCCTCCCCGGACTACAGACATTCAAACATAAAAGGCGAGCGCCCTTATCGATCATGATCAAGAGATTCCTGAGAATCGCAGGCTTGGGCTGTCCAGGTCGTCGGAGGTGGGGCGCCGTATCTCACATCAGAATCTAACCTTCGTCACAAATTCAGTGCTGAGTATGACTTCGCACGGCAATGAGAGAGACCTGCTCCAAACCGGGGAAGTGGTCGTCCTTGTCTGGCTTGCGCTGCGTGGGAGGGAGTTGTTGGACGGTAGTTCGTGCTGGCGGAACGCTTCCAAAATACTGAGCGTAGACTTCGTCAAAAGCAGATAACTCGGAGAGGTCGTCGAGATAAACATTGGTAGAGACAACCTGGTCGAAATTCATATCGGCCTCTTCGAGATTGTCAAGCAAATTGCGCATGCTCTGGCGAAGCTGGTGTGCCGTGGTAGTCGCGTAAACGCCGCCATGCGGGCCGGGAATAAAGCCGTTCTTGGCCGAGCAGTATAGAGTGTCACCCGCAAATACGCAGGGACTCGCCGTTGGACTTGGTGGCATATTTTTCGGACGCACAGCTTTGCGTTGCGCGAGATCGCGGACGGCTACACCGGTGTACTCGATGTGGGCGCCACCGGGAAGACTTGAGACTTCAATGGTGGCGCGGGCCGGGGTGTTTCCGAACTCAAAGCGCTTTGCGTAATGCTCATTCATCACCTTCGTCGGAAGGTCGGTGGTCAGATAAGGATTCACGAAGACCATGTTCCCGAGTTGAAGGCCGGCAGCCTTGAGCACCGCTTCCACGCGATCCAGCGCCAAGTCTACTTGTGCTGCCGCATCGTTCGGAACCTCTCCGGTATCCGGGTGGCTGCCGGGCATGCTCGAAACAAAAAGACGATCATGAGTCAGCATTCCAGGGGGAGCTGGATCGTGCGACTGGTCACCAGGGAAATATACTGGCTTTTTTCCCGCCATGTTACGTACCGCCACCGCGTTGATCAGTATTGGGGGCTCCGGCAAGCGTGCAACTCCTAACACGGCGGACGCAGGCGGGCTCTTGCCGAAGTACGCGGCGAAAACCCTATTCATTTCCTCGTAATGACTCATGTCTTGCAAATAGATGTGCGTGTAGACAACGTGTTCTGTGGTCAATCCGGCAGCTTCCACCACCGCCTTGACATTCTCGAGAGCTTGCCTCACTTGCTCGGCGAAACTTGACGGTGTACTTCCGTCGGGCCGACGAGGGCCTTGTCCGGAGATATAAACGTAGTCTCCTGCATCCACTCCGGGAGAGTAGAGGCGATTCGCGCGCTCTGAAGTGTGCGCGGGATTCACCGCGCGCAGCTGCTCTTGTCCCAGCACTGGCCAGGAGAACAGCGATGTCGCAAGCAGGAATGAGAAAACTTCGGGATGAAAGATTCTCACGGACTCCTCATGCTCTACGAAGAGGACTTCTTTCGCGCAGCCCCCAGAATGGTTCGCAGTCTTTGCCCGACGATAACTTCTTCTCCCGGCTTAATGGTCATGGAAACCAGTTCGATGTGATCTGGCCCCTTTGGTTCTTTGTGGTTCGGATTGCCCTCGCGCACCGCCTTCACCAAGCTGGGATTATCGGCACCCAGCACTTCAATGACTGGGCTGCCTGCACGAAGTTGCTCCACACAATCCTTGATGCTGTAACTCCAGCCCTGCTGATCCCATGAGACCTTCAACGTGGGATAACGGTTTCCATCCTCGGGAGTAAAGGTTTCTGTTGTCACACCAGGGACAGTCTCGACCAGCTTGCGAATGCGATCGAGGCGTCCATTCCATTCTGCGTAAAGTTTTTTTTCGTCAATTTTCAGCCAGGTTTCCAGAGCCGTGAGACACCCGATAATTTCCTCTTTGCCAACCTTCATCGGGCGGCAAACAGCTCCTTCCCGCGGGCTGCAGTTCAACAAAGCAGCCTCGATCAAATCTTTTCGTCCCAGGAGAAGCCCGCTGCACTGGGGGCCGCAAAGCCCTTTTCCACCGGAGAAGCAATAAAGATCGATTCCCATGCGGGCGTAAAGTTTGGCATTGTCGGCCGGCGGAATGCCCGCAGCATCGTCCAGCAGCATGGGGACTTTGCGTTCTTTGGAAATGGTCAACACTTTTTGAAGTTTCTCGCCGAGGTCGGTGGTGTAGATCATTGCCGTGTTTTCGTTGATGGCGTTGGCAAGTTCTTCGGGCGAATAGGCGAGGACTAGTTTTGCCCCGGTCAGGCGGATGGCACTGTCAAACGCGCTGCGACCACCGACCATGATGACTTCGTGTTTCAACCCGGTTGTATCGGGAAGTTGCCAGATGTATTTGTCGTCGGCGCCGGCCATGCAACCGGCGGTCGCGGCTGCCATAGCCCCAGCCGCGCCGGAAGTAATGATGCCGGATTCCGCGCCCGTGAGTTCTGCCAACCGCTTGCCGACTGCGCGCTGTAGATCAAGTACGTTTACGAAATGTTGGGCGGCCTCTACCTGGGCCTGCCGAACTTCGGGGAACTCAAGGGAGCCGCTGAGATAAGTCCAGGTGCCGCGGCAATTGATGACTGTCTTTACCCCGAGGCGAGTGTAAACATTCTGGCGCGGATCACGGCTGACCGCGGAAGCCGCCTGGGCGTAGAGGTCGCGGGCTGCGATCTGGCTCAAGAGCGGGGCGGCAGTTAACAGTTTGACGAATGATCTGCGGCTGGAACTCCGCATCGACATCTAGGCCTCCTGGAAAAGAAATTGTGTTTCGCGTTCTAACCGCGGGGGATGACAAATCCTCTACGTTTCTCGCCGACTCGCGAAACGCTGGTATATCACAGAATGAGCTTGACGCAAATCGAAATCTTTCGTTTTATTAGGATTCATTTCGTTTTGTGAGACAAGTAAAACTTGCGAGGAACGTCTCGTGCTACGCTCAGTGCGCAGCGCGCCAGGAACCATGGAAACGCAATTAATGAATCGGCACTTCAGGTTTTCGATTCGAGCGGCGAACACAGAGATGACATTTCGCGCACTTGTCGTCATTTTAGCCTTGGGCATCCCGCACGCATTCAGTCAGGTGACTCCACCCAAGACTGAGGAGTGCCGCGTGCAGAGCCTCGACTACAGAGGGTGGCATGCGCAGCAAATGTCTAATCGGTGGGTGCAACTCATCATAGTTCCCCAAAACGGCGGGCGCCTCATGCAGGTCACCTTTGCCGGACACTCATACCTGTTCGTCAATCCGAAATTTGCTGGCAAGTACCTGCCGCCAAGTTCGAACGAATGGTTTAACTACGGCGGCGACAAACTTTGGCTGCTACCGGAAGGGAACAACGACGAACATCATTGGGTGGGGAACTCTGATGTGTTGGATGATGGCCCCTACACGTTTCGAAAGCTTTCGGAAGGGAAGAGCTGCGAGATCGAACTCACAGGTCCAGCCGATCCGCAGACTGGAATTCAATTCACGCGAACAATTCGCCTGGACGCCGACTCTCCGCGTATCGCATTCCACGCATCGATGAAGAACATTAGCGGGCATACAGTGGAATGGTCTATGCAGTCTGTGTCGCAATACGACACTTCGACGCCGGGTGAGCCGGGTGTCAGCAAAAACGCGCGCAGGAACGATGATTTCTGGGCATTCGCCCCCGCGAATCCATCCAGCAGCTATCTGAATCGCTATCATGTTCGCTTCGGTCCGGCGGAGAATCCGGCCGTCAGAGTAAGAGATGACAATCTGTTTAGCGTGCACTACGTGCACATGGCGGCCGAATTGTGGATTGACTCGACGGATGGCTGGTTGGCGGTGGTTGACGGAAAGACGCGCTACGCGATGGTGGAACGATTTCAATATGAGGCCAGTAAACCGTATCCCGGCAAAGCTTCCGTCATCTTCTGGACCAACGGTTCTGAAATGAGGTTGGGCGCTGACGGAAATCCATCGCTGAGCAGCGACCCGGATGCCAGCCCATACTATCTGGAAGCCGAGCTCAACAGCCCGATGTGTCGCTTGCGCCCCGGTGAAAGCTGTAGCTTTGAAACGGAGTGGTTCCCCGCGCGATCTGGAAGCGAATTCCACGGCGTCACAGAAGCGGGCACCGTGATTCAACCTCTGCGAGCAAGCTCTGCGGCGAATGGAAGGGTCAGCCTAACCGGCTCGTTTGGAGTCTTTTATAGCGGGCGTTTGGTCGCGCACTTGTACGATGAGCACGGGCGCAGCGTAGCCGTAACTGACGTTAAGAATGTAAGTCCCACCGATGCTGTATCAATCGAGACCGAGATCAGGCCGCCCGCGAATGTCTTGCGGGTTTCGCTTCACCTTGTAGATGAATCCGGCCTTGATCGAGGTGCGCTGGGGGAAGTACAGGTGAATGGTCGAGAAAATCACTGACATGAAAAGGCAAACGGCTGCGGCTATTATTTTCGTGCTCGCGCTCTGCTCAGGACTGCCGCTTTACGCGCAAAGCCACGCTGGTTCCACCGTGGATGTGAGCTCAGAGGACTTGCTTACACGACCCGTCAGCGAAAACTGGAGCTCATACAACGGAGACTATACCGGACGTCGATTCAGCGCTTTGAGCGAGATCACTGGCGCAAATGTTTCACAATTGCGCGCCGCATGGGTATTTCATCCCGGCAATTCGCAGAGGCTGGAAGCTACGCCCGTGGTGGTACGCGGCGTGATGTATCTCACTTCTGCCAATGATGTCTTCGCCCTTGACGCACGCACAGGAAGAACTCTATGGCACTACGCTCGGGCGCTGAGTTCAGGATTGCTCGACGATGCCGCCGCGCACAAGAGCCGTGGGGTTGCGGTTTGGGGACATTTCGTTTACTCCGAGACCGACGATGCTCACCTGCTCTGCCTAGACGCTCGTTCTGGAAATCTGATCTGGGATATTCAATACGCGGACAAGACGAAGCATTACGGCGGGACGAGCGCACCTTTGGTGGTGAAGGATATGGTGATCGTCGGCACCTCGGGCGGTGATTCGGGTGTGCGCGGCTTCCTCGCCGCTTACGATGCCAGTCGTGGGGCCCTCAGATGGCGATTGTGGACGATTCCTGCTCCCGGGGAATTCGGCTCCGACGGGTGGCCCGGAGATTCCTACCTGCATGGGGGTGCGACCACCTGGATGCCGGGCACTTACGATCCAGAGCTCGACACCTTGTACTGGACGACCAGCAACGCCGCGCCAGATTTTGATGGAGATGCGCGGCCCGGAGACAACTTATATACGGCGTCCGTTCTTGCCATCGATGCGAATAGCGGAAAACTGAAGTGGCACTTCCAGTTTACCCCGCATGACATCTACGACTATGACGCCAACGAGACTCCTATCCTGGTTGATCCAGAAGAGAATGGAGTGGTGCGCCACCTGCTGGTGCAAGCCAACCGAAACGGATTCTTCTACGTTCTTGATCGAACCAATGGAAAGTTTCTTCATGCCACGCCATTCGTTCAGAAACTAAACTGGGCGACGGGAGTGGATGGCTCCGGACGTCCCATCTTGTCAGGTCGAGTACCGACAAAGGAAGGCACGTATATTTGCCCGGGCATCATCGGTGCCACAAATTGGTTTTCTCCGTCGTACAATCCCGGCACCGGCCTTTTTTACGTCATGGCGCTCGAAAGCTGCCACGTATTTTTCACGAAACCGAAGCCATTTACCCCCGGCGAAACCTACTACGGCACGGGGACGAAACTTCCTCCGGACGAACAATCGCAAAAGATTCTGCTGGCGCTCTCGGTCACAGATGGCAAGGAAGTTTGGCGTTATCCGCAGGCTGGCCCCGCGAACTCGTGGGGCGGGACCATGACCAGCGCGGGTGGACTGGTGTTCTTTGCCGATGACACTGGATCGTTCGAAGCAGTGGATGCCAAAAGCGGGCACGCTCTTTGGCACTTCAATACGGGCCAGTCATTTAGTGCGTCTCCAATGATGTACGCCGTCAACGGTGTTCAGTACGTAGCGATTTGCGCGGGAAGCGACCTGTTCACCTTCGCTCTTCCACATTGAGCGTGCTGGGGAGAGTTATCGAAAAGGCGGCCACGTTCAGCGATCCAAATAAGGAATAAAGCCCTCTGTTTTGACTCTGAGCTTGTAAACGGATGTGGTGGCGGTGATGTAGAGCGTACGGTAATCCTTGTCACCCCAGGTCAGATTGGCTGGTTGCTCAGGCATGACGATCGTTCCAAGATGATTTCCTTCAGGGTCCCAGACCCAGATTCCCTTTGGGCCAGTCACAAATAAATTCCCAGTCTTATCTACCTTGATGCCATCCGGCACACCGTCGTGCTTGCCGCCGGGTTCTTCGCCAAAGACACGGCCATGGGTCAGAGATCCATCCGCGGAGACATCGTAGACGCGAATATTCCTCTGCTCGCTATCGTCGACGTAGAACTTCTTACCGTCGGGTGAAAAAGCTAAGCCATTGGGCTGTGTCAGATCTCGCGTGAGCAACCGCAGATTGCCATTGTCCTCCAGCCGATAGACGCCCTGGAAGGAAATCTCCTGCTTCTCGCCGGCAACAAGATCCAGCGTCGGGTCCGTGAAGTAAAGCGCGCCGTCCGGTCCAACGGTCACGTCATTTGGGCTGTTGAGCCGCTTGCCGTCGTAGCGATCGGCGAGAATCTGATACTTTCCTTCCGGAGTGACCGCAATAATGGCCCGCAGCACACTCGCGCAATCAATCAAGCGATGCTTGCGGTCGAACGTGTTGCCGTCGGGATCGCCCAACGCGATCAATTCCTCTTTCCTACCGTTTGGGTACACACGGTAAATCTTGTTAATGGTCTCGTCACTGACATAGAGAAATCCGGCGGGATCCCACATGGGGCCCTCCGTAAAGCCGAACCCGGCAGCAACTGTTTCCAATTTTGCGTCACTGTCGATGATCTGCAGGAACTTTGGAGAGAGAGTCTCCAGTTTGAGCGTTTGCGCGTTTTGAGTCGACAGAGCTGCAGGTAATCCAACTGCCAACAAACAAACAGTAAAAGCAGGACCGACTTTCATTCCACATCGTCCTCCCTTTTGCGGGGAGGTGCCTTTGTCCCATCCGGACTTGCCGCGAGCAGAAAACTGACAAGGTCGTTCAGTTCGCCAGCACCCAGGCGCTCGCCGTAGTTCGTAGGCATGAGGGAAGGTTCCACACGATCGAAGCTGCGCAGCTCGGATTTTTGGAAAAAGTGAAAACCGCCGTCTGCCGTTTGCAGCTGAACGGAAAAGTTATCTTCGTTGCGGACAAGACCTTCCAACCGAATACCGTCACCAGTAACAACTGCCGCGCGTCTATACCCCCGTGCCGGAATTCTCTGCGACCTGACGATCTCGTCTCGAATTGCTTCTGCTGACGCACTGGAGCCGTAGGCCGAAAGATCCGGGCCCAGGAAGCCGCCTTGTCCGGAAACCGTATGGCAGTTCCCGCACTGGCCTTTTCCGAAGAAAACGTCTTTGCCCCTTTTTGGATCGCCGGGTAGACTTCGTGGATGAGTTTTGCCTTGTAGTGACCTGAGATATGCAACCACTGCATGAACCTGCCCGGCACTCAGCGTATGAAATGCCGGCATTCCTGTGCCGGGCACGCCATTCAAGATGATGCCCGACAGTTCAGCATCAGAAAGGTGGCGGATACGCGCTGTAGTGGAGATGTTAACGGCCTTATCGCTGCCTCGCCCGTCGAGTCCATGGCATCCGGCACATGAAGAGTTAAAGACGTTTCTGCCCTGTGCAGAAGAGGCCTGATTTCGGGGCGCGGAGGTGCCATTATGTTGTGCGAAACACAAAACTCCATTTGTAAGCCCCAACACGAGCCAGGCGGCGAGCAACTGGAAGTAAGATCTACGGGGAAACATAAGGCGCGGCCACATTCTACCGCAGCGCGGAGATCATTCCGAAGCGCGCATTCTTACTGCATGGAATCAGTTACTGAATTGTGTATTCAACATAAGCTTTGAGACATTGAATGCTGCTGGCTGAGTGCCCTGGTTTTGCCGCTTTGAAACGGAGCAGCGGAAGTGTTACAGTCCCGCGAACACATAGGCTAGGAGGAAGAATGAATTCGTCTCGTCGATATTTGAAAATCCCTCTATTCGTAATCGTCGCGGCTGTAGCTGTCATCTCGGTAACGTCGGTACAAGTCCGAGTCGCACGGGCGCAATCGGATTCGAAACCTCCTACTCCGCTGACCGACAGTGATCTGGTCTCGCAATTTCGCCGCGTAGAGGTCGCCTCCGTCTCCGATGCGCTCGAGCAGATAACCGGAAAGCGAATGTACATGAGCCATCGCATGCAGCCGATCTTCACAGCCAAATTTGCGGGATTCGCACGTACCGTGCAACTGAAGAAGGACGAGGGCAACAAAGATCCCGAAGCCCTGAGCGGCATGTTGGAGGCGATTGATCAGGGGTCGTCGGATTCGGTCTACGTGATGGTAGTGGAGGACGGCGAGGACATTGCGGGGATGGGAGGATTGATGGGCACGGCAATGGCGGCCCGCGGTTACGCCGGAGCGGTGATCGATGGCGGAGTACGCGACGTGGCATACCTGCGAAAGATCGGATTTCCCGTCTTCGCTACCGGGATCGTTCCCTCGACCTCTGTTCATCACTACCGATTCGCGGGAGCGCAGATCCCGCTGCTGTGCAACGGTGTTCCAGTCAATCCGGGAGATGTCGTGGTAGCCGATAGTGACGGCGTCGCAGTGGTGCCCAAAGGTCAGGCAGAAGCAGTGCTGGCCGCGGCTCAACAGATGGACTATAAAGAGCACTCGATGTACGCGGTTATTGAGCAATTGAAGTCGATTGTGCAAGCAGTGAAGAAATTTGGGCGCATTTAACAGCAGCGGAGTTGCACAAAATGCATTTTCATCAGATAATCCAGCGTTTTCATTTTTGCCTCTGGTTATGACAGTTCGTGGAAAGCGGAATTACGATATTACAGCTCTGCAGCGGGGGCTGCGCCTGTTGCACCTTTTCAGCGAATTCCCGCGAGGACTTACGGCCAAGCAGGTTGCTGGTCTGTCGCGGCTCCCAGTGAGCACGGTTCATCGCTTCCTGGCAAATTTGGTCAGTGCGGGTTTTCTGAACCGTGATGGAGAGGGCACGCATCATCTTGGAATCGCATGTTTCTCGATCGGTCAGGCGGCCGTGGGGCAACTTGATATCCGGCGTCTCAGCCTGCCCTATCTGCGGGAACTAAATCAGCAAACCCGCGAGACCATACATCTGACCATGCGGCATGGGCTCTCCGCCGTATACGTGGAGAAGTTGGACTCCCCCGAGCCACTGCGAATCCATTCGCGTATCGGGGCAGCGGTCCCGCTTCACTGCACCGCGGTCGGAAAAGTCATGCTGGCGTATATGCCGCCGGACGAGCAAGAACGAATTCTCCCCGAGCTGGATTTGAAGCGCCCGACGCCGAACTCAGTGGGTAATCTGCAGGAACTTAAAACAGAACTATACCGCGTCCGCAAGAATGGCTATGCATGCGATCTGGAGGAGCACGAGTTGCACATTCGTTGCGTGGCTGCTCCGATCTGGGATCATACGGGAAGCGTGCAGTCGAGCCTCAGTCTCACTGCCCCCACTTTGCGGATGCCCGTAACACGCCTTCGGCAACTGGCACCGCTGATTCAAGCGGCTGGTCGCAAGATCTCCGCTGAACTCGGTTATGAGGCCAGTCCTCTGCCACAAGTCGCGGGACGAAACCGGAACGGTAAGGCGCAGGCCGGGTTTGCCAAGGTGGCGGTCTGAAGTACAGATGCTAGGCAATTTATTGGTTTGATAGTTTCACGATGGCGCTTCGTTGGTACCACCGATTGAGTTTCCGCATGGTCTCTTGAGCAAACGAGCGCTTCGTTAGGTTGCTCCGATGAGCTTCGTCGCTGCGTCTCGACGGGAATGGCGCAATTTGTCGCAAATATTGTTTTCAAATCCTCATTGAAAAGGAGTACCTCATGAATTTGAGTTGGACTCGAAGGACATTTGCTTTGAGATTCGGTTCTCTTCTATCGGCACTGGGGCTTGCGGCCGCTGCGATGCCAACGCGCGGTTTGGCTCAAGGCTCGAAGCACGCAAGCGGGATCCGCAAGCTGAACGGAGAAGGCAAGCCGGGCAGCGAAAAAGAAGTAATCATGCCGGTAATTGTTCACAATGGACTGATCTATGTCTCCGGCCAAGGTGCGCATGACTCGCGCGACAAAAAAGAGTGGACGATCGAATCCCATACTACGATGGTCATGGATAAGGTTAAGAAGATGGTTGAAATCGGCGGAGGAACGATGGATACCGTACTTCAAACCAGTGTCTTCCTGGTGAACATTGAGCACTGGGAAGCCATGACGAAGGTCTTCGGGACATATTTTCCGCACGGCGGGCCGACCCGCACGACGGTTGCAGTCGCTGCGCTTCCCGGAGACTCACTGGTTGAAATCAACTGCATTGCGGCGGTAGCTCGTAAATAAGGGAGATTCTCATGCAATTGGGATCGGGATGGAATCGACGCGGATTCCTGGGAACTGGCGCCGCATTGGTCGCGTCCCTAGTCGCGCCTCGCAAGCTGCATTCGAGGCCCAAGAAGGCGAGCGGCAGGGCCAAGGTAAGCGGCTTTGGCGAGACTGGCAATCCCTACGAGGAGTTGGGTGTCACCACCGTGATCAACTGCCAAGGCACCATGACCATGCTGGGCGGCTCCATTCTTCGTCCGGAACTCGAAGCCGTGATGGCGATGGCGGGCCGGCACTTTGTCAGCATTCCCGAGTTGGAAGTCGCCGCAGGGAAGCGCATAGCCGAGATGCTGAAACTACCGGATGGGTATTCCGCTCTGGTGACGTCCGGCGCTGCAGCGGCCATGCAGTCGGGATTGGCAGGCATTCTCACGGGCGACAACGAGGGTTTCATTCGCCAGATTCCTGATCTCACGGGTATGAAATCGGAAGTCATCATCCAAAAGTCGCATCGCAACCCATTCGATCACCAGTTGAGAACCACAGGGATCAAGCTCATCGAAATTGAGACTCGTGATCAACTGCGGCAAGCGGTCAGCGACCGCACTGCGATGATGCATTTCTCGAATTTTGCCAATGCGGCGGGGCAAATCAAAGTTGATGAGTGGATCAAACTTGGTAAGCAGTACAA
>JBKOUZ010000176.1:0-9532 GCA_046723715.1 Acidobacteriota bacterium | reverse complement strand
GTGCGGAGCGTGTACACCTGGAATGCTTGTGTCGGCCACGGCACTGCTTGAGAAGAACGCATCTCCTTCCGAAGCAGAAGTGATGGACGCGATTGGCGGCGTGCTCTGCCGCTGCACGGGGTACCGGAAGATCATCCGCGCAATTCAAGACGTCAATGTCGAAATCGCGCAGGCTTCACCAGAAGCAGGAGCAGCGGTGGGTGCTCGCCTTATCCGGCTTGACGGTCAGAAGAAAGTGGACGGCACAGAAGTTTTCGGGGCAGATGAAATCCCACAAGGCGCTCTGGCTGTACGTGCCATACGTTGCCCACATCACCGCGCGCGATTTCAGTTCGGCGACCTGGATGGTTTCGTCGCGTTGCATCCTGCGATCGAAATCGTCCTTACCGCGAAGGATGTTCCTGGCGTTGACTGCTATGGAGTGATTCCCCGCTTCGCCGATCAACCCGTGTTCGCCCACGAGGAGGCAAGATATCGCGGAGAGGCCGTGGCGGCGATTGTCGGGGAGCCGCCCGCGTTGGAGGCGCTCGATCTGCGTGACTTTCCGGTGCAATGGGAAGAGTTGCCGGCGATCAAGACGATCGAAGAGGCGCTTGCGCCAGACGCGCCGCTGATCCATCCTCATCGTAAAGAAAATGTGCTGGTGCGCGGTCGAGTAGTTCAAGGCGATGTTGATCGCGCATTGTCCGAAGCGGATTTCGTGGTCGAAGCCGAGTACGAGACTGGGTTCGTCGAACATTCCTACATCGAGCCTGAAGCGGGCTTTGCACGGCGCGTGGGCGATAGCGTCGAGATCCAGGCCTGCACGCAATCTCCTTACATGGACCGCGCTGACATTGCAAAAATTCTGGGGATCGCCCCCGAAAAAGTTCGCGTGATCCCGACAGCCGTCGGTGGCGGTTTTGGTTCCAAACTGGATCTCTCGGTGCAGCCGTTCATCGCGTTGGCGGCATGGAAACTGAACCGTCCGGTGCGCATGGTGTATTCGCGCACCGAATCAATTGTCTCCACGACCAAGCGGCATCCCGCGCGAATGAAGCTGCGGGCGGGGGCCACGCGGGATGGCAAGCTGACCGCGCTCGATTTTTCGGCAGATTTCAATACGGGCGCCTATTCTTCCTGGGGACCAACGGTTGCAGGAAGAGTGCCTGTGCATGCTTCGGGGCCTTACCGCGTGCCGCACTATCGTGCGCTGACCCGCGCAGTGCATACCAATATTGTCCCTGCGGGAGCGTTTCGCGGATTCGGTGTGCCACAAGCGGCGATCGCGCAGGAGCAGGTCTATGACGATCTCGCGGGCAAAGTTGGGATGGATCCGCTGGAGTTTCGAATCCTGAATGCCCTGGATAATTATTCCGCCACAGTCACAGGCCAGGTGCTGGGCGAGGGCGTTGGAATTCGCGCCTGCCTGGAAGCTCTGCGCCCGAACTGGGGCTCCGCCCGCGCGAAGGCGGCAGCCTTTAATGCGAAGGAGCAAGGTCCCTTGCGCCGGGGAGTAGGTGTTGCCGGGATGTGGTATGGATGCGGAAACACTTCGCTGCCGAATCCTTCCACGGTCCGCATCGGATTGAAGCGCGACGGGCGCATCGCGCTCCACCAGGGCGCGGTGGATATCGGCCAGGGCTCCAACACGATCGTCACCCAGATCTGTGCCGACGCGCTCGGCGCACCTATCCGTCAGTTTGACCTTATCTCAGGTGACACGGCAATCACGCCCGACTGCGGCAAAACTTCGGCCTCCCGGCAGACATTCGTAACCGGCAAAGCCGCGCATATGGCGGGAACCCGGCTGCGCGAGGAAATTCTCAAGCGAGCGGGGCCTTGGCAGAGCGGGGTCATTGAATTTCGCGGGGGCGTCATCAACATCGTCGATGCCGGAGCGGTCACGCTGCTTGATCTCAGCACGCTACCGCTTGACGAACATGGTTACGTGATCACTTGCGAAGCAACCTTCGATCCCCCGATCACTCCGCTGGACGAGAACGGCCAGGGAAAGCCCTATGCGGTATACGGATTCGGCGCGCACATGGCCGAAATCGAAGTGGATGTGGAACTCGGCACGGTTCGTGTGTTGAAGGTGACGGCGGCCCACGACGTCGGGCGCGCCATCAATCCCACATTGATCGAAGGGCAGATCGAAGGTGGGGTGGCGCAAGGTCTTGGCATGGCATTGATGGAAGAATTCTTTCCGGGGAAGGGCGAGAATCTCCACGATTACCTGATCCCATCCGCGGGTGATATTCCCCCCATCGAGTCGATTCTGATTGAAGACCCGTCAACCATCGGGCCCTTTGGAGCCAAAGGAATCGGCGAGCAGGCGGTCATCCCAACCGCGCCGGCCATCTTGAATGCAATCCACGATGCGGTAGGGGTGCGCATCCACAAGGTTCCAGCGACGCCCGATCGCGTACGAGCAGCTATCCTCGCCAACGCCAACGGAGGCGGGCGTGGCTGACGATTCCATTCGCTGCGATGCCTGCCCCGTGCTCTGCTACATCAAGCCGGGCCGCACCGGCTCCTGCGATCGTTACGGAAATCACGACGGCAAGCTGGTTCGCCTCGATCCTCATGTCGTCCTCGATCGCACGGTCGAAGGCGGCAAGACGGTGGTCCCCTTTCTGGAGCGCAGCCACGACTGGGACGGAACGCTGGTCAGCCACGGCGAAACCTTTGTGACTGCGATTGGAGCGGGTACGACCTATCCTGACTACAAGCCGGCGCCATTCATTATCTCCTCGCAGACTGAAGGCGTAGATATGGTGACGGTGGTGACCGAGGGAATTTTCAGTTACTGCGGCGTGAAGGTGAAGATCGACACTGATCGCCACTTGGGGGACGAGTGCAGCACGGTGCGATTTCAAGGTGAAGCCATTGGACACGTCACTACAAGTGAGTATGGATCGCAGATGCTCTCACTCGGCGGGGTGCGGCACTTAACCGGAGGCAGCCGCCAGGAAGGCACCGCGACCTGCGACGCACTGCTGCAGCTCTGCAATGGAAAAGCGGTGGAGCTGGAAATTGATGATGGGGCCAAAGTTTCCGTCGACGCGGGCAAGGCGCCGATTGTCGATGGTGTACAGGAAGAGCGCATGCGCGTGGGCTGCGGCTCGGCGACGATTGGCATGTTTGCGCAACAATGGTTTGGAAAAGTCGACGATGTGGTGGTAGTTGATGATCACATCACGGGTGTGCTTTCCGAGCATCAGGCCGGGAAATTGTTGGGCATACCCGAGACCGGCATCAAGTTGAAGGGAAGACGTTCGACTCCGGGAAGATATTTTCAAGTTGCGGAGCCCGGCACATGCTGGGGCGGCACCAACATCGATGATCCGCTCTCGATACTGGGCAAATTCAATGGCAAGAAAGCATGGCCCGGCCTTCGATTGCTGATGGTCAGCACCACTGGCGAACATCACGCTTATTTTGAGTTGGGGGAAGATCTTGTTCCCATACAGAAAGATTTGCCGGAACCCCTCCAGCAGTCGGTCGCGCGGATCAAAGAGAATTGCGAGCCGGCGCTCTGCACCGTTCTTTTTATGGGAGGTGCAGGCGGATCGTTGCGTGCCGGAGTGACGGAGAATCCGGTCAAGCTCACGCATTCTGTCCGCGACGCCTTGACGCGTGTGACCTGCGGCGGCGTCCCAGTGTATGTGTGGCCGGGCGGCGGGATCACGTTTATGGTGGACGTGAGCCGTATGCCGCAGAACGCCTTCGGGTATGTGCCAACTCCAGCCCTGGTCGCCCCAATTGAGTTCACGGTGAAGCTTGCGGATTATGCGGCGCTCGGGGGACACATCAGTGAAGTTCGCCCGCTCAGTTCGATTGTCGCCGGCGGCGATGGACGCCAACGTATCCTGGCCCGAGTGGAAAGCGGCAAAAACGGGGAATGAATGCGCGCGCGCAAATTCGGTTTTTGCCTGATGGCAGGCGCCTTCATCTGCAGGATGGCCCGATTGATCTGATAATCGAAGCGTTTGGGCCGTTGCCGGCAATCGACAAGGCATACCGTGCCGCGTGTGCACGATTCGAAACTGTGCTCGACGAACTTTGCAGCGAGCTTTCTTTTTTGCGCAAGCCTTGCTTGCCGGAGCGTGTGTGGCCCTCGGGAGCAGTGGCGCGGCGGATGTTGGCGGCGGTGATGCCCTACGCGCCGGAGTGTTTTATTACGCCCATGGCAGCGGTGGCGGGCGCTGTGGCGGAGGAGATTCTCGCGGCCATGACCTCGGCCGCTCAGCTTTCACGCGCCTACGTCAATAATGGCGGAGACATTGCTCTGCACCTCGCTGCGGGAGAGAAGTTTGTCATTGGAATGGTGGAGCGGCCGGATCGCGCGTCGCTGTTTGGAACGGCTACGGTTGACGCTTCGGGCCTGGTGCGCGGCATTGCGACCAGTGGCTGGCGAGGCCGCAGCTTTTCCCTCGGAATCGCGGACGCGGTGACCGTACTGGCGGACCGCGCCGCCGCGGCAGATGCTGCCGCAACCATCATCGCCAATGCAGTCGATCTACCCGGGCACGCGGCAATTGTCCGCGTGCCGGCGAGGGAACTTGCGCCCGAGAGTGACTTAGGGAGTCGCCTGGTCACGCAAGCCGTCGGGCAGTTGAGCGCGTCCGAGGTGAATCAAGCGCTGCTCGCGGGCTGCGAGACCGCGGAACACCTGCAGAAGATCGGACTTATCCGAAGCGCGGCTTTGAATTTAGGCGGAGAGACTCGAGTGGTCGGTTCCATCGCACAGTTGACGCCTCCGCTTGTTCAGGAAAGGGGTCTCGTCCATGCCTGACGTGGTGCTGCGCAAGCGCGTAATGTGTGTCGAGGAGATCTTTCACGAGGGTGGCCCGGTTAGCGCCAGGCCTTTGCGGCGTGCCGCCGTGCTAGCTGTGATCCGCAATCCGTTTGCTGGATCCTTCGTCGCCAAGATTGAAGGATTCATGGACGATCTTAAGCCTTTGGGTTTGGAGATGGCGCGTGCACTGGTGTCAGCCCTAGGTGGAGATCCGAAGACTGTTGAGGGCTACGGCAAGGGAGCGATTGTGGGATCGGCCGGGGAACTCGAGCACGGCGCGCTGTGGCACGTGCCAGGGGGCTACGGCATGCGCGAAGTGCTAGGCGGTGCGAAAGCAATAGTGGCCTCCAGCAAGAAAGTTGGAGGACCGGGCACACGCCTTGATGTGCCGATTACGCACATCAATGCTTCTTACGTGCGCAGCCACTTCGACGCGATGGAAGTCGGTCTCAACGATGCGCCCCGATCAGATGAGATTTTACTGGCGCTGGTCATGACGACAGGTCCGCGGATCCATGCGCGCGTCGGTGGACTGAAAGCATCGGAGATCAAAGGTGAGGACGGGCTGAGGTGAGACAACGATGAAAGCGAAAATCCGCAAGCTTGCGACTTTCCTGGAAGAGACTCGGCGCGAGATGGAACGCGACATTACTCCCGCTACGCGGAAAGCCGCGGCTGTCGCGGTGATCGAGAACCCGTTCGCAGGGAAGTACGTCGACGATCTTTCCGAATTGACGGCGATCGGAGAAGAACTGGGAGAGTTGTTGACGCAGCGCGCAGTGGCGGCCCTGGGCATCGCTGGCACCTTGGCGGAGAGCTACGGCAAAGCAGCGGCTGTGGGCGAGAACGGCGAGCTCGAGCATGCTGCCGCGATTCTGCATCCCAAACTTGGCACGCCAGTGCGGCGGGTATTGGGTAAAGGCGCGGCGCTCATTCCATCGTCCAAAAAGCGCGGCGGATTAGGTGTGGTGCTCGACATCCCGCTAGGCCACAAAGACGCGGCTTTCGTGCGCAGCCACTTCGACGCGATGGAAGTCCGCTTGAATGACGCGCCACGGGCGAACGAAATCATGGTTGCAGTCGCCGTCACCGACAGTGGGCGTCCGCTCTCGCGAGTCGGAGGACTAACGAAAGATCAAATCAAAGGCGAAGACGGCCTCAGGTAGCGCGTTGAACTGAGAAACCGTTGAGCTGTCCGGCCGAAGCGCCATGTTGCTGCACAACATCACGCAGGTCTGTCCTATTGGCCATGGAGCGGGCGCATCAGAAACGAAAACCCGGCAACTTTATAAAGAACTTTTCCGCCTGCCTGTTGCACGGCGCTGACCTTCCCGGCATGAACTTGATCGAACGCAGCTACCAATCCCGGAAGAACAGAGGCCTGTGCCACCGGAATATTATGTGCTCCAAGCACGAACTTCACCTTAGGGGCAAGAGCAGCTAATCGTCGGATCGACAGCGCGTATGCGTCCAAGTCTGTTTCCTGCCGAAACAGCCAGATTGGAGCCGGATAATAGGTATCGCCAGTGAACAGCAATCCGTGACCGCGATCGAAGAGCGAGATTGCGTCCGGTGTGTGGCCGGGTGTCGCGATCACTTCGATAATTGTGTCTCCCAGATCGATTTTCTCGCCATCGTGAATATAGGAAACAATTTTCCACGGCCGTGTCGAGTACGAGTGGGCATCGAAGCCCGGCGGCAGCGCTCCGCAGATCTGGTCGGGAGCGATTTCCGCCTGGGCGTCTTCGCGCGAGCCTTTGGCATTCGCACGCGTGAATTCGGTATCGATGCCGTACACGGTGTCGAACTGCCAGTTTCCGCCAACGTGGTCGTCATGCGTGTGTGAATTCAGGACGATGATGGGTAGAGTGGTGAGTTGCGCAGTAACCTTCTTGATATTGCTGATGCCCATGCCAGTGTCGAAAAGCAGCGCCCGCCGCGTGCCCACGATCAGATAAGCAATCGTCTCCTCAGCTTGATGTGGCTCGTAGATGGCGAATACTTGCTTTGCAGGTTCGTAAACCTCGAACCACGGGTCCGGAACCTCCACACGTTTCAGCGTCTTGTACTCTGGGCGAGGAAGTGCCCGGCACCAGTCGGGGGCGATCGGAGTTTGGGCGAATGAAGATACACCGAAGAGTGCACAGGCCAACAGAATCCACCCGACGGAAACTTGCCGGGTCGCTCCACCTACCGCGGGGTTTCGCCGCCGCATGGCAGTCCAAGCGGGTGCCTCTACCTGAGGAGTCACGACTTTGCTACCTCGGGCACTCGCGTTGCCGGCGGGGTATTGCGGCTACGCTGAATGCTGACCGCCCCATCAGTGATCACCATGCCCACTCCCGGCAGATCGCCTTTCTGAATGCTGTCCAGCAGATTCTTGCCCGCGGATTGCTGCGCGGTATCGAGGAACACGAAACTGGCTTCTCTTCCCGAAGCAATGAATCCGCAATTCAAGTTGCGCATCTTCGCCGTGTTGCCCGTGGCCAGGCACATCGCCAGCTCCGCGGGAATATCGCCCATAGAGGACAACATGGAGATCATTCGCAAAATGCCGAGTGGTTGCACGCCGGATCCCGCCGGGGAGTCGGTTCCCAGAATCACGCGATGAAGCTGCCTCAATTCCTTTGCAGTCCTCAGGGCGAGCAGCCCGGCGCGCTCGTTTCCGTTGTGGACAATTTCGAGAGCTCGCGGCGATCGTTCGCATAATTCCTTGATTTGATCATCGGGCAGCGCAGTATGGCCGCCGTTCACGTGCCCGATCACATCGGCGTCGGTCTCAAGCACCATGTCTTTATCGATGAGGCTGGAGCCGGGGATTGAAGGGCCGCCTGTGTGAATCGTGCTCTGAATGCCGTACTTCCGCGCCCAAGCCACCATGCGCTGCCCGGTAGTTCCGTCCTTTACGCTTCCGAGACCTACTTCGCCGAGAAACTTGACTCCTGCGGCGGCCAGTTCCTTGAAATCGCCTTCCACCATGCCATGTTCGAGAACCGGCGCACCAGCGTAAACTTTCACTCCTCCTGGACGAAATGCCTGAAATGCCCGCTGCGCGAAAATCGCCATCGCCTTCAGACCAACAATGTCCTTCGGACGCCCTGGAGTGTGCACTTCTCCGGCCGAGACCATGGTAGTGACGCCACCGTGTAGGCAGCTATCGATCCAGCCCAGCTGATTCTGGCGCGGCGTCCAGTCTCCACACACCGGATGCACGTGGCTGTCGATCAATCCCGGCGCGAGGGCTGTGCCCTTCGCGTCGATGGTGGTGGTCGCTCCCGTGACGTCCATCTCCTTGTACTTGCCCACCGCGTGCACCAACCCATCCACGGCGACTACCGTATCGGCATCGAGGATGGGGCGGTCGAGGTCTCCGCTCAGGAGCAGGCCGATGTTGCGGATGACCAGTTTGCTCGATACCGATTTTGTTGGAATCTCGTGGCTCATGCAAAACCGCGCTCGATGAACTCGCAAATGATACCTGACGACCTTGCCGCATGCGGCAGGTTTGTCAGCGCGGAAGGAATGATGTTACGCTCGCCCTTTTACAGGAAAGGAACCATGGTTTCTCGTGATTTCATCTTTTGGGAAGTGGACGTGCAACGCGACTTCATGCTCCCCGGCGGGCGTCTCTATGTGCCGGGAGCGGAGAAGCTGTTGCCCAACATCCGCCGGCTCAGCGACGCCGCGCGGCGGGGGCGCGTGTTTCTCGTTTCCCATGGATGTTTCCACACCCCTGACGATCCGGAGTTCCAGACCTTTCCTCCTCACTGCGTGAAGGGAACTGAGGGCGCCGAACTGGTGCCGGAGGCGCTCACCGACAAAGTTGCACGCGTTCCCAACGACGCCGCAGCAAAAGTTCCCGAAGATCTCTCTCAATTCCAGCAGGTTCTGCTGGAGAAGCAGACGCTGAATATCTTCGAGAGCAAACATGCAGAGGAACTGCTTCAGCGGCTGGGAAAAGATCCGGAGTTCGTTGTCTTCGGGGTCGTGACGGAATATTGCGTCAGCTTCGCGGCCAGGGGACTTCTACAGAGAGGAAGGCGCGTCGCAGTTGTCCAGGACGCGATCGAGACGCTGAAAAAAGAAGACGGCCAGGCCACGATTGCTGAACTCGCGCGCCTGGGGGCAAGATTCACCACCACCGACCAGGCCCTCGCAGCACTTGGCCGCAAGAGCCCAGCCTAATTTTTAATGACGATCCCGGTCGTGGTCGCGATCACGATCATGGTCTCCGTGATTATGGCGCCAGGTCCAGTATTCCTTCTGTTCTTGAGGTGGCATCCTGCGGAAATCGCGGTGTGGATTGCGTCGTGTCTCGTCAGCCCATTGCCGGTAATAATAACGCTCGTCATTATTCCATTGGTGATAATCGGTGTAGTAAGGGTCGTAGACACGATAATAATGACGACCACCGCCGCCGCATCCGGTGGCTACTCCTGCCAACGACGAAACTGCTGCCGCGGCCAATAGCAGCGAACTCAGCCTATGCCTCATCTCCAGTCTCCTCAAATCAGAAAACACCCTTCAATCTGGTTAGTTGCGCTATCCGAGCTACAGGTTTTGATCAATGGCGGGTATGAGCGCTGACTTCAGGTTAGGTTTTCCGAGTTGCCCGTCAGAACGAAGCCGCTCGCGCGGCGGACGCTGCCGCGTGGGTGAGGTCGGCAGTGTTGGTGCTCATGGTCATATAAATTTTGGGTCACAAGGAGGTCCCTGTGACCCATCTACGAAAAATCATGCTGGAGGAAC
>JBKOUZ010000076.1:0-26266 GCA_046723715.1 Acidobacteriota bacterium | reverse complement strand
CTGCTGTACACCTCCGCTGTTATCGTTGATCCACGCGGTCGGTCACCCGCAAACGCAACTCTCCAAACGTGCTCTGACCTGATAACGGCAGAGCAAGCAGGCACGCCAGGATTGGTAACAGCCGTCTCACGGAACTTGGCGGGGGATGCTTCAATCCGGCTTTGCTCCCGCCCGCTCTCATGATTTTTACAAACTGTGGACATTGTACTGACAATCTCGCACCTACTTTCGTTCAGAATCCACCGCAGATCCTTGGCAGAAGATGCAAAGTTTTGTTCGCCGGCCAAGGACCGCAAGCTTCAAGCCTCTCGTCACCGGGGAGGCATGGGGAAAAAGGGCGCTCGTACCGCAGGGGGTGCGAGCGTCCTTTTGTTGCCTGCCCGCACGCATCCGTTGGCCACGCCTGCGTGCTTTGCGAGGTTACGTCTGAGCCTCGCGTTCAACTGTTACAATTTCCAATATCATCGGAAACGGCGGAACCTCGCTCCCTACTGCGGTTCAGTGCAGTTGACGAAAAACGAAGGAGTTGGGTGAGATTCTGCTCGCCGAAGAGCATGTTGCGCCCATGAAATGTCCTTTTTGCGGATTTGAGAATGATAAGGTCGTGGACTCGCGCGAGAGCAAGGAAGCCGACTCCATTCGACGCCGCCGCGAGTGTCTGAAGTGCGGCAAGCGCTTCACGACTTACGAGCGCATCGACGAAATCCCTTACATGGTTGTGAAGAAGGACGGCCGTCGCGAGAAATTTGACCGCCAAAAGGTGTTGAATGGCCTGCTCCGCGCCTGCGAGAAGCGTCCAGTTCCCATCAGCAAACTTGAACAAATTGTGAATGAGGCTGAATCGTTTGTCATCGAATCTGCGGAACGCGAGCGCCGAACCAGCGAACTCGGCGAGTTGATCATGAACCGCCTGCGGCGCTATGACAAAGTTGCATATGTGCGCTTTGCCTCTGTCTATCTGGATTTCAAAGACGTCAAGGAATTTATGAATGAATTGAAGGATCTGGTCAAGGCAAAAACTGTTTGATATCGCATACAGCGATTACGTTCCGGCACTGACTAGCGCTGCCAACCACCCTGGGGAATGGAATGACTCATAAAGTAACGCTGATACCCGGCGACGGGATTGGTCCCGAAGTCACAAAAGCAACGGTACGCATTCTGGAAGCCAGCGGCGTGAAATTTGAATGGGAACCGTTCGCCGTGGGAGCGGAAGCTTACGAAAAATCCGGCGAATACATTCCCAAGGACCTGATTGAATCGATCGAGCGAACGCGCGTGGCGCTCAAAGGTCCGGTCACCACGCCTGTAGGTGGAGGATTTCCCAGCATCAATGTGGCATTGCGGAAAAGATTCGAGCTGTACGCGAACTTCCGCCCTATTCGCAATCTTCCTCACATACCCACTCGCTATCCTGACGTCGATCTCATCATCATTCGAGAGAACACCGAGGGACTTTATTCCGGGCTGGAACACGAAGTTGTACCGGGAGTGGTGGAAAGCCTGAAGATCATGACAGAGAAGGCGTGCACGCGCATCGCGAAGTTTGCCTTTGAATATGCCGTCAAAAATCAGCGCAAGAAAATTCACGCCATTCACAAGGCGAACATTATGAAGATGTCGGACGGACTGTTCCTGCGGTGCGCGCGAGAGGTCGCCAAGAAATTTCCGGAAATCACGTACGGCGAGCACATTGTGGATAACACCTGCATGCAACTGGTAATGAACCCTTATCAATACGACATGCTGGTGATGGAGAATCTCTACGGGGACATTCTCTCTGACCTTTGCGCGGCATTCGTTGGCGGCCTCGGTTTTGTGCCGAGTGCGAACCTGGGTGAGCACTGCGCGGTATTCGAAGCGGTTCATGGCTCGGCGCCCGATATCGCCGGAAAGAACCTCGCCAATCCCACGGCTCTGCTGCGTTCTGCATTGCTCATGGTCCGACATCTGGGAGAGCATGAGGCCTCAACGCAGATTCGCAACGCGCTGGAGCGGGTGTACCGGCACCACGAGAAATTGACGCGAGACATCGGCGGCCAGGCAGGAACGTCCGAGTTCGCCGACGCGGTGATTGCAGAGATGGAAAAAGCTAAAGCACAACCTGCGCCGACCGCAGCCTCTTGATCTTCATCGCCGCTTTAGGGCCTCGAGCTCTTCGAGGGAGCGCGGCCAGTCCGATCCGAGCAAGCGCGACAAGCTCCGATCCGCCAGGACCTTCCCGCCGGTCTGACATCGTGCGCAATAGTTTGTCTCTTTATCCGCGTAGCGGATGCGCAGAATCTTGTCTCCGCATCTTGGACATGGCTGGCCATAACGGCCATGGACGGCCATGTCTTTGCGAAATGCAGTGACCTTCTCGGGAAATGCGGTTTTCGCCTCGGCCTGCAAGCGCTCAATCCATAGCTTGAGCGTCAGCCGAGTCGCGGAAAATAGCTTCTGCCATTCTTCGTCTTTGAGCTTCTGGGTAAGCGCTACGGGCGAGAGCTGAGCCGCGTGAAGAATTTCGTCCGAGTAAGCATTGCCGATTCCGCTGAGCATGCGCGGATCGGTCAGGACTCTTTTCAGCGTGTGATTCTCGGCCGAGAGCACCGACCGAAACTGATTGATATCTGCCGCGAACACATCGATGCCTCCCGCATCGAATGCGGCAAGGTTCTCGGTTCCGCGCACGACATGCAACGCCGCGCGACGCTTGCTTCCAGCCTCGGTAAGCAGCAACGAGGCATCAGGAAAGTCAAACGCCGCGAGACTTTGACGGCCACCGAGTTTCACGTCACGTTTCTTCCAATGCAGCCGGCCGGCAATCATCAGATGCAGCACCAGCCAGAGATCGCCCTCAACCCCAAACGCAAGGCGCTTCCCAATTCTCCGAAACTGTTCGAGAGTACGCCCTTCTACAATGCTGAGGGGGGGATCGACGCTTCGCAGCAGGAACGGACTACCCAGGCGGACGCGTTGTAGCTTCACACCGAGCAGTCGAGATTCCAGGGCGGTAAGGTATGCGGCGATGTCCGGCAGTTCGGGCACGATGTTCAGATTGCATGGAACGCGCCCGCTTTGCAACTGGGCTTCAAACCCTCACGAGTGAGCCGGACGAAATCGATTTCGCTACGTGTTTCTACACCATCCGCCATTGACTCTCGCGCTTGATTGGGAGTAAAGTGCTCTCCGTTCTGGGGATTCTGGGGAAAATGACGCGGACAAGTCGGCGTGTAGGGATAGTTCTCTTTCAGCTAGGTGGACCTGACACTCTGGAAGCAATTGAGCCTTTTCTCTATAACTTATTTTGCGATCCCGACATCATCGATTTTCCTTTCGCCCGCATCGGGCGTAAGCCCCTGGCAAAACTGATTTCGACGACACGGTCGCGCAAAGTACAGCATCATTACGCGCTGATCGGTGGTGGATCTCCGATCCGCCGCAACACCGAGCGGCAGGCGCGTGCTCTCGAGTGCAAACTGCGGCACCAGAGAATGGATGCCCATTGTTTTGTCGCCATGCGCTACTGGCACCCATTCACCGCTGAAGCGATTGAACAATTGCGAGCGGCAAGCTGCGACGAAGTGGTCTTACTGCCGCTATATCCCCAATATTCCTCAACCACGACGGGGTCGAGTCTGAACGAGTGGAGTCGCCTTTTTGCTGACGACTTGCCAGTACACGTTGTTGAGTCCTTTTATCGATGTCCTGCGTATCTCGATTCATTGACGGAAAAAGTAAATGAGGCGCTGTCCCGCTTTCCTTCACCGGCTCGTCCCGAAATTGTTTTCAGCGCCCACAGTATCCCCATGTCAGTGATCGAAAAGGGCGATCCGTATCAGCGGCAAATCGAAGAAACCGTTCGCCTGCTGATGCAATGCGGCGGATGGGCGAATCCGCATCGTCTCTGTTACCAGAGCAAAGTGGGCGCAAGCCGCTGGCTACAGCCTTCGCTGCATCAAACTTTAAAAGGGTTGGCAGCTGAACGTGTGCGGGAAGTCTGCGTCGTCCCTATTGCCTTCGTCTCCGATCACGTGGAAACGTTAGGGGAAATCAACCACGAGGCTCGTGAAGAAGCTCGCCAGCTTGGTATGACTCAATTCGAAATGACCGCTGGGCTGAATGATTCTCCGAAGTTCATCCAGGCCCTCTCGGAAATGGTGCAGCACGCTTTGACACAGGGAGCTCCTGCTCCGATTGCGATTCGCAGCTCAGGGAGGAAGTTGGCAGCGCCACAGTACGCGGCGGCTGCTGGGGATTAAGATTCGGGCCAAGTCAGGCAAGACAGAGGAGGAAGCTAATGGCGGAGTTGGAGACCCCCAAGGTCAATCCGAATCCGGACCCAGCGAAACCCGCGGCCAAGCCGGGCGTCGATGCCACTAAGTATGTCGGCACGCCGGCGGTAGGCACGTCGAAAGCAGCAGCTGCTGGCGGCGTCTCTGGCACCGCTCCCTCTACCGAACTGGACCGGCGGCGGCGGCGTTTCGTTTGGACCATGGTAGCTGGATTCCTCACGGCCTGGTTTCTCGCCTTCTTTCGTTTCTTTCTTCCTCGCACCTTGTTCGAGCCAAATACTCTGTTCAAGATTGGATATCCGTCTGAATTCGCTCTCGGCGTCGATACAAAGTTCCAGCAGAAGTATCGTATCTGGGTAGACCGAACTCCCGATCGTCTGTTCGTGATTTACGCGCGCTGCACACATCTGGGTTGTACTCCGGATTGGAAGCCCAGTGAGAACAAGTTCAAATGTCCTTGCCACGGCAGCGGCTATGACAGCGAAGGGGTCAACTTCGAAGGGCCCGCTCCGCGCCCCATGGATCGCGCGCACATTGAACTCGCACCCGACGGTCAGATTCTCGTCGACACTTCAAAGCTTTACTCGTGGCCGAAAGGTCAACTGAGCCACTTCAACGATCCCGGATCATTCTTGACCGGAGTGTAAGGCGCGGCCGAAACGGCCTCGCGACAGCCGGCAGGAAGCCGGCGATACGAGAAACGGACATTCTATGGCTGACGCAAACAACCCGAACGGCGGCAACGGCTCAAGCAGCGGCACCGGAAAAAACGGCAAGGTTGGAATCCTGGAGAAGGTCACGGTTGGAGTCAAAGAGGACTTGCAGGCTCTCAAGACCAACATTCCTACCAAGGCCAAAGAGCAGATCGATGGCTTGAAGGATCCGACCAAGACACAGGTTTACACCTCAATCTTCCGCCACAAGCACGATGACACACCGCGCAACCGCGCGTTAGGCGTGCTCTCCAACGTCTTCCTGCATTTGCACCCGGCCAAAATCAATCGAGACGCGGTGCGCTACAGCTACACCTGGGGCATGGGAGGGATTACCTTTTACCTCTTTATCATCCTCACTTATACCGGCGTGCTGTTGATGTTTTACTACCACCCGAGCAAGGTGCAGGCATTCCGTGACGTTCTCTATCTCGAGCACGACGTCCCGTTCGGAAAAATCTTACGCAACATGCATCGCTGGGCCGCGCATTTGATGGTCATCGGCGTATGGCTGCACATGTTCCGCGTGTTTTTGACGGGCTCTTATAAGAAGCCGCGCGAATTTAATTGGAACATAGGCGTGCTGTTGCTAGTGTTCACGCTGTTGCTGTCATTCACCGGATATCTGCTGCCGGACGATCAACTCGGATTCTGGGCCGTCACTGTAGGCACCAACATGGCGAGAGCCACTCCTTTGCTCGGTCACGAAGGACCGTTTGGCCCGCAACTGGGAATGACTCCGTACAACGATGTGCGATTCGGCCTGCTTGGCGGATCGATCGTTGATGCGAATGCCCTGCTGCGTTCCTACATCTGGCATTGCATCGGGATACCGATCGTAGCATCGGTGCTGATGATTGTTCATTTTTGGCGGGTAAGAAAAGACGGCGGGATCTCGGGACCGGCTCCGGTGATGTTGACCGAAGAGGCCGACAAGCCTAGAAGAGGTCCGAAGGCAGCAGGAGAGTAGGCCCGCGTAGGGGCAGCCCGTGGGCTGTCCAGGGTTCGTATAAGCCCGACGCGCTGTCGCTACGTGAGGCTGGGAGAGATTTGGAGACTTTATGGACTGGCGACAACTTTGGGAGATCTGCTCTGCCCCCGACAACGTTCCCATCGTGGGCCTGATTCCGCTGCTCATCTTCTACATTTATCTCGCGTGGAAGCAGGCGCACGCCAACGATCAGCTCATTACCCAGCTGGAAGGCGATCCCGCTCTCGCCAAGACACATCATCGCAAGACCTGGCCTTTCAAGGCGGGATGGCAAAAGGAAGTCCACGTTTGGCCCTTCCTGCTGCGCATCGAGTTTTTAGCCGCCATCATCATCACCATCATACTGATGGTCTGGTCGATCACGCTCAATGCTCCACTCGAAGAGCCCGCCAATCCCAACCTGACTATGAATCCTGCAAAGGCTCCCTGGTACTTTCTTGGGCTGCAGGAGATGCTCGTGTATTTCGATCCCTGGATTGCCGGCGTGGTTATGCCGACCATGATCATCGTTGGGCTCATGGTGATTCCGTACATTGACACCAACCCGCTGGGTAGCGGTTACTACACCTGGAAGCAGCGCAAGTTCTCGATTTCAACATTCCTGTTCGGCTTCGTAATTCTTTGGGTCGCGATGATCATTATCGGCACTTTCATTCGCGGTCCAGGTTGGCAATGGTTTTGGCCGGGCCAAACCTGGGACCACAATCGCTTGATCTATGAAGTGAACCGCGACTTGCCAGACATTTTTGGCATCACGTCGAACATGGCGAAGGGGCTTTTCGGTGCCATCGTTGTGATCGGCTACTACCTGATTGGCGGAGGGTTGGTTTATTCGCTGTTCCGCCGCAAGATGGCGAAAGATTTTCAGCGCATGAGCCTGTTGCAGTTCTCGATCGTGCAGTTTCTGCTGCTGACCATGGTCGCTCTGCCCATCAAGATGGGCCTGCGCCTGCTGTGGCATATCAAGTATGTGTGGATTACGCCGTGGTTCAATATTTGAACTCGGCCATGAATCAACTTGTCATTTTGAGCGCGGCCATTGATGCGCGAAGCACATCGATGGCGGAGTCGAAGGAGCCCATGCTCCGCATGCCGGGACCATGGACTCCTCGCTTCGTTCCGCATGACAACTAAAGATTTCGGAGGAAATGGTGCCCGAAAAACCCATCCCCGAGCAGGACCCGATCACCAGCAAGTCCTATGCTGCCCATTACGTCATTGCGACGATCATCCTGATCGTTACCCTGTTCTGGGCCTTGTGGGACGAAGCCTGGGGACAGCGGCCATGGAAGGCGTTTCAGGAGCAGTGGAAGACCCGGTATAGCGCTTTCCTGAACACCGCGAGGTCCGCATCGCAAAAGTCGGAAAAACAAATCGAGAGCGACTCCGACTATGCGAGTCTGAATGCAGCCTGGAAGAAAGCCAGTCAGGACTCGGCCCCACAAGCTGCCGAGATCCGAAAGAAGCTGGACGATGCAAGCGCCAGGCTTCTGGCAGTTCAGAGCGTTTTTACCGATCGCCGGGCCTACGTGAACGCACTTACCTACGAACTGGAAACCAGCGACAACGCTTCGGCGAAGGCGAGCAAGCAGAAAGAAATCGATAAGTACAAAGCTGAGCAGGCCACAGTTGAATTCCCGGATGGCAGCAAAAAGAGATACACCTTCCAGCAACTGGAAGAGACTTATAACGAGATCCGTGACGAACGCACGAAGCTGAGCCTGGAGTTAGGCGAGGTGCTGAAGCCGGTCACCGACGCGCGCGCCAAGATGGATGAATACGTCACCGATCACCTGGTGGACTTGACTCCCCCGCAGATCGATGGCTTGAAGAAGCGCGCCGCAGAATGGGATCCCACGATCGTGCAGGTTAACGTGGCCGAGGCTAACATTGTCGATCGCTGCGAGTCCTGCCACATGAATTCCCGCGAGCCGGTGAGAGTCACGGCCGCAGCCATGACGGAGAAAGGGGCGAAGAAACCCGACGAATACGCCACGGCGCTCACCAGTCATCCCCAACCGGAACTGCTGACCATCCACGATCCCGATAAGTTCGGATGCTCTCCTTGCCATCAAGGCAATGGCCGCGCCACCACCAGCGTGGAAAAGGCACACGGAAATTATGAACACTGGTTATGGCCCCTTTATCCCAAGGAGAATGCACAGGCGGGATGCCAGAGCTGCCACGCCGCCGATATGGTCCTGGCGAGCGGCGACGTGCAGTTTGAGACCATCAACGCGGGGAAGGATCTTTTCAGGCAGCGCGGCTGCAACGGCTGCCACCGATACGAAGGCTATGACAAAGAACCCGAAGATCTGAACTCGATCGGCCAGCAGATCAAGCAAATCGAAACGCAGAAGAAAGACAATCTGAAGCAGGCCAACTATTTGATGAAACAGGCCGATGCCGCCCAGTCGAACGATGAAGCGAACAAATTGAACACCCAAGCCGTTGATTTAAGGGTGGACAATACCAAGCTCGAGGGCCGCTTGCAGCAGCTCGATTTTCAAGCGCACAGCCTAATGCAGGACATGAAGAAGATTGGGCCGAACCTGAAGGACGTGCGGCTGAAACTGAATAGAAATTGGATTCCGGTCTGGCTTAAGAAACCGACCGACTTCCGTCCAACCACAAAAATGCCCAATTTCCGCCTGAGCGATCATCAGATTCAGGCAATCTCGGCTTACATCTGGCAGTCCGCTTTCACCGATACCCTCCCCAAGCACAAGCCCGGCAATGCCGCACACGGCAAGGAGCTTTTCGAGACTCGTGGGTGCCTCGCCTGCCACTCCATCGGTGAAGGCGATGAGATGCAGGGTGGCACCTTTGCCGCCAACCTCACCCGAGTCGGCGAGAAGGCAAATTACGAGTACCTCGTTCGTTGGATCCACAACGCTCGCGAGCGAACGCGTCCCTATTGCCCATACGAAAAGAAAGACATCGGGCCGGAAGATTACGCAAAGAAAGGTCTGCCGTATCAATGGGATCTTTCACACAGCAAGTGCCCGAACGACGGTCACGAACTGCAGGTCCAAAACATGACCGTGATGCCCAGCCTTCGCTTGAGCCCGGAGGACGCTGAGGACATCGCCAGCTATTTGATCACTCAGAAGAAACAGGAGCCATCTTCCTATGCGGACGCCTCTTTTATGGATGATCCGAAACTCAAGGAGGAGGGTAAGAAGTGGGTTCGCTTCTATGGGTGCGGCGGCTGCCATGAGATCGCTGGAATGGAAGAGGAGGGCCGTATTGGAACCGAGCTGACTTTTGAAGGCAGTAAGCCCATCGAGCGCCTTGATTTTGCGCTCTTCACTGAACCATCGCAGCGCGGTGGCAAAGGTTCCGAGCCCATCAAAGACAAAGAAGATCTGGCGCGCTTGCCTGACGGGCCGGCCACGAAACCATGGTACAACCACAAGGGATTTTTCGAACACAAACTTGCCGAACCGAATGTCTATGACGAAGGCAAGGTCAAGAGCGAGACCGAAGCGCTCAAAATGCCCAACGTGCACTTGACCAAAGAACAGGTGCTTGAACTCACGACGTTCCTCATGGGAAGCCAGGAAACGTCGCTGCCGGTGAGCTATCAGTACAAGCCCGGCGATTACCGCCACGATATTCAAGAAGGCTGGTGGGTAATTAAAAAATACAACTGCATGGGATGTCACCAGTTCATCCCCGGCCAGAAGACCATTCTGATGGGTCTCAAGCAATATCAAGACGCGCAAGAGCAATTGCCCCCGAAGTTGCTGACCGAGGGCGCGCGTGTCGATCCTGAGTGGCTGCGTAAGTTCCTCTCGAATCCTGCGCTGAGCACTAGCGACACAAATCGGAATGGCGTGCGTCCCTACCTGAAAGTGCGCATGCCCACGTTCTCGTTCTCAGACAACGAACTTCGCAAGCTGGTGCGATTCTTCGAAGCTCTGTCACAACAGCCGCTGCCATACATACCAGAGCAGTTGCCGACACTCACGGCGAAAGAGAACGACATGGCTCGGAGCCTGTTCTCGAGCACAGCAGCTCCGTGCCTGAAATGCCACGCGACCGGCGATCCCGCGCACGACAAGATCGCCACCGCGCCCAATTTCCTGCTGGCGAAAGAGCGACTGAAGCCGGACTGGGTGGAGCGCTGGATCACTGATCCGCAAGCGGTAAGCCCGGGCACGTCCATGCCATCAGGTCTTTTCAGGCAAGCCAATAACCAGTGGGTTTTCTCCGGGCCCACGCCACCGAGCTTCAACGGGTATCAGGGAGACCACCGCAAACTGTTGACTGACTATATCTTCCAGCTCACGCCGGAAGAACAACGCCGAGTGGCTGCGTCCATGCCGCGAGCCGCAGCCGCCGTACACCAGTCGACGGATCGCAAGCGAGCCTCCGCGGACTCGCATGCAGCAGCAGGTTCCGAAGGATCGCGGTAGAATTGGCCCGTTGGATAGTCCTGCAACAGAGCGTGATGTAAGGGCGCCAGCCGAAGACGGCTGCGTCACCGGCCTTGGGCCGGACTGATTTCCGATCACATAGGAGAGAGCGACATCATGAACCGAAAGAATTCAACCATTTTCGTCAGCGTTCTGGCATTGTTTGCTCTGCTGGCCCTGACGGCCTGCAGTAAGAAGGAAAATACGGAACAGTCCAGCAACACTGCAACTGAGCAGTCGGCCCAGCCTGCAGCTACTCCGATCGACCCTGCCACTGTTGCCACCGTCAATGGCACAGTGAAGTTCGACGGTACTGCTCCTAAACCCGCTAAGATCGACATGAGCCAGGATCCGGGCTGCAAGGGCACGAATGCAGCTGAAACTCTCGTCGTCAGCAACGGCGACCTAGCCAACGTGTTCGTTTACGTCAAAGACGGCCTTGGCAATCGAACATTCGAGCCTCCCAAAGACCCTGTTGTACTTGATCAGAAGGGTTGCCAATACCACCCGCACGTGCTCGGGGTGATGACTGGGCAGACCGTACAGATTAAGAATGACGACCCCACTACGCACAACATCCATCCCACCCCGAAGGACAACCGCGAGTGGAATGAATCTCAACCGCCGTCTGCTCCCGCGCTGGAAAAGAACTTCACCCGAGAAGAAATTATGTTGCCGGTGAAGTGCAACCAGCACCCGTGGATGAAGATGTATGTCAATGTAGTAAAGAGCCCGTTCTTCGCTGTAACTGACAAGTCGGGCAAGTATGAAATCAAGGGTTTGCCTCCCGGCGACTACACCTTGGCCTTCGTCCATGAAAAACTCGGCGAGCAAGAGCAGAAGGTTACCGTCGCTCCGAAGGAAACGAAGACGGTTGACCAGAGCTTCAAAGCAGCCGGTGAATAGCCACTCGCTTTGTTAAACTATGCAGTTGCTGCCAGCAGGTTACGCCATCTGGCGTAGCCTGCTCGCAGCCCATCAGGGCAGAGTTACCATACTGCCCTCTACCCAAGGGGCATGCTCTGAAGGCGCTCGCAACAACTTACAACCGCGGACTTCACCGGTTCGCTGTCATCCTGGCTTTCTGGACTTTCCTATTGATCATTGCGGGAGCCTTGGTCACCAGCAACGATGCCGGCCTCTCCGTGCCAGACTGGCCGACTTCGTTCGGTTCCTTGTACAAGATTCCGAAGCTCGTCGGCGGCGTAAAGTTCGAGCACACTCACCGCATGATCGCCCAAGGCGCAGGATTTCTAACCATCATTCTCGCCGTGTGGATGTGGCGTGCCGAGAAGCGCCGGTGGCTGCGGATTCTGGGTGTCGGAGCCCTGGGCACGGTGATCGCCCAGGGAGTGCTCGGGGGACTTACGGTTCTTTTCTTTCTGCCCCCGCCGATCTCATCTGCCCATGCAGCCCTCGCACAAACATACTTCTGCCTTGTTGTGGCTGTGGCCGTTTTTACAGGCAGAAAATGGATTGAAGAAGTTCCTCGGGTGGAGTTTGACCAGCGAAAGCCGAGCCTTTTCACCCTCACGCTGCTGGCCATCTTTGTTCTCTACGTCCAACTAATCCTGGGAGCGATGTTCCGACATCACGGACTCAGTTGGGGGCCGCATGTCGTGCATGCGGCGGTGGTGTCATTCGTGCTCGCGTGGACTGCGGTTCGCGCGCTCAGCGTCTATTCGCAGATCGAGGCCATCAGGCGCCCTGCGATTCTCATGTTGTCTCTGGTGATTGCGCAGTTGTGCCTGGGTTTTACTGCTTTCCTGACAAGAGTCTCGTGGGGACGCGATGCCATTCAGCCCGAACTCCCTATGGTAATTTCGACGGTAGCGCACGTGGCAGTGGGCGCGCTGTTGCTCGCAACTACCGTCGTGCTTGCGATTCAAGTCTGGCGCCACGTTCCGGTAGCATTTGAAGAACGGGTACCGCAGGCAGAGCGCAACCCATCCGCAGCCTGAGGAGTTCATGTAAGGACAGCCGCCCTCGGCTGTCCGGTCGAGCGGACCTCAACTCTTCGGGTCGGATCGCCTTGAGGCAGCCGTTTGTAGAATCAGGCAGTAAACACCTCTCCCGCTCGGATGTCGTAAACTGTTCTTAGTCCCCGGGGTTTCATTTTGGCTTCGAAAGTCGCGTCGCTAGCGGATGTCCGGCCGGAGGTGAATGCTTCCGTTCGGGTCGTCATTTCCGTTCAGAATGTCATGCACCGCTATGAGAACCGTACCGCATTGAATGGGGTGTCGTTCGACGTGCGTCCCGCGGAGTTGTTCGGGTTGCTCGGGCCCAACGGCAGCGGCAAGACGACGCTTTTCCGCATTCTGTCGACGCTGATGATTCCGAGCGGCGGCCGCGCCTTGGTTATGGGGTATGACGCGAGTGAGGATCCCGCCAGTTTGCGCCGCCAGATAGGCGTCGTCTTTCAGGCGCAAAGCGTCGATCCCAAGCTTACCGCTTTCGAGAACCTGTGGCACCAGGGCCATCTTTATGGCTTGCGCGGCACTGCGCTGAAGAGGCGGGTAGGAGAAATTTTGACTCGTGTCGGTCTTGCAGACCGCGCCAAAGAGCGCGTGGAAACCTTCTCCGGAGGTATGCAGCGCCGCATTGAACTCGCGAAAGGCCTCCTGCATCACCCGGCGGTGTTACTGCTCGATGAGCCGACCACAGGCCTCGATCCAGGAGCCCGACGGGACCTCTGGCAATACCTGCAGATTCTGCGCGACGAAGAACACGTCAGTGTTCTTGTTACTACGCACCTCATGGAAGAAGCCGAACGCTGCGACCGTCTTGCCATCATGAACGAAGGCAACCTGGTCGCGCTCGGTACTCCCGCGGAGCTGAAAAGTGAGATCGGTGGCGACGTGATCCTGCTCGACGCCGCCCACGACGCAAGAATTCTAGCCGAGCACATCCGCGCCCGTTTCCAGGTAAGCACGACGGTTCTCGGCAATCAGGTTCGGCTGGAACAGGAAGGCGGACACCGCTTCGTGCCCGACGTAGTGGAAGCGTTTCCGGGTGAAATTCAGGCAATTTCCGTGAGCAAGCCCGCGCTGGAAGATGTTTTTATCCACCGAACGGGCCACAAGTTCTGGAGCGAACCGAGCGACTCCGATTCCCCTGCAAGCGGCAAGAAGGACAAAAAGAAAAGAGGAGGTAAGTCGTGATCCTGGTGCTTTCTCTGATTCTAGCTCTGGTCCCCCTGGCAGGTGTCGCCTGGATCTTCGTCAGCGGCATGATCACCCTCTCGCCACCTTCGGCCACGGTCGATGGCCTGTTCATGACGCTCATACTCCTGACCGTGTCGGCCTGCTTCCTTCTGAACGCATATCTGGAAGCGCGCGATAAGGGATTTCTGAAGTCTTCCGACAAGAAGAAGGCCGTTGCGGCGCCGGCAGCCACACCGGCCGGGAAATCGGTCAGCGCCACACCCCCGTCTCCCGCTTCTACCTCCAACGCAAAGGTGCCCGAAAAGGTGAGTTCCTGATGGCAACTCAAGCTGCATCATTAGCGCGACCTTCCGAGATCGCATCAGCAGGAGTCGTCCTGCCCGCGTTCACGCTTTGGTGGCGGGAGATCGTCCGATTCTATCGCCAGACCACGCGAGTCGTCGGAGTTCTGGCCTCCCCGCTGGTGTTTTGGTTGGTAATCGGATCCGGTTTCGGTACGAGCTTCCGATCTGGCGGAGGTCCAGGCCAGCAGCATTATCTTGACTACTTCTATCCGGGCGCGCTCATCATGATTGTGCTTTTCACCTCGATCTTCACGATGATGTCGGTGATCGAAGACCGTAAGGAGGGTTTTCTGCTCTCGGTGCTCGTAGCGCCGGTTCCGCGTACCGCCATCGTCTTAGGAAAGGTGCTCGGTGGAACCACGCTGGCCGCCATTCAAGGCATGATCTTTCTTATATTTGCGCCGTTTGCCGGGGTTCGCGTCGCACCCCTCCAACTTGTGCTGGTCGCAGTAGTGGTATTCCTGGTCTCGTTTTCCCTGACCGCTCTTGGATTCGCGATTGCCTGGCCCATGGACTCTTCCCAGGCTTTTCACGGAATTGTGAACCTGTTCCTGATCCCGCTCTGGCTTCTATCTGGTGCCCTGTTTCCCCTGGCTGGCGCCTCCGGCTGGATTCGCCTGATCATGCGATTAAATCCGCTGACCTACGGGGTTGAAGCACTGCGGGGACTTCTGTATCCGGGGGCCGAAACCAGCTTTCCGCTTAGTTCTTCCATTGCCACGCTTGTGCTGTTTTCGTTACTCATGTTCGGGCTCGCCTTTCTGATGGTGAACCGCCGCACTACGAGGCCCGCCGCGTGATCGCCGAGCAGTACGCCTACTTCCCTGCTCTGAACGCTACTCTTAACGGGACGAGCGCTGCCCTGCTGCTCACTGGACGCGTCCTGATTGCTAAAGGACGCATGGGCGCCCATCGACTCTGCATGATCGCGGCGGTCGTCGCCTCCTCCGTTTTTCTGGCCTGCTACGTCTTTTTTCATTACAAGGTCGGCAATATCCTGTTTCTCGGGCAAGGCTGGTCGCGACCGGTTTATTTCACGATCTTGAGCACCCATGTGGTGTTCGCCATGGTGATAGTTCCGTTGGCAGTAATCACTCTGAACCGCGGATTGCGCGCTCGCTATGATAAGCATCGCGCCATTGCCCGCTGGACCTGGCCGCTGTGGATGTATGTCTCCATTACCGGGGTGGTTGTTTACTTCATGCTCTACCAATGGTTCCCGCACAGCTAAGCTCGCGCAAGCGCGCACCCGGGAAATCTGACTTCTTTAGCGCGTTAAAGGCAATAAAGGGCCGGGTCGATGAAAAATGGCGGTCCTGAAGCTCAAAATCGATGTTTCCGGCACGGTCCGTGACCAGGCTTGGCGCGAGATCCGGCACTTTGAGCAAATTCAAAGCGCAGATTTCGGTCCGCAGTTCGGTAGTGGGGGACGCTGCAACCACCCTCCCGATCAACCCCACGCAAAGGGCGAATGGATTGGGGCCGAAATTCGCCTTCAAACTCCACTTCTGGCGCAATACGCAATGTCCCATTACCTGGAGCAGGAGCGCGTGCTCGACGCCGACGTGGAGTAACATTTCGGGCCCACGCCGAACTTCCAACGGATTGTTCCCGTACTGTTAACCAGCATGTGCTCCAGAACGTTATAACTGGTGACAGGAAGCATATTGCCGCTTTCTCTTGAGCAAGCTTCCCGACCTGGGTGACGCTCAACATCAGAGCTATCTATTTCGCATTGCCACAAATCTTCTGCGTGACCGCTGGCGTCGTCATCGCGATCCCGCGGTGCCCGATAATTTGCCCGATCCGGGCACAGGCCCACCGCAGCTCGATCGTCCACTCCAATTGCGACAAGCGTTTGACCAGTTGAAGGTCCGCGAGCGGCAATTGCTGTGGCTGGCATACGTGGAGGGTTCCAATCACAGAGAGATCGCCCAACTCACTGGCTTGCGGCATAAGAGCGTGCGTTTACTTCTCTTCCATGCGCGTGGGCGGTTTGCAAATCTGATTCAGGGCAGCAAATCAGATACGGAGAGTTGCAAGTGATTCGAAGCATCTGCGAACGAGAAGAGCAGACCTCAGCCGCTGTCCTTTACGCAGCAATCGACCCTGAGATCGCGTCGCATGCGCAACTGTGCAATGCCTGCTCCGACATTTTGCTGGTTGGCGAATTCCTGCGGAATGAGAGAAGCCTCGCCGACGGTGAACAAGACGCTCTGCCAGATCCGGGACTAATTTGGGGGAAGGCACAGCAGAGAGCAGCCCAGCGTGCAGCCCGTCTGGCATTGCGCCCGATCCGAATCATGACGGTTCTTGCTTGTCTCGCCTTTGTCTGCTCTCCTTGGCTCCGCTTGCTCCTGCCGCTCGTTCAGAGTCTCCCCTCCTCATTCTCGGGAACCTTGGATTCCAACCTCATGTTTTTTTCCAGGCCCTGGCCCACGACCGCAAATCAGTCAGTTCTCCTCCTCGCCGTTTTCGGAACGATTGTGCTGCTTGGGATGGCCTCATGGCTGGTGCTGCGTGAGGAATAGGGGCAGGATTCCGTACTGGAGGGCGGACATGCGTTAAACTCGTTATCAGTCCTCTCCACTTACCCGGCTGCAGGTAAATCGCGTTCGGCGCGGTGTTTTATGCGTTCCTCGCAGATGGTAAGAGGGCGCAACCAATCATTGAGAATGAATCCCGAGACTGTAGCCCTACCGCAGGAACAAGCGTCCAAACGCAAGCGCAGCATGTCGCGCAACCAGAAGATACTTTTCTTCGCAACGGGTTGGCTCATCGTTTTGATGCCGTTCCTGTTCTGGTGGAGCACGTGGTTCGGCCGCAACCTCTCAGACCAGCAACTGAACGAATATCTGCACGATGACAGGAAGCCGCGCCACATCCAGCATGCGCTCGTGCAACTTGGCGATCGGATGTCACATGGCAATCCGGCCGCTAAGCAGTGGTATCCCGCTATCATTCGGCTCGCTGCCAACCCGGTAGAAGAAATCCGCAATACTGATGCCTGGGTCATGGGGCAGGACACATCAGGCACTGGCTTTCACGAAACTCTTCTGCAGATGCTGCAAGACCCCTCGCCCATGGTCCGGGGCAACGCGGCTCTTTCCCTGGTGCGCTTCGGCGATGCTACGGGCCGTCCGCAGATAGTGGCCCTGCTCGAGCCGCTTCACATCACGGCTCCACGCGCAGGTCGCATTGTGGATTCCGACCGCCCCGGCACTGCTGTCCATCAGGATGGTCTGATCGCGAAGCTTGCGCCTCTTGATTCCTCACAATCAGTTGAGATCCGCACGCCCATTCCTGGCCGGATCCGTTCCGTAGCTCAAAGCGGGGCAAAGCTAGCCGCTGGTGCGGAAATAGCAGTCATCGATCCTGCGAGCGAGCAAGTCTGGGAGGCTCTGCGAGCTTTGTACCTGATCGGCCAACCCGAGGACCTGCCAGCCGTGCGCTCTTACGAACGTGACGTGCCAGACGTCTCAAACGATGTTCGCCGACAGGCGCAGGAAACCGAAAAAGCCATCGCTCAGCGAAGTAAGTAATTCCTGGATTCAGATTTGGTAGCAGCCCTAACTGAAAGAAGCTGAACCCTGCCGCTGGATGGCTAAAGCCGGAAGCCGCTTTCTAGATCGCCATCGGCCCGACTTCCTTCTCCACCTCAGCGGTGTCGACCATGGCGATCGCGTCCCAGGGACAGCCATCCAGAAAACACCCATCCGGCCCTTTACTAACGCATTTCTTGCAGCCGATGCACAGAATGGGATCCACTTGGATCCGTCCAAAGGGCGGATTATCTTCGTCCGGTACCCAGAACATGCAATCTTCGACCGGGCAATATTCCACGCATGCCGGGGAGCCGGCGCACCCTGTGCAGCACTCGGTGATAACCGCCAGTTCTTTCGGTTTCTTTTTGCGGGGTGTGGCGAGGCCTTTGGACTTCGGTTCAAACTTCAACTCGTCAGGAACCATCCCGACGGCCTTGGTAGCTCCAGGTGCAGCAGGCATGCGGGGATTATAGCCCAAAACTGCCCATCCGACCGGTTGGAAATCCAGTTTCACGGGTTTCTACAGCGACCATCGCGCTTCGTTCTGCATCGAGCGATGCTCGAGATTTTGCCGTGGCTTATGGCTGGCTTGAAGGGAAACTGGCTTGATTGACGCGAATCCGATGCTCAACCTAAATTGAATAGGAGACTCCTTTGTGATCGGAACAGTTCTGGGCCATTGTCGCGTGGTTGGCAAGATTGGCGAAGGAGGAATGGGTATCGTCTATCGCGCCTATGACGAGGTCTTGCACCGTAACGTGGCGGTGAAAGTCCTGAAGAAAGTTCCCTCTCTCGACACCTCCACCCGACAGAGTCTTCTGCAGGAAGCGCGAGCTTCATCCTCCCTGGCTCATCCCAATATCTGCACCATCTATGACGTAGGTGAGACGGATGGCGATCTCTACATCGTCATGGAGCTCGTGGAAGGCAAATCCCTTCATACCCTCTCCGGGGAGCTCGGGCTTGCTCCTGAAACGGTTCTGCGCTATGGAGTACAGATCGCGAGCGCTTTGGCCCGGGCCCACGACCGGGGTATCGTCCATCGCGATCTGAAGACCGCAAACATCGTCGTCACACCTGAGGGTCTGGTAAAAGTCCTCGATTTTGGCCTTGCCAAACGAGTAGGCGGCGGCATCCTCGAAGCGCCCACTCTGTCGTTTTCGACCGTGGAGGGCGCATCCAGCGTGAGCGGCACCCTTCCCTATATGGCACCCGAGGTGCTTCGCGGAGAGGCCGCCGATAGCCGCAGCGACCTCTGGGCTCTTGGAGTAGTTCTCTACGAAGCTGCCTCCGGAAAGCTGCCCTTCGGCGGTCGCACTGGGTTCGAAATCAGCGCTGCAATCATGCGCGAAATTCCTTCCGTGCTCGGCCCGCCGGTTCCCCCCGGGTTGTGGGGCGTCATTCAGCGCTGCCTCGCGAAGGAGCCGATGCAGCGCTATCAACGCGCCACAGAGGTTCAGGCAGCTCTTGAGGCGGTTCAATCCTCAAGCATTGCATTTCCAGAACCGGCTGCGGACAGGAATGCAGGTCCACCCCGCACCACGACTTTACACAGCATCAAACACGTTCGCGTGAAAACGAATGACTTCGTGCTGCTGGTTGGCACAAGCAAAGGAGCTTTCATTCTCCGCACCAACACCCAGCGCCGCCGCTGGGAGGTGGGAGGTCCTTATTTCCATGGGCAACCCGTATACGCGCTGGCCTACGATGGTCGGGGTGACCAGCGCCGCATCTGGGCGGCAACCTCGAGTTTCTGGGGAACCCTTTTGCGCTCGAGCGATGATTTTGGCAAGAGCTGGACCAATCCGCAACAAGCTCCGATCCGCTTCCCTGTTGAAACCGGCATGTCCCTCAAGAACATCTGGCAGATCACTCCCGGCCCCCCCGACCAACCCAATCGGCTGTACTGCGGAGTCGAACCCGCTGCGCTCTTTGAGAGCGAGGACTCGGGAGAAACATGGACCCTCGTCCGCGGGCTCTTTGACCATCCTCACCGCCCACGCTGGATGCCAGGCAACGGGGGGCTCGCTTTGCACACGATCGTTCTCGACCCCTCGGATAAGCAGCGAATTTACGTCGGCATCTCCGCCGGCGGCGTGTACCGGACCGAGGATGGTGGCCAAACCTGGACTGCGCAGAATCGTGGTATCCGCGCGTTGTTCATGCCCGAGAAATATCCTGAGTTCGGACAGTGCGTCCACAAGATAGCCCTGCACCCCAGTCGTCCGGAGCGCCTCTTCCTGCAAAACCACTGGGGACTGTACCGCTCGGATGATCGCGCTGAAAATTGGACCGACATCGCCAACGGAGTTCCGTCAGATTTCGGTTTTCCAGTGGCAATTCATCCTCGGGACCCTGACCGGGTCTATGCCATTCCAGTCGAGTCAGACGAATTTCGCTGCGCCTGCGATGGGCGCTTGCGCGTGTACCGTACCCGAAACGCAGGCGCCTCGTGGGAGCCACTGATGCACGGCCTGCCACAGAAGCGCGCTTACGAAACGGTGCTGCGGGACGCGCTGGTCACGGACTCGCTTGATCCTGCCGGTATCTATTTCGGCACGCGCAGCGGGCAATTGTTTGGGTCGAACGATGAAGGCAAAAACTGGCAACGAATCATGGGGGGCTTACCTTCTGTGCTTTGCGTACGTAGCGCCTTGGTTGAGGAAAATGGTTTGCAAAATCCATTCCCCGTCTCCTCGAAACCAGTACGCGGGAGTGCGCACAAACCAAAGGCTTCGACAGCACGCAGTTCGCGGAGAGACAACAAGCGATGACGGTAACATTTCATATTCCCGCAGCTCTTCGCGAATTCACCGTCGGGTCCAGTACGGTCGAAATCCAGAGTTCCGGCCAAACTCTAACCGACGCCCTAGCTGCGCTGTGGATGAAATATCCGGGCGTCCGCGACCGCGTCCTCAACGAGCAGGATCAAATCCGGCAGCATATCAATATCTTTGTTGGCAATGAAAATGTCCGCTACACTGGCGGACTCGCGACTCAAGTTCCACAGCAATGTGAAATATCTATCGTCCCCGCTGTCAGCGGCGGGATTTCACAGCTTGCGATCCGTCCTCGTCGGCGGAATTGATGCCGCCCTAGTCCTCTAAGAATTCCAATACTCTGCTGAGTCCTGCCGCAAACTCTTCGGGGTGCGGAATCAAGCTCAGGATCAGGTATCCATCGTCTGGAAAATCATAAAAATGCCCGGGATGTACTATCACCGACTTCTCCCGCACCAGTGCGACAGCCAACTCCTCATCTGATCCTGTAACAGGCACTCGAAGTACCGCATACCAGCCCCCTTCTACACATAACCGCTGACAAGCTGATTGCGCAGCAAGCTGCCGGTCCAATTCCGAGAGATTCCGTTTTATACGCTCGCGAAGCTGCCGCTGAATGTGATGTCTTTGCTGCAGCATTATTGGGAGTGCCCATTGCACCGGCGCATTCATCGATAAGTAGGTGTCGGCGACCACCTCAAGCCGATCTACTGCCGTCTCAACATCGCTTTCTGGACCGCTTGTGAGGATCCATCCCACCTTCATCTGGGGCAGCGCGGAAATTTTCGAGAGACCGCTCAAAGTGAAAGTCAGTACATCCTTGTTGTCGGCGAAGCTCGGGGACGCAGAATCGTCTAGCCGGTAATCCAGAAAAACTTCATCGACAATCAATGTCAGCCCATATCCGCGGCAGAATACATTCAGAGTCTCCAACTCCTCCATGTGCACGTACGATCCCGTCGGATTGTTGGGATGTACCAGGACAACGGCTTTGGCCTTCTTGGTCATCGCCCGCTCCATGGAATGGAAATCTATCTGCCAACCATGGTCATAAATCAGCGGATAGCCCACCACCCTTACGTCCTGCAAATCCGCAAGGAAGTCAAACAACGGGTAGCTGGGTTTCGGCACCAGCAACTCGTCTCCGGCATTGCATAGCAGCCGAAACACATGCGAATACCCCTCGCTTGTGCTGGTGGTCAGAACAATGCGCTCTGTATTGAAATCAGGAATTCCGTGTGCTTCACGATAGTAAGCAGACACCGCCTGGCGTGCCGATAACAATCCTTTTGCTTGGGGATCGTAATCGAGTGATTGCGGTGAACCTAGCGCCCTCAAAATGGCCGCGCTGTCATACTCCAAGCCCACACGCGTCGGATTCGAGGCACTCAAATCCAGAATTGTGGCACCAGTTGCGCGAACTTCCTCGATCGCCTGGGTAAAGCGGTTTGGGGACAAGCGCCAGCTTGTACGTTCCGAAAACATGCCTTGGATTCTATTCGATAGCAGGAGAAGTGCGGCCGGCGCAAAGCATTGCAGGTATTTCCGGCGTTTCTTAGGCGCGTAATGCAGCAAGGGCGTCCTAGGCAGGACGCCCAAGCGCGTCACAAATTCTCAACCTTTAGCAGATCAGGAAATCGACCTACTCCCCCGGTCTTCGCACTTCGCTTTTCGCCAACTCCCGGCTCAAAGTGGGAGCATCTTGCTGCAGGCTCGGCCAATCGCGAATGCCCACCGCGGGGCAAATCAGGCCCTTGGCTTCCGGACGCAAGAGTTGTCGCAACGTCTGGACTCCGTAAAACAATCCTTGTCCTGAATTCGCGGCTACGATCAGATGCGAATTATCCGAGAACAGCAGATAGCCATCCTCCCCCACAGCAGCGTCGGCCTTCAGCCCGTTGCGTTGGAGAAACTCCCGCACTCGTTCGTCCTGCAACCTCGCCAGCACGATGGCCCCGCCTTCTGCCTTAGCTGCAGGTTTCATTCCTTCGATGCCAAGCCTCAGCCCCGACTGGTCCAGAACTTCCTCGGCCAGGGTTTCCGCCGCAATTCGATCCTCGGACTGATGCCCCAATTGCACAAAAATCTTTGTACGCGGTCCGACATGGAATCCGCCGCTACGCAACTGAACTTCTTTCGGAGCGGGTTCCAGCTTCAAATCCGCACTCCGGGGCGAATCGAGCCCCCAAAAGGTGGCACTTCCGAGCAAAACACACGCCAGAATTCCCCAGAACGATTTGTTCATTGCGACCCCAAACCGGACAAGTTCAGTCCAATTGTACCCGCGAACGCCATTTGGCACACCTTCAAGATTGTCCTATCCCGTTTCAACCCTGCTCCCGCAACTTTGTCTCGGTTTATTTTTGCCGGTCAACTAACTCGCAAATGCCTCTTTATTCACGACATACGGCATTTTCGCAACATCTGTCCCGTAGTTCCCTTCCAATACGTCAATTAAGCCTTGAACGCATCGCCCCGCCATCCCCTTGTCTGGGTCCGTGGATAACCGCGTAATCCTGGCAGCGCTGGCGAAATGCGGCATGAGCCGGCACCGGTCCGCAATTGCGGGGTCGCGCAGGGGAGAATCTGGCGGCAGCGGTTCCTTTTCGTACACGTCCAGAGCCGCCCCAGCGATCCAGTTCTCGCGCAAGGCTCGCGCCAGCGCGGCCTCATCCACCACTGGGCCTCGGGACGTATTTACCAGATAGGCCGTTCTTTTCATCAGGCTGAATGTTCGTTCATGGAAGAGGTGGTAAGTCGGTGTTGCGCTCTCCTGGTTACGAAGCAGTGGAACGTGCACACTAACGAAATCTGCCCCGCGCAGAGCGTCTTCAAATGGCACATACTTGATCCACGGCTTCTCTTTCACCAGCCCTCGCGCATGGCGCAGATCCTGGATCTCTCGAACCGTTTTTACGAACGCATCGTTCTGGTACGCCGGGTCATAGCACAACACATTCATATCGAACCCAATGCATTTCTTGATGAATGCCAGCCCAATTCGTCCAGTGCCGATGACGGCAACGGTTTTTCCAGTAACCTCGTCGCCCAGGAACGGCAGGTATGGATGCCAGAATCCCCATTGGTTCTCCCGCGTGAGGTGTTCGGCAGTCCACATTTTGCGCGCCAGTGCGCCCATCATGAAAAACGCAAACTCCGCAGTGGCCTCCGTCAGCACATCGGCTGTGTGAGTGAATGGAACCCTATAGCGGTTGGCATCCGCGCGATTGATATTGTCGAACCCGACTGCGATCTGGGCTACGACCTTCAGCGATCCCTTACCAGCTTCAAATACTTCCGCATCGATCTGATCCCGCAACGTAGTAATCAGCCCATCAATGCCTGACTTCGCTCTATCGACAATCAGACTCTTCGGCGGCGCCTCTGGATGCGGATACACTTCGACCTCATAACCACGCCTCCGAAGCAGGTCAATGGCTTCTCCGATGTCACAGGTAGCAAACACCCGAAATTTCTTATCCATCTAGTCGGCAGGATTCTTTCTTAAGGGTGATACGGCGTGAACTTCCCATGCCACCGTGCAGGACCGGAATCCATCATACGTTAACAAGGAATCTTTTGTGAAAGTCCGTGACGCTCGGTAACGTTTTACCTTCCAACGCCGTGGGCAACACCTTGAGCTTCAAGCCACCAATAAAATTCTTCCATCCAGTGATCGCTGGTGGTGCCCTGCTTCTTCATGCCGAAACCGTGCTCTCCCGAACGGTAAATATGAGCCTCAGGCTTATTCCCTGCCGCTCGGAGCGCATCATAGAACTTTTCAATGGGCTCCAGCACTAGCCCGTCGTCCTGCGCCCAAGCCATAAATATGGGAGGCAGATTCGCCGGAATCTTTGGCATCACTCCGAATGGGCCGCCATAGATCGGTGCCGCGAAATTCGGCCGCGCTGCAGCGTCCGGTTGCAATAGCACACCGCTTGTGACCATCGCGCCCGCGGAGAATCCCATAAAGCCGAGCCGATCCGGCGCAACTCCCCACTCAGCCGCGTGGTGCCGCGCGACTTTCATCGCCTGAATACCGTCAGCAATTCCATACTTACACTGCTCGTCGAAGTTAAGCCCCCGCGGAATGCCCTCGCCCTTCTTCTCGGGAATGCGGTACTTGAGTAGGAACACTGCGATTCCCTTTTCCTGTAGCCAGCTTGCCACTCTTGTACCTTCATGCTCGATGGCCAGCGCGACACAGGACCCTCCGGGTGCAACAATGATGCCAGTGCCCGTCGCTTTCTCCTTGTCAGGAAGATATAGCGTGAGAGTGGGCGTGACCACGTTGAACAGCACCTTGCCCATCGGTGTGTTCTCCGCTGATTTCTCCGTCTGCGTCCAGTTCTCCGATCCCGGAGCCACACCCGGCCATATATTGACGGTCTGCGTGTAGCCGAATGGGGCAAGCAGCAATACGAACGCCGCTGCAGCATAACGACAGTTCCTGAGGTGACGAATTCTCATGAGCTGAAACTCTCTCTGCCCATGCAAGCACGCAGCCCCCTAGTTTCCCGAAGACTCTAAATGCGAAGCTCCCAAATGACCTCGAAGCACAGTAATCGAGGCCGCAGGCAGGGGATATTTCATACTCTGTCCAGCTTCGACTTTTGATGTCACAGCCGGACCGTCCGGATCAGCATGCCCCCTGTTCCGATCGGGATGCCACTGGTACTGGTCTCTGCCAAAGGTAGTTCTGGTAACCATTCCGGCAAACGATGTTTCTGTTTTGGAGTCATCATCACGAAATGCCAGGCGCACGTCGTGCGCACGATCATGATCCCTGTTCACCAGCATCAGCGACCACTGGCCGTCCGGGCGATGCAGAGCGTAGGCAGTCACGAGGACGTGCCCTTGCGAGTCCTCCATATCACTGGCGGCACGATAGAGAATGTGCTGCTCATCCACGGGCTGTGCCCATTCCTGCGTAATCAGTTGGGCCGCAAAGAATTGTGACGTCGGCTGCACGATCTGGTAGTGATCATCGACCTTGAAAAGGTGGTAAGTTCCCCAACTATTCGGGCAGATCGGATGAGGAGGTGAATAAGACAGGTCATGATAATAGTGCGTCGATTGGCCGCCCGCTGTAAGGAATCCTGCAAACGAGTCTGCTAACCAAAGCGCGCCGAACACATCGACTGCCGCTTCGCCGCCGTGAGCATTGGTCTCGGTGTCGAGAAGAGGAATACCCTCCGGGAGCCCGTCGTCACGCCAGACCTGCATAATGTGAGTAATCAGCCCCGGCTCTTGATACAAGTTTTCCCATGGCGTTTCGCATCCGTCATACGGATAGTGCTCAAACGACATGAACGAAAGATCCTGCTGGCGATCGTGGGCTTTGAGATAGTCAAGGAATCGTCCGAACCATGACGTCCGGTCTCGCGCATCGGTCCAGGTCTTTATGTCTTCCGTGACTCCCTGGAACGAAGGCCCTCCCAGCTTCCAGCGGGCATCCACAGCATGAATCGCGCTGGCAAACTGCAAATACAAAGCTCCGTAATCTTCGGGAAGCATGTATTGCCCGTCCGCTTCCTCGCCCATTTCTACGTAGGAAACGGGATAACCGCGCTTTTTGATATAGCTCATCTGCGCTGCTGCGTCTTGGGGTGTGCTGTAGAGCATCGCAACCGGGATGATCGCAGGCATGCCGCGGGTGATCCCGCTGGTGAAGAACAGATCCAAGCCGGGTTGATCGCCCGACTCCATACGATCAGGGGCCACATAAAGATCAGAGGGCTGATGCCAGGGATCCACGGATGAGCATAGGGTCAGTGTCTGCCTCTGATCCGGAGAGTGGTGAACAATATCATTGAACTCCCCGTTCGCACCAATCGTTCCCAAGTACAATTCGCGGACCGCGTACCCCACGCAATTACGGCGATCAACTGACCCGTGGCTGTCGCATGAATTCGAAGACCGTGTCATCCAGATGCGAAGGAATTTGGTGAGTACAGGCGTCTTCGCCAAAGAAATAACCTGTTCTCCTCCTTTGCCGTCAGTGACCGTGCCCGACTCAAAGCCTTTCCAC
>JBKOUZ010000240.1:0-12287 GCA_046723715.1 Acidobacteriota bacterium | reverse complement strand
GATTGCCGGTTCGAACAGCTCTGCAGCGATCCCAGCGAGGGCTGCGGATTTGTCCTCTGCCGTCTGCGAATTCTCTCCTGCTGCTTCAGACTTCGCCTCCTGATCTGCCTTTGGTACTGTTGTCTCCAGGGTTGCGACTGCTGATGCGAGTTCTGTCTTCTCGCCGGCTGTGGCTGCGGCAGAAATGTTTGCTGCTGGTGTAACCGTGCTCGGAGTGGCCGTTATCGGGCTCGTTGGACTCGCAGGCACCGGCGGTTTTATAACTTCCGCTGTCTTGCCTTGCGGATTGGGCGGTGCTTTGATGGGCGCCGCTGACGCCATTGGCCGAGCAAAAGCTTTTCCCGGTTCCAGCTTTGCCTCCGCGACCTGGGCCGATTCCGCGAATCGGTCCTCATCTTCTGGCTTCAACGCTGCCAGCACTAGTTCGGCGAGCAAAGTTAAATTGCGTACGTCACTGTCATTGAAGCCGAACGGCCACGAACAGAATGCTTCCAGAACTCCAATCACTCGGCGCCGACCGCATAAAGGCACCGCAACCATCGACCTCGTTCCCAACTTGCGGCACGCCTCCAGATTCACTCGCGGGTCCGTTTCAGTGTCATCGCAGGTAAATATCCGCGCTGTGCGGAAGCAAGCTCCTGAGAATGAGGAATTGCGATCGATGCGCTGTCCTACATCCGGCCGAAGAGTACCCGCTGCTGCGCGCAGGACAATTTCGTTGTTTTCCGCCAATGCGATTGCCAGGCCATCCGCACCAGTGATGGCCACGCCCCGCTGCGCTACGAGTTGCAAAACTTCATCGAGAACGAACTGTTCTTCGGGCTCAAATTCGGCGACCGGCCCTTGGGAATCGAACACAGGGTGTCGGGCTGCCAGCGATCTTCGACGCCGCACCTGATCGTGCAGATAGGAAAATGCCAGCAGGGCCTGCAGGGCATCGAGTTGCGTAGGCCGATTCGAGAGCTGGTCCTGCGATCCCGACAAACCTGGCCAGTCGGGCACACGAGTGTCACCAACCTTCGAAGTTTCAACTTCCGGCTTGGTGATGGAAGTCGCCATTGAGGCACAGCCCATAGATAAGTTATCGGGCTTAAGCGTCCGTTGCAATTACTTGGGCATGCCCCTTTGGCCATGCACCTTAGTGACCGGCTGCTGTTAATACCACTCACCGCAGAAGGCTGGGTGCAAATCCTGTGCGAATGACGCTCGCTCTATTCGCTGCCGGGCATCAGAACCATAGCAGTCACTCAGGCACGGCGACCCGCGCGACTAGAATTCTGGCAACAGAATCCTCTGGCAACCAACATCTCCGTCGGGTTCTATGGACGCAGGTACATCTACCGCGCGACTGGCGCGCACGAAGCATCGACACGAACTCCGCAGCTTGACCTATGTCACCATCGATCAAGCGAACGGCGGGATTGTGCGCAATCTTAGCCGCGAGGGCATGGGTGTACAGGCCGTTGCTGCGGTCCCCGCCTTCCAGGAAGTCAGGGTGCGCTTCGAGTTGCGTTATCCCAAGCTGCGGGTGGAAGCGCGCGGACAGGTGATCTGGTCCACCTTTTCAGGGCAGTGTGGCATCCGCTTTCTCGACCTGTCTCCAGCAACCAGCCGGCAGATCCAGGAGTGGATTTTCGGCAATTTGCTGGAAGGGGCGGCATTGCACGCCGATACTGCCATGTTTATAGCGCCGCGCTTTAAGGATGCAGCGAATGCTTACTCGCAGGCGGATTGCGTCGACGACGATGACCTGATCGTTTCGTCGATGCCGCTGAAAGTCATCGAACTGCCAAGGCACCCGGAGCAGGCCTTCTCAAGGTATACGTCCGAACTCGTCTCCAGCGAGGAATCAGCTTGGCTGGATTGGCTAACGCGACCCCTCTCCGGATTGCGGCTTTCCTGGACTATCGATATTTTGACCATGCTGGCGGGACTCCTGCTGTTCGCGTTGATATTCCTCTCCGTCACCCACGAGAGTCCCACCTGGCCTGTCGCTCTCGCTGGAACCGCGTTCGTGCCCGCCATGTATTGGGGCTTTTTCCAAATGTTCGGAGGATGCTCTTTAGGAGCGAGGCTGGCGCGACTGGTAAGCGGGGAACTGGAGCAGGAAGAAGAACCCGCAGGCACGAGATTCCGGTAGGGTGCTAATAGCACGCTCTGTTTACGTCCCCAGAACGCCATCTTAACCTAATATACTAGTGTTTTTGCTTCCATGTAGCGTATTAACCTCGTATACTAGGTTTATGTTGCCTTTGTCCTCGATAGGCCAGCAAATAGCCACGAAGCGAAAAGCACTCGGCCTGACCCAGCCCATGCTTGCCCAAAAAAGCAGGGTCGGACTCTCCACGCTCGACGCCCTGGAGAACGGACGGCTGGGTGAACTGGGATATTCCAAGATCACCAATATCCTCACGGCGCTGGGGATGGAGCTGAAGCTACAGGAAACAAGCGCGGAGCGGCCGACGCTTGAAGAGCTCATCGAAGAGGGACGGGATGATCAAGGTCTGGACCGACGCCGTTGAGGCGGGACTACTCGATCGTCACCGAGAGCGCGGCAGCACGTTTGCTTATCTTCCCGGCTCTCCCCCCACCCGTGCGGTTTCAATGACGATGCCTTCGAGGCTTGAGTCGTGGAGCGTGCCCTTCGGCCTGCTTCCGATTTTTGAAATGAATCTGCCCGAAGGCGTACTGCGGGAGCGGCTCCGCTTTGCCTTTGCCAAAGCCACCGGCACCTTCGACGAATTCGACCTGCTTTCCATTGTGGGCCGCTCGCAGGTCGGACGCATCCGGTACACCGGCGACAAAGAACATCTGCGCCAGGAAGTGCCCTTCCAATCCGTGGACGAGATCCTCGAACGCAGGCGCGGCGGTGACCTCTTCCGCTACCTGCTCGAGAAATTCGCGGCCTTCTCTGGGATCAGCGGCGTGCAGCCCAAAATCCTGGTGCGCGACGAAAAAGCGTTCGCCGAGATGGAGCATACGGGAGACCGCCTCTCGCAAAGCTACAAAGGCGCGACCCACATTGTGAAGTTGTGGGAGCCCAACGAATATCCGCAACTGGCGGCCAACGAGTATTTTTGCCTCACCGTGGCCCGCAAATACGGACTCGACGTTCCTCGGTACCGCCTGGCCGAGGACGGCATGACGCTGGTCATTGACCGTTTCGACCTGCGCATGGACGGGACCTATTGCGGATTTGAGGATTTCTGCGTGCTGAACGGCCGCAGGACCGACGAGAAATATCGCGGCTCCTATGAGACCTCGGTCATGAAGCGCTTCGGGCAATTTGCAAATTCCCCGCATGTGGGCGAGGACATGGAAAAGTTGTTCGCCTTGATTGCCATGAATTGCGCGCTTCGCAATGGCGACGCTCATCTCAAGAACTTCGGGATTGTTTACGACGACGTTCAGGGCGAAGCAAGACTCGCACCTGTCTATGATCTTGTGACTACGTCCGTCTACCTGCCGAAGGACAGCATGGCGCTAACCCTTAACGGCACGACGAAGTGGGCGACAGCGAAAGAATTGCAGCGACTGGGCGAGACACGGATGGGACGCACTCCCGCCCGCGTCCGCGAAATACTCCAACGGATCGAAGCCGCGATTGCGGACACCTCAAAAGAACTGCACGCTTACATCAAGGCGCACGCGGAATTCAAAGAGATAGGGAATCGCATGCTCGAGCAGTGGGAGCAAGGCGTCGCGCTCTCGCTTAAGGCAGCCTGAACAAATCATAGGCCTGTTCAAGGAGAGCCAGGTGGGTGCTCATGGCAACATAAAACAATGTGCATGGAAACTTCGGCGCGGGGCTAATTTGCCAGGAACTGTTGTGCCAGCCAGCGCTGTAGGGCGCGTTGCTGCGGCCGGGCGATTCTGACGAACCGAAGGCCCACGTTACCCTGTTCATCCTTCCATACAACTTCCGCTTGCAAATTCAAGGCGCCCTTGCTGCCGGGTAGCTGGACAACAACCTGCAGCGAACCGGGGCCACTGATTGCGCCCGCCGTATGAATCTGCATTCCACCCTGGCTTAAATTCACTAGCTGAGCATGGCAAGGTTGATCTCCCTTGAGCTTCAGGCCAACTGAAAGGGCAATGCCCGCCGGCTGGTAACGCAGGCGGCCATCCACAATCAGGTTGCGAGCAGCAGACAGCGTACGCAACGCCTGTTCCACTGAGATAGGCTTCTGAAACGCAAAGAGCGCGCCAGTTTCATCCAGATCCTGCATGTAACCTGAAGCTCCCATGAGCATCAATGGTAGCGGCTTGGGCTCTTTGTCCAATGCCGGCAATTCGCGCAGGAACTGTGAAGTTCCGTTGAGATCGCAGTCGAGAATGAGGGCATCGATCTTGGATTTGCCAATCAGGCTGAGAGCGCGCTGCGGTTCGCGTTCGACGGTGACGTTTATCTGGAGGCTGCCAAGAATGCATTCCAGAACACTGATTTCCTGCCAGTCCCGCGACACCACCATCGATGAGAGATGCATGTGGATCACTGTAGCTGTGCCGCTAAAGCTGACGAAGATAACTAACGTAATGAAACGCCGAACCGCTGCCTCAACCCTTTACTCGGTCCGAGATTGCGCTCTGGGCCAATCCACGGTGCATCAAATCTGCATGAGTTGATTCAATTCCGCGGTTGTGACGCAGCCATCAACAAAAGAGAAGTGGCCTTCATCCATCACTTGGCGCGCGGCGTTCAGCAGTCCGGTCATCGCAGCGCGATAGAGGGAGGTCGCCAGGCTGATCCGCTTCACGCCCGCTGCCGCGAGTTCTCCTACGGGGAATGATTTGCCTTTGATACCCACCATGAAGTTGACGGGTTTCGACACCGCTTCGCAGACTGCCTGCACCGCAGCGACATCTCCCAGGCCGGGCGCGAAAAGCACATCGGCTCCCACTCTCTCAAACGCCTGAAGACGGGCGATCGTGTCATGCAGGCTCGCATTCGGATAAAGCAGGTTATGTGCCCGGGCCGTGAGCATGAACGGAAACGGCAGGGCATGAGCCGCCTCCGTCGCTGCAGCAATCCTTTCGACCGCCAGCACGGTGTCGAAAAGAGGGGCTTTTGGATTGCCGGTCGTATCTTCGATCGTGCATCCCACGACTCCGGCCTCAGCCGCCAGGCGAACCGTTTCCGCCACCACCTCTGGCCTGTCTCCAAATCCCTTCTCGAGATCTGCAGAGACGGGGAGTTCGGTGGCATCCACGATCATGCCCGCATGTGCGAGCGCCTGCTCGCGCGATAACTCGCCATCTCTCCGCCCCATCGCCGCCGCCGAGGCGGCACTCGACGTAGCTAGTGCCTCGAAGCCGAGTCCTGCCAGAACCCGTGCCGATCCTACATCCCAGGGATTGGGCAGAACGAATGTCCCCGGTTGTTCGTGCAGGGCACAGAAGCGATGCGCTTTTTCACTTTGTGAAAGACTCATAGGAACAGTCGTTCCCCCTTTAGCAGCAGAATTGTTGGAATGATTTCGATCCTCACAAGAGCCAAACAATGCTGGGATCACTTTCTGCCACGGTACCACTCGACCGTGCGCCGCAGGCCTTCTTCGAAATTGACGCTTGGTCTGTAACCCAGGCCAGCCTCCGCCAGGGAAATATCCGCCAGTGAATGTTTGACGTCGCCGCCGCGCGCAGGACCGTACTTCGCCTGGCCGGAATAACCCGTCAGCGGCTGCAGCGCCCTGAACGTTTCATTCAGCGTGACTCGCCGTCCCGTCGCGACGTTGAAAACCTGTCCAGCGGCCCTTGACGCATCGGCCTTGCACGCCAACAGGTTCGCTTCGACCGCATTCTCGATGTACGTGAAGTCGCGGCTCTGTTCTCCGTCTCCGAAAATCGTGGGCTGCTCGCCAGCCAGCATCTGGGTGATAAATTTTGCGAGCACGCCCGAATACGGCGATGACGGGTCCTGCCTTGGCCCGAAGATGTTGAAGTACCGCAGGCAGACGGTTTCCAGCCCGTAGCAGCGGAAAAAAGAAACCATGTAGTGCTCGCTCGCCAGTTTGGCCACTGCGTAAGGAGAGATCGGGTCGGGCTTCATGCCTTCGTGCTTGGGAAGCGTGGGAGTGTCGCCGTAAGCGGAAGAGGAGGCAGCATAGACAACCCGCTTCACCTTGGCGTCGCGCGCCGCCACCAGGACGTTGACCGTCCCATCGACATTGGCGCAGTTGCTCCCCAGCGGATCGAGCACGGACTTCGGAACCGAAGGGATGGCAGCCTGGTGCAGAACGAAGTCGACGCCCTTGCACGCGCGGTGCATCGCATCTGGATCCGTGATATCTGACTCGTGAAAGTCGATGCGATCCGCGATATCCGCAATATTTTCTTGCTTGCCGGTGGAGAAGTTGTCCACTCCTCGAACTTCTTCACCCAGTTGCAGCAGAGCATGCGCGATGGACGATCCGATGAAGCCACTGATGCCGGTAATCAAGTAGAGAGACATGCCTGAACATCATAACGAATGAAGAGCACACGCGGCTTTTCGAATACACAATAGAGAAGCCAAAATTTGTCGCCTAAAGCATTTGCGAAAGGCACGAGTTAAAAATTTGCGAAAAGCTCTGCTTGATCTTGCGGTTTTTGCAGGAAATCTCCCCGCATCAGCATCTGCCGTTTGTCGAAGAATTCGACCGGTTGCTGAATGGCAGCGGCAGCATCCGTAATGGGCGGGACCGAAATTAAACGACCGGTGACTGGTCACCGCGAGAATTTTCAGTTCTCGGACGCAACCGGGAGAGTATCCGCAGCCGCCTTCTGCTGCGCCACTTGCCGGATGTGCTTCCACAGTTCATCCCGTCCTGCACCGGTTTTAGCCGAATAGGGCAGCACGGATGCCGCCGCAGATTGCTCCCCCAACGTACGTAGAGCATTGCTGATTTGGTTGTTGGAGAGCCGGTCGCTCTTGGTCCCTACAACCAGAAATTCTCGGCCTGAAGAATTCAGAAAATCCAGCAACTGCCGGTCGCTTTGCTGAGGCGGCACGTTGATATCGATCAGGGCGACGCACAGTGCCAGCGTCGGTCGCTGTTGCAGGTACGGTTCGATAAATTTCGGCCACTCCTGCGAGATCTCACGCGAGACCTTGGCGTAACCGTAGCCTGGCAGATCGGCGAAAATCAGCTCCGGTCGTGGCCTTCCCGGCCATCGGATTTCAAAAAAATTGATGCTGCGCGTGCGCCCGGGAGTGGAACTGGTGCGCGCCAACTTGGTGCCAACCAGCGAATTGATCACGCTCGATTTGCCGACGTTGGAGCGGCCGAGGAACGCGATCTCAGGGATTGACGGTGCAGGGAAGTGCGAAACGTCGGTAGCTGCAGCCAGAAACCGGGACAGAACCCTCATACTCAAGTTTCCTATAGCGGCAGCGACATTGGCAAGGCAAGCGCGTCACGCCGGTCGATCCCCCGTCCTGTTCGCTGTCATCTCAAGCGTTGCCAAAAACCTGTCTGTTATCCTGACGGCCTCATGTCCAGCAGTCCAGCCGATCCTTCGGGAGTACTGGTCGAACTGGGGTTGGCTGTTATGGGTTTAGCGATCCTGTCTCGTGTCGCGAATCGCTGGGGCTTTTCGGCAATCCCCTTGTATTTACTCGCTGGACTCGCCTTCGGCAATGGAGGCCTCGCTCCCCTCAAGCTCACGCAGAATTTCATTCATATCGGCGCCGATATCGGCGTGCTCTTGCTGCTATTCATGCTGGGTCTGGAGTATGGCGGCGAAGAATTGAAAAAAAACCTGCGGTCAGGTCTCCCCGCCGGAGCTGCCGACTTGCTTCTCAATTTCACTCCAGGACTCGTCATGGGGATCCTGCTGGGTTGGGGGCCTCTTCCCAGCGTACTCCTCGGCGGCGTCACCTTCATTTCCTCCTCTGGAGTAATCGCGAAGGTGCTGAACGAACTCGGGCGCGCGGAAGATCCGGAAACACCGTTAGTGTTATCGCTGCTCGTGCTCGAAGATTTGGCCATGGCGGTCTATCTGCCAGTGGTAGGGGTCTTACTCTCTGGCGGGGGATGGAAGAAAGTTGCTTTTTCGGTCGCGATCGCATTAACCGCCGTGGCTTGTGCCCTCGCCGCCGCTTTGCGCTACGGAAAACAATTAAGCAGTTTTGCAGATCACGAATCCGATGAAGTGATCCTGCTTACGGTTTTTGGCGCTGTATTGCTGGTTTCTGGCGCCGCGCAGCACTTCCGAATATCCGCCGGAATCGGAGCATTTCTGGTTGGCATCGCACTGTCTGGCCCGGTTGCAGCGCACTCCTCCCGCCTGTTGCAGCCCCTGCGGGATCTATTTGCGGCAACATTTTTTTTCTTCTTTGGATTGGAAATAGACCCTTCAACGCTTCTTCCATCGCTGCCCCTGGCGCTCTTATTGGCACTGGTAACCGCTTGCACAAAAGTCTGCACTGGATATTGGGCGGCCGCCAGAGCTCGCATCGACAATCGCGCCCGTTGGCGTGCCGGAGTCGAATTGATTCCGCGTGGCGAGTTCTCGATTGTGATCGCCGGACTTGGCGTGGCAACCGAACCGCGCCTCGGCCCACTCTCGGCAGCTTACGTTCTCATTCTGGCACTAACTGGTCCCCTCTTGGCGCGGCTCACGAAGTAAGTCAATGTCAGCGGCGAAGAATTGTTGCTGCGCAGCGCTGGGTGTGCCAACTTTGACCGCCGCCCGTGATTCGCCACGCTGATTCCGTCACCTATCTTCTGCCTGGCATCTGAAGACAACGAATTAAACTCTCTTCATGCCTGACCTCACTTATTGGGTTCGGCGATCCATGCGGCATGGCATTCTCGCAGCCATAGCAACCTTATTCACCTCTTTGGCCTATGCTGCGACGCCTCCGCCAGACTTTCGCCACCGCTTGAGCATGGCTACCGCCTATGCTGGTCTGATTTTTCTCGCTGCGTGCCTTTGGCTCGGACCGTGGAATGTCCTGCGACGACGCCCTAATCCCATCAGCTCGGACTTTCGCCGCGATGTGGGTATCTGGACGGGTATTCTGGCGATCCTGCACACGGCGATAGGCTTGACCGTCCATCTTCGCGGTCGGATGTGGATGTATTTTTTCAAACAGCTTCATCCCCTCCGACTGCAAAGCACGCAATTTGGATTTGCCAATTTTGCCGGACTCGGCTCCGCGTTACTCTTCTTGATGCTTTTGGCCCTCTCCAACGATCTCTCTCTCCGCTGGTTGGGGCGTCGCCGATGGAAGTCGCTCCAGAGATGGACGTACGCAGCCTTGGTGCTGACAGCGGCCCATGGCATTGCCTATCAACTGGTGGAGAAACGCCCGTGGCCCTGGGTCCTGATCTTCGCGACACTCCTGGCCGCGGTTACGGCATTTCAGATCACAGGCTTTCTCAAGAAACGCTACGGCTCGAGGCCGAGCACGCTTCGCGGCCGCAACGAATCGGGATAGGGGCTCTCCATGGCACTTTAGGGCCATTCCCACCCTGCACCTGAGAACGTAGCCTAATCGTGAGCAGACTTCGGGGGAGGGCTGTTCAGACGTAGCGCCTCGAGACCAACCGTCTCAGGCGCTTCGTTGTTTTCGGTCAAAATAGCGCGAAAAGGTTGAGTGCTCCACGGTCCCGCAAAGAATGGCAATGGGGGAGGGCAGTTCCTTGCAGGACCGGAGCGAGGGCGAACAAGCCCCGATCGCCGAAATGTAGGCTGCCCCACAGTCATCAGCAAGCGCCAAATTACGCCATGTACTACCGAGTAATTCTGAAAAGATAAGGCCAGTAGTTTCCGCTCCCTTGCTGGAGGTACAAGGTTTGAGTGGACTCGCCCCGGGCTTGTAAACCACGCCCGTCATTCAGAACTCATACCGACGGATTGAACACCAGCCCAACATGGATGCCGTGAACCGCACAGTTCGCGCTGCACTCGTGCGTCTTGAAGTAGCGCCCATCCACCACACTATTGCCTTCGGTGTAAATCGCCGTTTCAAGGGCGATATCCGGAACTGGTCATGGCAGCTGAGCATAATCCGGTCGAGGCAGGAGCATGACTAGCGACAAGAAACCAACTGGCAGATCATCATTGCAGAACCGTCCCCGCCGTGTGCGCCTTTTCACATTTGCCGCTCAGTTTTGTTACCTTTACGGCTGGACTTCGGATGGGCTGTGTTGGCTCCCTCCGGAAGGTAAAGAACATGAAAAACCACCTCTTCGCTTTGTCGCTCCTGCTGCTGTTCGTCACTGCCCGCCAAGCGTCGCCCCAGAACATAAAAAATGAAGAGTGCCTCATCAAGCTGCCCGGGATCACCTTTACTCGCTCCCTCAACGGAGCCGCCGCTCATGCTAGGGTTGAGGATGGCAGGCTCACCCTTGCGAGTGAGGCGAAGCGGGACAATTTCCGCGACCCAAATGGTAAGCTGTCCAACCACACCGCTCCGGTTCTGCTAGCTCAGGTTGACAACAAGAAGCCCTTCACCCTCACCGCGAGGATTACACCGACGTTTCTTAAGACTTATGACGCCGGAACACTCTATATCTACGTAAAAGAGGACCTGTGGCTGAAGATGGCCATGGAAATGGATGAACGCGGGAAACACCGGATGGTCAGCGTTCGCACCATCGGTACTTCTGACGACAACAACCACGACGTCATAGAGGCGAAAAGTGTCTACATGAAGATCTCCTCCGACACGAAGACTGTCGGGTTCTACTACTCGCTCGACAAGAAGACCTGGCAGTTGATTCGCCTCTTCAAGAATGACTACCCGGCATCGATTTGGATGGGGATCAGCACGCAGTCCCCCCTCGGCGAAGGAACCTCCGCCGCGTTCGAGGACCTCTCGTTGACCCAGCAGAGCATTTCGGACTTCCGACTAGGTGTCTGAACTCCTCGCGTCTCGGTCGTAGTCCGGATGACCGCGCACAGTTCTGCGACGTGGAGCTCAAGCGCGGCGACGTCGGATACTCATATAGTCCACGATCCACCCGATAGGATCCCAGCCGGTCTCGAATTCATACTCGCACAGGCCAACTCCCCCGCCGTCACGCAGTCACGCAAGGAGGACGACGCTCTGCTCCCAATCCGCAAAGCCGTGCCACTTTGCTGAGTCAACGGGTTCCCGCCCGCCACGTCGTCCAGTTCGTATGTCCAATATTGATCAGATTCGTCTGCTGGAGTGTGGGACTATTTTCTAGCACCTATGGAGGTGGATTGTGACTCTTACAATCGTGGCAGTGATCTTCGGAGTTTTTGCCGTTGGTCTGATCGTCCTCCTGATCTACAAAAGCACACTCACGATGCACAGGGACGACCAGTTATTTCTGGATGACGCGAGCTCGCACATGCACGAGGAGCAGACGGAGTTGTTGACCAAGATCAATCGCCTTACCCTCCCGATGCGCGTGTTCGGCGCAGGATCTGGGCTCTCTCTGATGGCCCTCACGGCGCTGTGGCTTTATCAGAAGTTGAACGCCCTGTAGTAACGCCGGAGCAGAGAGACTTGCACCATCCCGTCAGTATCGTCGCTCAGGCAAGTTGGAAACCTAGGTAGCTGGCGCCTATCCCGATAACCCTCACCACCGGCTTTTCAGAACTGTCATCGCGGCGAACCCGCCAAGTCAACGACTTGCCTGCTAAAACGTCGTCCCGGTCGCCGGGTTGTAGCACGTTTTTGTGCCGCTTTGCACATCCATCAGGCAAATCTTGCTGAACTCAAACGCGATTTGTTCGGTCGGAAGCTCGCTCGATTGATTTCCCCCTAACTGGTAACCGGAGACGATCACATCAGACAGCGTTACAGTGAAGGCTTCACTCCTCGTGTTCTCCTGCACGATAGTGACGGTCTTGATGTGCCGCCCGGTGACGACATCGGCGAATAAGCGCGGACTGCAGGTATCCGCACGCTTGGAGACGCTGAGATTGCTGACGGCTACCTTTCCTACGGAACCACCACTCCCTGTACCGCCGCTGCTCACCGAATCGGTAGCGCCAAAGGACCAGGCAAGCGCGGGAAATACTCCAGTGCCCAGAGAGGTCGAGCAATTCAAGCCGTCCACGGTAACCACGATCGATGACCGGTTACCCGAGCGCCCGTTCTGAGCAGAAGCCGCTATACATAGCGCGAACACAAACAGCAGCACATCCTTCGTCTTCATTTGTAATCTCCGTGCAGAGTGATGGTCAGGCCTTCCATAAGGCAGGCGATCTTTCTATGCTACTTTCCCTGTTTTTCGGTTACCCGCGAAGCTATACGTGGCAGGGGATGTGCAGGCCGCGCAAAATTCTTCGCCGCATCGAGTCTCCGATGGACAGCGGAGAAC
>JBKOUZ010000261.1:0-20909 GCA_046723715.1 Acidobacteriota bacterium | reverse complement strand
ATCCGGTTCACCGTTGACGAACGCGAAGGTCCGGAACGTCACATACACATTGCCGTTACCGGTTATTGAAATATCCGGGTCTTGAAGGGATTGGAGACCCTCGGTCAACTTTGCAGAGTGAGACCAGGTGGCACCATGGTCTGAGGAGGGAGAAAAGTAAATCTGGTTGGCGCCCGCACCGTTGAAACTGAGTTTTCAGTGCCGGGCCTTTGCTTCACTACTGGCGTGGCTTGACAAGATAGCCTCAAGCGGCAAAAACGAAAGGAAAAATTAGGAACACCCAGCGCCAGGTTCTACCGGCTGTAATCAGCTAAGAAATCCTCAATTTTCACACATTGCTAACCTCGATTCTGTGGTGTAAGCTGTCGAATCGTCGAACAGTACTTGTGAAAAATCCTTACACCATTCTGAGCCAGAAAGAGCAGGAGGTCGCTCGAGTCCGGAACGAAATCCGGGCACTGCTTGCGGTGATTCCACTGCTTGTAGATGGCCCCCTCTCTTGGGACGAACTCCAGACAAAGTTACCGGGTTCCGGTCCGGACATTGGCCAATCCGTGAAGGACGGAATGGCTGCGCTCGAACTTTATTATCCATTCGTCAGGAATCTCCGGAAACATTAGCCAATAACGGGCGGCTATCTGATTCAAAGAAAATACTTCGTTCCAAAGTTGCAGGTTGCTGGCTCTTCGGATAATTTACGCCCCCATGAACATAGTTCTGCCTTCAAAAGGCCGGAGAATGAATTCGAAGTTGCCCCTACCAGCAGATTTTGCATTGGGGACAGATCGCGTGCGCGATTTGGACATCGAGCGAGATCCGTAGCGCCGCGATTACGTCACGTAGTTCACCCGATGTCGTATGTAACGAAAGATGCGTCATGAGAACGGGGAACGACAATCCCATGCAGTCTGAATAGTGGCTATCCATGGCCACAATCCAGAGCAGCTAGCGCTTGCTTGTGATTCTTCCGTGTACCAAGATGGGCCATATTTTTCGAGAAGGTCAAATAATAACTGCAATGCTCTCACGACCTGGGTTTGCTTCTTTCTAAGTTCCACAAGCTCGCGCTCAAGGCTCCCACGTCCAAGTTCGCCTTCCATATGCAGGCCTCTCTCTGCACCAAGTACAACGTAATGATACGTCGAAAAACAATGCTGATTGGTGACGTGGATCACCAGCCGGCACGAACGGCAACAGCCAAAACTGACCCCAAAAATATCTCATTACACTCATCATGAGGGCGGCTTAGTGCCGCTTCGCCGTCGCAAGCAGGCCGTAGCACAAGGTTGCGCCGTCTCCTCGTCCTTCTCGACGACCAGCGGGATTTTGTGGGTAATTTTCCAACAACTACCCGCTTGTTGGGCGTTAGAGAGCTCGCTCGATGTGCAAATAGCGCACGCGATCAGTCTCAACTGCAAAATCCTGCTGGTGTACGCAACTTCGAATTCATTCTCCGACCTTTTGAAGGCAGAAGACTATGCCGTGGCCCATCCCCGAATCGTGTTCAATTCATTGAGCGGTCGTGAATTCTCCTGAGAGCTTAGCTAGGACAGTCACTTCAACCATTTGGGACATCCATCACCTTCGTCGGGAGATAGCGCCGGATGGAAGGCTCTTGGTCCACGGTGGGATGAAAACCGGCCAGTTCTCCATGAGCGACCACGAGAACCTTTCTCCGAGATGGACGGTCACGGCTTTCTAACCAGCCCCGACTCTGATTCCTATTCGATCAATTTTTTACGTTCGGGTCTGAACGGCGGTCGTCGGGAGAAGCCCAGGGCAGGATGTCGGTAATGGGATATGTAATGAAAGCCGGTCTTCGTCGTCGCCTCTCCCGAAGAGTGAACATCACCGCAAGGAGAAATCCTGTCAAAGCTCCGAGCAGTGCTTCCGTAATCGAGGTGCCGTTGAATGTGTGCAGGCCCTGGCCGGTCAAAAGGAATCCTGCATACCCCATCATTACAGTCCATAGAATCGCACGAACCCTCATTAAAGGCCTCGCCATCGGTTGGTGGAATTTACAATAGTGTCACAAACCGCCCGGAATGATGGCAAGATTTCTTCAGGGCAGTTTGAATTCTGGATTCACGTGGCGACGCGCTAGAACATTCGCGCAGAATATGCAATGCTGTCTTGAGTCTAGTACGCGATCGTGCCACCGCCATTGACGTTCTCACAAGCGGTATCAGAACACGGAGAGCAACTAGACCGGCAACGCGGGCGTTATTGCGGCTCGTGGTATACAGGGTATTTCCAAACATGGCTGACGAAATTAGATGGGATGAGCCTCCCCACAAAGGTTATGGCTGTCGGCCACAGAAGGTGCAGTTCTCCAACATTGCAATCGGCAAAGCACTTTCAATTGTCGCCTTTTTTTTTCGTGCTGAGGAGAGCCGATCGAACGAAACCTGAGAAAGCGCAGTTTCCTTAAACTCTTTGACAGTCTTAGAGAATATAGAACCGGGATGAGGCTGCCCACCATCGTATCGAATCGTTGCAGGACGGCGACTGAAAGTAGAATTCAAGCACGGCGGGGACTAGGCAATCGCTGACTTTGGACATTTTTAGAGATCAGTAATCCTGGCAGAGGTAGCCTTTGTCCATCTGCGGATCATGCGACTCGCTCGTTTTGGATTACTTCGAAGCGGCGGGCGAGGGCTCCGGGCGTCGCAATCGCCTCCTGCTGGTCCTTATGCTTCACTCAGATCGCCTAGATGTCGTGCTCCACGAACCCACTTCTCAATCCTAGGGTCGTACTCTGGCTTCTTCTCGATTCCCAACTCCAACCCGCCACACACTAGACATACCGTTTCATGTCTGAGGTCTATACTCGTCCTGTCAGATGCGGAGGAAAGGAGAGTCCCCATGAAGGTGAAAACATTCCTAGTTGCCATGATATTTGCCTTGACTACGGCGATATCGGCGCAACAGCCGCAAACGCCAGCTCCAGACGGAAGTCAGGCGCGGGCCGAGCGCCGCCAACAAATAACGGAGATGCGTAAGCAAGAGATGGAGGCCATGAAATCCGATATTGGAAAGCTGAAATCGTCTCTCGCCGAGATGAAAGCCAACATTCTTACGATCAGGGAACCGAACGAGCTCGCGCGCTGGCGCAACAATGCGGATATGTGGGAAACGGTGATTAATCATATGGATCGGATGCAAAAACAGATGGAGTCGATGGGAACTGGCATGAGGGGGTCACGCGGGCCAGGTATGGCGGCCCACTTCCCACTCCACTACCAGACCAGAAGCCGCAGTAACTGGAGCGCAAGGATAGCCTTCGCGTTTTGCGAAGAAGATTTGTTCGTAGACTCGCCAAAAGGCAGCAACACACCCGGAGTGCTCTCCATCTCTACAATTTAGGAAACGCTGCATTGGAAACAGAGTCGGCCCGTTGTCGCACGAAAGGCGGCCTGAAGCATAATACGATCCGTGCTGACGAGGGTCCGGCGACCCGGCATAGGAAGAAAGCTGTCCATGCAGTAATTTGAGCCATGCCAATCCACATGGGCATAATGTGCGAGAGGTGCCAGAAGATCCACTTCATTGGCATGTCGCGCGGCATCAAACTAACACCAACGGTGGGAATGTATGCCCTAAACTGCCAGTTCTGCTCTGAAACGCGGGAGTTCAGAAAAGAGATGATGCGCCCGTACCGCGTCCGAGACGATGTATTCAGAACAGGATTTGCGCAAGAAGGCGAGTACGAAGTGATTCCCATGACGCCAAAGCAGCCGCGCACAAGCAACAATGCAGAGGATCGTCGCTGAAGTGCGCAAAAACTCCGAACCATTTTCTGGGCTGCTTTGCGCGGGTGTATTAACGGATGCCGTCAGGAGAAATCACGCGCCCGGTCCGGCGCATGTTCGCCGTGTCGTATTCAAATGCCGTGCCACAAATCAGACAAACCTGATAGTCCTGCCCTCGAATGCCACTGTGCGGCCACGAGAAGCGATGTGGGCAAAGACTGCGAATGATCCGCTTGAGCAGCGCTGACATAATTGACCTCGCAGCAAAACGGCAGTGATGTTCTCGGCCAGAGGTTCGTTCAATACTACAGCGAACTTTGACTTCGAAAGTAGCATAAGAGTGGCGCCCCCACTTTCACACCCTAGTTCAACCGAGGTCTGGTAATCGGCCACTGCCCGAACTCGTTACTCTCCTACGTCAGGGACGCCATTGCCGCGTTCACCTCGTGCCCGTTCCGAAAGAAGAGAGGGCGCCCATTCGCCAAAAGTACGTTCATCCACAGTCGTCACCGCTTCCCGCTCCGCTAGGAGCAAGTTTGTCCGAATTCGCAGTAATCGCCGAGCGCTATCCCATTCCCGGATTGATCCGCTGTGAAAGCGACTTGCCGAACTCCCTGCGCTGCTGCCGGGTCCATCGCACTTTTATTCAGTCGATGTATATACGCTCCTCCCGGCGCCTTTATTGCGAAATCAAACGAAGAAAAGAGTAGTTGAGGCAAAATCTCCAACCAAAGCCTCACGCCGAGTTCGAGGCTTCAAGCCTCGGATCCATGCCTCGCAATTAGTTTCGGGCTGCCGCTTAAGGCTTGGAAGGCCCTCGGTTGAATAGGCGGCGGATTGCCTCGCGTCAGTTCGGGACTATTGCACTGGATTGGAGAGTCAGTGAGTTGCCAGGTATCGGTAGGATGGAGGGTCAAAGCGACTGGTAAGGCCTGTGCACTGTGTGACTAACTAGCATCGTCCGCTACCCTGTAGGGCACCGATTTGGAATAGTTGCACCCGTTTGTTACCGCTATCTGTCGCGTAGAGGCAATGCCCTGAGTCAACCCATATTCCTGAGATGCCATTAAACTGTCCAATGCCTGTCCCCGTCTCTCCGAATGTATACAGAGACTGGCCATCATGGCTGAAGACCTGCACATGGTTAAGCTGCGGATCGCTCACGTAGATGTTTCCGTCGCTGTCCAGTGCGAGACCGCTACGGTTTTCGACATCTGGAACTCTGAACCCTTTAAGAAAGCGTCCTGATGAGTCCAAAATCTGAATACGATAGTTGCCACTGTCCAGGACAACGATTTCACCACCGCCTGCCACGACCTGAATCGGATATCGAAATTCCCCTGGTCCGTCCCCACCAAAACGCTTACCATAGCGTGCCAGTACTCGACCTTTCTGATCCAGCGCGAAAACCATGTGTCGGAACTTATCGCACACATAAATGCGCGCCGTGGTCGGATCGACCGCTATGCCCCGAACACTGTCGAAGAACGACTCGCCGCCTTTCATTTTCTTCAGAGGGCGGATGAACTTGCCGCGCGAGTCATATACAAGGACTGTCTGCAGTCCGCTGTCGCTAACATAAATATTGCTGTCACGATCAGCGGCGACCCCAACTGGCAAGTGCAGCGCCTCGCCCCCCCTGAGCCGTGAGTACGTCGAGTTGGCGAAATCGAAGACATGGACAGCTTCGGCACGAACATCAGTAACGAAGATCCGGTGTCTGGAATCTGTCGTGACAGCGGACGGATCTTGGAGGGCATAACTCTGTGGCTCTGCGTCTTTCGGGCCGGCGACGATGTCGAGCGAGCGATTCAAGATTGAGTGCTCGCCTTTCATGTCCTCTGCAGAGGCAAACTGACGTAAAAAAACGGGCCGTGCTATGCCTTGGTCGCTCTCCGAAACTCGCCATGTGCTCGCACGTTCTACCGAAACTCGGGCCAGCATGAACACCAGGACAAGAATAAAAGTTTGGGTCACGGCAGGTGTTCCTCGTCAAGCGCCAACGATATCACTATGCCTCTGTTCCACGCCTGAAACAACTTCTGGTCCGATTTCCGAGACAGCGCCCATAAAGGTGTACTCCAATGCTTCGCCACGCTGTGCACAAACTCGCACCTAAGTCGTCCCACCACAGCGCGAGAATCCTGGTGCCTGCCGGACTTCTAGTATGGATACCCCCGTGCATCTGCGACATACCCCTTCCCGTCCTTTGGCGACGATCATAGGAGTCCTGAAGGAGCCTTTGTCAAGCAAATCTGGACGGCCAGACTCGAAGCGAGCGCTTTATGTTCGGCTGATGCACGCGATGAGGTTGTCAATTTCTGCAATCAGTTGCAGATCAAATGGGAGCGAGAGGTTGCTCCTGCGCTTGTCGCCCAGGTGCTTCGCGTAAATCTGGCATCTGCATCACTGCACGGTTACCTCGGCTCCGAGGCGTGTCAGATCGAAGTGCCATAGCACTAGGAATTTCCTAGCTTCGTCCTTAACGCATCAAGTTTAGCGTACAACCGAACCGCAGCCTAGCCCTCTGCGGATCACCATGCCGGATGCTCTTCATAATCGACGGCCATGTTAAAGACTCGCCCTGCCTGGAAATGGTCCGATCAGCCAATCAGAAGGAGGACTAGAACTCCATATGAGCATACAACTGTGTTGTTCAACGCCGAAATCTGGCACCTTCCTTTCCCGTTCTTTTAATTCGTGAGTGCCGATCAGCATTCTGTGCTCGCGTCTGACTGTCCTGGAACACTTCATGAAGTGTTGAACGCCCGTGTGCGGATCACCGTAAAAAAGCAGGGCTAAGAAGCCCATATGCGGTGCCTACATTCGGACAAAGCCCGCATTGAGGCACGTCGAACTTTCAGCATTGCGCCCATGCTGGGCCAAGGGCAAGCACTTAGGATTTTTGTGGTGTGGTACTCAAGTTGCCTCTGGTAGTGCCTAGGCGCGCAGTGTCAGACACCGCACGAGGCTTTCTCACTGAGCCCGTTGGTCACCGCGTGCTCCGTGACATTCGCGCATGACGTGAGAACCAACCATATGCCTGGAATAAAATTTTCAAAGTACCACACCTCTATTTTGCTTATCATGTTTTGGGGCCTAACCTATAGCGCGCGCAGACATAAAAATATGATGAATCCTAGCGCTTTCTTCCGGAAACATGAGCGACGACGTTCTGCTCTTGCGGCCCGTGCGGGCCGGTTCATACTCGTTGTAGCCAACGTCTTTCTTTGCTTCAGTCTAGTACTTTGGGCACAAACACCTGCATCCCAGCCCTCTGAAGCGAATCAGTCCTGGACAGTTACGCGGGAGTTACACATCGAGAACGAGCTTCCGATCCGCACGCTTGAAACGCACGTGCGAAACGGCAATCGTACTCTGGGCAAGCAGTTGCTCCAGCGGCTCGGTTCTGATGGACATTTCGAGGCGTACCAGGACATTGAGAAGGAAACCGTGCAGGTGAATTCCACGACAATGCAAACCATCACCCGGATCTTTGGTCGGGACGGTGGTGGCGCAAAGGCATTACTGCAGACGATGGAAGAAGAAACCGAAATGCTTCCGGACGGCTCGAGGACGGTTCGCGTTGACTCGACTCCCGATTCCGATGGGCGACCTCAGCCGACCCGGCGCGAAATCGCAGAAACAAAGAAGATCAGTCCGGGTACGGAAGAGACGAAAGCAACCGTGATGCTCCCCAGCACCAGTGGTGGTCTGGCCCCAGCCATGCAAATTGAAGAGCGGCGACAGCGCACCGGTAACAGAACGGAATTCAAGAGAACGATGCAGTTGCTTGATGGCGGTAGGGAATGGCAGGTCAACGAGGTGCGGCAGGGCACGATCACTGAGGAAAACAACAGCCGCACCACAGAGGAGAACGTTTCCCGCCTCGACTATGAAGGCAAATTAAGCGAACTCTCGCGAACAGTTAGCACCGAATCACAGAGCTCTTCCGGCGAGAAGCACAGTACCGTGGAAAATTACTCCGTCGATGTGCTGGGAGCGTCCCGTAACGGCAGTTTACGATTGGTTCATCGCGTCACATCCACCGAGACCACTGACTCAAGCGGTCAGAAGACCGTGGTGCGGCAAGTGGAGGAGCCCAACCCAGGCGAGCCTCACAATGGTCTGCGGATGACCTCGGTAATTTCAGTAAACATTCGCTCGGGTCCATCGGGAGCGCAGGGTAGCCAAAGAGTCCAGGTACGGACGGTGGCGGGGAGTTTGAAGTATTTGCGGTGGAAACTACGCAATCGGACAAAATTCATGCCATTCAGGTTCAGATGACACGTTCTGACAAACCGTAGTAGGCGCGGCTTGGATAGCTCAAGAGTGGGCGTTCTGCGGTAGACGGGACAGGATCAATAATCAGATCCCGGGCGCAAGCCAACGTAACACATCGAATACACAGGGGAACACGCAGTGATAGCATCGCCGCGGCAATGGGCGCCTTCACTTCAGCCTCGGTCCGGGACGTGAAACTGGCACCGCGCTAATTACCCTGGTGCAATGAGTCATTTCTGGTCGGCCTTGAGTTCTGGTGGGACTGCAACTTTGCCCCGCAAATAGCCCCCTGCGAATTTTCACATAGGGAGCGGAAGTCAATTCATCGTCCAGGGCCGCACAGCAGGGTGGAATTCGAGCGTGAATCGTCGGTTAAACTCTGCTTGACCACCGGACCATTTTATTCCCAGTTAACATTATGCTCAGTATCTGTCAGCCACGTCGTTAATTTTGCATTCCGCCAAAGGATCAGATTCCGTGAACCGTGAATCCAGGCCTCTTCAGGACCCCGTTCGCCTCATTGCCTTCACCGAACTCGTCCGGCTTCAGAGAACGGCCGTGAGGGATCTGTGAAGCAAGTGAGATCTAATATTTCGGTGGATAGACAACAGGAGGTTAGATATCTCGCTACCTGCCGTCCACTCACCGCGATTCCAGTCTGGTCTTGCAGGAGAGCCTTGCCCCGCGATAATCCAACCTAACTGATTTAGAAGTTGTTCAACGCGACCTCTCTGAAAGACCAGTCGCTAGAAGTTCTGGAGATGCCAGAAGATGCGTTTCATGGGAAATGCGCTGACAGACCTCGGTACGCGATTTGCAAGTGCGAAGCAGCGCGTAAGTAAGATCGTGCCATTCTGGCCCTCACGGGGTTAGACGGGAACGGTAAGATCTTCTCCAATTTCGTCCATACCCGCAGCCCACTAATACATACGCCGCTAAATGAGCCGGCTCACCTGGCCAAATATTCTGCCAATCGTCTTTCTAGGCCGGAATAATCCAGCCCGGTGCTATTGCGCAATGCCTGCTCGCTCGACTCCCCTGTGCCGATGCTCTCAAGCATGCGCGTAATCTCGCTCAGACCGTACCGGTCGCGCAGGTACTCCACAGCTGCCAACGATTCAGCATAGGCAACTTCGGCCTGCAGGTTCGAGAAGCGAGTGAAAGAGCCCTCGAGTACCTGGAAAGGAATCTCTTTTCTATCGTGGAACAATTGACCCAGTTCGCGAGCCATGCCTGATGAACTGCGTGCTTCCATCATCTGGGCCAGCCCTTCGTTTAGCCACGTAGGACAGTGGCCCGATCCAAGTGACGCCACAAACGAGTGCGTCAGTTCATGCTTGAGGACGCGCTCCAGCTCGAGGTTCATCGAACTCAGCCCGCCGATTGGAATGCGCAGTTTGCCGTCGTTCAGGGCGCCGGCCCATGAAGGGGCTTCGGTGATGTCCATGAACTCTTTTTGCGTGTACAAAATGACGATGATGTTCGCCGAAGGCTCGTAGCCGAGTTGATGGGAAATGTCCTGGTACTGGGTTTCCAGCGACGCCAGCAAATCCGACTGGAAATTTGGGGATGTTCTGTCGCCCTGATAGCGCAGCGTGAAATGGCGGGTTTCTTTCTTGCTGGAACGATCTTCTACCTGCAGTTCGCGTTCGGCTTTATATAGCAGGCGTTCCGTGTCGGAATCCGGAGAGAGTTCTTGCGCCTTTTTCCAAGCCTTGATGGCATCGGCGGTGCGGTCGGCGTCGTAGCGCGCCAAGCCGAGGAGGCGAAACAGATCCGCGGAGTCCGGCTTCAGAGTGGTGGCGCGCTCTAGCTCATAGGCAGCATCGGCATACCTGCCGAGGGAAGCGAGAGCGATGGCATGCCACTGTAAAAGGTTGGGCTGATCGGGGGTAGCCTGGATAGCCCGGTCGAAATACCCTCTGGCCTGGTCCACCTGGCCGCGCTGCATCTCGATTACTCCCGCAAGGAAGAAGGCCTTGGCCGTGGCAGGCGAGTCGTTTTCACGTTCAATTTCCGCCAGCCGCATGTTGTCAACACTGTTTCCGGTCGTAATGCGGCTGCGCAAAGCGGACCAGTATCCCTCCTCCTGCTTCGGCCCTTTGGGAACCGGCAGTGCCAGTCTTTCGCTGGATGCTGCTCCTGCAGTGTCTCTGCGTGTGAGGTCTTGCACCGCTCGCGAGCCGTCCATGGGGCGATCGGCCGGCCTATTTCCGGCTTCAATCCGATCTACTGCGCTCTTGGCGATGGTGTACTTGGTGCTGCCCACCCAGTACTCAATCTTGCCCTCCTTCTCCTCTGCTTTGTTGATAATGATGTACATGCCATTCTTAAGATAAAGAGTGTCGGCCGATGCAAGCATCGCAGTGGACAGAAAAAAGGCAGCTAATTGTGACTTGAGGCGGGACACATTCCGATCCAAAGGGGAGGGACATATTATGGGCGCGCTTTGGCTCGCGCACAATGCCACTTTCGGGTGATAGAAGCATGTGATGCCTCAAACCGAGAGGGGAGGTACCACAAGGTTTGGTTTCTGCCCTATTTGGGATTGTGAGAAAGTTGAAGGGAAAGACCGTAGATGGCAGTTGGCGAAAAAGATTCGTACTGGACGATGTTCCGCACCACTAAGCGAGGGAAGGGGCGTTGCCCCTTCCCCCGCGCCCCCATCCCCAAAACCGAAATCGTGCATCCCTGCGGCGGATCATCCGTGGAGAAGAAATCGCTATCAACAAATGAAAACACCGATCTTTTCTACGGCTCGGTGAAAACCACAACGGGACATTTCTATTGTGGCCGAGACGGGGACATTTCTAATGTGGTATGACACACCACTAAGGTGCCGATTGACTCGCCGGTCTGGCTAGTCTACGCTTTCGGTAATTCAGGGGTCGTCGATGCGGACTCTGGCGGTCGTGGCGGTAGTCATCCTAACCTTTAGTGCGACGTGCTCGAGCTTTGCGCAAGCCGTGGCCGAGGGCGCGATGGTACATGCGAATTCGGCGGCAGCGACGACCAAGGTGGGCTCCGCGTTGGGGAATGCACTGAGCAATGTGCTGAGCGGCAGTGCCCAGAAAATGGAATCAATTTCAGCCGCCAAAGTCGAGCACGTGCCTCACGCTTCGCGCAAGACTTTGTCATCTGCCAAAGGCGAGCAATCGTCAGGTCGTTTGGTAATCACGTCCATTCGCGGAATGAGTAAACCGTGCATTGCAGCCCAGCCTTCACTGCAAGACGCAAGCAATTCGTCTGACAGATCGAAAACCAAAGCTGATGCTTCAGCACTCGCACAAATGGCTCCCGCAAGCGCGCCAGCGCAAGCATGCGGCATTGCCGCAGGAGGGTTGTCCCCGTCTAAATCGGTTGTGAACCTGAGTTTTCCCAGATAGAAGTCGATTGGTTCGTCCATATTGGGCACAGCAAGCGGAAACCTACAATTTCAAAGCTGGAAGATTTAAGCTCTCGTTATCAATACCGGGGGCTGCACTTTGCAGCCTGAGGAGAATCAGGCAACTGCACAAATGCCAAATCCAAGAAGTTGATCCCGTCAGGCCGATTCCCACCGCTACACAATTGAGTTTCGAAAATGAAAAGGTCCGTGTGGTGGCGTATCAAGTACGGAGCCAAGAAAAGTGAGTCATGCACTGCCATATCGAGTCGGTTCTGCCTTCTTAAACCAGTGCAAATCCAAGTTCACATACTCGGATGGAAAGAGCGAAACATTGAGGCGAAGGCAGGTGAGGTCATGCACATGGATGCCCTCCAACACGACCCCGAGAATCTTGGCACGGCCCGTTTGAATTGATTCAAGTTGAACTGAAGAGGTAGTGACCTCATTCACGAGGCATGATACCCGGGACGAAAGGTAAGATTAGCGTGACCGAAATAGCGGCTTCGATGCGTGGTAAGAACAGGACCGATTCTGGTCGGCCCCTTGAGTTTTGCCATACGCTATTGTCTCCTGCCCTCCCATTGTTAAGACTGTCCTCAGCCGCCGATGATGGACTAACGTTCATAATGAAATACCGTCTGCCTGATCCACAATCGGCGGAGGGATGTACGTGCAGCCCGGATTGCATCATGACGGACGACTGGGAATGCCGCCTTTCGCGAAGTGCTAATCCATTATTTTCCCAGTGGACGAGGCTTCCGCCCCTGCATATTTCCGGTGGAGTTACAATTTTGGATACGCGTAAACCATATTATGAACCGAGGAGTTCCTCATGGAACGTCGCCAATTTATAAAAACGGGATCTGCCGCCGGATTGATTGGTGACACAAAATTGTTGAAGCCCCTAGCCAAAGCGGAGCAGACAACGAGCGCATCGGGCCTGATCCCGAAACGAAAGCTGGGAAAGACGGGCGAGCAGCTTTCCATTGTTGGCTTCGCCGGAATCGTGGTGATGGATAATAGCCCGTCATTTGCGGCCAATATTGTTTCCGAAGCCGTGGACCGCGGCGTCAACTACTTCGACGTGGCTCCCACTTATGGCAATGCGCAAGAGCGGCTGGGGCCGGCGCTCCAGCTTTATCGCGGCCAGGTTTTCCTTGCGTGCAAGGAAGAAGACTGGACGAAAAACGGTTCTGCGAAATTGCTCGACGAATCGCTTCGCCTGCTGCGCACCGATCATCTCGATCTCTATCAGTTTCACGCACTTTCCAAGATGTCGGACCTAGAACAGATTTTCGGGCCGGCCGGCGCCATAGAAACTTTCGAAGCGGCAAGGAAAGCGGGTAAAGTTCGCTTCATCGGATTCTCTGCGCACTCCGTGGAAGTTGCGCTCGCGGCCATGGACCGGTATGCGTTCGATACCATCTTGTTCCCGGTGAACTTTGTTCTCTTTTCGCAGGCCAAATTCGGCCCACAGGTGCTCGATAAAGCACAACAGAAGCAGATGGGAATCATGGTGCTGAAGGGAATGGCTAAGACAACGTGGCCTGGGTCTGCCAAGAACGATCATCCGCATCCGAAGTGCTGGTATGAGCCCGCGGCCTTTCCTCACGAAGCCGAGTTGGGGTTGCGCTGGACCCTGTCGCAGCCGATCACTGCCGCGATTCCGGATGAGCGATACTTCCGGCTGGGGATGGACATCGGTCAGAACTTCCAGCCGATTACGGCAAGGGAGACGCAGACGCTGTTCGCGGGAGCCATCGGAGTGAATCCACTCTTTCGTCTGAAGGGCACTTAGCTGCCTTGCGCGTGTGATTTGATCTATGTCTAAAACTCATGGATGCGGGCAATATAGCTAAGTGGTTCGCCTAGCGCTGCGCGCGGAGCGAATCGGAATGTACCCGGAATTGAGCAACGCTGGTACCGAATCGATCGGTTCGGATCAGCGTATTGAGAGGTGCCCAAATATCATCAACCCCGGTGTGTTCTAGATGCGGTGAGCAGCGCCTCGGTGGACAGGAGCGAGCCTATGAAGGCCGCGAATGGTGAAGAATCCAACTACAGGCCAGCGAGTCACAGGAGTTCATCTATAACGTTCACGGGATCGGGGCGCACTGCCAGAGATCAAGAAGACCGTTCCCCGCTGGAATAGATAATTCACGCCAGCCACCATATGATGGCAGAGACTATAATTCCAGCATGCTTCGCGCAGCTTCTCTTGTGCTCCTGTTTGCCTCTTTGCCTGCGTTGTTGAATGCGCAGAGAAGTACCGGAATGTCTGCGATGCAGGGCGGCATCGCAGATAGCCATCCGAGATTAGGCGGGCAACCCGGAGTGGAAGCAGGATCGCGCGGCCCTGCTCGGGGTCACCAGGCGGGTCACGGTCGCCGTAAAACCGAGGGCTACGGCGCCTTCCCTTACTTCCTTCCGGATTATGAAACGGGTTGGCCTGAAGGGGAGGCGACTCCAGAGCAAGCAAATAAAATTCCTGTGGTGCAGGTGACTGATGACAGCGCGCAGCGTGAATCGGCATCGCCTTTGCTGGCGCAGGTGATCGAAATTCCAGATACTCAGAGGATCACACAAACGAATCCGCTACCTGCAACGGTTTTCATGCTCACCGATGGCGAAAAATTGGAGACGGCTCGCTACCTGCTGACCGCGAACAGTTTGTCGCTGACAATCCATCGCGCTGAGAGGACGATTCCGCTGCGGATGCTCGATGTCGACGCAACCGTGGCAGCGAATCGGAATCGCGGAATCGATGTGCAAATCCCGAGCGACCAAAACAAGATCTCGATTCGATTCTGAAAGCTGTCGTTTCCCCTTAAGAGCCTGAGTGACCACCAACAGCTACGGATTGAAGCGCAAGTCGCTGGAAGTGCGCCAGCTGCCGGGATGCAGCAGTTCCACGCGTAATCGGACCATGTGGTCGGCGTGAAACACTAGTCGGAGAAACATTGTGGTTCCGTGTTTGCCCGATGTCGCGTTAACTCGCGAACACTGAAGTAACTGGCAGTCCAACTCGTACTCCCACGGTCGTCTCTATAACGACACCGTTCGGGCGTGGCGGCGCCAGAGCGTTTTCGGAGAGCGCGCATTGAATGCGGAACCTGCCACGGGAGGCTCGGCGCCTGCTCCCGTCAGCCAGTGGAGTTGGAGCGTGAGATCGTGCGCGTCCTGGAAGCGATCTTCTGGGTCTTTCGCCAGGCAAGTCCGGACAATGTGCTCCAGAGCCTTCGGTGCCAGGGGTTGAACAGTCCAGATGGGATCGGGATCTTTTGCCAGGATTGACGATGCGGTGCTCAAGTGCGTCTTGTCCTGGAACGCACGCTTTCCTGTCGCCATTTCATAGAGCACAGCACCGGACGGAAAAATGTCGGATCCGGCGTCCGCTTCCTTGCCTTCAATCTGCTCCAGCAACATGTACTTGGTGGTGCCAATGATGCTGCCTGCAGCGGTCAATGGACTTAACGGCTCGGCCCGCTCAACGTGGCCGCGGCGGTGAAAGAAGGCGCGCGCCAACTCCAGTGGCTGTGTTCCGCAAGCCCAGCGGTTTCCCCAGCCCGAGTCCATCAGCTTCGCGCTGCCCTGGGTCAGCATGATATTTCCCCGCTTCAGGTCGCGCTTTGTCCGTGTGCGACGCCAGCGCACGACAGCAATGCCGATTTTGAAAATTTCGCTGAGTGGCATCGCGCTCTTGCGCAGTCGGTCGGCCAGAGTGTCCCCCTCTAGAAACTGCATCACCAGGCATCCTGCGAGCCGATGTCATAGAGATGGTAGATATTCGGATGGTTCAGCGACGAGATGGCCCCGGCCTCGCGGTCCATGCGCTGCTTGAATTCCGGCGGAGAAGAAAAAAGATGAGGCAAGAACTTTGATCGCGAGGGTGCGATCGAGGCCAGGGTCCTGGGGAAGGTAAACTTCGCCCATTCCGCCTGCGCCTAGCAGTGACTGGATTTCATACGGCCCAAGTTTGGTGCCAGAGGCTAAAGGCATGCCTGGTGCAATTATAGCCTGCAAATCGCACGCTGGCAGTGATGATTCTGGGCGTATGGTCGGCAAGAACTAAGCCGCTGGCGCGGCGGACGGTGCGCGCAGGGCTATTGACGAATTTGTCTGCCGAAATTGCTTGCGTGCTGGAATCGTTTCCCGCCTCTCGAAACCGTCGCGCCGCCGTCGGGCGTAAGTCCATATGTATTCACAAAACACAGGTATATCGCAGGACCTCCCTGACTTGAATCTTTGCAGGCTCTGCCGTTCGCGGCGCGACATGAATGCGCGAAGGAGAACGGCCGCCCTTGCAAGTTGTCCGAGCACGTCGTGCATTGCGAGGCTGAACCGAGACCCGCTGGGGCGCTGCGGCTACACCCTAAATAGGGTGCATCATGTCTAACGCTGGGTACCCTCAGGCAAGACGCCCAGCCCCGCTCTCGCGCCGCTTCGAGGCGCCTCGGTCTTGGAGTGGTGAGCGGTTGCGGGTGCGGCTGCATCGTACTTCCCAGTTAGCGAGTACCAGCGCACGCGCAGCATCTCGGTGAACATCCTGAAGCCATCAACCAACGGATTGATTCGCGTGCCGCCGCTATGCCCCCAAACGACAGGAATTTCTTTCACCTTGAATCCCAACTTGCGCGCGAGGAACAGGAGTTCGGGGTCGAATCCCCAGCGCTCAATTTTCTGCAATGGAAAGATCGCGAGCGCTGCCGGTCGTTTGAAGGCTTTGAATCCACATTGCGTGTCTTTGAAATGCAGCCCCAGCGTGAGGCGCAGCAGCAGATTGAAGATTCGACCAAAGATCTGACGGTGTACTGGCTGGCGCTGGCTTTGAGTCTCAGCCCGAAGCCAGCGCGAGCCAATCGCGATATCAGTACTTTCATCCAGCGCGTTGAGAAGCTTGGACGATTCTTCGATTGGCGAAGATAGGTCGGCGTCGCTGAAGATGATGACCTCGCCTCTGGTATTGAGTATTCCGTTGCGGACACTGTATCCCTTGCCGCAATTCCCGGGATTCTCCACTAAACGCACGATCGGGTCTTTCGCCCCGAAGGCTCGAATGATCTCTGTCGTCTTATCAAGAGAACCATCGTTTACGACTACGATTTCTGCGCTCCAGGCTTGAGCATGAACGTAGCTGAGAACTTTCTCCAGGGTGTCGCCGAGGCGCGCCTCCTCGTTGTAGGCCGGGATTACGATGCTGTATTTCGGCGGCAAAAAGTTCTCAGTTCTTGGCTGTCAGTGCGGCCTCGGAGCCACGGATGTGTCGAGCGTTAACTTAAGTTTTCCTCAAAATCGCCAATTCAAAAGAGTACGTTCGTACCAGGCTGAATGATTACTTCTCGTCATTCGTCCGAGCGCCTACCTGCCACTGCCGGACCGAGAAGGTTGGAAATGGGAATAGGCTGCAGTTGCGGCCGGGCATTCAGTTTCCGACTTTCGCCCTGGCCCACACGCACCGCCAGGGGAGCCCGTTGGGTTGCTGGATTCATCATTCGCTGATTGAATCCGGGAGATTTCGTTGCCCATGGGGATACTGCTTTGAAAAAGGCGCGCTTTGGCTGCTCTGATACCGCACGCAGGGGAGTCGCACTCATGCCGATTGAAGTCCCCGAAGGACTTACCTGTAATGTCACGCTTGCAGCAATTGCACCCGCTTTGTACAGATGGCGCAACTCCTGGGGCATAAGATGCTTTGCATAAAAATATCGGAATACCCGCCCAGGCTTTTCCCGCCGTTACTTTATGTGAGTATAGCGTTGGGGAAGCACCCAATCTGACGTGACCGCCAAGATATGGTATGAACCAATAAGCTCCCGCGTATCGGTCCAGGAAAAGTATTTTAGAGAGGTCCCGCCACTACCGTTCATATCCCTATAGTAAACCGTTCTGACCCGCCCTTGAACGTAGAGGGGAACTGCTGCAGTCGATCAGTATAGGCATGCGCCTAACTGAGTTCCTGCAGTCTGAAACGTTCGTAGACCAGGCTGGGGTGTGGCGCCGGAACCTATGACAGGAAAAATGCCGGCGCCACGGGTATGTGTCTTGCGTAACTTAAGTTTGCCTCAAAATAGCCAATTCAAAAGATTACGTTCGTACCATGGCTGAATGATTGCTTCTCGTGGAGAACTGAGGATAAACCACACGGAAGAGGGCCCGTCCTTATGGCTCGGGCTGCGCTGCACATTGACTGGCGTGCTTTGAGAAGCGTAGTGTTCGGACTCAACAGGAGGAGGACTTTATGCCGCATTTTGTGACCCTCGTCCGTTACACGCAACAGGGCTTGTCGAAATCAAGGAAAGCCCATCGCGACTCGACGCCGCTGGGAACGCTGCGGAAAAGGAAGGAGGCAAGATTCACTGGTGGTATTTGACCATAGGACGCTACGATGCAGTTCTGATTTCAGAGTTCCCAAGCCGATGAGGCTTGCGCCAAAGACACCGTAGCATCGGGAGCACTCGGGAACATTTCCACGGAGACCTTCTTGATGAGGAATCAATCCTTGTGAAGAGCTTCTGCTTAGGAGTGTGTTGGCGCCCTGCAGCAGTATTTTTCGCTTGGCTGATCCTGTTCAACCAGTGCTGTCCAAACCAGCTTCAACCACGCGGTCCGATCCGATGTTGCTAGCTCCACTAACTCTGGACTTTTTCTCGCAATTTAGAACTCGTCGGTTGACAAAGATCGTTGTTCATCCGCTCATCCTGTCTAATCAAGGCCCAGAACTACAGGAATGCAGATCAGGTCCGGTCCGTAGAACAGTCGCGTTCTTTCTGAAAATGCGGCCTAATGCTGTATCAGCACTGGAGAAATCGGTCGGTTCATTTTGGCCCGGCGGGCGACATTGTCCATTTCCCGTGAATACAGGCAACAGTTCTCTGGTCGCATTAGCGGAAGCCAACCCTGTATTAGCAGAAAGGCAGGGATAAGCCGCTGTGCAATGAGTGCGAGAGAAGTCCCCTGACTCACTATTGAAGCGAACTCGCAACACTTGAAAATGCATTATTGGCGTTGGAGCCTACCAGCCGAATTGTTCCAACTACCAGAACCAGAATGACTGCCAGCATCACCGCATATTCGGCAATGTCCTGACCTTCTTCTCCGGTCCAGAGTTTCCGTAATTGTGTATTAAGCATAATTCGATTTTCCTTTTTGGCTCATGAATTGGCGATTTGCGCGATCCAAGCCTGACTACTGACCCGCGTCTTCGCTAACTCTGCTCAGCTCCAGCCATTAACATTCCTCGTGAACGCCCATGCCGTGTTCCTCGGTCTCGGCGTCTTCAAGCGGCACAGGCTTGCTGCAAATACAACAAAGCAGGTCTCCGAAGAATCGTCCGCATATCATACACCTATTTCTTGAAGAGGCTCTTGTTTGCTTGGCCGGGCCTACTGTGCTCCCCGATAATGGTTGCGGCTACATCTCCACTGGTAAATACCTGGTTTCTACTGTCATTCACTCGCCCCTGGACCATTCCCGCCACACACGCCCGCAGCCTATGAAGGAGTCTCAGGCGCGCCAGCGCAAGGAGGCAGCCGAGAGTGGGCCATCAGCGTCAAACCGGCTTTCAGGTGCCCCCCCCACTTGTGGCACGTTCGTGCTATTGGGGGCCACTATTGGGCCATTCTAATTTGTCACCTTTGAGCTATCGTTTGTCCGCGAAAAGGCGTTGTGATTGCAACCGACTCCTTTCGAAAGCAAGTTTGACGGGGGTAGGCCCGTTGCCATCGGGAGAAGCGATGGGTATTTGGGGCTTTTCGGGCTGCTCTAGCAGGGGCGAAGTACGTCAGGCAGACAGAACCGGTCTAAATCCAACTGCCATTTCCGGTCTCTTGATCCAAGTTGTGCATTCGCTCTGGAGCATTGTTGTTGGAAATCTGGACACTCAGTACGGCGAAATAGTTTTTTAGCCTTAGACGAGTACGCCAGACCGTATCGAGCTTCGCAACGTGAGTATTACCGTCGAAAGCGGACTTGTTTGGGGTCCCTGGGTATTGACTTCCTCCGCCAACGTTCCGAAAGCTTCCATTATTCTTGCTCGGCGGAATGGGATAACCCAATTAACCTGAAATCAAGTACGTGGACGCTTCCTGTGGATTATCTTCTAGAGCTTTGGCGTAAAGACGAGGCTCAAGACATTGCCGAGTACGCGGTGATGCTGGCCGTCATCCTCGTGATAATAATTGGAACAATTCGGCTCATCGGCTCGAACTCCAACAATGTGTTCTCAAGCGTTTCGAGTTCGCTTCAATAGAGGCGCAATACTGAGGACACTACAACTCCTACACCACCTCATAGAGCGGTTATTTCGCCAAATCCTCAACGAATTTTCGAAACGTTGGGACGTACGAACTGCGCTTGACAGTACTTCTTAAGGACCTTTGTAAGTAACATCAGCGCTACTCCCCGCATCCAAGCTCCAGTTTGATAAGCAAGCGCCAACGAACGTGCTGATGAAACCACGCAGAGAGCGCGACCGGTTGATTCGTTGTTATCGACCACTAACACCTTTCTAGCAGTGACGATGAAAGAAACGCGTTCGATGGGGATCAGCGACTCAGATTTTCGCAAGAAATACGCTGAAGCTCGATGGCATCAATACAAGCACCGTTCTGAGAGACAGAAGTGGCCCTGGTGGAAGCGCCTGCTCCATCGTTTCAGCGGTGCCCGATCTGCAGGTCGGAGAAGGCAAGAACAATAGAAACCTGACGAGTTGATGACGCTGATAACTACTGTGGCGAACTCGCAACGCTTGAGAATGCGTCAGTCATTCGACCCGACCATGCGAACGACCTTCGCAACCTGAGTATCGCCCGGCGAAGGCGGACGTGGTTTGTGGCCCTCTGAGTAACTGACTTCATCTACCACGTTCCGCTATGTTCGTTATCTTTAACCTGCGGAACACGGGGGAGAAATCAAACCAATTAACCTGAGGACGTGGATGCTCCCGGTGGACAATCTTCTGGCGCTTTGGCGCGAAGACGAGGTTCAGGACATTGCCGAGTACGCGACGATGCTGTCCGTTATCGTCGTGATAATAATTGCAACAATCCGGCTCATCGGCTCGAACTTTGAAAATGTGTTCTCAAGCATTCGAGTTCGCTTCCATGGGCCCCTGAGCGGGAGAAACAAATGTATTGTGGCGGGCATCTGGACGTGCTACTCGATGTCCGTCTGGCTGTTTGCCACCTGAAAGCAAGCAACTCAGGATCGTCAATTCGGTGTGTGAGCAGATGAAGCTGTGCCCGGTCCAACCGGTTCGCTCGGATAGCGTAGGAGTGCCTGACTTCACGCCAGCGAAGGTTCTCTTTCCTTCTGCAGCCGCCGCGGCTATCGCAACATCTCTTAATTCAGTTTTCTCCGTTTACATCCACTGAAAGGGACTGAGTCGTGTTGCTCATCGTGCTTCCCCATAACGCATTGCTGCCCCAGAGAGCATTGAAAGCGTCCATGCTACTGCTGCCCCACAAGGCATTGCTCCCCCAGAGGGC
>JBKOUZ010000095.1:0-5766 GCA_046723715.1 Acidobacteriota bacterium | reverse complement strand
CTTGTCTCCAACAGGGTTTCGGCAAACTCACCGGAAGCTACGGACGTTCCGCGTAGGCAGCAGCCGGACCAACTGATGGGGGAGGCGGCAGAGGCGGGGTACTTCAGCGAACAGCAGCTCCACGAAGTGCTCGGAACTACGCAATTAAAGAGGCCTGATTCGGGGCCAACTGGGTTTGGAACCGAGTATTTTGCCCCCCGTACATTCTTCAGCTTCGGCCCGAATAACGTGCTGGAAGGAGACGTTTATCTAATTGCGGGGGATTACAAGCACGCCAGGCAAGTGGTTTGCGACCTACACAATAAGCTTCACCCGAACGACATTTTTACGCCGATTGGGTCAGTGGACGTCCCCGCGCCCAACGCTCAGTTATCCGGATCAACGAATGTGTCCGGATGGGCCTTCGATGATACCGCAGTTGCAAAAGTGGACGTTTACGTTGATGGCATAATCGCGGGCACGGCTACGTACGGAGGATCTCGTTTCAAGGCGCGACGATCGCTTCCGTAACTGCATTAGTCAAAAGACCGTGCGACTTTTTGCTGTATGGTTCTTGTTCTGCATCGCGACGACAGTTATGCGTATTCTTCCGGTGGGCAACATTGCACATGGAGTCGGATTAAATTGCGGAGTTGCTCAACGAGAGCGGGCCAGGGGACGGCAGCGGACGCTATCATCGCAATCGATGATACATCGATGCATATCGATGTTCAATGATGGATTGAACGTCACAGTCTTCGCCAAAAAAACCCCGACTCTGGGGGAGAGGGTCGGGGAAAATCGGAGACATTAAACCGCATGTAATTGTAATTTGTCAGATGCCCTACGATCTGACACTACCGCGAACACCGTAGTGGAGCTGCCCTAAGGGCGGGGTGTGTATCGCGATATTGCAACAGGGTAGTCTTATTTTCCTGGCGTATAACTGAGGTCCGCGCGATACGCAGCTGCTTCCGTGTACTGGTGGGCCGTACAGTCGCGAATGGTCTTCTGGATCTGATCTGCCGCTTCTTTCCCATAGCTATCATTGAGCACGTCTGCCAAAGTTTTTGGTAATGGCGCGAAATCCGCCCAATTCTTTCGGCTATTAAGCAGAACAAACGTGGGCCCCTCACCTCCGTTAACCAACTGCAGCCAGCCACTGGTTTTGGGCCAGTCCGCTTGCTTACCCAATGCATCATTCACTTTCTTTATCGCAGCAATGAAGTCAGGACCTGCCGCGGGATGAAGAACGAAGACCGTCACCGCGGTCATCGGCGCAGCAGCTTGGTTCGCCGGAGCTAGGCTCATGTCTGAACGATATACATAGAAACCATTGCGGCCACTCTGAACATAAGGGGACAAATTTGTGGCTCCATCGGCGGTATCCGCCTTCCCCATGCGTGCCTCCCATTCGTCAAAGTCTTTCCAGCCGTGTCCGCACGACGAGGTAACGTACATACCCGCGTTGTCGCCGGTCTCAACAGCAAAGGTGTTCCATGTCCATGTGTCTTTCTGGGCGCGATGGAACTGCATATGTTTTTTTCGTCCGGCTTCATACTGTTGACTCATACCGGGCTTTGGCATGGAGAAGTAAACGCGGCAAACGTTGTTGGCATTTTGCGCATTGATTTCTTGCGTGTTCGATCCTGCACTGGAACCGGTTTGCGCAAAGGACGAAGCTACGCAAAGACAACTCACAACCAAACACACAGTTTTGATTCGCATGGCATGCTCCTGGAGGGAGATTGTTTATCGGCGAAACTCTATGCTCGGCTCTCCGCAATGTCAAAGCACGAGGCCCAGTGTCTGGATGACCTGAACGCGCGTATTGGAATGCTTCGCGCCTAGCGACCAGCGACTCGGAAATGCGGCCGGTCTTGACGAACCTGTTTCCTGAAAAAAGTACCGAAGAGATCGACGGAATCTTGGAGGAAATGCGCTCTCAGCCGCAGTTGCTTGGCGCCCCCTTTTCCGATCTCTCCCAGATCACTGGCGGCATAATAGCGGGTTTCCATTCATTTCTGCCTAGACTGCTAGCTTTCGCTCAAGAGCACATCAGGGCATTTGCGAGCAGTGAAACATAAATCGTATTTTTATGCAATGGAACTTCAAAATGAGAGCCGAATGCCTCTCGTAATTTGCCGTGCGCAATCGCAGAAAGATACCCCTGACGCGGTGCGGGCTGGTGATCCACGTCAGGACGTGGGAGCCTTGAGCTCGAGCTTGTGGAACGTAGAAAAAAGCAAACCCAAGTCGTGAGAGCATTGCAGTTATTGTTTGATCTTCTCGAAAAATATGCCCCATCTTGGTACACGGAAGAACATCACAACCTATCATCGACGTAACCCACCAGGCGGGGGCCGTGGCGCGGCTCATCAAAGCACTTGCATCTGAACGATTGCAACTCCATTTCCACGTTCGAGTTTTGTATTCACCATTCGTACGTTCCAACGTGGCCGGCATTCTGGAGGCATTATCGGACCGGGCGAGGCAGATTCCCCAATGAACAGCCGAATGGGTCTTTAGCGTGTAGATAAGCCTGCAATTGCTGTTGGTTTTCCGTTTTCAAACCAACAAATTCGATTCCCATTCCCATTCGCGGATCGCTCGTGCGCACTAAGCCCCGTGTCATGACCTTTTCCGGGCCAATCCATAGTTCCACGCCCATAGCGGTTCCGATGGCAAAAGGCGAAAGGGTTTCAACATAACAACCACTGCCGCTCACATCGGTAGCTGTAATGCGAATCGGTACGGAGGTTCGCTCATCGTACAGAGCGATCAAGATAGTAATCTTGTGCCGTTCCCACTTTCGACAACCGGCCGCAACAATGGGTGCATCCCCCTCACCCTTTGGAAGCAAAGCTCTCCATGGACATTCCAGCCTACTCACAAGTTGCACGCCGACTTGAATGTTCTGCACCGACCCGGTTTTCATCGCCCAGACGACCTTGCATCGCGCTTTTTTCTCACCAGCCTTCACTCCAATCGTGTCGCCGATCTTGAGTTCATGCTCAATCCCGCAGAGTAACGCGCCTCCGGCGCTGATATTGCGGGCGCGAGCACACTGGGAAAAGGCACGTCCATCCGCTCCCATGCCCCATACACGCATATCTAAATCGACTGGGGCACGTTCTTCTGGCCGGGATACGTCCATAGGTCAACTCCATTTTCGCTATTTCTTGCTGAAAGGAAGGATAAAGGGTACGGGCCGAGTGTTCATGGTTACTAAGGTCGCTTTGTGGAATATGGGAGATTCCGATATTCGGGCCGAGCGACGGTGTGGAGAAATACTGTTGGCACGAAGGTCGTCAAAAAGGGGGCTGGCGCCAGTATCCTGAGATCAAGTCGGGACTCCGGCGCCAATCGGGTAGTACTGCTTCTTTCACCTAATCTTTCCCCAAGTTCCCAATTCAAAAGAGTACGTAAGTACCAGGTCTCATCCTGCAGTCTCCAGGCGATAAACGCCTGCCGATGTTGATCGTCGATTTCGTAAATCGTGCAGATGTTCGGGTGGTTGAGAGCTGATGCTGCTCTGGCCTCGCGTTGGAACCGTGTTAGAGACTGTCTCTTGCTACATCATCGGGCAGGAACTTCAGAGCGACGAAGCGGGCCGAGTTTGACGTCTTCGGCCTTGTAGACAACACCCATCCCTCCGCCGCCAAGCTTCTCCAAGACGCGGTAATGCGAGGGTCTGGCCGATCATTTGGGCTGAAATGTTAGGACTGGAGGAATGGCAAGTCAATGAAGAGCATTTGGCAGTATTGCAGCCTCTCTGGGGAGGAAGAGCGCTGCGGCGCAGAGTTCTTTCCCACCGATCAAACTAATCCAGCAATCTTCCCTTTACGAGAGCCTACTTGGGGGTGGCGCATACGCATGGCGACGCCGTGGCTTGGCTACCCCACGAGCGCATCCTGTTCACGGGCGATATGTGCGTCAACGGACCATTCAATTTTGTAGGGACATTCCAGCACATTGCTGAAAGTCTTAGGAACAAGCCATTTCAGCTTGTCTGTTCTTCAATTCAAGGTGCAACGTGGGGCAACGGAGTAGAAATCGGGAAGCAAATCACTAATTCCGCACTCCCCGACAAGAACGAATGTAATTGGGATTTTTGAAGCTATTCAAGATCGGCTGAATTTGACGAGACGTCGCCGATGATCCTTTTTTCAAAGTGAGCAAACAACCGCGAGGGAGACGAGCAGAGCTGCTTTGTACGAGAATTAGTTCTGCGGCGCGGATGGTGATGTATCCATGTTACCTGGGTGGCCCCTGCTGGTGATAAACCCCAGGTCTGAAAACTCCGGACTACCTTTTGGGCTGTGGTGTCTGTCTTTCCTGAATTCGCTGTTGCTGCTGTACATGTCGTTGTTGCAATTGCTGCGTCTGTTGCTGATGCCGCTGCTCGATCTGCTGTTTCCTCGCTTGATCGGCATTCTGCCGCTGAACCCGCTGGTCTTCTTGATCCTGTTTCCGCTGAAGCTTCTGCCGTTCCTGTTCCTGCTTGGCAAACACTTTCTCCTGTTGCTGCTGGTATTTCCGGTTTTCCGCCGGAGCGGGACGTTCAACTGGTGGGAGGTCTCTGGGATGTACCGCACTGGCAGGCGTATTCCCAGCTCGCGGCTGCGCACTGCGAGGATTGGCAGGAGGATTGTAAGGCGCACCTGCCGCCCTTGCGGGTACGACGGAGCGGTCGCGAAACGCCGCAGGCTTAGGAGTGGCCGCGACCGGCGGCCTGCCACGGTTGGCTGAGGCATGCAGCTCGCGCTCCGAACGTGCCGTTTGCGAATGTTGAGCTTGAGCGGCGACAGGAGGAAGATGCCGCGCACGGGCCGCCGCTTCTTCTTGTGGCCGCGGACGTGCCTGAACGCCGCCCGGACCGCCATTGTAGCTGACCCGATTGACAGTCACGTTGTTGTTGATCACGGTTTCGTTGTAAACGTTCCGAACATTCACGACGTTCACATTATTAACAGAGCGGTTGTAGAAAAAGCGGTCGCCTTGCCACCGTCCACCTACGTAGCCGGTACCAAAATACCCAAAGCCATAAACAATCCCGCCATAGAAGCCCACTTGCGGACCCCAATAGCCGTCGTAGAAAACATACGCGCCGTTATCCCAGGCCCAATAAGGCGGCGTCCACAGGAAACCGGCTTCCGGAGCCAGTACCCATGTGCCCGGCACCCAATAGTAATCAGCTTCGACGTCGTCCCATGCCCAGTAGCCAGGCGTCCAGATGTAACCCTCACCCGGACAAAGAGGTTGCTCGTACACCGGAATAGCAGGCGGACCGAATGAGACCGAGATTCGCATCTGAGCAGATAATGGCAACGCCATCATTAGCAGCGGGAGTGCGAATAGTATGGCGCGGAGGGACCGAATCGTACGCATGGTAACTCCTCTTGCCCGATCATCCAGCCTTTTGGTCTTCCTTAGGCCGCGGGAGGCTGTGTGTAAGAACGGGTTATGCTTTAGGCCTGGTGAGATGCATCAGGAAGCTGGAGAGTTTCTCACTATAACTTGTCGCGGCCGAGCCGCAAGAACTGCCCAAAATCCTTTTTCCACGCCCGTAGGCAAGTGCACGAATCTGTTCAGTCTCGAATAGAAGGCTGCGTTGCCCGAAATCAGATGTTTATGGGGTTTGATTGACGCTAGTGCTTTTTCGGACACGACGCCGGGATCAGTGCGTAAGACTGAAAGGAAGTGTGGGGCGTCGTGTTCGAAAAAGCCGTCAGAAGGAAGCCGCTGGCGCGGCGGACGCGGGACTTATGCAAATTGAATGGAGCG
>JBKOUZ010000079.1:0-3659 GCA_046723715.1 Acidobacteriota bacterium | reverse complement strand
TTGGTCCACACGCCAGAGTTCGCTAAAGCACAGCGGCAAAGAAAGAAGGTGGAAGCCTTATTCGCGGAACTGAAAAATCAGATCGGATTACGGCGCTTGCGTCTGCGCAGACTCAGGTTCGTGCGCGAGCAGTTCTTCCTGCCAGCGGTAGCTCAGAACCTCAAGCGACTGGTGCGCTTCCTCAATCAGCCTAAAACAGCGGTTATACCGGCCACCACTTAGTCGAACGCAGACAAAACAAACCGGCAACTTCACCCCGCAGATGAAAAGGCGTTCGCTTGAGGGACTTTTTCAACACCCACAGGATTTTTCGCTACAAATTGGTTGATGCCATTTCGTTGACCTTCCCCCTCGCCCACACCTAACATGTCTTCCGTGACAACGCCCTCCCAACCCGCAGGGCAGACGATTTCCCATTACCGCATTCTGAACAAAATCGGGGGCGGCGGAATGGGTGTGGTCTACGAGGCCGAAGATCTGAAACTCGGTCGCCACGTCGCCCTGAAGTTCCTCCCCGAAAAACTCGCCTACGATGCACAAGCTCTCAGCCGTTTCCAGAGAGAGGCGAAGGCTGCGTCGTCGTTAAACCACCCAAACATCTGCACGATCCATGAGATAGATGAGGTTAGTGGACGAGCCTTCATTGCGATGGAACTACTGGAAGGGCAGACACTCCGGCATCGGATTGCAGGCAAGCCGCTAGAGATCGAAACAGTGCTCGATCTGGGCATCCAGATCGCCGATGCACTGGACGCCGCACACTCGAAAGGCATCATCCACCGGGACATCAAGCCCGGCAACATCTTCGTGACGGCTCGCGGACAGGCGAAGATTCTCGATTTCGGGCTGGCAAAGGTTATGCTCAAGCCGGATGCCGTTGGCATGAGCGCTCCGACGATTGAGTCCGAAGAACATCTCACCAGCCCCGGCAGTGCGCTGGGGACCGTGGCCTACATGTCACCGGAGCAAGTGCGAGCCAAAGAGTTGGATGCCCGCACCGACCTGTTTTCATTCGGGTCCGTACTCTACGAGATGGCCACCGGCGCCACGCCTTTTCGCGGGCAAAGTTCAGGCGTAATTTTTAGCGCCATTCTGGACCGTGACCCGATCCCCACAGTGCGATTGAATCCTGACCTCCCGCCGAAGCTGGACGACATCATCAACAAGGCCCTCGAAAAAGACCGCAATCTTCGCTATCAGAGCGCGGCAGAAATGCGGACTGATTTGCAGCGCCTGAAGCGCAACACGGAATCGGGACATTCGCCCGCGCCGGCAGTCCAACGGGAAATGGTCGAGGAACCCCAAGTCGCGTCCTCAAGAACTAGGTGGATTCGCACTGTGCCTGCGGCGATCGCTTTGTTTGTCCTCGCAATTCTGGCTCTCCGGTTCGCCTTTCCCTTGCTGCCTCTCAAAGTCTCGAGGATCGTCCAGCTGACGAATGATGGTAGAGCCAAATTTTCCTCCGGCGTCTATGGCAACAGTCTGGCCACCGACGGCTCGCGGCTGTACTACGTAGAAGCGCCCTTTGTTTCGCCCGTGTTGACGCAAGTCTCCACTTTGGGGGGCGAAACATTGGCGATTCCTACCCCTTTTTTGGTGAACCAAATCGCAGATATATCCCCAGACGGGTCTTTCCTTTTCGTCCCTGCATATGAGGAAGTGCAGTATGAGGCCCCACTCTGGCTGTTGCCCCTTCCCGCCGGGACGCCGCACCGACTCGGGGAACTACAGGGCCATGACGGAACCTGGTTTCCAGACGGACAGAGAATACTTTTTGCCAATGGCCCCGACCTATACGTCACCACCCCTAGTGGAACGGAGCCCAAAAAATTCGTCTCTCTCCCAGGCTTCGCGACTTGGCCCCGCTGGTCGCCAGACGGTTCACGTTTGCGCGTATCAGTGCTTGACCTAACGGCTGGGTCATCTTCGCTATGGGAAATCCAAGCCGACGGAAGTCATCCTCATCCCTTGCTGCCAGGCTGGAGTAATCCAGCCCAGGAATGTTGCGGAGATTGGACCCCAGATGGGAAGTATTTCATTTTTCAATCCGAGCATGACGGTAAGACACAGATCTGGGCCATCCCCGGGAAGGCTGGCTTGTTCCGCAAAGCAACACGCGTACCGACGCAGTTAACCACAGGACCACTGAGCTATTCCCGCGCCGTTCCAAGCGTGGATGGAAAGAGAATTTTTGCCGTCGGCTCTCAGCCCCGCGGGGAACTTGTACGTTTCAACCAGAAAAGCCAACAGTTTGAGCCCTACCTTGCAGGTATCTCAGCACACAGCGTGGACTTCTCCAGGGATGGGCAATGGGTGACCTACGTTACATACCCTGAAGGCAATCTGTGGCGAAGCAAAGCGGAGGGCAGCGAGCGCCTCCAACTTACATTTCCTCCCATGCAAGCTTTCTTGCCGCGCTGGTCCCCTGACCAGAAACAGATTGTGTTCACTGGATCCCTGCCCGGTAAACCAGCCCGGAATTATATTGTTTCCGCCAATGGCAGCAACCCGCAGGCAGCGCGTTCCGAAGAACAGACAACAAATGAGTTAGACCCCAGCTGGTCTGCGGATGGCGCCTCGATCGCCTACTGGTCTAATGAAACGATCAATATTTTGGACTTGCGAACTCACAAAGTATCGGTCGTCCCGGGATCAGAAGGATTCTTCTCACCTCACTGGTCGCCCGACGGTCGGTATATCGTAGCAATGTCAGGCCATGCGCGAAAATTAGCGCTCTTTGATTTCAAAACCCAAAAATGGGTTGAATTGACGATAGTCAATGCCGCCTTCCCAAATTGGTCGGGAGACGGAAGCTACGTCTACTTTCACTCCTTTGGAAGCGACCCTGCCCTCTATCGCGTAAGAATCAGCGACCACAAGCTGGAGAAGATTGTAAGTCTGAAAGGATTGCGCCTGACGATTGGAGCTTGGGGAACGTGGTGCGGTCTGGCCCCGGACGATTCTCCTACGATATTGCGCGATGTCGGCAGCCAGGAAATTTACGCGCTGGATTTGCAGCTTCCGTGATCATGCGTTCGTCCCGCTCTTTAGCTGTTGTAACCGCATTATAAAAGGGCGCCCCTTTAGGAGTAGGTTGTGATCGTTCGCATCATGACCTACAGAAAGCAGCCCCCTCGAGCGATGAAAAGTATATTGGGCTGGATGTTCATCAAGCAACCATCGTAGTCGCGGTGATGGATTCCACGGGTAAGTTAGTGATGGAGTCTATTCTGCGATCCGGTCAATGATGGTGGATCCGGTCAGTGATGGTGGTAGCGAAGCCCAGCCGGTTGGCTGGGCCTTTTCATAACAGAGAATTGGTTCTTTTTTCGGCCCGTGCGTTGATGCCGAAAGCGGATGCACTGCACCTGTGAGGCCGGACGAAAGGAGCGCAAGAGTTAATCGGCCTACCGAAGGGTTGTCAGGCAGCCCGCCCGGATGTGCTGCTTGCAGGACGATAGCCGCAATCCTTGGCTTTTTTCATTGCTTCGACGGCTTCTGCGGTGGATAGTAGCGGCGTCGTTTGAACCGCTTTGCATGCGCCTCCGGCGGAAAAGGCAATCGCTATAGCGGCTGCACTGAGATTGTTCGGCATCTCGGTGATCACGACAACGTCGTAGTCACCGAAAGCAAACCATGCGGTTTCGATTCTACCGCCC
>JBKOUZ010000113.1:0-22581 GCA_046723715.1 Acidobacteriota bacterium | reverse complement strand
GCGGCCCAGGAAGCGCTGAATGCCTTCGATGCCGGTGTCCTGCCACTCGAGATCGCGATCTGGGGGAGCGGCGAAAAGACTGTAAAGACGGGCCGCATCAGCGCCGAAACGCGCAACCATGTCGTCCGGTGAGACCACATTGCCCAAATTTTTGGACATCTTCGCCCCGTCTTTGATCACCATGCCTTGGGTAAATAAGCGCTCGACCGGCTCGTCATTCTTGATCATGCCGAGATCGCGCATGAATTTGGTCCAAAAGCGCGAGTAGATCAAGTGCAAAATGGCATGTTCGACGCCCCCAATGTACTGATCGATAGGAAACCAGTATTGGGCGATTTTGCCGTCGAAGGGCGCTCGATCGTTGTGGGCATCGGTGTAACGGTAGAAATACCACGAAGAATCGACGAACGTATCCATCGTGTCCGTTTCACGGCGGGCGGGCCCTCCGCACTTGGGACACGTGGCGTTCACGAATTCCGGTACCTTCCCCAAGGGCGAGCCGCCGGTGAGCGTGACATCCACTTTTTCAGGCAAGATGACCGGCAAATCGCTTTCAGGCACTGGAACGATGCCGTCTTTTTCGCAGTAGAGCATGGGGATGGGTGTGCCCCAGTAGCGCTGGCGCGAGATGCCCCAATCCTTCAAACGATAGGTGACGGTTGCCTGGCCAAAGCCTTTCTCCGCGGCATATGCCGACATATTCTTGATGGCATCGTCGCAACTCAGGCCGCTGAACGGGCCGGAGTTGATGGTCATCCCTTGATGTGCGACGAAGGGTAGTTTCGGCTCGGTCATGGTCTCTTCCGGATCGTTGCTGATGGGAAGAATGACCAGCCGGATCTCGAGCTTATACTTCTTAGCGAAATCGTAATCGCGCTCGTCGTGCGCAGGCACGCTCATGATCGCGCCCGTGCCATAGTCCATAAGGATGTAGTTTGCGATCCAGATCGGGACCTTCTCACCATTAAAAGGATTGATGGCGAAGCGGTGCGTGTTCACACCGTGCTTTTCGATCTCGCCGATGTCACCCGCTTCTTTCGCCTTACGTTGTTCCGCGATCAACTTCCGGACTTCTACTTCCAAAGGCTGGTTGTAGCGAGTGAAATCGGCAACCAAAGGATGCTCGGGGGCAAGCTGCACCGAGGTCGCACCGTAAATAGTATCGATGCGAGTCGTGAAGACGCTGATACTCGAACCGGCGGGCCCAGCTGCGCCCTCGATTTTGAATTCGACCAGCGTGCCTTCGCTGCGGCCGATCCAGTTGCGCTGCATCGTCCGCACTTTCTCCGGCCAATCCTTCAATTTGTCCAGATCGCGGAGCAGCTCCTCAGCGTATTTTGTAGTGCGGACAAACCACTGCTCCAACTCGCGTTGTTCGACGAGCGTGTCTTCATGGCGCCAGCAGCATCCGTTGGGAAGCACTTGCTCATTGGCCAACACGGTCGCGCATTTCCGGCACCAGTTGACCTTGCTCTTCTTGCGATAGACCAATCCTTGCTCGTAAAGCTTCAGGAAGAACCACTGGTTCCAGCGATAATAATCGGGCAAGCAGGTCGTGACTTCGCGCGACCAGTCGTAGGCGAACCCGAGGCGCTTCATCTGCGCCTTCATGTTCGCTATGTTTCCAAGCGTCCATTCGCGTGGCGGCGTGTTGTTGGAGATAGCGGCGTTTTCCGCCGGCAAGCCGAACGAATCCCAGCCCATGGGATGGAGCACGTTGTAACCGTTCATCCACATGTAGCGAGCGAGCGCGTCGCCAATCGAATAGTTACGCACATGCCCCATATGGAGGGCGCCCGAAGGATAGGGCAACATCTCGAGCACGTAATACTTCTTCCTGGCTGAGCCAGGCTCGGCGGCGTAGAGTGCGGGGTCCTGCTTCCAGCGTTCAAACCATTTCGTCTCGACCCGCTGTGCGTCATAGCGCTCGTCGTTGGGACGCGCTGTGGGTGTGACGGATTCGGATCCGTCCGTCACGGCGTTGACTGATTTATCTCCGATCGCCATAAACAAAGGAGCGTGCTGAACAAACCTTTATTTTACACGCGCGCGGGGCCTAACCAGAGATTGCGACCTTCGAACGCCGCCAGTCTTATCTGCTTCGTATCGCTCACCCGACGACATTGACCAGGGTTCCGATGGGCGGAATCGTGATACGAATCTCGTCTCCAGCTTGCAACGTGAATGAATCAGGCGGCACTATGCCAGTACCGGTGAGCAAAAAGCAGCCTTGGGGAAAGCTGCTGCTGCGATAGAGATATTGAACCAATTCTTCCGGCTTGCGCTTCATCTGTCCCAGAGCCGTAGAACCTGCGAAGGCAGACTGACCCGCACGAACAATGTGCAGTGAGATTTCGGTCGCAGCCGGAAGCGGCTCATTCGCGATCAAGAGGCAAGGCCCCAAGGCGCAACTGCGGTCGTACACTTTGGCTTGGGGCAAATAAAGCGGATTCTCGCCCTCAATGTCCCGGGAGCTCATATCATTTCCGATCGTGTATCCGGTAATCTTCCCGCTCGGACTGATGAAGAGGACCAACTCCGGCTCCGGGACCGACCAGCGTGCGTCCTGGCGAATGGCAACTTTGGCCTGGGGCCCCACCACGCGATGCGGCGTCGCCTTGAAGAACAGTTCCGGGCGCTCAGCGTGGTAAACGCAATCGTAGAAGTCTCCTCCGCCGGCGCTTTTTGATTCCTCCATCCGCGCGTCACGGCTGCGGAAATAAGTGACCCCTGCTGCCCACACTTCCTGGCTGCCGATCGGCGGCAACAAATTGTCGGCTACGGAAACAACCAGCGCCTGACGTTGCTCGCATTGCTGACTCAGGAATTGAAGCAGGTCCTCGCGAACCACCAGTTCGTCCCAGGAGGGCGAATGGATTGTGTAAAACTGTCCCTTGTACTCCGCCAGAATCCCAGACCGTGTGCGATAAAGCTTCATACAAACCTTTTCGTTACGCGTAGATGGTTGCCATAGAACGGCCAAATATATCAGAGGGCCACGTGAGTTCTTATTAAGATCACCCGACGAGCTTTTTCAAGGCAGCGACGTTCCTACGATCATCTCCGGGAGCATCGATGGGTGTCTCGGCGATAAAGGCGGAGTGAGCCAGGCGAGCGTCGTTAAGCAGGATGCGAAAAGTCTCGCTGCCAATCGTTCCTTTCCCGATGTGCTGGTGGCGATCAAGTTTGGAGCCGCGAGCAGCCTTCGCGTCGTTGCAGTGCCAGACCTTAACCCGTTTCAGCCCAATAGTCTGGTCCAGATGCTGCAAAGTCTGGTAGATGCCGTCTTCGCTGACGACGTCGTATCCGGCGACGTGGGTATGGCAGGTATCAATGCACGCGGCAGCGGGAACAATCCCGTCCAGACGATAGAGCACTTCAGCGACCTGTTCGAAGCTGCCGCCGAGCGAGAACTCGGCGCCCGCGGTGTTCTCGATGAGCACCATGAGTCCGCCTTTGACTAAATCCAAGCCTTGAGTGGATGCCGCAATGGCCGCAGCAGTACGGACTAGTCCTCGTTCGCGGTCGGCGCCGCGAAACGATCCGGGGTGCAAGACAAGATAATCGGCACACAGAGCCAGGGCGCGCTCCACCTCGCCTCGAAAAGCTTGCATGGATTTGTGCAGGAAGAGTTCGTTGGAGCTGGCCATGTTCACCAGATAGTTCGTGTGAATGACGAGAGGCTTCAGATCATATTGGGCGCGCAAGCGGTTCATCTCGGCGCACTGTGGCTCGGCCAATTCATATGGAGCCCACTGGCGTGGGCTGGACGAAAACATCTGGAACGTGTTGCATCCCAGGCGGTACGCGCGCTCGGCGGCATTTTGCACCCCGCCCGCCGAGGAGGTGTGAATGCCGATCCGGCGGGAAGTCAGGCGGGGCGGACGCCTCGGAGCAGGCAGTTTGAGAATATCGTGCACAATCCGAGTATCTTTCGGATGAATGTCGCTTGCAACGTCTCTACGCCTTGCCCCATTTGCGGTGCAGACCCGCCGACGGTAAACTTAATTGGCGGCTTCTCCTGCAGCCGCGATCAAGCATCGCTGGACCGGACGGACGTGGGCGGCCCGTCCCTACACGTCGTTTTCTTAAGGTGAACCTATGCTGGTTGTCATGAAGTCCCAGGCCACCGAAGAACAGGTGCGCTCTGTTTGCCAAAAGATCGAGAAACTTGGGTACCGGGCGCATCCCATGCCCGGAGCCACTCGCACCGCCATCGGCATCACTGGAAATAAGGGTGAAGTCGAGCAGGGCACGCTGGAAGAAATGCCGGGCGTGCAGGAAGTCATTCAGGTTTCCAAGCCCTATAAACTCGTCAGCCGCGACGTCAAAGAAGAAAATACGGTTATCCGCTTTCCCGGAACTGCAGCCACTCTTGGCGGACCGGGTCTAGCGATCGTCGCCGGACCCTGCGCTATCGAGAGCCGGGAGCAGGCTTTCGCCGTGGCCGAACGCGTGCATCGAGCGGGAGCTCAGTTTTTTCGCGGCGGAGCCTATAAGCCGCGTACTTCACCGTATTCATTTCAGGGACTTGGCGAAGAAGCTTTGCGCATCATGTCGGAAATTCGCCAGCAGTTTGGCATGAAGATCATTACCGAGGCAATCGACCATGAATCGCTCGACCTGGTCGAGGAGTATGCCGACGTCATCCAGATTGGGGCGCGCAACATGCAGAATTTCTCTCTGCTGAAGCGTGCTGGACGAACCCGCAAGCCGGTGCTGCTGAAGCGCGGCATGTCGGCCACATTGGAAGAGTTTCTGATGGCGGCCGAGTACATCCTGAGCGAAGGCAATTACAATGTGGCGCTCTGTGAACGCGGTGTGCGCACCTTTGCCGATCACACCCGCAATACCCTCGATCTGAGCCTGGTTCCCGCGGTGCAGCGCTTGAGCCATTTGCCCATCCTTGTCGATCCCAGCCATGGCACGGGCAAGCGCAACAAAGTGACTCCGCTGTCGCGCGCGGCAGTAGCCGTGGGTGCGGATGGCTTGCTTGTGGAAGTGCATGATCGTCCCGACGAAGCGCTTTCTGATGGTCCGCAGTCCCTCTTCCCAGCTCAGTTTGATCTGCTGATGGAACAGGTTCGTCAGATAGCTGCAGTCGTCGGAAGGACCGTGCCGGAAATTGAAGCGGCGGCAGTAACCAAGTGAACTCCCGAATCGGGGGTGCCCCATCCTTGTCGCGTGAAGGGTGGGAGTTTTGCCTTCAAGGCACCTGAGCTTGAATTTCTGCTAAGCTTTTTCTTCTCTCGAATCGATTTCTACCTTGCGCAAGCTCCTCTTCATCGCTGTTTTGCTTCCCATCCTTGGAGGCGCGGGCTGGTGGTATTTCCGCGAGCAGTCTCTGGCCGACTACAGCCCGGCATTTCGGGAATACGCCTATGTCAGCAACGGAAAGAGCAATACTGTCAGCGTCATCGACCTGCGCACGTTTGAATTAGCGAAGACGCTTCGAGTGGGCAGCGAACCGACCGGACTCGCGGCCAACAGCAAAAAAAACGAGGTCTACGTCGTTAATACTGGATCAAGCAGTCTCAGCATCATCGACGCCGAGTCGAACACGGTCGTAGCTAGCCTCGGAGTATATGGGCGTCCGTACCACGTCGACGTTTCGCAGGATGGCAAGCGCGCGTATGTGGCCAACTCGGGCTCGTCCAATGTGAGCGTGATCGACCTCGACAGCCGAATCGCACTCGGCCACGTGAGCGTTGGTTCCTCGCCCGGATTGGCGCGGGTTTCGCCCGACGGCTCAACTGTGCTCGTTTCCAACCGCGGCGATAATTCTGTTTCCGTTATTGACGCCAAGGCGTTGCGGGTCCGAGCCACCCTGCCGGTCTGCCGGCAACCGGAAGATATTGCGATTCTTCCGGATTCCAGCAAAGCCTTTGTTTCGTGCTCCGGGTCGTCACAGGTCGCGTCCATTCAGTTGCAAAGTCCGGAGCGCCCCGAAGATCGTGTGCTCGCGCTGCTCGATGTGGGACGCACTCCCGTCAGCCTGGCCATGAAGCCCGACGGCGGAGAGATGATCGTCTGCAACTTCGATTCCGACAGCATCTCGATTGTGGAGACGGGCAATGACGAAGTGGGCAGCAGTCAGGAGATTGGTCACCATCCGGCGCGTGGTCTTGTCACTCTCGACAACTCCCGGCTGTACGTCTCAAACTTCGGGTCGAACAGCGTCGCGGTCTACGACATTGATATGGGACGCAGGATCGGGACACTAACTGTTGGCAGCCGTCCCGAGTCGCTGGCCTTGACGCCAGATCAGAACTACCTGCTCGTGGCCGATACCGAATCAGGAGACGTCACCATCATCCAGAAGCGCAAACCGCACCGCACCTTGGAAACTTCCGAGTATTCTCTCCTGACGTTAATACCCGTGGGCGTGCAGCCCAATGCAATCGTTGTGAAAACATTCATGGCTCGCACGCCGAAGCGGTAGGCACACATCCGATCGGGATAGTTGTCACCCAACAGACAGACGTTGCCAGCAACGTCTCCACGGGTTACACCGGTACGCTTTTCCCGCAGAAGCGATCGAATGCCGCTTTCAGATCGGCCGCGATTGCAGGGGCTTCGCGTGATTCGATGTCGCGGCGTTGCATGAAATAGACAAGCTGGCCATCACGGAACACCGCAATACAAGGCGAAGATGGTGGATAGCCTGTGAAGTAGCTGCGCGCTCGCTCGGTTGCCTCCTTATCCTGCCCTGCGAAAACTGAGAAGGCTTTGTCGGGCTTAGCTCCGTTTTGCAGCGCGAGGCGAACGGCAGGGCGCATACGCCCGGCGGCACATCCGCAGATAGAGTTCACAACCACGAGCGCGGTGCCGGCCGCCGTGAGTGCCTGATCTACGGCCTCCGGAGTTTTAAGTTCTTCGACGCCCAAGCGGATCAACTCCTCGCGCATGGGAACACACATAATTTCGGGATACATCGACATGCAGGTTCTTCCTCTCGAGCAGATGTGAATCCATTCTACCGTGCCTCTCTGGTTCGGATTCTCTGGCCCGTCCCCTACTGTGTATATTGAAGGCGATCCCTACCATGCTCGTCCAAGAAAATGTGCCTCTCGCGCCGCTGACCACATTTCGGATTGGAGGACCGGCCCGCTTCCTTATCGAAGCCGACTCGCCGCAAGCCGTGCAAGAGGCAGTCGCGTTCTCGCGATCCCGTAACCTGGCACTATTCCTCCTTGGAGGAGGCAGCAACCTGGTTGTGTCCGATTCGGGTTGGCCCGGAGTCGTACTGCATGTTGCCATCTCTGGAATTGAAAGGCTTCCGGGTGAGCGGGATGGCAAAATTCCGTTCGAAGTTGGGGCTGGAGAGTCGTGGGATCACTTTGTGGATGTGGCGGTATCCGCAAACTGCGCTGGAGTCGAGTGCCTGAGTGGAATTCCCGGCAGTGTCGGGGGAACACCGGTCCAGAATGTGGGAGCTTACGGACAAGAAGTCTCGAACACGATCGAGTCAGTCCAGGTATTCGATCTCAAAGACAATCAAATCCGGGAATTGTGCGCGGAAGCCTGCGGCTTCGAATACCGCTCAAGTATCTTCAACACGACGGAACGCGGTCGCTTTGTCATCCTGCGCGTTGTGTATGGGCTTATCGGAGACGGCGCACCTTTCGTTGAATACGCCGACCTGAAGCGGCATTTCGAGGCCAGGCAAACACGCCCGAGCCTTGCCGAGACTCGCGAGGCCGTGCGCCAGATTCGCGCGCGCAAGGGCATGCTAATTGTAGAAGCCGATCCCGACTGCCGCAGCGCGGGTTCGTTCTTTAAGAATCCGCTTATATCGGACCAGCAGCGCATGGACCTTGAAGATCGTGCCAGGAGGAAAGGTCTGACCCTCCCAAGCTATCCGGCTTCGAAGCAACGCCACAAAGTCTCTGCCGCGTGGCTCGTTGAACATGCTGGATTCGCGCGTGGCTACGCGCTCGGTCATGCTGGGATCTCAAGCAAACATTCTCTCGCAATCATTAACCGCGGTGGAGCTACGGCTGCGGAAATCCTCGCGCTAAAGGATCAGATACAAAATCGAGTCGAAGAAGTCTGGGGTATCCGGCTGCAGCCTGAGCCGGTGTTTGTCGGAGTCGACAGCCAGTAGGCAAGACTCAGCGGTCTGCTAGCCAGAGCCTCCCATATCTCTCTAGATCTGATTCCCGACTTCCGTCTCCTTATACCATGGCGCAAGCCGCTTCTCCCTACACGTTCAGTCTTCAGAAATTCCTAAACAGAAAGTATTCTGCGGCGGTCTTCATGATTGAGGACAGACGAGTGGTGGCAGGAGAAGCAATCCTGGACGGGGCGAGCATAGAGCGCAGCCGGATTGAAAGCAGAGACGCCCTGCTCGAGGCTCTGGTTCGAGAGCACTCGCGGCTCGTCTATCGCATCGCATACTCCGTTCTGCGCTGTCATCAGGACGCCGAGGACGCGACCCAGGAAACGTTTATGCGGGTGCTACGGTACGGTTCAAAGCTCACTCAGGTGGAGGATTCGAAGACCTGGTTGGCGCGGATCGCGTGGCGTGTCGCCGTCGATCGCAGTCAGCGCCGCGGGCGCACGCGCGAGCTTGCACTGGACGATCCGGAGAAGCCGGTGGCGGAAGTAGCGAGTATCGCCAATTCCGCCGACGAGACCGTCCAAGGTGTACAGATGGGCACAGTGCTGGAAAAACTGATTGCCGCGATGCCCTTGAAATTGCGCGAGCCGCTGATTCTGTCCACGATCCAGGAAATGTCCCCGCGGGAGGTGGCGGCGACGCTTGGGATCAACGAGGCTGCGGTCCGCTCGCGCGTGTTTCGAGCACGACAGATTTTGAAAGAGAAGCTGGCGCGAAACATGATTGGCAAGTAAGGATGAAAACATGCAACAGAAGAATCAGAGAACGGGACAAGAACAGGCAGGCGACCTAGTGGACCACATGCTGGATGCGGCGCTGATGCAATACGGGTTGGTCGAACCGCGGGAAGGATTGGAAGATCGGATTCTTGCCCATTTGCGCAGCGAAAGCCTGAATTTACCGCGCCGCACATGGTGGCGTTGGTGCATCGGAGCCGCCGTGGTTGCGACCCTCGCTATGCTGCTGGCAGTCCCCTGGAAACCGAACCCGCAATCGCACGACATAGTGACGCAACCCTCTGTGGTATCGACTCCGCGAATGGATGAGCACCCGGCATTGCATGAGGATCGAGGAGCAGAACAGAGAACTGCCGTGCAAACGCGTCATCGCCGCTTGCGTGTCGCCAGTGCGGTGCAGGTGGCAAACGTCGTTCCCAAACTCGATCAGTTCCCTTCTCCGCAGCCGTTGAGTGAGCAGGAAAAACTTCTGGCCAGCTACGTCGCGGTTTATCCCAAGCAAGCGGCTTTGCTGGCCAAACTGCGAACTGAGGAATTAGAGCGCGATCGAATCGAGGAACGCAGCAAATCGGCGTCCAAAGACACAGCAGATTTCGGTCCAGAGTAGAAACACGAGAATCCAAGGAGAAAACAGATGCGCAAGATACCGGCGGTGACCGCAGTTCTGGCATTCATGATGTGCGCTGGGCTTCCCAGCCGGGCCCAGGAGGCAACCTCCGAAACTATCGCAAACGCCAATGCCGCAAAAGAAGCGCACCGCCAACCTGACAGGCCAGTGCACGCCTACCGGCTAGATTTCTCGGTAAACGAACTGGAAGATGGGAAGAAGATCAACACCCGCCAATATTCGATGAACTTGAATGCGGATGATGCGGATGAAATTAAGATCGGTACTCGAGTGCCGGTGGACAGCGGGCCCGGAACCTTTCAGTACTTGGATGTGGGCACTAACATCTGGTGCCGGATCGGGGAACGCGCAGAGGGCATCCCGCTGACGGTGCGTGCCGATGTCAATAACCTCGCCATGCCGGATCAGGCCAGCGGGCACGAATCACGCCCGATCGTGCGGCAATTCAAGATCAATGCCAGCACCTTGGCCCAGGTGGGCAAGCCCATGGTGGTGGGCAGCGTCGACGATCCCAATTCGAAGCGGCAGTTCCAGCTGGAAGTCACGGTCAGCAAGCTGAAGTAGCGGACAGAAAGCGCCGCCCCGGTTCGTGCCCATGGCTGATGTGACCCCAAGCGAGGGGCGGGTCAGCGAACCGGCCCGGGCGGCGCTTCGGTTTTTCTATCGGCAAGTTTTGCCGCCTGCTTGAATATCTTCAGCAACATTTCTCGCGTCAGCTTGCCCGTCTGCGTGTTCTGGTTCGAGGGATGATAGGACGCCAGCAGGATCTTGCGATCGGGCATTTCATAACTCGCGGCATGTTTGAACACGTAGTCCTTCTTTCCCTTCAGCAGCCCGCGACGCTTCAGGTAGTTCAGATAGGCATCGAAGCCGATTTTTCCCAGTGCTACGACCACCTTCACTTTTTCTAATCCCGCCAATTCGCGATCGAGAAAAGTCGAGCAGGCCGCGAGTTCGGTGGGAAGGGGCTTGTTGTCCGGAGGAGCACAGCGGACTGCGGCCGTGATGTAGAGATCGTTCAGCCTCAGGCCATCGTTACGATCTGTGGCGGTGGGCTGGTTGGTGAATCCGGTCTGGTACAGCACGGGATACATGAAGTTGCCCGAAGCGTCGCCTGTGAAGGGGCGTCCGGTGCGATTGGAGCCGTGAGCGCCGGGAGCCAGTCCCATGATCAGGACGCGGGCCTGGGGATCGCCAAATCCGGGGACGGGCTTGCCCCAGTATTCCCACTCGCGATAGGCGCGCCGCTTCTCGCGGGCGATCTGCTCGCGATAGGTAACCAGGCGCGGACAGCGAGTACAGGCGACCACGTCCCGATTGAGAACGGTAAGCCAAGACACTGGGCCATTACACCATATCGCTCTGAGCCGATGCTCACCTGCGGAGTTCTGCGGGAGAACGGTGATCAGCACTGTACGAAGGAAAAAAATCAAACGCTTTATCCAAAGCCTTCATAAGGCTTGCATTCAGCGACGCCTTCCTTCGCGAGGCGGGGCGGACGAGGCCTCCGCCCTACAGGTATATCGCCAGGCAGCAGTCCGTTAGGGGACACGAATTGCCCCACGCCCATCCACGGAGGACAATGACCGGCTTTAGAAGTTGAATTTGAAAGCTAGTTGTACCTGCCTTGGTCCAACCGAGGTGTAAAAAATCTTCCCGAAGCTGTCATTATCCACTGTTGTGTTGGGCGTTCCGAACACAGGATGATTCAGCGCATTCTGGGCCTCGAGGCGAACTTCAAAATTCATCTGCTCGCGTATGTAGAACTGTTTTCCGAGGGACAAATTGCTGGTGAATGACCACGGGCTGCGCACGCTACCCAGTGCACGCGGAGCATTCCCCAGCGTGAAATCGGCCGGACGCTGGAACACTGTGTTGTCGACGAAATAGTTGTCCACGAAATCAGAGCCATGGTTGCGCTTGGGCGTCCCCACGATGTTGGGCCGCTGCGTGCCATAGGTGGGAATTGGATTTCCGTCTTCGACGTCAAAGGTGAGCGGCCGTCCATCCGCTATACGCCAGATGCCGTTCGTCTTCCATCCGCCGATGATGAATTCTGCCCATCGCGGCATATTGCCTAGGAATGCGCGGCCGCGTCCAAATGGCAGATCGTAGCTGTAGCTCAACTGAATCACATGTGGAATGTCGAATGTCGAGAGGCTACGCTCCAGCCACGGTTTATTGGGGTCCTGCAAGCCGGAGAAACTGCCCAGCCAGGTCACGTTGTCGTCAGCCTGCGAAGAGTTATCGATCGACTTTGACCACGTGTAGGTCGCAAGGAACTGTAAGCCATTGGAGAATCTTTTCTCTGCCAGCAGTTGCAACCCGTGATAAATGGAACTGCCAATCATCTGCGGTTCTGTGGTTACTCCGGTGAACTGTGGATAAGGAAGCAGCAGCTGAAAATACGGGATCTGATCGAAGTTGCTGCCTAGCGTGCTGTTGGGATCGGTGATAGATCCAGCAAAGGGATTGTCCACCAAATTATTCAGGCAGGCTATCGTGAGGCCCTGACACGGGTCAGGTGCATTGGGATCGCCGAACGGCAGACCTTCCACCCAGGGCCCTAAGTGGTTTCTGTAGTTGGAGCCGCTAAAAGGCAGGTGGGTTCCTTTCTTGCCGATATACTCCGCGTTAATCAGGATATTGCTCGGCAATTGGCGCTCGATGCCAAAGCTCCAACTCTGCTCATACGGGGTCTGGTTCGCACCCGCAGTGCGCAACGGACCGTTCGCGTCGAAACCAACATCGTTCATCAGCCCGAGCTTATTTCCGGATGGCTGAATCAATCCGTTGGGGAACGGATTACTGAGATGCGCATAAGGGGTCGCGTGGTCGGCGGGATTGGCGGTGATCACGTTAGTGTATTGATTGAAGCCCTGGCTGCCGTAAGGAGCAACACCGGTTACCCCCGAGCGGGACTGTCCGTAATAAATTCCGTAACCGCCGCGCACCACCATTTTGGGAGCAAACTGGAAAGCAAAGCCGATGCGCGGCTGAATGTCGTGCCAATCGGTCACATAATTGGTGCGCCGGCCGGAAGATGCGAACACCTCGCCGCCTTTCAGGGGAAGGTTTACCGGATTACCAGTCACAGGATCGGTATAGGTGACGCTGCCACCGTTCAGCGGGCTCGGCGCGTTCGGATCAAACCAGTTCTGCCGGTTATAGCGATCCGTGCGCGGCAGCGTGACGTCGTACCGCAAACCGAGATTCAGAGTAAGTTTGGAAGTGGCTTTCCAGTTGTCCTGCACGAAAAAGCCGTACTGATAGTTTGTGGTGGCAGGCCGGAACTGGATTTCGTAATTTGAACCACCCTCGTTGCCGGCATCGCCCTGCGTGAACATGCCCATCATAAAGCTGGCCATCGGATCGCCGCCGCACACGTCCTGACCGCTGGGGCATGCGTCGGAGCCATCCTGGTTGAAGCTGAACTTGCCGACCGGGGAGTTGGTCTGGATGTAGTTGATCTGGTGAATTCTTCCGTCGAAACCAAACTTCAACTCGTGCGAGCCGTGAACCTTATCGAACGTGATGGTAAGTTGTCCGGTATCTTGTCCCAGCCTGTAGTTACCATATGGATCGGTGCCGATATTGGCGTATCCGGCGCTTGCATATTGGTCGATGAAGATCGCCGGAACTCCCTTGAAGCCATTGCTCTGTAAGTACGAGGGGAACCCCAGAGTGCCCAGTGGATCGTCCTGCCCGTGAGAGTTGAAGGAGTCGATGTGCCAGACCCCGCGCGTGAATCCCAAGGTTGCATTCAGCAAGAAAGTGGGACTGAACGTATGCGTGTCGGTGAGGGCGAAGAGGTGGGCGTTGCTCCAACCCGGGCCGCCTTGGCAGGGATCAGCGAAGTTCTTGAAGCAATCCAGGCCTGTGCCCGCGGGATTGTATTGATACGCAAACTTCCCGCTCATCAGATTGTTCTCGCTCCAGCGATGGTCGATTTTCAGGTCGAACTGGTCGTTGGACCTGTGGCTTGCACCAGAACCGAACCAGTTGTTATAGATATCGCCTGAGACATTGGGAGCGGGAAACAGAGCCATCATCCTCTGCGCTACGGGATCGATCAGATTGCCTGGTACTTGAGAAGCCGGCCCCGGGCTGGTGTAGGTTGAAAGATTATTAAAGAGGATAGGCGCGTTGCGCACGACGCCCCCAGCGTTGGGATCAAAAACCCCGGAATAAGGGTCCCAGATCTGGCCAGCGGCGACATTGCACAGGCCAGCGGTATCGAACGTCCCTCCCTGTGCTGCACAAACCTCGCCGAAATCGCCCTGTCGCATCAGATCCGTGGGAACCGCTCCGTTCGCCGTGCTCAATCCCGAAGAGCGCAGGCCGTCATAGTCCACGAAGAAGAAGGTCTTGTTCTTGATGATGGGACCACCGAAAGTAAATCCAAAGTTGTTGCGGCGCAGCGGCGGGATGGGTTCGCCATTGCGATTGGCGAACCAGTCGTTTGCATCGAGGCTGTCGTCGCGGAAGAACTCGTATCCGCTTCCATGAAACTTGTTCGTCCCCGAACGCGTGATCATGTTCACCACTGAACCGCCCGAGAACCCATACTCTGCGCTGAAATTGGTTTGCTGAACCTTGAACTCCTGCACGGCCTCGGGCGATGGCAGGTATGTCGCCGAGGTGATGCCGCCGTTCGGTTCCGAATTCGTCGCTGAAGCGCCATCCGTCAAAATGTCGGCGGTCGAGCCGCGGCTGCCGTTGGAAACGAAGTTCGTTCCCGTGCAATCGGCGCCGCACTGGTCATCCATCTCGGTGACGCCCGGGGCCAGAGAGGTCAGGGCGACGATGTTGCGGTCAATCAGTGGCAGATCGTTGATGTATCTGCGATTCACAACCTGCCCAGTCTCCGCATCCTCGGTCTGAATGGTCTGCGATTGCGCTCCCACTTCCACTGTCTGGCTGGCTGCGCCCACCTTTACCGTCAGGTTGGTGGTCGCGTTCTCGTTAACGTCGACCTTGAAGCGGGCACTGGTGACTTTGGCGAAACCCTTCGCGTCGGCCGTAACCGAATACAAGCCCGGCGCTACGGATCGAAATAGATACCTTCCGCTGCTGTCGGAAGTAGTAACGAAGTTGAATCCTTTCTCCTCATCGAGGAGCGTCACGCTGGCGCCTTGGATGACGGCGCCGCTGGCGTCTGTCAGTTCGCCGCTGACGGTTCCGAAGTAGGCCTGGGCGTACACCAGTGACGGCATACACAAAACGGCGGTGATCAGAAACATGCAGAGGAGAAATTGCGGAATACGGGGAGAAGAAAACAGCGACGCTTGCATGGAAACCTCCTTATGCCTGGCCGGAACACGAGCATCAACGCCCGAACGCAGATGTTTTCGCGGACATGCTACACAAAAGCCATGCACGTCGTCATCGCAAAAATGCGCGTAAAAAACGATTTAATAGCATTATTTTCTTGAATGTGAACGACCATCGGTGGTAGCGAGTCAACCCAAATGGGTTCAGGGATTTCAGGCAGAGGCGCGTCCCCACTCGAGCTAACATCGGGCTTCAATGGGGCACCTGCTGCGCACGCCTCGCTTCGCTCGGCGGAACGGACGAGGTGTCCGCCGCTACACGATTACTCGAAACGCAAGGCTGACATTGGATCTACTCTGGTTGCTTTTCGGGCTGGGAGCCAGACTGCCAATAGTGCTACCGCGGAGAGCAGGATTGGGGTCAGAATAAACGCCAGCGGATCCCACGTCTTCACTCCAAACAATAATCCGGTCAGAAACTTTGTCAGCCAGAACGCACCGCCAATGCCGATGAGCAGGCCGATTGCCGCCAGCAGCATTCCCTGGCGAATCACCATATTTCGAAGATTTGCGGCCTGGGCTCCCAGCGCCATCCTTACGCCTAGTTCTTGTGTGCGCTGCTGGACTGAGTAAGCCATTAACCCGTAGATACCGATCGCAGCCATCAGTAAAGCGGAAGCGCCGAAGACTGTAAGCAGCAACATATTGAAGCGTTCGCGAGATGTGGTGAGCACGACGATCTCATCCATGCTGCGAATGTGCGCGACCGGGAGGCCGCCGGTGGCTTCGCGGATCGCGCTGGTGATGGCGGCGGTGAGTGTATGCGGCTCCATGCGCGTGCGCACGATCCACTCCAATGGCGCGATGCGCGAGTTGAGCTCCGTAACTTTGTCGGGCATCTGTGCGATCGGGATAAACATTGTGGGACCGGGGTCCTGATTGAGGCCGCCATCTCGTGTGTTGCCCACAACACCGATCACCTGTCGCGGAGGCTCGGCGAAGACCGGTCCCATGCCCGGTCCAATCTCAAGGCGGTCATTCAGCGGATCAGCCTTGGGCCAGAACTGCCGCGCCATGGCCTCATTGATGATGACCACGCCGGGAGCGGATCCGTTGTCGCGTTCGGTGAAGTTGCGACCGCGGAGGACGGGCACTTTGAATACATCGAAATAGCTCCAGGAGACGGGGAAATATCCGGCGCCTCCAGTATTGGGATTGTTGCCGTTGGCGCGGCCCACGATGTTGAAAGGCAGTCCAAAACCCCCTTGCAGCGGCAGACAACAGGCGGCCGCAGCGGCGGTGACGCCGGGAACGGCGTTGATCCTCTCGGTACCGTCGCGGATGACCTGCGCAACACCGCTGGTCTTCTGAAAGCGGTCGCCGCTGATTGACATGGCCATGGTGAGCACGTTGTGGGTGTCGAATCCGGGATCGACTGACTGCAGCTTCATAAAAGTGCGAATGAGCAGCGCCGCGCCGATCACCAGCACAAGGGCAAGAGCCATCTCGCTGACGACCAGAACGGAACGCAGCTTGCCGCTGCGGAAGCCTACTCCGGAGCGGTTGCTGCTCTCATTCAAAATCGCCGCGAGGTTCTTACGGGATGCGCTAATGGCAGGCACCAGGCCAAAGAGGATTCCGGTCAGCACCGAAATTCCAAGCGTGAACAGAAGCACATGGGAGTCGACCGTAACCGCCGAGCCATCTTCGCCAATGCGGGGGATGCTGCCGGGATTGATGGCGAGCAGGAAGCGAACCCCCGCGAATCCAAGAATCAGTCCGAGGACGCCGCCGGTAAGAGATATCACCAGGCTCTCAGTGAGCAACTGACGAATGATGTGCCAGCGTCCGGCGCCCAGCGCAGAGCGGGTAGCCAGTTCCCGCTTGCGCGCGGTGGCGCGAATCAGCAGGAGATTCGCAACGTTGGCACAAGATATCAGCAGCACAAGTCCGACCGCGCCAAGCAGCACGTAAAGGGACGAGCGGGTATCGCGGACCATCAACTCCTGCCACAAAACCACGCCGAAGCTGTTATTCGGCCCCAGCGTGCCGGGATAAGTCGAGCGATATTGAGCGGCGGCCAGTTTCAACTGCGCGTTGGCCATGGGAACTGTGACGCCGGGCTTCAGGCGGGCAATCACGCCGAAGTAGTGAGCCTGGTCCGGCGAAGTGAGTTCAAACTGAAAGGGCAACCAGAGGTCAGCGGGATTGTCGGTAACAAACTCGCGGCCGATTACCCCTACGACCTGGTAAGGCTGTCCGTTCAGTTGAATGTTTTTGCCGACGAGTGCGCGATCTCCGCCAAACCGGCGCTTCCAGAGACCATAACTGAGCACAACCACATTGCCGCCATGGGGGCTGTCTTCGGCGGCGGTGAAAGTCCGTCCCGCGATTACGGGCGCACCGAGAATTGAAAAATAGTCCGCGGTTACGTGCACGCCTTGCACCTGCTCGGGCTGATCGTTGCCAGTCAGGTTCAGGCCGGCGCCGCCGTTGTCGTAAGCCGCAACCTGGTGAAACACGCCCGTCTGCTGCCGCCAGATATTGAACTTGGGCACATTCGCGCCGGGGAAAGAGCCTTGATCCCCGGTGTTCATCAGGTGCACGAGCGATTGCGGGTCAGGATACGTGAGGGGCTTGAGCAGAACTGTATTGATGACCGAGAAGACGGCCGTGTTCGCGCCGATCCCGACCGCAATCACAAGAATCGCGACCACGGTGAATGCTGGAGCCTTCAAGAGCGAGCGCACAGCAAAGCGAACGTCGTGCCAGATGTATTCAAAGGAGACGAACGAAGAAGCGTCTGGGGTCTGGCGGTTATCGCGCGTGGGTTGGGGCATGGGGGCTCCTGTGATTCAGACGCGTACTCGGAATAGACGCGGGCGCGTGGCGAAAGTCATGCTCGAAGGCGGAATACCAGGTTGATCCGGTTCGAAGTCGCAGCGTTCGCGATGCCACGGAGGCGCCTCACCGGATGCAGATTGTATATCGATTCGGGAGGGGAGGCTGCGAATCAAAAATTCGGACCCAAATCTGCAAAGTGTTCAGAATGCTCCGGTTGCGGGTGTCGGATGGTTCTTCAGCTCGCAAAGTATTCAAAGCAGAGACTTTAGAGGTAAAGTATTCTGGAATATAGAGTTAGCGGTCACCAAACGCGCTTAAGGACGATGTCGAAAGGAGGCAGATGGATATGGCTATCACAGCGGGGATGGAGTAGCGCATCGGTGCTCCGTGATTGCGGTGGGCCCGACCTCGTGGGAAGTATAGTCGCGCTGCCGGAGAAGCTCCTCATCCCAGATTGCCGACCAATTCGAGTTTCGGAGCGTTTTGGGAAAGTAGCTCTCGAACGTTCTTCATCGGGGGTTGACCGAAGAAGCGGCTGTATTCGCGATTGAATTGCGTAGGGCTCTCGTACCCGACCTCAAAAGCCGCGGTGGCGGCATCCAGACCCTTGTTGAGCATCAGGTTTCGCGCTGACTGGAGCCGGACCTGTTTTTGATACTGAAGCGGACTCATCGCAGTCAGCATCCGGAAATGATGATGTAGGGTGGACACCCCCATGCTGGCAATCTGTGCGAGTTCCTCTACGTACAGCGGCTTAGCGTAGTTCGCGGTTATCCACGCAACGGCTTTGGCCGTCCTGTGGCTTTGATCTCCGAGCGTTGCTACCGCGCGAAGGCGCGCTCCTACGCTTCCCCGTAGCACACGATAGATGATCTCGCGTTGGATCAGACCACTCAGAAAGGGAATATCCTGAGGGTTGTCCAGCAGATCCAGCAGGCGGCAGCATGCGTTCAGAAATTCCGGGGTGCTTTCTCCGATTGATATAGCGGGACTGTCCGATGGAGCGACATGAATTTCCTCACGGCTGAGCAACTCCCGCACCATGGACATGTCCAACTTGATTGACAGTGCGAGACAGGGAACCTCCTCCGTCGCCTCGGCGACCCAACTCACAATCGGCAAATCGACCGCAGTCAAGAGGAAATGCGACTCGTCGTAGATGAAGCTCGTCCGACCAAGGTTCACCTGCTTGCGGCCTTGCGCGACCACGATGACGCCCGGATGGTAGGTTGTGCGGCACGGAGGTGTAGGAGAAGTTCTCCGGTGAACGCTCACGCCAGGAATCTCGGTTATCCGATTCTCTTCCTTGCCCATGAAGGAGGTAATCTTCTGTGCGAGTTCTCCCTGTAACCCGCGGGCTCGGTTTGCTCTCAGAGTGGCCTTTTCTTGGGTGTTTTTCATGTCAGTGATCTCTACAGTCCTTTCTAAGATAGCCTCGTGGCGCCAGCAAAGCCATTCATTTCTCGCCCAGCAAGAGGAATAGGCAATAGGAAGGCAGGATCGGGCTACCGTCTCAGGGTCATTTGGTCATACTGTCGGGACGTAGATGGACGATCCAACTCTAAGCTAATCGCCGGCTCGAAGCGGGCGAAAAAGGGAGATCTATGCGCAAGAAGTTGAGAGCTCGCGAAGGAAGATGAAGATGAAGGTTCTGAAGTGAAGCTTTGCTGAAACAGGAAATGAGAGGGCCGCAGTGAGACCGCTTTCGTGATGCTCACATTGGTTTTTCTTCTGGCTGGCGGGTCTGGTCAACCGCAGCCTGGAATCCGGTCATTTCTCTTTTCAGGCCTACGCAGATCGCCGATTGCAGGAAGAGCTGGAAGGCAAAGGACTGCGACATGAAATTGAAGCTTATGGTTTTGGGACTATGTTTCCTGGCGACGCTGCAATGGGCCTTTATTCAGGCGCAACCGGCAGGCGCTGCGGCGACCACTGGTTCAGCTGTGGCGGGTGTCGGCACCGTCGTGCAGCAAACACGTCCTGTTGTGCGAGTGGACGACGGCCAGTTGCAAGGAGTGGTTGAGGACGCTGTCGTTTCCTACAAAGGCATCCCTTTTGCGGCGCCCCCCGTGGGCGATCTGCGATGGCGACCGCCCCAAGCGGCGGTGCAATGGACCGGCGTGCGACAGGCGGCGGAATTCGGGGCGGACTGCATGCAGGCACGTTTCGGCCCTTCCCCCTCGTCTGGTGCGCCTCGGCCTTTGGCGCCGTCGGAAGACTGTCTGTTCCTGAACCTATGGCGACCGGCGAGCGCCGCGCCCGGGGCAAAGCTGCCCGTGATGGTCTGGATTTACGGGGGTGGCTTCATGTTTGGCTCGAGCGCCATGCCCTCAACGTCCGGGACCCAGTTCGCTAAACAGGGCGTCGTCCTGGTCGCTGCCAATTACCGCGTAGGGCGCTTCGGATTCTTCGCCTTTCCCGCGTTGAGCCATGAGCGTCCTGACGAGCCGAAGGGCAACTACGCTTACATGGACCAGATTGCTGCCCTGAAGTGGGTGCAGAAGAACATCGCCGCATTTGGAGGCGATCCGAACAACGTCACTATCTTTGGATTCTCCGCGGGCGGTGTCTCGGTGCACAGCCTCCTGACGATGCCAATGGCGCGCGGCTTGTTCCACAAAGCCATCGTCCAGTCTGGCGGTTCGCGTGACAGCGTGCTCACCGCGCGGCCAATGAACAAAGACGGTGTTGATCCGAACTATCCGGTTTCGGCCGAGACGATTGGGATACGGTTCGCGCACTCGATGGGAATCGAGGGCACAGACCAGGCCGCGCTGGCCAAACTGCGCGCACTCAGTGCAGAAGAGGTCCTTCGTGGCGCGCCGACCCAATCGGGGGCCAGCCTTCCGTCGTACGAGACGACACCCATCCTTGACGGCAAGGTAATCACGGAGACTGCGGAGACCGCTTACAAGGCCCACCGGCAGCCGCGCATTCCCATCATGCTTGGAAGCAACAGCGCCGATACTGCAGGCAACCGGATAAAAGCGACTACCAAGGAGCAGCTGTTCGCTCGATTCGGCCAGTGGAGCGCTCAAGCGAAGGCAGCCTACGATCCCGACGGATCGACGGATTTGGCCACGCTGATATCGAGGGCAAATGACGACTTTGGGCAAGCCGAGCCGGCCCGCTTCGCAGCGACCGCCTTCGCGACCAACGGTTCGCCCGTGTATCTGTACCGATTCTCCTATGTTCAGACTGCGATGCGGGAAATGTTTCGAGCCGGCACACCGCACGGGGGCGAAATCGCCTTTGTGTTCGGCACATTGGGTACCGCTGCCTTCGGGCCGCCACCACCACCGCCGACACCCCAGGATCAGGCGGTCTCTCGGATGGCGCAAAGCTATTGGGTCAACTTCGCCAGGACGGGCGATCCAAATGGCGCGGGATTGCCGACTTGGCCGCGTTACGATCCGGGCAAGGACTTGATCTTCGATTTCAATGTGGATGGCTCGGCCGGCGCGGTTCCGGATCCCTGGAAAGCGCGACTTGATGTGACACAGTTAGCCACCGAATCGGGAAAGCGCTCCGATTTCTGAGACAGCTTCCCCTAGTGGGGCCGAATTGGCAGCACCCACCAAATACAAAGCACGAGGAGAAGATAAGACATGAGAACAAAACTTCTAGTCATTGCTCTGGCAGTGTCCTCTCTATTCATTTTCCAATCTCAAGCACAAACAGCAGATTCAGGTTTTCCAAAAGGTGAACTGTCTACTGCCAAAAATCACACGGGAAATATCTGGCTCAGTGAGCTAAACGCAGGAGACAGCACGTTCGACCCGAGTATTGCTCTAGCTACGTATGATGCCGGTGCAAAGCTGGATTGGCATAGTCACCCGGGTGGCCAAGTGCTACTGATCACTGAAGGCACTGGATATTATCAGGAGAGGGGAAAGCACGGTCGAATAGTTCACAAAGGGGATGTAATAAAGTGCCTTCCGGGCGTAGAGCATTGGCACGGTGCATCACCGAACAGTAGCTTTGCCTATCTCGCAGTTACACCCACTCAAAAGGGAAAAACGGTTTGGTTGGAGCCTGTAAGCGATAAAGACTATGACAGCGTGAAGTAGCACCGTAGCAGTAAGGAGATTTGATGAAGAAGCGCACACTTGCCAATCTTGAGGTATCGACGTTAGGTTTGGGTTGTATGGGGTCGAGCTATGCGGACGAGGCACTCGGGCCCGGTATCGCGAACGCGTTGTGATTGCCACGAAATTCGTTTCGATATCGCTCCCTACGGGCATCGGGGAGGTGGGCTCAACGGTCCAGAGCATATTAAGCAGGTTGCTGAACGTCACTGAAACGCCTCAAGACTGATGTCATAGACATTTTCTATCAGCACCGCGTCGATCCAGACGTGCTTATCGAAGATGTCGCAGGAGCAGTCAACGATCTGCTCCAGGTCGGCAAGGTCAAGCACTTCGGCCTTTCTGAGGCGAGTGCAAACCACCATTCGGCGTGCACAGCGCCTCCCGGTCACCCTTAGCTGTAACTCACGCATGACGACAGTCAAAACTTCAACCTCTTATTTTGCCTGTTTTGCCTGCGCCAGCCCGGCAACAACTGCTGCAACCTTATCGAGTATCTGGTTCCAGCCCTCCAATTGCCCGCTATTCCTTGCGCTCTCCATGGGTTCATTTCCAATGAATGTGAGTTTCGTCCGGCCGTTCCCGAGATCCTCAAAGATGGTCACATCGTACGCACCCTCGATGGCCTCATGTTCTATTCCTAATTGCGCAGGCTCAAGCTTGTTTCCCTTCGAGTCCGAAAAGTACATGGAGGAAACGATCTTCTCGTGGGGAACAATCTCGTGGTATTCACCCGCGTTCCAGAACTCCTGCCCATCCGGCGCCCTCATGCAGCAGAGAAATTTTCCACCCACGCGAAAATCCATCTTGCAAACAGGCGAAGTAAAACCCTTCGGCCCCCACCACTGCATCACATACTTCGGGTCTGTCCACGCCTTCCACACCAACT
>JBKOUZ010000183.1:0-5491 GCA_046723715.1 Acidobacteriota bacterium | reverse complement strand
GCGCAGGACGCCCCAACCTCTTTCCATTCCGGCGAGCCATTTCCAGTCCAGCTTTCACCCGAGTTCTGAGCATCTCTCGTTCAAACTCTGCGACCGCGCCCAATACTTGAAATGTGAGTCGTCCCGCCGGCAGCGTTGTGTCCACGCTTTGCTTTAATGAAAGGAAGTCCACGCCCCATTGTGCGCGGAACCGAGCCGTGCAGTGTGCCATCCGCCTCCAACTACATTGCCTGTACCACTATGGGACAGCAACTGATTGGCAACATCATGAGCAAACTGATTTTCTGTTAGAAGAATGTTCCTTGGGTCGCCCTCGTACGCCCGGGCCCAAAGATGAGAGTCTGTATCAGCAACGATCAATTGAAGATTGATTCGCAACTGTCCTTCTAATTCGGAAACACTCCCCTCCACGATGGCATCGACTTTGAGCTCACGTGCTACCTCGGGAAGCATCTTGTGCGTTCCCTTGTAGTGCATTGCCGACGTGCGAGAAATCACACGGGCGTCCGTGATTCCGGCAAGGTCGGTTATGAGTGAGTCCGTTATGCCGTCAACCACGTATTCTTTGGAGGGATCACCCAGAAGATTCTGCAACGGCAGTACCGCGACGGATCGAATCGGGGTCGATTCGGCAAACAAGGAAGAGGCCAGCTTGGCTATCCATCCGCTCTTCCACCATACTCCCACCGCGAGAACCATTGTAAGGATGGGTAGATAAAAAGATCGAAGATTCCGGGCAGTGGAGCCGGAACTCTCTCGCGCCTTCTGGCGCTCCGACTGCTCCTCGCGATTGGATTCTTGACGCGGCTCTTTGCCGCCGGAGACCGACGGGCCGATCCACCGATATCCCTTGCGTGGCAACGTTTCAACGAATGTAGGACTTTCGGCATTATCGCCAAGCGCTTCACGCAGCCTGCCGACACCCTTGTTCAAACTCTGGTCAAAGTCGACAAATATGCCAGACGGCCACAACCTCTTAATCAGTTCCTCACGCGTGACCAACTGCCCGGGTGTCTCTAGCAGCGCTGTCAATATCTGAAAGGGTTGATCTTGCAGCGTTATTCGTGTGCCGTTGCGGCGCAACTCTGCCGTTTGTAGATCGAGGGAGCAATCGGCAAAGCTTAAGATTTGCGGATTTGGAATAGAACCCATCGGGTACACCCCATCCCGTTGGGGAAGCTCCGCGATTTTATCAGAAATCATACCGCCCCGACTGGATCGATCTCCTAAGTACCTTTGCCATCAAATGGTTCGTTTGTGTCAGCGATATGTCAGCGTCAAGTCAGCAGCAGAGGATTGACCATTCTAGCCAAACGCGGCCAAATCTGGCGGATTGTTGTGAAGGCAAGCCGAGAACGCCTGGTCAAACGGGAGTGGCTGGGTGAAATCGGCCCAACTTCTTTGCAGGCAACACTCCTGACGATCACCCCAGTTTCCTGCGTCCTGCCCCTTTCACTCTGGGGAATGCTCCGCGAGCACTGGGCAGCGTCCGTTCACCGTGGTCCTTCACCGCTAATCTTTCGGTCGGCAAGCAATTCCAGATACGCGAGGAGATGAACTTCGAGTTCCGGGTCGAGGCGAGGAATGCCTTGAATCATCCGGTATTCGGGACACCGGATACCAATGTCGGCGATGATACCTTCGGGAAAATCTCGTACACAGCAATCGGACCGCGCGAGGTACAACTGGGATTCAAGTTTAATTTCTGAGACGGATGTGCTGCTTGATTGCCGGAGAGAAGGCTCGAAAAGCGGCCCAAACCAGGTGGACTAAGAAGAAAAAATAGCGCAACATTACACGCGTCACTGGGACACTGTGCATTTCTCGTGCTCATCAGGCTGCCGAAGCGCGACTCTGGTCCAACATGTGGCGAATCTTTGCCCCCAATTCCTGCATACGGAATGGCTTTTGAAGGAAAGCGGCAGACGAATCGGTAATCTCTTCATCTGGGTAACCGGAAATATAAATGATCTGTGTGCTAGGCCGACACTGCAATAGGCGCTGTGCAACCTCAGTTCCACGAATATCGGGCATCACGATATCAGTCACAAGCAAGTGAATCGGCCTGGGATAGCCATCAACAATCGATAGTGCCTCCATGCCATTTCCGGCCGCGAGTACGGTATATCCCTGTCTTTCCAGAAAAGTCTTTGTAAGGACTCGAAGGCTTTCCTGATCTTCTACGAGCAGGATCGTTTCCGACCCATGGCAGGAACCATTAGGAGGACCCGGTACTGCGGTGACACTGGATGCCGCATCCACACGGGGAAGGTAGATCTCGAAAGTTGTACCATGTCCCACTGCGCTCTGCACGAGGATATATCCATTACTTTGTCTCACAACACCGTAAGCGGTGGCGAGCCCCAGCCCTGTGCCTTGCCCAAGTTCTTTCGTCGTGAAAAAAGGCTCGAAAATCCGCGAGAGGGTTTCTTGTGTCATCCCCGTACCGGTATCGCTGACTTTGACGAGAACGTAGTTCCCGGGCGGAACTGAGGCCGCGCCATTCGCGCGATCTTCGCCAAGTTCTACTGTTTGAGCCTGAAGCGTCAACCGGCCGCCTTTTGGCATCGCATCCCGGGCATTTACAATCAGATTCACGATGACTTGGTCCAGCTGAGCAGGATCCGCTGATACGTAGGCATCCGATTCAGACGGACTGATCAGTAGTTCTATATCCTCTCCGATCAGCCGTCTTAGCATCCCGGAGAGGTCGCCAAGAATCGTGTTGATGTCGAGCAGTCGGGGAGCCAAAACTTGTCTGCGACTGAAAGCCAGCAATTGCTTAGTCAGAGAGGCAGCTCTGAGTGCTGCGGCTAGTATTTCCTCTGTGCTGTGCTTCATCTTTGCGAAATCATTGCCTACTTTCAGTTCTTCGCAATGACCCATAATGACCATCAGGAGGTTATTGAAGTCATGCGCTATTCCGCCAGCAAGTCTCCCGATCGCCTCCATCTTTTGAGCCTGTCTGAGATAGTCCTCCAACTGTCTGTGTTCCGTTACATCTCGGAAACTCCACACCCTACCGACGATCTTCTCACCGATCTTCTGAGGTTGTGAGTAGCGCTCGAACACCCGTCCGTCCTTAAACTCCAGCACGTCATAACTGGATTCGCTCGGGCTCGCATACAGCGAGTTCACCTTCGACATGAACTGTGCAGGGGACTTCAGCTGATCAACGACGAAGCTTAGAGCCTGTTCATCTCTCCGCGCTCTCAAAACATCTTCCGGAATGTTCCACATCCCCACAAACCGACCGTTGGTCGTGATGATTCTCCCTTGCAGATCCACTACTAGGATGCCATCCGCAGTCGATTCTAAGGCCGCCTGAAGTAACGACTGCGACTCACGAAGCGCATTCTCGGTCTGTTCTCTCTCTTTTATTTCGGCGATTAACATCTCATTGATCTTTGCCAACTCCGCAGTGCGCTGACGATCGCGTGATTTCAGCTCTTCCTTTTCCTTTTCAAGCTCTCGCTCTGCTACCTTCCGACCGCTCAGATCTGTGGCAGTAATAACAATGCCATTGACCGCTGGTGTGGCAAGCAGGTTGTTGGCCACAATACCAAACGTGGTGTAGCCACCCCCATACTTCCGAAGTCGTACTTCGATTGAAGTCGCATACCCCGGTTTCTGGAGGGCTGCTGCAAATGTCTCTTGCGCGATTATCACGTCATCAGGATGTACATAATGAAAGATGTTGCCCCCGACCACATCCCGTGGCAAATAACCTAGAGCCCCTTGCACGGCAGGGCTTATAAATTGAATGCTTCCGTCGGGCTGAGCAATCGTGACCACGTCCGAACTGCACTGCAACAAATATCGATACCGCTGCTCGGCCATACGGAGCTGCTGTTCAGCTTTCTTGAGGTCCGTGATGTCTGCGGCATGCCCAAGCACGTATGCAGGCTTCCCGGATTCCTGACGACAAATATTCGAGTACGCGAGAATTCTCTCCTCCCCCGATTTCGTCATAACGCGCATCAGGCCTGCCGCCGTGCCGTCTTTTTGTATCTTGTCGAGATAAGCCGGTAGTTGATCGCGTACGTCCGCAGGAAGGAAGTGGTGCATGTGTCGCCCGACCATCTCTTCGGGTTTGTACCCGAGCACTTTTGCTCCTGCGGGGCTGACCGAAAGTAGGTACCCGTCCAACCCATGAATGCAAACTAATCCAAGGCCAAAATCGGTCCGATTTGAAATGTCTAGCGCTCTCCCACTATCGTCAATGGAGTTTTTCGGGGTCGCTCTCGTACTCGACTGCGTGAGTTCATCCACGAGTCACCTCCTCGCACTGGTAATGCTGCGCTGGCGTGGTGCACTCATTGGGCGTGCAGAGGAGCGCACCAGTTCTGTTTTCGATGAGAACACTACAAAGGAAACGAGAACTCTTGAGCGCTAGTATACAACCTCCATTTAGCCGTCCACTCCTCGGTGCTTTTTGATTATTGCCGAAGATTGAGCAGTGTTGCCTCTTCCGGAGTTCCAACTTTGCAGTCTCGGTAAAATTCAGCTCCTTTCCTCTCCTCCTGTCCAACATGAAGCCAGAGCATTGCTCTCGTTCTTGGCAGATTGGAGATTGGGCCATCTGATATGGCTACGCATATGCCGTGATAAAAACGTGATAGTTCTATGCTCAAAACGCATTGAATCCAGTCAGAACGCGTCAAAACGCAAATCTGAGAAGTGGTTGACGAATCAAGTAAGATAGAGAATTTTCTAAACGGATCAGAACACACTGGGTGATCTTCAAAACCGGCGGGTGGCGGGCAATCCCGTCACCGGTGGGTTCGACCCCACTCGCTTCCGCCAATTGTTTTTTCAGGATTGTGACGAAGAGTTAGTGCGGGTAGTAAATGCTCCCTGTCGCTAGCGATGGGTGGCTCATGCTCCCGGCGCCGACGTCGAGACCGGGGCAGTGGACTCTCTCACAATCAGCTCCGGTTTCACTTTGTGGTGAAGAGGACTCCAGGCGGCGTTCTTGCGATGGGCGCGTATGGCCTCTAGCAGAATTTCTGAACCCATGGACGCCAGAGTTGCCATGTGTTCGCGAACGCTGGTGAGGGCTGGGTTGTAGAACGCAGCGGCGGGAATATGTCGAATCCTATGACGGAACAGTCGGCTGGGACCCGTAGGCCTGCGCTAATGAGAGCCCGGATACGCCGAACGCGGTCATGTCATCGAACGCGAGGACAGCCGTAAACGGACGTTTTAGGCTTCGTTATCGGTGGTGACCCAACTCAATGCGTCTGTTCCCGGTTCGCGTCCCAGAATCACCGAAGGAACTTTTTGCCGCTCCAAAGTGCTAAGCAGCTCTGACTCAAAAGAGAGTGAGTTGGCAAGGATGATCAGGGCTTCAACGCGCCGCGCCAACAGGACATTCAGGTACTTCTTGAAGCGAAGTCGATCGTTTTGGATGTCGACCAGGAAAGGAAGATAGTTAGAGTGTGAGAGGCTGGTTTCGATGCCCCGCAGGATTTGAGCGCAGTAAGGGTCT
>JBKOUZ010000254.1:0-4155 GCA_046723715.1 Acidobacteriota bacterium | reverse complement strand
CAGCGGTCGCCGCATAGTAGTAAGTGCTGCTGTTTGAGACGGTGGAATCGCTGTACAGGGTGGATGCGATCAAACTGACATTCTGCCTTTTCCAGCTGACGCCGTCTGGACTGCGATAAACGTTATATCCGGCAACATTGGTGGAAGTGGAGGCCTTCCATTGCAGATCGACTACATGGATGGCGCCAGACTGGATCACCACGCTGTAGGAAGCCTTGGCGACACCGCCTCCGCATCCGGTCACCGAGACGGTGAAGGCGTCTGAAAGCGCCTTGGTTGGAGTTCCCGAAAGATTGAGGGAGGTTGTGGTCGACGAGGTTTTGGCAGTAACGCCCGGGGGAAGGGATCCGGAGGAGATCGCCCAGGAATAAGGGGTGCAGCCGCCGCTGGCCTGAATTGCGGCAGAGTAGGCTGTGTTCACAGTCCCGTTTGGAAGCTTTGTCGTGCCGATCTTCAGGCCGCCGGACGACTGGATGACGAGTTTGTAGGAAACTTTTGAGATTAAGCCGCCGCAACCCTTAGCTGAGACGGTGAAGGACGAGGTGGCAGCTGTGGTTGAAGTGCCGGAGAGATTCAAGGACGTGGTCGTGCTCGACACTTTTTTCGTAATGCCAGCCGGCAGAGATCCTGAAGTGATCGCCCAGGAATAGGGAGGGCATCCGCCAGTGGCTTTAATGGTTGCAGAGTACGATTGGTTCTGAGTGCCGGCGGGCAAACTGGTGGTCGTGATTGTGATGTTGGCCAGGCATGGGCAGGCGAGCAGCAATACGGCAAGCAGAGGCAATGGGGGAGTTTTCATAATCCCAATGCTGTCGTGAATGTGAGAATTCTGGGGAGATCGCAGAAGTTTCTGAACTAATCACAGGTTTTGAAACCAGAAAGCAATAACGGCGGAGTAAAACCGGGGGAATCAAGTTCTTAGCTACAGAAAGGAAGTCAAATTCCCCACTCTCTCGCTTAAAACGCGAGAAGGGTGGGGCACCCCTGGAGTTTAGCGATGCTGAAAAAAGATATAGATCAGGGAGGCCATTAGTAAGAGGGCTATTGCTATCTTCAAGAACATGCCGAAATTGCTTCGCTCGGGGGTGATGGGCGAGTTGTCGATGGTGCGGCCGATACCGGCATCGATGAGCGTCGCTGAGGTTTGAGTGGCCGGCTGAGGGTCCTGGGGCGGGCCCGCGAGATTTAGCTGATTTGAGCCCAGAGTGACGGCAGTCTTGCCGTTGAGAACGATCTTCACATCTGCCGTGCCCTGTGCGGCTAGAGCTTGTTGCAACTCAGGCATGAAGTGTCTGCCTGCGAAGCCGACTAATTTGTGCAGAAAATGATTTTGCAGTTCGTCGTCGGTGGAGGCATGAATTACGTCTGCGTTGGGATCGGCCGAGTGAATTGAGAAGCTGCCTTCTGGAGTGCGCTCGATGTGGAATGCGAAGTGGCGTTGGCTGCCATCAGGTGGGGGTTTCAGGGTGGGGAATTCAGCGGAAATGACGGCGAAGATTCTCTCCTGGATTTTCTTCTGCAATTCCTGGCGGGTGGGCGCTTCGAGCGGGGGAACGGAGGGGTCCGTGGCATGAGCTATGAATCCGCCCTCAGGCTTGGGCTCGATGCGATAGGCGAATTGCGTGATCAGGCGCTTGAGATCCATGGGGGTTGATTTTAGCCTAGACCTCAGGGGGCTAAAGCCCCTTCTTACTGAAGTGCGACGGCACGACTGAAGTCGTGCCCTTTCAAACCGGACCATCGCACCGGACCCGTCAAAATCGGACTCTAATCGAACCTTCCACAGCCCAGGCGCGCGTTATTGCGCAGCGGGAAGCGGGGAGCGATCGAAGAACTGCCATTTGTCCATGGCTGCGGGGATGGCTACGTCGAAGAATCCCACCATCATTTCGTCGGAGGTCTGATCTCCCCAGGTGACGGTCTTGGCGGGATCCGGATTGTGGGGATTGCTTTTGGAATTGTCGTACCAGGCAATGGCGCGCAATTTCGTTCCTGCCTTGAGGATTCGGGGCTCAGCCAGGCGATAGCTCAGCTGCCAGTGAAAATGATAATTGACCCGCAAGAGCACTTCGGCGCTGCCGTCCTGATGGACTATGTCGTATTCAAAGCGTTTGCCGCGCAGATGCATGTGGGGGAAAAGGCTCAGCAGGGTGGCCTCGCGCGGGAGAGTGCCTTGTACTTCGACACGAAAGTCGTCGGCACCAGGCGGAATAATCAGCGCATGATTGTTCAACTGCAGCGTGACCACTCGCTGGCTGGGCGGGCGCTTTGCGAAGACGATTCCGATCGTTGTCTGATCTTGAGCGGCGGTTCCGTTGGTCGTGTAATGCATCTGGAAGACGAGATCCGAACCGGCGGGAATGAACTTCGCCATCCCGTCGGGCCACTGATCGGGCGAACTTCCGGGTGCATACACCAGTAAGAGATCGCTGGTGGTTTCATGAGCCTGGCGCTGTTCCATTGGATCGCTGAGGGTTGAAGCCGTGAACGGCCGACCTAGTGGGGCATGGCGTAGCCAGTCAGAGTGCGGTGGGCGGATGTAGACGACGGCATGATGCACGTGAGCCGGACTGCCGGGGCGGAATTCTGACATCTGCACCCAGCGATCCTGGGAAAAATTCGTGGGCACGATCTCGTAGGTGTATTCAACATCGCCATGAGCGGGAATCTGTACGGGTTGCGGCATTTTGAGGAGCAGGTCTGGCGCCGGAATGTTCCAGCCTTCAGTCCAGGTCCGCGAGGGTGGGGCGTCACCAGGGTTTCCCGCAGGAGCGTCCGCTTTGGCCCACTCCGCGATGGTTGCAATGTCCCGCTCGGACAACGAGGGATCGTTGAGGAAATGTCCATAGCTGGGATCGGCGAACCAGGGCGGCATCATCTTCATTTCGACGGCGCGTGCCATCGCCTTGGCCCACGGCTTCGTTTGCTTGTAGGTAACGAGCGGCATGGGAGCGACTTCTCCGGGCCGGTGACAGCTCTGACAGTGGTTCTGCAGGATCGGCAGGACATGTTTGTAGAAGGTAGGAGATGGATGCCTTTCGAACTGGGTTGTTTGCTCGGGCGTGTGCCACCAGAGAAGAAGGGGAACGCAGGCGGCGACTATGTATGCGGCGATTTTCATGACCGCGCGGACTCATTGCTCTGCGAATTTGATCTTGCGCCCGGCACTACTACCATCCTCCCGATCACTCGCCGTCTCTAGCGATCAAGTTTCGCATACGGACTCGGCTGGCTGGAGTGAGGCAGCACGGGGCTCTGCAAAAAATGCTACAGTCATCAGTTCATGTCCGCACCCAACAGCAACTTCGTACGCGCCTGCAAAGCGCAGCCGGTGGAGCGCACCCCGGTGTGGTTTATGCGGCAGGCGGGGCGCTACATGGCCGAGTACCGGGCGGTGCGGAAGGAGCATTCGCTACTGGAAATCTGCAAGAAGCCGAGTCTGGCTGCGGAAGTGACCATCACTGCGGCTGAGATCCTGGGTGTGGATGCCGCTATCATTTTTGCCGACTTGTTGCTGCCGCTTGAGGTGATGGGATTGCCTTTTCACTTCTCCACTGGAGAAGGTCCTGTGATCGAAAAGCCGGTGCGCTCGAAGGAAGACATCGAGCGATTGCGAACCGACCGTGCGGCGGAGCTGGGATACGTTTCCGAAGCGGTTGCCCTGGTCGCGAAGCACTTTAGCGATCGCGTGCCAGTGATCGGATTCTGTGGAGCTCCTTTTACCCTGGCCAGCTACATGATCGAGGGCGGAGGCTCGCGCAATTACGTTCACGCAAAGAAGATGATGTACAACAGCCCGGGGGACTGGAACGCGCTGATGCAGAAGCTGGTTGCCGTAACTACGGTCTATTCGGCTGATCAGGTTAAAGCCGGCGCCGACGTCATTCAGATCTTCGATAGCTGGGTAGGATGCCTCAGTGTAGAGGATTACCGGGGCTACGTTCTACCCCATGTGACCCGGATGGTGAAGCAACTCCAAAAAACCGGCGTACCGATTATTTACTTCGGGACTGATAGTGCCACATTGCTGCCCTCCATGAAGGAAACCGGGGCCGACGTGATTGGCCTGGACTGGCGCATCCCTCTGGATGAAGGCTGGAGGCGTATCGAGCATGCGGGTGCGGTGCAGGGGAATCTTGATCCCGTGCTGCTTTT
>JBKOUZ010000003.1:0-10504 GCA_046723715.1 Acidobacteriota bacterium | reverse complement strand
GCAAAGGGCGTCAGCATGGAAACGACAATGGAGGAACTGGCTCCGTATCTGCGGGGTTGGCGAACCTACTTCGGCTTTTGTGAAACGCCGCTGGTGCTGATCTCACTGACCCGCTGGGTTCGGTTGCGACTCCGCGCGGCTCTGTGGCGGCAATGGAAAACACCACGCCGTCGCCGGGCGGCTCTGTTGGCACTGGGGGTTCGTCCGCGGCTGGCCAGTAACACAGCTGGCAGCGGCCGTGGTCCTTGGTATCTCGCCCGGGCCAAGGCTCTCTCTGTAGGGCTTTCCAATGCTTACTTCAAATCACTCGGCCTTCCGACGTTGATCGATGGGTTCTAACGCAACCAACTCGAACCGCCGTGTACGGACCCGTACGCACGGTGGTGTGGCAGGGGTCGGCGGGTGACCGCCGCCCCTATGCCGATCTTGACGGGCAAACCTTCCGTAGTCCGGCAAGGTAAGGTTTGCCGACCATACATCCAGAATCGCCGCAACGTTGGGACGCAGGGCTATAATGACCCGCACGGATGGCCCTAACCTCTGGCACGAAGCTCGGCCCGTATGAAATCCAATCTGCGTTAGGCGCTGGCGGGATGGGCGAGGTTTATCGCGCCCGTGACACGAAGCTTGGCCGCGACGTGGCGCTGAAAGTCTTGCCCCAGAATTTCGTCAACGACGCCGAGCGAATGGCCCGCTTTGAACGTGAAGCCCAGGTTCTCGCTTCATTGAATCACCCAAACATCGCCGCCATTTACGGCCTGGAAGATTCGACCGGGGTCCTCGCCCTGGTGATGGAACTGGTCGACGGGGCGACACTTGGGGAACGAATCGCGGGACGGTCGGATTTGAATCATGTGCACGACACACTCGTCGTGGCCAAACAAATCGCTGAGGCGCTTGAATACGCGCACGAGCGCGGCGTCATCCACCGCGACCTGAAACCGGCGAACATCAAAATCACTCCCGAAGGCACTGTCAAAGTTCTCGATTTCGGCCTAGCCAAAGCGCTTGACACCAATAAATCCCTTTCGGCAAAGAGTTCGGATTCCCCGACGCTGACTGCGGCCGCGACGCAAGCAGGCGTGATTTTGGGCACGGCAGCTTACATGAGTCCCGAACAGGCTCGTGGAAAGGCTGTGGACCGTCGCGCGGACATCTGGGCTTTCGGTTGCGTGTTGTACGAAATGCTGACGCGCAAACCGCCCTTCGGCGGAGATACGTTGACGGACACTCTCGCGGCAGTGATCAGGGAAGAGCCGAACCGGGAAGCATTGCCCGCAAGTACGCCTCTGAAAATCCGCGACATTCTTAACCGTTGCCTCAAAAAGGACCCGAGGTCGCGCCTGCGTGATATCGGGGATGCCCGCATCGCGATCGAGGAAACCCTTAACGGGGAGGCCGATTTTCTTATCGCCGCGACTTCCGGCTCCCTGCCCGCACATGAGAGGTCGCCAAAAGTGTTTCAGCGCCGGGAAGCGGCTTGGACCGCCGTGGCGATGCTGACAGCGCTTGCTTTACTCGGCGGATGGTGGCTACGAGGCCGCCACGTGCCTCAGCCCACGGGCTGGTCGGGCGACCTATTGGGGGGCTCAAGCATTGCATTCGGTCCGCGCATTTCTCCTGACGGTCACACTTTGGCTTTTCAAGCGATGGTTGACGACCAGATCCAGGTAGGGGTGCTAAATCCAGATTCTGGGAACTGGACAGTTCTTACCCATGAAAGGTCGCGCGGCACGGTGCAGGAAATTACCTGGTCGCCTGACGGCTCGAAGCTTTATTTCGACCGCGTGTCTTCCCTGCCCGTAGGCATTTACAGCGTTCCTTCTCTAGGCGGTGAGGAACGCCTCGTTCTGAAAGACGCCGGTGGCCCGGAAGCCCTTCCGGACGGCAGCTTGCTGGTCTGGCGGGTTGATGACGAGCGCAAAAACCGAATCTATCATTTCTGGCCGGACTCGGATCGGCTGGAGCCCTTGCAAGGGTGGATCCCTCCGACACTCCCAGTTCCATTGATTCGGGTCTTCCCGGACGGCAAGGAGGCGGTATTCTTTGGAATGACTGAGGGGATGGGAGCGGGCGAGTCGCCAAACTTATATGCGCTCGACATTGCCAACGGCAAAGCGCGCCGACTCGGCACCCAGTTGCTGATCCGGCGAGCGAGTGAGGGATTCCCACTTGCGCCCACGCGAGACAACCGTTCGGTCTTGATTGATCTTCCTGCTGGCAATCTGCACCAGATAATCGCCGTCCCCCGTTCTGGTTCGGGACCTGTGCGGGTACTCATGACCCTGACCACCCCCGCTTGGACTATGGATGCTGGGCCCGACGGCAACATCTATCTCGATCAGGTTGACCGGCCCTTTCAAATTCTGCGGTTCCCTGTCTCTGGCGGAGTCCCCGAAGTGCTCGCAAGTACCGAGGACCGCGGCACGAACCTTTCGAGCCCGGTGGAGTTCCCAGATGGCCGCTTTCTTTTGCCGACGATTGCCTCGGGCCGTTTCCAACTCTTGATTGGTAAACCCAACGGAAATTTTTTCCCTCTCGTGGATACTCCGGAGGAAACGACTCTGCCTGCAACATTGCTTGCGGACAACCAAGTGGCCTTTATGGCTGGAGCGGGTTCTGACCAGACAATCGCTATCGCCTCAGCTGGCGATGGCCGCATCATTCGCCGACTCCAGGGGTGCAAAGGAAAATTCGTGACTGGCCTGGCGGCTTCACTAGACGGAAGCACACTCTTCTATATAACGGAAGGCTCGCTCTGGGAGATCCCGGCGCACGACGGGACGCCGCGCAAGATTGCTGCCGCCGATGGCGTCGCGGTGGCTCCAAACGGGAAAGATCTCGTAGTTAGCTTGGTTGAGAAAGCAGGAGTGCGTCTGGTTCGGATTCCCCTTTCAGGTGGTGCGGCACAGGACATCCGAGTTAAAAGCGGCATTTCGATCGACCCAATCCCGCTGGGAGGAACAAGTCTTCGCGCGGACGGAAAGCTGCTGGTTGGTATTGTGCCTCGGGATTCCTGGTTCTTCAGACCTGCGGTGCTTGACGTGGCGAGCGGTACTCTGGCTAGAGTCCCGTTAAGTTTTACAGGCGACACCTTCATGCTCGGATGGACGGGCGACGGCCGCATCCTGAGTTTTGGGGAACCCATGCGCGCACACCTTTGGCGCTTTCGGCCCACTGACTGACGGAGCGATTTCATTTGAAAGCCGTCGCCGTAGCTACGGCTAACGCTCAGACTATGTGCTTACGATGATGAGGGGCCATCGGTCTGTGGACTGTTGACGTAAACAGCCGCTACGCTCATTAAGAAGTGCGGATCGGAGCCTTTCGTTTGTCCTGTTTGTCCAAGAAGGGCCAGATCGTAGGTCGAGCGACTTCACAGCGGAGTGTCGTACCTCGCTTGTGCCCTTCCAGCCGCGTGCTGTCTGGCACAGCTTGGAATGTCCTTCCCAACAGCAGAGCGTGTAGTCCGCGTATTCACAGGCGGGGAATCCCTCCCTCTCCGCCATTTTGATTCTGAAGGACTTAGAGCAGATTTCTTTGCGGCTACCCCACCCGGCTACCGCATATTAAGAAGATCCAGCTCACGTCGGTATTAGCTCACAGGAGCTATACCGATGAAAGTCACCATCTACACCCGCGAAAGCGGCACCCGTCAATATAAGCCCGCCTCACCCCGCGCGCTGTACGCGCCCAACACAACTTTTTGCCTCCGCTATACCGACCAGGGCAAACGCAAATGGCAGCAGCTGAACGTCAGCATGTATAAAGAAGCGCATGCAGCATCACTCCAGAAATTGTCCGAGCTAATCACTGACTCCTGCAACGAGACCCCCACGCTGAGCATGAGGCTGCAGCAGAGCTTCAATTTGCCCGCCACACGGCCAGTGCTAGTCCCCAAGACTCCACCTCAATCTAGGACGCCGTGTCATCCCAATGAGCTGACGTTGGATGCAGCCATCGATCGTTACGTAGAGAACGTGGCGACGAAGTCCTCGAAGACCTCCTCAGGGTATCGGTACACCCTCCAGCAGTTCTATGCCTGTACGGGCAATCTCGTGCTCTCGAAGGTCACTACGCAGCAGCTCTACGACTTCGTTGGATACTTGCGGCGCGAGGGCCTGAGCGATCGCACGATCCACAACCGCGTAGGTGAGGTGGTTACGTTCCTGCGTCACTTCGGCATCAAGGGCGTGACCCTTCGAGTCAAGTATGTCGAACAGAAGGTTCGCGCCTATCGGTCGGATGAGCTGAAAGCATTGTTCGCGGCGGCTACACCGGACGAGTGGCTTCTCTTTCAATTTTTCTTCTGTACCGGAGCACGGGAGCAGGAAGTGATGTATGCCGAGTGGAACGACATAGACTTCGTTGATGGGCTGTTCACGGTGCGAGCCAAGGCAAACTGGACACCGAAGGATTACGAGGAACGCGAGATTCCGCTGCCCGACTTCCTCGTTGCGGCATTGAAGAAGCACATGCTGGAGATCAAAGGAAACCTGATCTTCCCGACGAAGCAGGGCAAGCCTAATGGCCATATGCTTCGTGTGTTGAAGGCACTTGCGCAGCGTGCTGGCCTCCACGGCGAGTTCAAGCTCCACAAGTTCCGCAAGAGTTACGCCACACTTCAACACCGCGACGGGGTCGACGCGAGGACGATCCAGAAGCGGCTAGGTCATTCCGATCTGTCTACCACCCTGGCGTACCTGGAGGGAGAAGAACCTCGCTCCGTTCGCAGTCGCGAACAGGTGAACGGAACCTTCGGGGTGTATGCATAAGGTAACTCCCCGGCCCAAGGTTTATGCAGGTCTCTCGGGTTTAGGACATTATCTGTCCACTTCTCTAAGCAAGGGTGCGCGGTCTAGTCTTGATTTCGTCGATTGCACCGCGCACCCAGAGCTGCGTCCAAGTAGCGCCGCAGGTGTCACACTCCATCCCCTCGAAGGACTGTAGATCATCGTACTCCACGCCATCGTAACCGTTGGTGTTTGGACCACCGCAGACAGGACAATTCGGTTTAGGTTTCAGCATGTCAATGCTCCTATAAGAGTCTTGGGTTCAATCTTCTGTCCTGACGTTTTATCGGTCCGGCTAGTCGCCTCGTTTTAAATTGGATCGCCAGAAGGCGAATTTTGGAACCCTTGTTCCCTTACCGGAAACCCCATCGAATTCGACGGCGGGCGTGAATAATTTCCCAAATTGCGGCTTCGTGCGAGAGTCTTGCGGGGAAATCAATAGCGGATTGTAAGACGCGTCATATATGAAGGATACAGGTGGCTCCAAGCCCCCAGGGAAGAACACCATTTTCAAAATGCAATAGAGCCCGGACCAGATTCGGTTCAAAGATGCATCGCTGGCCACTCCTCGATCTTGACTCGTGCGACGAGAATTGCCTGACCCTTGCTGTTCGGACCAAATATCAGCGCCTCGCCGTCCGCCAAGCTGGATGCGAACTGCGGAAATGCAGCGGCAATATTCGGCAGATGAGTCACAATGATTGTGTTCGTGGCGGTTGGAAAGTGTGCCACTTGCTTCTGCAGCCAGGCGGCTTGGGCAGGCGTGCCACCCTGCATACTTTGACCATTATCCCCAAGTTCGGCAGAGATCTGGGGAGTGCCGAATTGAGCCAGCCGCACGGTTTCGAGAGCGCGATAGGTGGGGCTCGAGAGCACGGCGCCGATCGGAATCCTTAAATCACGGAGTGCTTTTCCCATGGCCACCGCGCTCTTCCGTCCGGTTTCATCCAATTGTCGTTCGAGCTTGCCGTTATCAGGATTCACAATCTGCTTGGGGGGCACCTCGCGCGGTGAACTCGCGTGCCGCATCACGAGAACGTATCCGCCTTTTTGCAACGCTTTGACAAGTGCTTCGCCCCGCAACTCCTGCGCGTCCGCGGTTCCCGCGAACCACAATATCGCGGCCACCATCGACAACGAAGAAAGCGAACTAATAGTTCTGGTTTGAGAAGTCATAGGAAATCCTTGCCCGGCGCGAATGGGGGCGGCCAGTCGTAAGATTTCGCGCTATTGTAATGCTCCGACTACCCGGGATGGAGCTGAAAACATCGCACCTAGCGGACGTGGCTCAGTGTAAAATGTGTGCCGCCCAGGATACTAAGAGGGAAATCCTGGCCGGGCGCCGAAAATCGCTATGATATCGGAGGCTGCCGATGGCTGATGACAAAACGACCATGGATCGTCGAGGGTTCTTGAAACGCGCTGCAACAGGAGCGATGGCGGCAGCTGTCCCAAGTTCTGTGCAGTCACAAGATCACGATCATGACCACGACCATGACCATCAAGTCGTTCCGTCTGACCCAGCGTTGCGAACCAAGGCTCTTGAGTCCTTGCTGGTTGAGAAAGGACTCGTTGATCCAGCTGCTCTGGATGCCTTAATCGATACTTTCGAACACAAAGTCGGCCCGCGGAATGGCGCGAAGATTGTGGCGCGGGCGTGGGTAGATCCCAACTATAAGGCCCGCCTCCTTTCCGATGCTGCCTCTGCTATTGCTGAGATCGGTTTGGGACAAAGTGCTGTGGGAGACCATACGCTCGTTCTAGAGAACACACCCAAGGTCCATAACCTTGTGGTCTGCACTCTTTGTTCTTGTTACCCCTGGACCGTGCTCGGGCTGCCGCCTGTGTGGTACAAGTCCACGGCCTACAGATCGCGCGCAGTCATCGATCCGCGCGGCGTTTTGCGCGAGTTCGGGCTTGAATTGGACGAAGATGTCGAAGTGCGCGTGTGGGATAGCACCGCTGAACTGCGGTACTTGGTTCTACCCGAACGTCCCGCCGGAAGCGAAGACCTGAGCGAGTCGGAACTGGCCGAACTCGTGACGCGCGACGCCATGGTGGGCGTGGCAAAAGTCTCGATGCCCGCCAGGGGAGTCAACGCATGAACGGAGTTCATGACATGGGCGGCATGCAGTGCATGGGCCCCCTCCACCACGAAGCGAATGAACCCGTATTCCACTCCGTCTGGGAGGCGAGAGTCTACGCTATAAATCGGGCACTCGGCGCGTGGCACAAGTGGAATCTGGACGGTTGGCGCCATGACATCGAACTGCTGCCTCCCTCGGACTACTTGCGGATGAGCTACTACGAAAAATGGTTAGCTGCCCTCGAGAACCGTGTAGTGAAATATGGAATGGTTACAGAAGAAGAGCTGGCAAGCGGGAAGCCCAGACCGGGCATTGCTAGAGCTACGCCCGTGTTTACGGTGGCGATGGCCCGGGTGGTTGGACCCCGCATCACGGCTCCGAGCGACGACCCTTCGGTGGTGCCGCAATTTCAAGTGGGCGAACGCGTGCGGGCTCGCAACATCAACCCTGTCAGCCACACGCGCCTGCCCCGGTATGCGCGAGGCAAGACCGGCAGAATCGTGCTGGACCACGGCGTCTTTCTTTTCCCGGACACGAATTCTCAGTTCCTGGGCGAAAAGCGCCAGCATGTGTATTCCGTGCAGTTCGCGGCGCGCGAGCTCTGGGGAGACGGCGCATCTCCTAAGGATTCTGTTTACCTCGACATGTGGGATGACTATCTTGAACACACCGGATCCTGATCTTAAAACCGACCGTTTGAACGCTTTGCCGCGTATTCCTCGTGACGACGAGGGCCCTGTATTCGCCGAGCCCTGGCAGGCCCAAGCGTTCGCAATGGCGGTCAGACTCTCCGAGCAAGGGCACTTCACATGGAAAGAGTGGGCCGCGGCACTGGCCGCGGAGCTAAAAGCTGCGGAAGATCGCGGCGAACCCGACGACGGCACGCATTATTATGAGCACTGGTTGGCAACCCTCGAACGCCTCGTCACAGCGAAGGCCCTCTCGAACCCAAACGAGATGCTCGCCCGCAAAGAAGCTTGGGCTGAAGCTTATCGCCGGACGCCACACGGAAAGCCCGTAGCGCTGGGGAAAGGTCCAGATAGCTGATGGCTTTTTCGAATTCCAGGAGGGACATTATGCAAACAGCAGCCGTTTTGAATGCAGGCAAAACGCGGGTTTCAAGCATAGCAGTTCCATGGCCTGCTATTGGCGTCCTCATGTTTGGGCTCGTGATGCTTTACTCCGTCGGTTTCTCGACTTTCGCGCGGACGCACAACGCCGCACATGACACGCGCCACGCTAACGGCTTTCCTTGTCACTGAGGTCGTGGTGAGTCAGTTTCGAAAGCTCATGCTAGCGGTGTTTGGGTCGGGCGCTCTGGCGGGGTTAGCGCTCTTTTCCGTTCAGCACTTCACGCTCATTCCACTGATCCAGATCGCGGAGACCTACGAATCTGCGCACTCCGATGCGCCTCAAGAAGACGAAGGCTGGCAACCCGCGGAGGGATGGGAGCGCACCTCCTTCACAGCACTGACAACAATGCTCACGGGTATTGGCTTTGCAGCGATGCTCTTCGGCGTGATGGCCCTAGCCGGGGAGACCCTCAACATACGCCACGGTGTGATGTGGGGACTGGCGGCTTTTGCCTGCTTCAGTCTGGCTCCGGGCTTGGGGTTACCGCCGCAACCTCCCGGCGTTCCAGTTGCAGACTTGCATCAGCGCCAGGTTTGGTGGGCGGGGACGGTCGTTGCGACAGCTATCGGTCTGTGGTTCATCGTCGCAAAAAGGCGAAGCTGGGTTCTCCGAATCTGTGGAGTAGCGTGCCTGCTGCTGCCTCACTTGGTTGGCGCACCTGTCGCGACCGGAGAAAACAGTGTTCCGGCTGAGTTGGTCCACCGGTTCAGCATCGCATCAGTGGCGACCAGCGGCATATTTTGGATCCTGGTTGGCACGCTGGGAGGTTTAATCTACAGCCGTAATCATGCGGATACCTAAGTCCTGCAAGGTGCTTATCGCGAGTAATCGAACATTCGGAAGCTAGAAGTCCTGTTCATCAACTTGAGTGGACCTCAGCAATTCTGGATGGTTGGTCGCTAGCCTTGATCGGAAACGCCTCGGCCGGACACTTCGAGTTCGAAGAAGAAGTCGATTCGAGGCGTTTTCGATCAGGAGACTAGTACTACTGTGTTATAAACTGTATACCTGCAAGCGAAATACCTGCGCCAGCTAACATCCTTTAATGGTACGTTGCGGCCCATGAGCACTAACTCTGTTGCGCCAGGTGCTCAACAAAAACGCTTCGCGGCATATCTGGATCGCCTGGCGCAAGCCGCGGGGCACTTAGATCGCGCGGTTCCTCTGAAATCGTACTGCACCGGTTTGCTGTTGCCTGGGGAACGCAAGAGTGTGGAACCGATGGCCGCTCGCCTTTGCCCGGACAATGTGCGCCAAATCCATCAATCGCTCCATCATGTAGTCGCTCACGCGCCCTGGAGCGACGAAGATCTCCTGCAAGCCGTACGGCAATACGCCATACCCGCGATGCAGAAACAGAGCCCCATCGTCGCCTGGGTGGTCGATGACACGGGATTCGTCAAAAAAGGAACCCATTCCGTGGGCGTGACCAGACAGTATTGTGGCCAGGTAGGGAAACAAGAGAACTGCCGCGTGGCCGTGAGTTTGTCACTCAGCACAGCGGAAGCGAGTCTGCCCATTGCTTGGCAACTTTACTTACCAGAAGTTTGGAGCGAGGACAAGAAACGGCGAGCATCGGCGGGCATCCCACCGGAAATCCATTTTCAAACCAAGCCGCAAATTGCTTTGCAACAACTTCGCGCGGCTGTGGATCGAGAACTACCAAAAGCTCCGGTGTTGGCCGATGCCGGCTACGGCAATGACACTGCATTCCGCGACGGCATCACGGAATTGGGATTGCTGTACGCAGTTGGCGTGCAGTCGTCCGTAAGTGTTTGGGCACCCGGCCACAGCCCGTTACCCAAGCGCAAGTGGAAAGGAATCGGACGACCGACCAAGTTGCTCCGCCGCGATGCTCGCCACAAGCCCGTCTCGGTGCGTGAGTTGGCCATAAGTCTACCTTTTTCGGCATGGAAAACCGTGCGCTGGCGAGAGGGTACTCGGGACACGTTGCACTCCCGTTTTGCCGCGCTGCGCGTCCGTCCGGCTCATCGCGATGACTGGCGCAGTGAACCTCGTGCCGCGGAATGGCTCCTCATCGAATGGCCCAGCGAGGAAGCCGAACCAATCAAATACTGGTTTTCCACTCTACCCGAAGATGTGAAGCTTCAAGATCTGGTGCGACTGGCAAAACATCGTTGGATTGTGGAGCGCGATTACCAAGAGCTGAAACAAGAACTCGGACTGGGCCATTATGAAGGACGGGGTTGGCGTGGGTTCCACCATCACGCTACCCTCTGCATTGCGGCCTATGGGTTCCTGGTGGCCGAACGGAGCCGTTTTTCCCCCTCCGCTCGCGCCGGTCAAGTGGACTTACCCGCCGGCGAAATGCCAAGCGACTTCCGTCCTCGGGGTTCACCCCGTGCGCGTGGAGCGGCATAATCCGTGGTCTATCGCCACCCTCCGGCAAACTATTGCTCGGGTTCTGCTCCGACAACTCTCGAGTTGTCCTTTTTGTGGAACACCTTTTTTATAACACAGTAGTACTAG
>JBKOUZ010000071.1:0-74250 GCA_046723715.1 Acidobacteriota bacterium | reverse complement strand
TGCCCCACCCTTGTCGCGCTCTTCGCGACAGGGTGGGGACTTTGATGGCCTGTCCCCCTCCACACTCTTCGACCTTGCGTCACTGACAAAACCAATAGCGACTACAACCATGTCGGCAATCCTCTACGAACGCGGCGAGGTGGAGCTGGATGCCCCGATTATCGGCACAGTTCCAGAATTTCGAACCTCCGATCTACGCCGCAACGAAGTCACCTTCCGCATGCTGCTCGCCCACTCCTCAGGCCTGCCCGCCTACGAAAAGCTGTTCGAGAAAGCGCACTCCCGCGACGAACTGCTGCAGGCGGCATTCACCATCCCGCTCACGACTAATCCCGGTAGTCGAGCCGAGTACAGCGATATCGGATTCATCATCCTGGGAATCGCTCTGGAACGCCTTGCCGAAGAACCACTCGATATCTTTTGCCAGCGCGAAATCTTTGGGCCCTTAGCCATGTCGAACACGACGTTCAAGCCGCCCGCGACGATTCGAACGAAGATTCCGCCCACCGCTGACGAGCGGAAGCAAGATTCAGGGCATGTGAAGCCAGTGATCCGCGCAGATCAGAAACCGCGCAGTACATTCCGCAACCGCATAATCCAGGGCGAAGTGCAAGACGAGAACGCCTGGGTGCTGGGCGGAGTGGGAGGCCATGCAGGCCTGTTCTCCACAGCCGAGGACATCGCGAAGTTCGCGCACGCCATGCTCGAAGGTGGAGGCCCCATCCTTCGTCCCGCCACCATAACTCTCTTCACCCGTCGCGAGACGCAACCCCCAGGCACGTCGCGCGCGTTAGGCTGGGACACTCCCACACCCCCTTCTCAATCCGGAAGTTATTTCGGCCCCAACTCCTACGGGCATCTCGGCTACACAGGCACCAGTCTCTGGATCGATCCCGTCCGCCAAGTCTCGATCACGCTACTGACAAATCGCACTTGGCCGGATTGTTCCAGCCACGCCATCAAACAAGTTCGCCCCACATTTCACGACGCCATTTTCGACGCCCTGGATCATTAACGCGGATGCGTGCGTCCAGCATTTAAAATGTCCCCGAATCGTTACGCACCGAACGAATAGTGGACACGGTGGTCAAGAGCCCTGTTCCACTTCGCTTCAAGAATGTAAGGCAGAAAGGTAGAACTTGATCAGCGCGAAAGAAGATCTGCAGAAACTTCCCACTGAACAACTGCTCGCCACCACCCGTGATCTCGATGAGATGACATCCCTGGAGTTCGTCCGCCTGATGAATGATCAAGACGCGACCGTCGCCTCTGCGGTCCGTCTGGCGCTTCCGCAGATCGCGCGCGCGATCGACACAGTAGCCGACGGCCTGCGCCACGGTGGGCGTCTGATCTACGTAGGCGCTGGCACCAGTGGACGTCTTGGCGCACTCGACGCTTCCGAAATCCCTCCTACCTTCAACACCCATCCGCGCACGGTCCAGTTCATCATGGCCGGAGGACCCAAAGCCCTGGGTTCCTCTACCGAGGCCAGTGAAGACGACACTCGCCTCGCCATCAGCGAGATAAAAAAACGTAAGCCCGGAAAGCACGATATCGTCCTCGGCATCGCTAGCAGCGGACGCACCCCCTTCACCATCGCCGCCGTTGAATACGCCGGCCGCCGCGGAGCCCACACCATCGCTTTAACCTGTAACCGCAACTCTCCCCTGGAGCGCGCCGCCGACTTCGCCGTCGTCACCGAGGTTGGCCCCGAAGTCCTAGCCGGGTCCTCCCGCCTGAAGGCGGGCACCGCTCACAAAATGGTCCTCAATATGATCTCCACGGGAGCGATGACTCGCCTGGGATACGTGTATTGCAACCTCATGGTGAATGTGTGGACCAAAAACGAAAAGCTGGTACAGCGCGCAATTCGCATCGTGGCGCAAGCAACGGGCGCTGACCACGAATCCGCCAGCCGCGCTCTAAGAAAAAGCGGCAATCGCACCCCGGTAGCCGTGGTCATGCTGGGCGCCAATGTGAACCGCCCGCGAGCTCTCCAGGCTCTAAAGCAGTCCAAAGGCCACGTTCGCCAAGCCATTGCATTGGCCGCAAAGCACTAACTCTGCGCGCCAGCGGCGCGCCTCACCTTGTTTCGCATTGCTTTCCCGCCGGTGTTGCAGTAGATTACGCGTCGATATTTGGGATCCATCGATGACATTCGAAGGAGGACCATGATTTCTCGTCTACCCGCATCCCTGTTGCTCATCCTCACACTATTTTGTGGTAGCGCTCGCCTCACGGCCCAGAATTCCGACAATCCCATCGTGAATCCGAAGGCTGGCGCCAAGTTCACTCCCATTCCGAACGCCCCTGAATGCTTCACCATCGCTGTCGAGAAAGGCGACCCTACCAAGGGAGCGTCAGTCATTCTGGCTCGCTTTGCGCCGCATTGCGTCGCGCCCTATCATTGGCATACCCCCAGTGAGACCGTGATGGTCGCAAGCGGCACTCTGGAAACCCAGATGAAGGGCGACAAAGCCATCGTGGCGCGCACCGGCGATTTCCTCTTCCTTCCCTCCCATCATGTGCACCGGGCGACCTGCAACGGCACAGCCCCCTGCATGGTTTTTCTTAGCTCCGATGCAGCCTTCGATGTCCACTGGGTGGACGCAGAAGGCAAGGAAATTCCGTTTGAACAGGCCGTGAAGCCGACGAAAACCACCGCCAAGCTCACTCACTGAAGCACCTCGGCCCTCATCCTGTTGACCGTCTGCTGCTTTCGGGTTCGGATGGGGGCTCTCCGGGGTTTCGACTGCCACCTCCCGTCCCTGTCCCATCGTGCTTTCCCAGCATGGTTACTCAGACCTTCCCTGCCGTTACAATCTCTAAAGACCTATGGATAAATTCGTCATCCGCGGCGGAGAACCACTTTTGGGAACCGTCCGCATCAGCGGCGCAAAGAATGCAGCGCTACCGTGCATGGCCGCGGCCCTGCTCACCGATGAAGCAGTAATCCTGGAGAACATTCCACAGGTCCGCGACATTCAGACTACGCGCAACTTATTGGCCGCCATGGGCGCAGACGTCGAGTTAGGTTTCGGACGCGCCCATCACCGCACCAGCATCCAATGCTCCAAGCTCACCAGTCCTGAAGCCTCTTACGAGCTGGTCAAAACCATGCGCGCATCCACCCTGGTGCTGGGTCCGCTGGTTGCCCGCTATGGGCGCGCCCGTGTCTCTCTTCCCGGCGGATGCGCCATCGGCGCGCGTCCGATCGATCTTCATATCAAGGGCCTCGAACAGCTCGGAGCAAAGATCAATCATGAACACGGCTACGTTGAGGCCACCGCAACTCGCCTCAAAGGAACAGAAATCGTTTTTGACAAAATTACAGTCACCGGCACCGAGGACCTGTTGATGGCCGCGACTCTGGCCGAAGGTGAAACTATCCTGCAAAACTGCGCCCGCGAACCCGAAGTTGCCGATCTCGCCGACCTCCTCAACAAGATGGGAGCGAAGATCGAAGGCGCCGGCACTCCGACTATCCACGTCAAAGGCGTGACTCAGCTCAAAGGTGCCAGGCACCGAATCATCCCCGACCGCATTGAAGCCGGCACATTCATCATCGCCGGAGCCATGACCGGAGGCGATCTCAACATTGCGGGATGCGAGCCCTCGCATCTCGATGCCGTTCTCAGTAAACTTCATGAAGTCGGCGTCAAGACGAAAGTCAACGGAGACTCCGTGCGAGTCATGGGCGACAACCCGTTCACCGGCGCCGATATGAGTACGGAGGAGCATCCCGGCTTCCCCACCGATTGCCAGGCACAATACATGGCCCTCGCCACGCAAGCGGAAGGTTCGTCGATCATCACTGAAAATATCTTCGAGAACCGTTTTATGCACGCGCAGGAACTGGTCCGCATGGGCGCGAACATTAAAATTGAAGGACGCCGCGCCATCGTTCGCGGCAAGACTCCACTAAGCGCTGCAGCAGTCCTGGCGAGTGATTTAAGGGCGTCCGCCTCGCTAGTCTTAGCGGCATTGGTTGCAGACGGAGAAACCATTATCGACCGCGTCTACCACATCGACCGCGGCTACGAACACATAGAGGAGAAGTTGAAAGGCGTAGGCGCCCAAATCCGCCGCATAGGCGAAATGTTTCCCAAAAAAGCCGCCGCCAGCAAATAACCCAAAGATGACAAGGGTGCCCCTCCGCCCCACCCTTCTCGCGTTTTTCGCCAGAGGGTGGGGAAGTTGACCTTAGTGTCGGGCTAAAGAAGGTCATTTGCCCCAGAATCCGCCCTTGATCCTATTCCCGAGTAAGCCTTTCAATAACCCGACGATGCTGCGGATAACATCGCACCAACTCCAAACTCTTCCCCAACTCGAAATCAGCAAAATCAAACCCAGGCGACACTGTGCATCCGACCAGTGCATACGAACTGCGATCCGCCAATTCGGATCCAAACCAGAAGCCCGCTTCTATGACAGCCTGCAACACCTCCCCATGCTCCGCATTGTTTCCCAAACGAATGCACGAATACTCCGCAGCCGGATCAATCACGTGCACGATCAGCCCAGACCCCGCATAGAAATGCCATATCTCATCGGATTGCAATCGATGGAAGGCTGAGAAATCATTCCCGCTCAACAAAAAGTAAATCGCTGTCGACGCCGAGCGCGCCCCTGAAAACCGCGCCGGCAGCGCCTCGCCTGCGATCTGGATGTCCGACCGGTAAGTCTGCCGAAAATATCCGCCTTCTGGATGTGGCTCCAGCCGCAGCTTTTCAATCCAGTAACTCGCGTCCTTGTTCGGCATCCCATCTCCTTCGAGCGTACGCGCAACCTCAAATTGCTTGACCTTGCCTGCCTGCGGCATCGAACAAGTCATCACAGACGCGGCAAGCCCCGGACAATAGTCGTCCGGGGCAAGGACTCTGCGTATAAGGCTAATCCTCAACTCAGGCTTCTTCGTGCTCCTTTAACCGCGCAATCACGGTAAGATCTTCCAGCGTGGTCGTATCGCCTTTGACCTCGCCGTTGGTGGCCAACTCGCGCAAAAGCCGCCGCATGATCTTACCGCTGCGTGTCTTCGGAAGAGTATCGGTGAAGCGAATGTCGTCGGGCTTGGCGAGCGCCCCAATCTCTTTCGCCACCCAGCGCCGCAGTTCTTCCTTCAACTCGTTCGAAGGCTGCCTTCCCTGCTCGAGCGTGACGAACGCAGAAATCGCCTGCCCCTTCAGTTCGTCGGGACGCCCCACCACCGCCGCTTCGGCTACCGCATCATGCGCCACCAGCGCCGACTCCACTTCCATCGTGCTCAGCCGGTGTCCGCTGACGTTGAGCACGTCATCCACGCGTCCCATGATCCAGTAATATCCGTCTTTATCTTTGCGCGCCCCATCCCCGGTGAAGTACACACCCGGAATCTGCGACCAGTAATTCTTCACGTAGCGATCAGGATCCCCGTACACGGTCCGCAGCATGCCTGGCCACGGCCGCTTCAGCACAAGGAAACCTCCGGCACCATCGGGCACAGGCTTGCCGTCCATGGTCACAATCTCGGGCACCACACCGGGGAACGGCCGCGTCGCCGATCCCGGCTTCGTGGCAATGGCTCCGGGAATAGGCGTCAGCATGATGTGCCCGGTCTCGGTCTGCCACCACGTATCTACGATCGGGCAATTGTTACCGCCGATAACGTCGCGATACCACATCCAGGCTTCCGGATTAATGGGCTCGCCCACGGTCCCCAACAGCCGCAGGCTGCTCATGTCATGCTTCTTGGGCCACTCATCGCCCCACTTGATAAAGGTGCGGATCGCCGTAGGCGCGGTATAAAACACATTCACCTTGTGCCGCGCAATGATGGACCAGAAGCGGTCCGGCTCCGGAGAATTCGGAGCTCCTTCATACATCAGGCTGGTCGCCCCGTTTTGCAGTGGCCCATACACAATGTAGCTGTGTCCCGTTACCCAGCCAATATCCGCCGTACACCAGTACGTATCGTCGTCTTTAAGGTCGAACACCAGCTTTGTGGTCAGATACGTCCCCACGGAATATCCGCCGGTCGTATGCACCACGCCCTTCGGCTTGCCGGTCGTTCCTGAGGTATACAGAATGTAGAGCGGATGCTCCGAATCCAGTGGCTCTGCTGGACACACGTCCGAGGCCTTGTCCATCAACTCATGCCACCAGTGATCGCGCCCAGGCTCCAGGTTAATTGGCGTGCCAGTCCGCTTGTAGACCACAACATTCTTTACCGACGGACAAGACTTCAGCGCCTCTTCAACGGCCGGAAACAACTTGACTTCAGCCCCGCGACGGTACGATCCGTCCTGCGTGACGACTGCGGAGGCCTGCGAATCGTGAATGCGGTCGATCAGCGCTTGGGATGAGAATCCGCCGAACACCACCGTGTGCGGAGCGCCAATGCGGGCGCACGCTAACATGGCAACCGGCAACTCCGGAGTCATTCCCATATAAATCGCCACCCGGTCGCCCTTCTTCACTCCCAGCGACTTCAGCACATTGGCAAACTTCTGCACTTCTCGATGCAGTTGCTGATAGGTAAGCGTTCGAATCTCGCCCGGTTCGCTTTCCCAGACAAGAGCCGCCTTGTTCTTGCGCCAGGTCTCCACATGCCGATCGAGGCAGTTATAGGACAAGTTGATCTGCCCGCCGACAAACCATTTCGCCCACGGACACTTCCACTCCAGCACCTTGTCCCACTTCTTGAACCAGTGCAACTCGCCCGCCACGCCCGACCAGAACTTATCCGGCTCGTTTACGGACTCGTTGTAGAGGCGCTCGTATTCGTCGAGGCTCTTGATGTGCGCCTGCCGCGCGAACTCCGGAGGGCATTCAAACTTGCGCTGCTCCTGAAGAATGGAATCGATGTTGGTGGACTCAGGGTTAACGACCGCTTTTTCCGCCATGATGAAGCACCCTCGACGCTGAGGAAATTTCGCTCGCACCCACAAACCGGCGCGAATTCGCAGGAGTTTATTCTACACAGGACCAGCTGCATACGATTGGGGTCACAGCCAAATCGTAAGCACGACGGCCTTCCCCTTCATCTCACCAGAGTAAACAGGAGCGCTAGGCTTGCGGCGAACATCGCCGCCGTAGTGAGCCATCCCAGAATATTCAGCGGTTTCGTGTTGGTCCATCTGCCCATAATGTTGCGATTCGTGGTAATGAGCATGATCAGCAGCATCAGAAAAGGCGTGGAGATCCCCTGCACAATCGAGGAAAAAACCAGCGCTTTCATCGGGTTGATGCCAAGGAAATTCAGTCCCACCGCCAACGCTGTAAATACCGCGATAGAAGCGCTGAATTTTTTTACCTCTTCCGGTCGGTAATGAAGGCCATGTTTCCAGTCAAAGGACTGGCACAGATCGTAAGCAGCTCCAGTGATCATGACCGGTACCGCCAGCAGCCCCACGCTGAACACTCCCAAGGCGAAAAGCGTTTCTGAAAGTTTGCCCGCAATCGGCGCCAGAGCTTGGGCCGCTTCCGCCGCCGAGTTGATATCGTGCTTACCCGCTTTGAACAATGTCGCAGCCGTGGAAAGCATGATGAAATACGTCACCACGCTGGCAAAGATCATTCCCGCCCCAACATCTCGACGCGCGTGCCGCAGTTCGTCCCTCGTGCTCCCCATGCGATCGACAAGCCTGCGCCTGCCCCGCGAAATATCTTCTTCGACCTCCTCATTGGATTGCCAACTGTACAAGTAGGCGGAGAGCGTAGTTCCAACGATTGCCACCAGCATGGAAAGCGAATGACTATCAAAATCAATCGTAGGTATGAATGTTCCTTTCAACACAGCGGCCATATCCGGCTTTGCCAGAAACGCCGCGCCTACGTATGCCAGCAGCACCAGCGCCAGCCAGCGAAAAATATTCTTGATGGTCGTGTACGAGCCCATAATCTGCAGCAAAGCCGTCGTGATTCCAATAACCACCACCAGCAGTCGCTCCGGAATGGGGACCAGCAGGTTCAGCGCTGCCGACATTCCGCCCATGTCCGCTGCTGCCTCAATCACATTTCCAATCAGGGCGCATACCAGCAGCGAGAATAGAAGCCAGCGCGGGTAATGCCTGCGGATCACAGCGAAAAGCCCCTCTCCCGCGACCTGCCCAACTTTCGAGCACAGGTACACGGTGGCGTACGTCATGGGAAGAATCGCAGGCACGGTCCACAAGAACGATGGCCCCAGTGATGCCCCCACCGCGGCATACGTCCCAATCGCCGCCGGATCATCGTCAGATGCTCCTGTAATCAGGCCCAAGCCCAGCGAGCGGAATCTCCCTCCCGGCATGGGCTTGGAGACTCCTGCGCGCAGTCGTTTTTCCGTTTGAGGGTCCTTCCTGCGCCGCTCATGCGGTGGGATGGGATGCGCGGCCATGGTCAGAAAGACTTGCCCTCTTAGAAGCGGCCACAAAAACCGCGGTTGCCGCGAATTCTTTTCGAAACCGCGGTGCTGAACCGCTCCAAAGTAGCTGAGGCGCCCACGTTTGCGCCACCAATAAAAAGACCCTGGGTGAAACCCAGGGTCCATTCATCCTCTGCGATCAGGCTTTAGCTTGCGCGCTGCATGGGCTTATCTGTCTTCTGGAAGTCTGCGCTACTCTCTCCCGTCGATGACACGTCGTCTGCGCCAGTCTCCTCGAGAATTTGTTTCGCCCTCTTCGTCCACTTCGAATCGTCACAGTGGACCGACAACAGGATTCCGCCGTCCTTGACGCGACCTTCGTAGCGTTTCGCCTCGTATTCCGGAATTCCCATGCCGACCAGGGCTCCCGTGATACCTCCAACCACGCCACCCGCACCCGCGCCCGCTAACGCCGCCACAATCGGGCCGGCTGCGATGAGAGGTCCCAATCCCGGGATTGCCAGCGCCCCGATTCCTGCGAGCCACCCCAACCCGCCTCCGATTACGGCGCCCGATGTTGCTCCCGTCGTTGTGCCTTCCGGCGCCTTCGTCTGTTTGGCGACAGCGAAATCCTTTGTCCCTTCGTTCTCCGGAAACAGCACCGAAATATCCGTGTTGCGGAAATCGGCTGCCCGTAATGTGTCGACTGCGTTGTCTACACTGATGCGATCTCGATAAATGCCGAATGCTGCTGTGTTTTTACCTGCCATGGAATCTCCTTTTCAGTTTTGATCAATTTGGATCGCAATTGTTTATTTGTTGGCGACGTCAATCTCGCTCTTAATTTTGTCAGCGCCACCCGCTGCCTCTGCGGCTTTTGCTTCGATAGCTTGCTTTTCCTGGTCAGAGTGCACCGGGCCCTTCAAAGTGACCACACCGTCCTGCGCAATCACTTTAATGTTGTGCGCGTAGGTGGAAAGTGATTTGTCCTTCACCAGGGCGCGGCGTACTTGTTGCGCGAGCGCCCGATCCGACCCGTTTTCTTTCTGCTGGTCTGCTGTAGGTTCGTTCGAGTTGCGATCCCGCTGGTTGGTTTTTGTGTTATCCGCTGGCGCTTGGCTGCCAGTCGCAGGCTGGTCCTGCTGCGCCCAGATCATTCCGGCCGTGCTAACGGAAAGGATCAAGGTTAAGAGCCGTAAGAATGGTTTCACTGGATTCTCCTATTCACGGTAGGCAGAAGACTATCTTCCCGTCGTAGAACGCTACAGGCCCTCGCGCCCCGCGGCATATCGGGCAGGGAGGGTATAGTGCGGCCGAATGTACCCCACGCCATGTGCCACGTAAAAAAATCGCCTCCTCCACTGGCTGGGCGCGTAAAGCCCGCGGCGGATGCGTCAAAACAAAATGGCGCAGGGTCCGCGGACCCTACGCCACCAATTTTTTTCTCTATACTTTCAGGATAGCAAAGTGAAGGGGGCAAAGTGGACAAATTTCAAAACTTATATTGTGCCCAAAATGAGCGACTTACCCTCGAAACCTCAGCAAAAGGGTCTTGACAAGATTTCTTGGTGTTGCGCCGAAAGCGGCTACGGCGATCATTGCGCTCGCCGCGCCTTTCCCATTGAAATAGCAGCGGCGATACTAATACCGGAGTTCCCTATGTCCACCACCATCAAAAGGATCGTTCTCACCTTGGCCGCGTTCATCCTGGTCGTCTTCGCGGTGTTCTTGTTCAATCAGACGACACAGATTGTTCAGTCGGCGCGCAGCCTGAACCCGGTTTTCGGCAACGCAGTCATGTGGGGGCTGATCTTCCTCTATGCCGCTTTGCTCGTCACGCCATTCGTGCTCTGGTTTCGCTTGCCCAAACGGATGCTTCCTCCCGCAACCATGGAGGGCGAGGCCTACGACAGTTTTCTTGCCGAGTTCAAGAGACGTTTGGCGCGGAATCCGCGCCTGCGCGGAATCTGCATGGATTCCGACGATGAGCTCAACGCAGCGCTACAGATTCTCGACAAGCACGCCGACGACGTAGTTACCGAGGCGGCGTCCGCAGTCTTCCTCAGCACCGCGGTATTGCAGAGCGGACGCCTCGACGTCCTGGTTGTATTCGCGGCCCAGACGCGCCTCATTTGGAAGATCGCGCACGTTTATTATCAGAGGCCTTCGCTGCGCGATTTCGTGCAACTGTACGCTAACGTGGCCTCCACTGCCTTTATCGCAGCGGGCATCGAGGACATCGATGTCGATGTCTTGGTCAGTACTGTGTTCGGTTCCACGGTCGCAGCCATTCCGGGAATGCATCTGCTGACAAGTTCGGTGTTGTCGGGATCGGCCAACGCTTTTCTGACGCTCCGTGTGGGAATGATCACCAAGGAATACTGCCGCTGCACAACCCAAGTCGAGAAGAAGGGCTTGCGCCGCGCGGCAACTCTCCGGGCCGCCAAACTGCTCGGCTCGATCGTCAGCGATGGAACCAGAAAGCTGTCCAGAGCGACGTTGGATGCATCGAAAACGAAATTGCGTGATGCATTCACGCGCTTAGTCACGAAGCGTCCCGGAACCGCGGAGAGCGCATAGCTGCGCCATATCGTTATAAGGACAGGCGATACATCGCAGGCAACAGGGTTTCCACGAAGCGAATCGAAAACGGCAGGAACCTGCAATGGATGAATCCCTGGTACATCAGATCATTGACGAGCTTATTTCTTCCCTCGAACCGCTCGAAACCCAAACTGCGGCACTGCTGCAATTCGTGAAAGACCGTGGCATCGCGAGCGATGAAGCATTAGCTCCCTATCTGGAACAGGCATCAAACGCCAGCAACGTACGATGGAGAGCTTTCCGCCTGCGCACCCTTGCCCTGATCAACTCCGCCACGAAACCGCCGGACAAGGAAGCGGAAAACGTATCTAAACCCGACGAGAAAAATGCGAGCGCGCCGGAAGGCAAGGCCGGTTCTCGCAAAGAAGAGACGGGCACCCCTGCTCCCGAATCCAGGCCAGCAAGGGGTCGCGAAGCGAACTCGGCAACAACACAGGAGACAAAACCGGCGCCTCCTAAGCAGGAAAGAAACGAGCAGCGGCAACAAGGCGAGACCCAGCCAGGCAAAGAAGTCGCTTAGGTTATCCGATCAGCAGTGCCACCCCACCTGCGACCAACAGCGCTGCCATCCAGCGGCGGCGGTCTACTTTTTCGTGCAGGAAAATTTTCGCAGCAACCGCGTTCCCGATAAACGTCAGCGAGGCGGCGGCGGGTGCAACCAGGCTGACATCTCCCCAGGAGAGCGAAAACATCAGGCTGAAAAAGGCGATTGCCATCGCACCCACCGCGACAAAGAACGTGGAACTGGAGAAGATGCGACAAATCACTGTGCCCAGCCCGAAGCGGCGGCGTAGAGCATGCAGATCTCCGACCCGCTTCATCGCGCGCGACATCAGCGTGTCTCCCATAACAGAGAAGCAAACCACCAGCAGAATCCCGGCCCAGGTATAGAGGTGTTTCATGAATCCCCTCGCCCGGCCGCGCGCACATGTTGCCGGGAATCGGCGGGTGCCCCACCTGTCGCGGATGTTGTGGGAAGGTGAGACTTTGGACTCTCATCCTGGCCGGTCAATGCGACATTATCGTGATGGTGCGTCACTGAGGGGCCTCCGGCCACAAAGCCCACGCCGCCAGAGATCAAGACGATTCCCATCCAACGCAGGGCGCTTACCTGCTCGTGCAGGGCAAAGCGGGCTACCAGCGCGAGCAGAACATATCCCAGGGAAGTCGCAGGCAGCACGTAGGTTAGATCGGCCCACGAGAGCGCGTTCATATAAGAAGCGAAGAAGGCGAGTAACAGAAGAATTCCAACCGCGACCCAGGGGTTCAGCACGGCGCTGAGCAGGCTACTGAGATGATGGAGGGAGATGTTGCCGGTTTGCTTCATCCCATGCGAAAGCATGGAGTCCCCGGCCGCCGCGAAGACGGTTACTCCTGCCAGCACAAGATACTTGCGAAAGGTCAAGCCGTTCTCAGTTGTCAGTTCTCAGACTCAGTGCGTTGCAAAAGGCTGAGCATGAGTACCGAATGCATCTTTAATCCGACATTCCCACCGCGCCGGCCGTCCGGGCCGCGGCTGCTTGGCTCGCAGCGGCCTCTTTTGCATGCTGTTTTACCAGTTTGTTCCGTTGCGAGCGCAATTTGAGAAATGTCTTGGCTTCGCGGTACAGGCGCTTGCGCTCATGCCCGTCAAAAGCCGCCCTTCGCAAAATGCGGTATACAGCTTTGGGCCGGAAATAATATTCGTCGTAGAAGCGATGCACCGCCGACATAATCTCGTCCGCGGGGAGGCCGGGATACTCGATGTGGGCCACTTGATGACCGCCTTCATCCACCATTTTGCTGTCGCCCATGATAAATCCGTTCTTCACCGCATAATCGTATAGCTCCGTTCCCGGATACGCATGCGCGACTGACACCTGAATGGTTTCGACGTCGAGTTCTTTCGCGAAAGCGATTGTGTTGTTGATAGTCTCTCGCGTCTCCCCGGGCAGACCCAGGATGAAGTCTCCGTGAATGACCAGACCGAGTTTGTGGCAATCTTTTGTGAATTGACGCGCCCGCTCGACAGTGGCGCCCTTCTTGATGTTTTTTAAAATCTGCGGGTCGCCCGATTCGTAGCCAACGATAAGCAGGCGGCAGCCGGCTTCCTTCATGGCTTTCAGGGTTTCGAAGTCGGTGGTGACGCGCGAAGTGCACGACCATGTCAATCCGAGCGGCTTTAATTTGGCGCAGAGTTCGATGGTTCGCGCTTTCTGGATGTTGAACGTATCGTCATCGAAAAAGAATTCCTTGACGTCCGGCCAATATTCCTTGGCCTTCGCCATTTCCCGCGCTACGTCGTCGGTCGAGCGTTTGCGCCACGGATGCCCACTCAAGGTCTGCGGCCACAAACAAAATGTACATTGCGCCGGGCATCCACGAGTTGTGTACAACGACACGTAAGGACTAAGCAGAAACGGCACGTTGTACTTCGTGATGTCCAGGTCTCGCCTGTAGACGTCGGTCACGTGCGGCAGCGCGTCCAGATCCTGGATCTGCGGGGCGTCAGGATTGTGGACGATTTTCCCATTTTTCAAAAAAGAAGCCCCAGGAATCTCCTCCAGTGGTTTGCCCTTGGCGTAATCCACGACGGCAAAATCGAATTCTTTGCGGCAAATAAAGTCGATCTCCGGACACTCCCGTAGAGATTTCTCGGGAAGCACCGAAACATGCGGCCCCACAAAGGCAATTCTGATGGAAGGGTTTACAGCCTTGATTGCCTTCGCCAGCCGAATGTCACCGGGAAAGCCGGGAGTCGAAGTGAAGAGAACAAGAAACTCGTAGTCACGAGCAATGTTGATCGTCTCCTCCCCCGAAACGTGATGCGACGGCGCATCGAGCAAACGGGCCCCCTCCAGCATGCCCGCAGGGTAAGCCAACCACACCGGATACCAGAAGCTTTCGATTTCGCGGGTGGCGGGCCAACGTGAGCCGGCGCCTCCGTCGAAGTTTTCGAAGGATGGGGGATTCAGAAACAATGTTTTTAGAAGCATATTAGGAAATTTATCTATTCTAGCATTCGGCAACGGTTCTCCCCGCGGATCACCGGTATTGCTTCAGGTTCCCTTGGGAAATAAAGTTCGAGGCCTAAATGCTTGATTTGACTGTACTAGGCGCCAAGCAAAAAAGAAACTTCAGATGGGCCAATGCACGATTGGATGCAGCGAGCGGTCTGGGGTTGCGGTGAATGGAATGACCTGATTGGTTCTACTGTCCCTGTTGAGGGCCCGGAACTGAGAATGGGACACCCCGGTCGTCGTTCGCTTTGACTGTAGCGGCAAGGTCAAGATCCGCGAGCGGGATCTTTTCCTTTCGCTGCGGCGTGAAGTTCCATAGGGTTTGACCTACGATAGCGTAATTCGTGACTTCTTTTTGATGCTGGTCGAGGAAGATGAGCAGCGTCGGCGTCGCGTTCGCCTCTTCGGGATCGCTTCGTGGCGCCTCGGCACTCTGGCGCGAATACGAACGACGTGCATAAGCATCGTCCTCGCGATCTGCGTCCTCCTGCTGACGCATGCGGATTTCCGCTAAATTCTGCTCGTTCCGCTCACGGGCGCGCTCGAAACCGCGATAGTAGTCGCGGTCAAAGCGGTAATCGTCATAGTCCCACGAACTCCAGAGCCAGGGATCGTAGTAGCCCCAGCCCCAACCCCACCCGCGCCCCCAGCGGCCGAAGCCACGATTGGAGTTAAAGTTGTGTCCGCAGAAGGCACCGAAGCAATTGGAGAACTGATTGCCACGTCGTCGAACGTTGAAATGACCACCGCCCCACGAGGAGGAATCCAAACCGGGGTGACCGCAGAAGGCACCAAAACAGTTGCTGAAGCGGTTGCCGCGAGATCCTCGTCCCGTGGAATTGAGACCGTGGGAGAACGCACGCGAAGATCCCGCGCGCATTCCACCGGAAAAATGGCTGCCGCCCGCATGAGCGGCGCTGAAACCTCGAGCGCCTCCGAAACCGCCGCGGCCGCCGCCGAATCCGCCCGCGTGTCCGCCGCCACGTTGTGCCCAGACAGGCACGGTGAGGAAGAGAGCCAACGCCGAAATCGAGAACAGGCGCCGCATACGCCGCCATTATAAGCCGATTTCGAGACTGCGTTTTTGGTTTTTTTAAAGGCTCGGCGGGGCCAGACCAAGCCTTAGGAAAGTCGCGGCCGAACGCCTTCCGTGACCAGTGGGTGGAACCTGTGCCCTCGTATCAATGCTTCTTTTTGCCTTTGGCCGAAGGCTTGGAGATCGGCTTTTTGGCCGGCTTTGGAGCTGATTTGGCGGGTTTGGCTGGGGCCGGTGCAGGCGCCTTCGCTTTGGTCTGCGGAGCAGGTGCGGGCTGGGCTACCGCCGCGACTGCGGCTGGTTTTCCTTTCTTGCCTTTGGGTCCTGTTTTGCCTGCAGCTTGCGCAGCATTGGCAGCCGCTTCGGCAGCGGCTTTTGCGGCCCTTCCGCGACGTGGTGCCGGGGGCGGAGGCGGAGGGGGCGGAGCGAAGGGCTTCAGGAACTTTAGTGTCTCAGTGCGTGAGCGCAGTTTGCCATCGAGCAGCAGCATGAAAACGTCATGCGAAATTTTTGGATACTCGGGCAGTTGCGGAGTGATCAACAACTCCGTCATTTCCGGAAGTGGAATCTTCTGCTGTATCTGGCGCCACTTGGTGAGATAGTTCTTGATTTTTTGTTCGACCGCTTGCTGTTTTGCGGTCACAGCCAGGAACAGCACCATTTCCGGGCGAGCGGAGGAGAGCAATTGCCAGGTGCGCGACGGCGTCGCAGCCTCTTTCCCCATCAGGCGCTTAGCTAGTTCCCTGGCATTGTCTTCGATATCGCGCCAGGCTTCAACCAGGTCTTTACGCGGAATCAGCTTTTGAATCTCGGCCACATCTTTGTCATTGAAGTGAGAGGTCAGGAAGTACATCACCGCCGGGCCGGCATCGGGTGAGTAGCCGAGATCGACCATCTGCTGGCGCGTTTTCATCAACGCGTTGATGCCGTTAACGTCCACTTTGGCGGTCGTCCAACGTTCGTGGAGAAGGTGCAGCCAGCCCTCTTTTTCGAGCATCTTCACTACATTGAGCGGATCGTCTTCGTGCGCCAGCGCGGCGATCTCGTGTCCGATCGAACTGCGCAGGATGTGGTCGATGTACTTCCCTTCTTTAGCTGCGTCGTAGCGCGCTTGCGTCCGCTCTTCTAAAGGCCAGTGAAAGCGGGCCGAAAACCGGGTGGCGCGGATGAGGCGCGAGGGATCTTCCAGGAACGAATAATTGTGCAGGATGCGTATGAGCTTAGCTTCAATGTCGGCGACGCCGTTGAAGGGATCAAGCAGCAAGCCCCGCGATCCTTCATTGAGCGAAAGCGCCATGGCGTTGACCGTAAAATCGCGCCGCCGCAGATCTTCGTGAATGGTGGCCGGCATCACGATCGGGGGCTTGCCAGTCTTCTCGAATCTTTCGGTGCGCGCCATGCTGACTTCAGCGCGAGCGTTGCCCGGAAGGGCGAGAAAGATGGTGCGGATGTCCTCTTCAACAGCAGTAATTCTGGCTCCGGCCTTCTCGAAGTCTTTTTGCAGCTTGAGAGGATTGCCCTGAACCGTGAAGTCGAGATCACGGATGGTGAATCCGCTGATGATGTCGCGGATGGCGCCGCCAGTGAGGTAAAGGTTCATGCCCGCCGCGCGGGCAACGTCCTGGATCAGGCCGACGCCTTTGAGTTGGTCCGGCGTCAACCGGATCTCCATCGTGTAAATGTAATCAGCCATTCGCGTTATGCGACTTGCCGGGCCGGGAATGCGGGGCCGACGAGCCGTACTTTCCACAGGATTTCCACAGGCCCACAGCGACTGGTATTTCCGGGCCTAGCCACCCGGATGCAAGTGGCTTAATACAATAGACTTACACAATGCGGAAACTCTGCGGCAAGCACAAGAAAATAACACAACGTTTACGATTTGGCTACTGCCAAGGGGGATTCCGGGAGTTTTCCGGGAAAAAGTGCGAAAATCGAGGCGGGAATCCTAGGCCCCCCACAGTCATTCAGTCTTCATGCCTTCGACACATAAGAAAGTAATCGTCCGCAAGATGGACCGGGATTCGGTGTCGGGATACGTGTCTCCGTCGAACTTTGTGAATGACGGCAAACTTGAGGTCCTCAATACCGCGGGGACGGTGATCGCGATTGACCTGCGGGAGATCAAGGGGGTGTACTTTGTGCGCGAGTTTGGAGATTCCGAGTCGCTCACGCGCAAGACTTTTACGTCGCGTCCGCGCGCGGAGGGCTTGTGGGTGCGTCTGCGCTTCAAAGACAGTGAGGTACTCGAGGGATTGATGCCTGCAGATCTCACTCAGAGTACGCCAGAAGGATTTCTGGTGAATCCTCCCGATCAGAGATCGAATACGCAAAGGGTTTTTGTGCCGCGGACGGCGCTGGAATCATTGACTGTGCTCGCTGTCATTGGAGCTACGCGGCGCAAGCGCCCGGCGCAGGATCAGCGGCAGGTAACGATGTTTGAGGAGTAGCACCCATCTATGGCCAAACGTTCATTGGCCGACCTTGATTCCGGAAGTGGAGATCGTTTCTGGATTGCAGAGAAAAGCGGCTGCTGAAAGGCTGAGAATTGGCCCCGCGACGCTGAACAGTTCCCTGCCCACCGTTCCGGGCGCGCCTCCGTAATAAGCGTCGAAAATAAATACAGATGCAGCTGTTGCGGCGGTTGGAATCAGCCACGTTTTCGGCAAGCCTGGCAGCTTCGGCAACGCCAGCGGCAACAGCCAAATGAAGATGTACCAGAGATTGCGGTCGATCACAGAGGCAGCGATGTGGTGCAGGTAATCGTCATTGCCGTGCAGGCTCGCCGCGAAACTGACAGGGCTCACGACCTCGCCGGTGATTCGCCACTGAATCCACGCGACTGCAATGAAGCTCGCCAGCCAACTATTTGCGATCCATGCCGCGCTGAGCAGCTTTGAGGTCTGTTTCTTTCGTCCCGTAAGCCACCAGACAGCCGTGAACACGATGCTGAGTGGAACGAAGGACTCCTTGGTTAGCGCTCCCAGAACCCCGATCACCGGCAGAAGGAAGAATTGTCGCTGCACCAGGGCCCACAGCAGTGCGGCAAGAAAGAAGCCTTCTCCCGCATCCACCAGACCGGTGAGCCGGAGATTCGGAACCGCGAAGTTGACGAAGTAGAGAAGCGCGGCGATTAGGGATACGGGATAGTGACTGGCCCATTCAAGCCTGGTTTTGGTTTGAGTGGGGAATTGCAGGCGCAGGCCGAGAGTGACGATGAGCAGGCCGGTGGCTGCGACGAAGAGGGAGTCGGCGCAGAGCAGGCCAAAAACAGTTGGATCCCAGCTGCCGAATCGTCCCTTAGCAAAGTGATAAAAAGGCGTGGCGATCCAAGGTAGCAAGACACGGAAGCGCAGGTGCGGAGGACCTGCCACCGGCCCACCAGTTACCAAGGCGGCGTAGCTCTGAACATCACTTAGGCCCGGCGTCTGGCGCGGGTCGTAGCGATTCAGGATTGGATAACCCAACCCAAGGGCTATGAGCAGAAACACGCAGAATAGAGTCGCGAGCCGGACTGGACTCATTCCCATATTTTTTATGGAATTGGGCGCTCTGGCAATGCGTCATCGGCAATGGCAGCCACGAAACCTGCGTCGCCTTGTTCAGTGTAGTCCAACATCCGAAAGCCAGCTGCCTGCAATTCCGCGTCGAGTTCGTCGTGGGTGAAACGATGTCTGAAATGGCTGAACTCGAGGTCGTCGCCGTGCTCGAGAGGTTCCTTGCGGGCGCGAAAAAGAATGCGGAAGATTGTGCCGACCCAGTATGTCATCGCGCTGTATCGTGAAGATTCATGGTGGATGAAGAATGACATCATTAGAGGGGATTGAGACACAATGCGAGCGCGCAACGCTTGCAGGAATCGAATTCTGCGAAGCCTTGTGGGGATATGCGTGTACGCGCTCCAGCCTACGATCAAACCATCGTAAATTCGCGGGCCGGAGGGAACCATATCCGGCTCACAGAATGCGACAGGATGTGGTTGCCCAAGTTGTTCAAAGATCTTTCGCCCAGCCTCCAGCAACGTTGGATTGCATTCAAATCCATCCGCGCTGAAGCCGGCATTGCGCAGCGCCAGAATCTCCCGGCCGGTGCCCGCAGCCGCTACAAGAATGCGCGAACCTTTCCGAAAATAGCCCTCAATCAGCGGGGCTTCCCAATCGAAGAACCCGTCCTCCACGTGGTCGGTGGATGTGAGATGTTGCGATGCGGCGTAGCGTTGGGCGGTCATCACGTTGAGATCGTCGGCACTCAGGAAACCGAGCCAGAATCCTTTATGGAGCGCTTCTGCCAAATGCACCAGGCGATGGAACCCGCGGTCTGCATGTGCAAAACACCGCGCCCGGAAGCTCGGGAATGGAAGGCTCGGTTGGATCGTGGTCTCAGTTTGACGCTGATGGGCGGTCGGCGTGCGAAGACTGGCGCTGCGGGCGGGCACAGGCAAGATTATCTCCCTTCCGGCGGGAAGTTCAGCCGCATTCCGACTCGGTAAAGGATCGGCGGACCGAGGTTCAGCAGCGACACTCCATTGAAGGGCGTGTTGGCGACGTTGTAGCGCTGATTCAAGATGTTCTCGGCGGCGGCGAAGACTTCAAGATTGCGGCTGAGTTTGCGGCCGATCTGCAGGTCCATGGTGTAGGCGCGGCCGAGAGGAAATTTGTTTTGATCATCGTCGAACTGGTTTCCAATGAAGCGCCCTTGAACGCTCAGCAGTAGGCGTGAGGGATTCCAATAACGGGCTGCCCAGGTAAAGACGTTGCGCGGGACTTGCGCCACTTGCTTGCCGAGGAGAGAGACTGCGCCGGCCGGAACGGTGTAGTTGACCACCGTAGCGCCCGTGAACTCGTAACCGGCGGAAATCTGGACGTTCCGGGAAACGTGAAATGAGGTGTCGAGTTCGACTCCACGGGAACGAATGCGTCCGAGATTTTGCTTCTGCCGGAGAACCGGCGACGACGACGGATCGAGAGTGACATTTTCCACTGGGTTGACGAGATCGCTCCAGAAAAATGTGCCGCGGAGATCGAGCTTACGATCCAGAGCAGTAACGTTTACACCGGCCTCGGCTCCGGTGAGGCGCTCGGCATTAAGGTAGGGATTATTGAGAGTGAGAACGTTGGCCACCCGGAAGCTGCGATAGAGCTCGTTCAGTGTGGGAGCGCGGAAGGCCCGGTACATGGACGCGGTCAGCGAGACGTTACGGCTGATGGTACGAAGCACGGAGGCGCGCGGGCTGAAGGCGAGATCGCTGCGGGCCGGATACAGGACGCTCGGGGCCGTGCAAGTGCCGTCGATGGGCGTGCAGATGGAACTGGCGCGGAAATTGTTCCAGTCGTCCACGCGGGCGGCGAGGATGATTGTCCAGTTATTCCAGCGAATCAGGTCTTCGCCGTAGAAGCCAAAAATGCGCTGGCGTCCGCCAGACGCGTTGTTACGGGTGTGAGTTCCGGCGGTGAAAAGCTGCTCATCGCTTGCGCCCATAACTTCCATCAGGTCCGCACCGGCGACCAGCGTCTGATGCTTGCTTAACAGATGCGTCCATTGTGCCGCGCCCCCGACGACCTGTTCAGGCACGTACTGCAAGTTGGTGAGCGATTCGCTGTTGCGGTCAGGAGCAATCGAGGAAAAGCGCTGATCGTATCCTTGCACCTGGCCATAGGCACGGGCCATGAAAGAGTCGTTGCCGAATTGCTGATCGTAGCCGACTGCGCCTTCGCCCATTCTCGTGTCGTTGGTTTGGATTGGCGTGCCGTTGTGGCGAAATTCGGTATAGAAACTTCCGCGGGCAAAAATACGACCTTTACCTCCGACCTGATGGCCGATGGTCAATTCCAGCGAAGCATCTTTCGAGTTGGCGGGAGTGTCGACGCTGCCACGCTGCGAAGTGGGAACGAGAATAAAGCCGTTGGTCCGGAACAACTCGGAGGCGAGCGAGAGGTCCCACTGCCTGATGCGGGTGCCGGTCCAGAAAGAGAGATCGGGGGTCTGCTCATTCCCGTAGGAGGTTTCCAGGCTGAACGCCGGGTGTTGCGGCTGGCGAGTGAGGAATTGCACCACTCCACCGAGGGCGTCGCTACCGTACAGGTTGGAAGCACCTCCGCGAAAAACTTCGACACTGGAAATAGCGTCGCGGGGAACACGATCCCAATAGACCCAGCCTCCGAAGGCATCGACGAGGGGAAAGCCGTCTTCGAGAACCAGGGCGCGGCTGGCGGCGGTGCCTCCGAGACCTCGGAGCGAGACGCCCTGGTTGGAGGCATTCGCGGTGCGACTGCCGGAGCGGCGGAAGAGAGAGAATCCAGGAACTTGGCGGAGCACGTCATCCACGCGCAGCGCAGGATTGGCGATGAGATCTTCTTCGGAGAGCAACACTGTACTGCCGGGAGTATCCGAGAGCCGAAGTCCGGTGCGAGTTGCGGAGACGGTGATCCGTTCGCTGGCAGCAGCGGGTTCGAGCAGGATGTCCAGGACAGCATGGGCGGTGGCGGCAGTCCAGGAGCGCTGGGCGGGCGCGAATCCCGCCGCCCGAATTTCGATCGAGCCGGATTGCCCGGGCACGGACGAAAAGGTGAAGTGTCCGCTGCTGTCGGTAACGCTGCTGGCACTATAAGAACCGGCCTGCAGCCTTACCGAGGCATTGGCAATGACCGCTGCAGCCGAGTCGCGAACGGTACCTTCCACGACAGCGGTTTGCGCTGAAAGCCTGGCCTGGGGAAGGGCCATGGCCAGAATGCCGCACATGAAGATGGCGTGGCACTTCGTCATCCGGATTAAATTACCAGACCGGCAGAGGGGGACATAGACGGTAGCGATTCAGCGGCGAAAATCCGTTGCAAAAGCACGAAATGTTGGTGTAGTGTTTCTGGTCCGCCGGCTTAGCGCTGGCGGGGCGAAACGCGCGGACGTCCCTTCCTTCCCTTGTCCGTTGCTTTCGATGCGCCGTGATCCCACTCGAGGTGTGTATGTACGCATTCGGGGCTTCGCTTCCCCGCAGACACTTCTCCCGTTTCATGTGGATTGCTGGTTGCATTCTGGCATTTGGCGGGGCCGGGTGGGGACAGGATCGGGCGCAGGGTCCGGCTGCGCGGCCGCTGATCACGCAAGCTGTGGACGATGGGCAAGTCACTCGGCTGAAGGGAAATACGCATCCCCTGGCAAGGCGGGAATTCGATCTGGGAACTGCCCCAGCAACGCTGCCAATGCAACGAATGCTGTTGGTGCTGAAACGCAGTCCGGAGCAGCAACAAGCCTTGCGCAAGCTGCTTGACGATCAGCAGGACAGGCATTCACCCAATTATCACAAGTGGCTGAGCCCGGAGCAATTCGGGCAGAAATTCGGCCCGACCGACGCCGACATGCAGGCCATTACGGGATGGTTGCAAGCCCACGGCTTTCAAGTGGGAACGACCAAGGGGCGAACGGTGCTGGAATTTTCCGGGTCGGCGAGCCAGGTGCGCGAGACGTTTCACACTGCGATTCACAAGTACATCGTCAACGGCGAACAACACTGGGCCAACGCGAGCGATCCGCAAATTCCGGCGGCGCTGGTTCCGGCAATCGCGGGAGTAGCGACACTGCATAATTTTGTCAGCCGGCGGCAAAGCTATCTGCAACCGGAGCGCGTCCCGGCGCGAGTGGTACCCGGCGCACGGCCGGAAATCACCTTTACCCAGAACGGCCAGCAAACCCACGCACTCGCGCCGCAAGACTACGCAGTGATCTACAGCATCACGACTCCCGCGTATAACCCTTGGACCGGAGCGGGTGTCAATATCGGAGTTGTCGGACGCAATGATCTCTACAACGGCGGCGCGGACGTTCAGGACTTTCTCAGCGTCGTCGGATCTGGCATGAATTCCTTCGGGAGTGGCTCTGTCAATGTTATTGTGAACGGCCCTGATCCGGGCGATGCGGGTGGCGTAGAAGAAGCCGAGGCTACGCTGGATACAACCTGGTCGATTGCGATCGCCCCCGATGCGATAGTGAACTTTGTAGTCTCGGGGAGTACGAACAATACGGATGGCGTAGACCTCTCTGAGTTGTACATCGTCGAAAACAATCAGATGGACATCATGACGGAGAGTTTCGGGCGGTGTGAATACTTTACGACCGATGCCCAGCTTCAAGAAATCCGTTCACTGGCAGAACAGGCGGCGGCCCAGGGCATCACGTATTTTGTATCCTCAGGCGACAATGGGGCGCAAGGATGCGATGATCCCAGCAATCCTCCTGCGCAATATCCCGTTTCCGTGAGCGCTACGGCAGCAACTGCATTCAACATCGCGGTCGGCGGAACGATGTTCAACGAAAACGAAAGTCCCAGCAAATACTGGGCCTCTACCGCTCCGCCTGCAGAAACGGCCCTTTCGTACATTCCCGAGAATGTGTGGAATCAGAGCAGTGCGACCAATGGGCTTTGGGCGGGCAGTGGCGGCGCGAGTACGGGCAATGTGGGGAACAATCAAATTTCTCCTGCTGGCACTACGCCCGGGGTGCCTAAACCCTCGTGGCAGTCCGGCACCGGGCTGAACATTCCGCAGGACGGGGTCCGCGATGTGCCGGACATCTCGCTAACGTCTGCAGGCCACGATCCATATCTGTTGTGCCTGGAAGGATCTTGTATTCCGGACGGTCAGGGATTTATTCACGTTTATTTCATCAGCGGTACTTCGGCAGCGGCTCCTTCGATGGCGGGAATTATGGCGCTAGTGGACCAAAGCGCCGGTGGACGACAGGGTCAGGCGAATTACGTTCTTTATTCCCTGGCCGCATCCCAAGCCGCGCAGGGCATTTATCCATCGCAGTGTAATGGCTCCGATACTTCGGGGCTGCCCGCGAGCACATGCATCTTCAATGATGTGACTGTAGGGAACAATGTCGTTCCCGGCGAGGTCGGCTTGGATTATCAGGCAGGCCCTGGGTACGATTTGGCGACTGGGCTGGGCTCGGTGAATGTCGCGAACTTGATCACAAATTGGAGCACGGTTACCTTTACTCCGACGACTATCCAACTCACTCTCAATGGCGCCACTAGCGGAGTTCTAACGATCACGCACGGTGACTCGGTCGCAGTCAATGCTACAGTTACGCCAAATTCTGGAACCGGAACGCCCACCGGCAACGTCACGCTGTACTACGGCTTCATAGGCATTGAAGGCAGCACTCTAGATTTGTTCCATCTGAGCAACGGCAACGCAAGCGGTTCCACGAATTCGCTGCCTGGACGCTCCCTGGTTGGTTACTCCATATGGGCCCACTACAGCGGTGATGGCACCTATGCTCCGAGTGACTCCAACAAAGTTGGGGTCACTGTGAACCCGGAGCCGAGCACAACCACAGTGAGTCTGTCCGGATCAGATCTGAGCGGGCGTCCGCTTACGAGCCCATTCCCATTCGGCAGCCTGGTATTTGTGCGGGCGGATGTTGCGGGAAATTCGGGAAAGGGGACAGCCACAGGCTCAGTCACATTCACTGACAGTTTTGGTCCGATTCCGTCTGCGAATCCGCAGGTGAATCCTCCTGTGGCGGTCATGAACAATCCACCCCTGAACAGCCAGGGGAATACTTCGATCGGCGATGGCATCATCAGTTTCGATGCGGGGAACCACAGCATCTCCGCCAGCTACGGCGGAGATCCCAGCTTCAGCCCAAGCAGCAGCGCCGGCCCGGTGACGTTCACGGTGCAGCCCGGGTTTGCGCTGGTCTCCGGTCCCACGAACGTCAGCATCAGCGCTGCGGGCACGAGCGGCACGAGCACCCTGGGGATCATCACCTCGACAGGTTTTACCACGGCGGTGACATTGTCGTGCAGCGGCCTGCCCGTAGAGGCGACGTGCACGTCTACACCGCTTGTGGGAGAGGGGCCGACCACAGTCGCTACGGCAACTCTCACCATCCAGACCGCGGCGGCGCACACCACGATGCTGCGATCGAATGCGAGACCCTACTATGCCGTGTTCCTGGGGAGTGGGCTGCCGCTGATTGGCATCTTCGTGATTGCTGTGCCGAAGCTACGCCGAAACTCCCTGCTGCTCGGAATGATGCTGCTGGGCCTGGTGACCGTGTTTCCAGCGTGCGGTGGAGGGGGAGGCGGCTCACACGCCGCGCATCAGCAGGATCCGGGCACGCCTGCGGGGAGCTACGTGGTCACGGTGACGGCGATGGCGGGGTCGCTAACACAACAGGGCTCGTTCGCTCTCGTCGTTAAATAAAGCCAACCTGAGATGATGTAGGATTTAGTCGCGTCTCCACCCAATGACATGAAACTTTCTGCGATCGCTTCTGCGTTGCTTGCTCGTCTGGAAAACTCATCTTCGGATATTGAAATCAAGCGACTGAACGGCATCGAGGAGGCGGAAGCCGGGGAGTTGACGTTTGTGTCGAATCCCAAGTACGCGCAGGCGGCGCGTAATACGAGAGCTTCCGCGGTGATCGTGGCGGAGGACTTCCCTGCTATCCCTTACGCGACGCTGCGGGTGAAGGATCCGTATTTATCGTTTGCGCAGGCATTGGAACTGTTTCATCCAGCTCGGAATTATGCCCCTGGCGTGCATCCCACCGCGGTCATCGATTCGAGCGCGCGGATTGGCAAGGGTGCGCATATTGCGCCTTATGTGGTGATCGGGGAGGACGTGGAGATTGGCGCCAATGCTGTGGTGCTGGCGCATGTGGTGATCTATCGCGGAGCAAAGATTGGCGATAATTTCTTTGCCCACGCGCATTCCGTTGTGCGGGAAAACTGCCGGCTGGGGAACAACGTGCTTCTGCAGAATGGAGTGGTAATCGGCGGGGATGGGTTCGGCTTTGCGAAGGCTGCGGAGGGACGTTGGCACAAGATTCCGCAGCCCGCTCCGGTGGTGATCGGAGATGACGTGGAGATTCAGGCAAATTCGTGCATCGATCGTGCAAGCGTGGGCGAGACACGCATAGGACGCGGAGTCAAGGTCGACAATCTTGTGCAGGTGGGACATGGGACGCATGTGGGCGAAGATTCCCTGCTCTGCGCACAGGTGGGATTGGCGGGATCCACCGTAATCGGCAACCGGGTGATTCTGACTGGTCAGGTAGGCGTCGTGGGCCACTGCACGGTCGGCGATAACGCGATCGTCACACCCCAGACGGGAGTGGCGGCGGATATTGCGCCGGGGGCTTTGGTCAGTGGATCACCGGCAGTGGATCATCGAGCATGGTTGAAATACTCCGCGATCCTGCCACGCCTGCCGGAAATTGTGCGGGCGGTGCGCGCGAAGAATGTAAAAGAGTGAGTGGAGACGGGCCTTCTCTGCCGCTAAGCAGCTAAAAAGATCACAAACCACACGGATCAATCGAGGAGCTGAATCGCTATGGCCGTCACCGTCTCGGACGCACCGCAATGTTGGCCGGCAATGCACCTGGCGGACTGGAAAGATACGTATGCCACCCTCCACATGTGGATGCAAATTGTTGGCAAGATCCGCCTGGAACTGACGCCAAAAGTAAATCACTGGTGGAACGTTCCGTTGTACTTGAGTTCGCGCGGGTTGAACACGTCGATGATTCCTTACGGAGACCGCCATTTCGAAATGGAGTTTGATTTTTTTGAGAACAGGCTGATCATCCGCACTACGGAACCTAAAACCGCCTCGGTCGCGCTCGCGCCGCGTACGGTCGCCGACTTCTACCAGGAGGTGATGGCCGCGCTGCGCTCAGTGGGAGTCGAAGTGCACATCTGGAAGATGCCGGTTGAGGTGGCCGATCCAATCCCCTTCGATCAGGACAAGATCCACGCTGCTTATGACGCCGAGCATGTCCGGCGTTTGTGGCGAATTCTGTTGTCCGTGGATGGCGTATTCAAAATATTTCGCGCTCGATTTGTAGGAAAATCGAGTCCCGTGCATTTTTTCTGGGGCAGCTTCGATCTGGCGATCACTCGTTTTTCGGGACGGCGCGCCCCGGAGCGCAATGATCCCGATCCGGTGGTGCGCAAGATCATGCGCGAGGCGTACTCGCACGAAGTGATCAGCGCCGGCTGGTGGCCGGGAAGCGGCGAGATCCAGGAGGCCGCATTTTATTGCTACGCGGCGCCGGCACCCTCCGGATTCGCAGAGCAGAAAGTGCGTCCGGCTGAAGCCTTCTATCACTCCGGGATGGGCGAGTATCTGCTGATGTACGAGGACGCGAGACGGCAGAAATCCCCTAGCGCAGCGTTGATGGAATTCCTGCAGAGTACATACGAAGCGGGGGCGACTACGGGAAAGTGGGACCGGCAAGAGTTGGAAGCAGCGTAAGCGCTCAAGGCCAGGTAGTCTCAGCAACGGCTTCCGGCCGCGTTATTACTTGACTCCCGCGGGGTCGAAGAGGATGATGTAGCGGTTTAGTTCTGGGGCGACTCTGGGGCGTGAATGCCCCGTTTCTGGCGGGCATTCCCACACATTTCAAAATCTGGATGGAGGCTGTATGTCTCCAAGAAATCGCGCCGCGTTTCTGGGTGTGTTTCTCGCCGCTGCTCTGACAGCGGGCAACCTTGGCTGTGGAGGTGCTTCCGCCACGCCGCCTCCACCGCTGATCAGTATTTCCCTGGACAATGCTAGCGCGACATTGCTGGAAGGCACCATGCAGGCGTTTACGGCCACGCTGGTAAACGATGTAAATAGCAAGGGTGTGATGTGGACGGTCTCCTGTGCGGCGACCGTTTGCGGATCTGTATCTCCGGCCTCTACTGCAAGCGGGGCGGCCACCACTTTTACCGCTCCCGGCCCGCCGGAGAGCGATTTGCTGGTGACGCTGAAGGCTAGCGCTGCCGCCGATCCGAGCAAGTCCGCCAGTGTGACAATCACCATTCCCGCGCTCGCCGTGTCGGTTTCGCCCAGTTCTGCCGCGGTCCAGGTGGGCGCACTGCTAGACATTAGCGGGTCCGTAAGCAATGATGCGGGCGCGGGCGATATCAACTGGACCCTCACTGAAAATGGCAGCACATGTTCCACTCCCTGCGGCACGATTTCGGCCACGAGCGGAGGGGTTGTCACCTACAAGGCACCTGCCACGCCGCCGGCTAGCAATATGACAGTGATCGTTACCGGCACCTCGGCGACCGATAGCAGTAAATCCGCTTCGGCGAGTTTGCTCATACCCTCGGTTGGAATCACTGTGGCTCCGGCCTCTCCCACCGTTGCGGGGACACAGACCGTGCCATTGATTGCGACTCTGGTAAACGATAAGAACAATCAAGGGGTGACTTGGACCATTTCCTGCCCGGCGCCGCCCTGCGGCAATACTTCCGCACCCTCGAGCCTCAGTGGTGTTGCCATTACGTACACCGCTCCTGCTCCTCCGGCAAGCGATTTGCAGGTTACGGTCACAGCCACTTCGGTCGCCAATTCTGACGCGGTGGCGAGCGCCCTGGTCACGGTCCCGGCAATCGTGGTCGACGTCGAGCCCAAGAATCCTGACCCCGTACTAGCGACTAAGACGATACCGTTCACGGCAACGGTAACGAATGACCCCAACAATGCCGGAGTCACATGGAGCGTGTCCTGCTCCGCGACAGCGTGCGGCAACGTATCACCCACTTCTACACTCAGTCATGAATCGGTGACGTACACCGCACCGGCGCTCCCTCCGAGCGACCTGAGTGTTTCCGTGATTGCTACTTCCGTGACTAACACGGCGAATTCATCACAGGCAACGGTAACCGTCCCCTCCATAGCGGTCTCTGCAGTTGACCCTCCGAGTGGGGTTGTCCCCATCACCGGAATGCCGCAATTCAGTGCGACCGTCAATAATGATCCGACCGGCCAGGGTTTGAACTGGACTCTGACTCAAAACGGGTCCGACTGTACACCTGGGTGTGGCACGATGAATCCCCCCAGCACAGTGAGCCCAGGAACATCGGCCTTCAACGGTCCCTCTACACTGCCGGCGAATACCAGGGTGGACGTGAGCGCTGTTTCGATGACCGACGCAACGAAATTCAGCACCGCCACGCTTACGCTGACGAACGGAACTGTACAGTTGCTTCCCGCAGCCCTTACTTCGTTTTCGTGCAAGCTGGGCACCACCATTCCGTCCATGAAGTGCCCGCCGCCTTCCCAAAATGTGCAACTCACCAATACCGGTGCGACTGCTCTGGCCATCACGAGCATTTCCACAACTGGCCCCTTCTCTCAAACGAACACGTGCGGCGGCAGCGTTACCGTGGGCGGCGTCTGCACTATCTCGGTAACATTCACCGCCAAATCAGTTGGTACTTTTAACGGTACTCTCGACTTAAACGACAACAGTGCAGACACCTCGCAGCATGTAGCATTGCAGGGCATTGTCCGGCGCTATAGATTCCCGGCGACTGTAGACGGAGTGAAAGCGGATTTGGCCTTCACCAACTCTGCGGCTGTACCAGCACCTACAGGCCAGAGCGCGGTTGGCAGTCGGGTGCTCGAACTGGTGGATTTGTCGCGCAAGGATCCTTACGTTGCAGCGCGGAACAGTCGAGAACTGGCCGTCCGCCTGTGGTATCCGGTTTCCTCACATTCCAATCAAGGATGTAAAGCCGCGGACTATGCCGCTCCGAAGGTTTGGGAGTACTTCGGGCAGTTGCTGGGAGTGCCGACGTTCCCGGTGGCGACCAACAGTTGCCAGGAGGCTGCGGTAGCTGAGGGAGTTCATCCGGTCGTCGTATTTACACCCGGCCTCACTGCAACGTTCACTGATTACACGTTTCTGATGGAAGATCTGGCAAGCCGCGGATACATTGTTGTGGCCGTGAACCATACATACGAGGCGACTGCAGTCGAGTTCTCCGACGGGCGGCTCGCGCGCTCGGTTGTGGGAAGCCACCTCGGCGGCACAGTGCCTCGCAGCCCACGTGAGGCCCGGTTTGCGCTGGACGCGCGATTGAAGGATATCAAGTTCGTGCTCGACCAGATCGCGCGCCTGAATACCGTTCGGAAGGGCCCATTCGCCGACAGGCTGGACCTGTCGAAGATCGTGATTGCAGGTCACTCCCTGGGTGGTCTGACGGCGCTGCTGGTAAATGAGTCGGATCCGCACGTCAAGGGTGCGATCCTGCTGGACCCGGTGCTGCCGGAGGTTCTGCCGGGCCGGACGAATAAACCTATTCTCATTCTGGGTGCGGACAGGAAAGCGTGGAGTGCAAGCGAGTGCAGTCTATGGCGCAATCTGCAGGGTCCACGGCTGGCAGTGAGTTTGCAAGGGACTGAGCACGTCGCGTTGTCCGATTGGATCTGGCTGGCCAAGGATTCTGTGCAAACCGGGCCGATGGGTCCACAAAAGACAATGTCTGCCGTGCGGGATTACGTGGCGGCATTCCTGGATCGCACTCTTCGCGGAGAGCCTGCGGATCCCCTGCTGAATGGAGCTTCGCCGAATTACCCGGATGCCAAGGTGACGCCCCAAGATCAAGCACTCTGTGGCAAGCAGTAAGTTTGCTGGTTTTCATCCAGCGCCCGGTACAGAGTTAGTTCACTAATTGGATCGGATCATGGTTGGAGGCCAGCGAGATCGAGGGAAGAAGGTTTCAATGCGCCGGATCCAGTTTGTTCACCGACAGAACGGAACCACGCGGATAGGTTCCAGGGGGACAGGGCTAATGGCTGATTCTCGAGTGCGCCCTGCCGCTTGTTGTGCCGCGAATAGGGCGACAGTTCTGCCAACGTAGCACTCTTCATGCACGGCGCTTCCCTGCTCATCCGTGTTGCTGGTTTCGAGTGCGACAAAGTTTCCACAAATCGAGCAGCGAGTGCTGCGTTTGTTCTGAACGCGGGAGAATGAGAAGTTCATCGGACGTTCCTCCAAGCTGCAGCAGATTTGAGCGAACCGCTGGAGACAATGCACGTGGGAATCCAGAGTTGATGGAATGCAGTAAGTCTCGGTGCGGTGAGACTTTAACAAGGCCGCAGCTTACAAACCTGCAAGTTCCATCCGTCCGCAGCCGCCTAAAAATTGCACCTCACTGGAACAATTCACCCACTGCCCATTTGCCTCTCCTGTGTGGGATGCCGGAGCAGTACAGGAAAAACCCGAGCACTAGCGATTCGGTACGGAAACAGAAGGTTGGGATGGCACACGAGAAGGACTCGATGGCTTACAGCCGAGGGAGGTTTTTTGAGTTGGTCCGGCGAACGTGTAGGATTTCTAGCCAGCAGTCACAGTCTCGGTGTGGTGACGGGACTGTCCGGTCAATGAACGATGAAAAGCATTTACTGGCTTCCATCCCGGCTTGTAATGGTACTCTCTGCTCTTCCTATGGTTGCTCAAACCTACGTGCCGCAAGATTACCCGCAGACGGAGCTTTCGAATGGAATTCTGCGGGCGAAGATTTACTTGCCGGACGCGAACAAAGGCTTTTATCGCGGCACGAGGTTCGATTGGGCAGGTGTGATCGGCAGCCTTGAGTACAAGGGGCATGACTACTTCGCACCGTTCTTCGAGAAGTTCGATACTTCGGTCGCTGATGTCGAGATCGGGAATCCGATTAAGGCAGGAATTAACAGCGCGGCCAGCGGGCCCGTGGAGGAATTTGTGGGCGCTGATGGAACGGCTTTGGGATATCCGGAGGCGAAGCCGGGAGAAACGTTCTGCAAGCTTGGCGTCGGATCTCTGCGCAAGATCAACAACGAGGCCTACAGCTCATATACGAATTACCCGATCGTGAACGGGGGAAAACGCAGCACAAAGTCTGGTCCAGATTGGATTGAGTTCACCCATGACCTGGAGTGCGGTTCCGGATACGCTTACCGGTATGAAAAGACAATTCGCTTTTTGAAGAACGAGCCCGTGATGGAAATCGAGCACCGGCTCACGAACACGGGCAAGAGAGCGATCGAGACTCAGGTCTACGATCACAATTTCCTGAGCATCGATCACCAGGAGACGGGACCATCGATTGTGATCAGCTTTGCATTTAGCCCACACCCAAAGCAGGATATGGGCGGATTGGGCGAGATTCGTGGCAAGCAGCTTTTGTTTCCGAGAGATCTACGTGGGAGTGACACGTTCTATACCGAACTCACGGGATTCGGAAAAGACGCATCGGATTACGAGATCCGCGTCCAGAATGAGAAGACCGGCGCGGGTGTGCTGATTACAGGCGATCGACCGTTGGAGAATGTGGGACTCTGGGCTGTGCGAACGGTAGTGGCTCCCGAACCATATATCGCGATCCCTGTTCCCGTTGGTCAGGAGTTCCGCTGGACATACCGGAATCGCTTCTACCTTAACCCTACCTCCACAAAGACCAGTTCCAATCATTAGTCCGTAACGTAAGCCGGCACGTTCAGGCGAGAGTCAGCGCCGACCGGCATCAGGGGTTGTTCGCTGCCATGGTTCCATGACGGTACTCTTCGGGCAGGCCGCCCTCGATTGCAGAGCGGACTTTCTCCATTAAGCAGTCGCGCGAGACAAAATCCTTGGGCTCAATTGGGTCGTGAAAGATGACCTTAACCTTGCCAGGCTTGATGGCGTAACGACGTTTCGGCATGACGTAGTGCGTGCCAACTATCGTAATCGGCACTACCGGTACCCCGCACTCCATTGCGAGATAGAACGGACCTTTCTTGAAGGGCAGGAGTTTGCCGTCGTACGAGCGCTTTCCTTCCACATAGATGGTCATGGGCATTCCGGTTTCGACGACTGCCTTGGCTCTGCGGACGGCTTCAATGCCCGCGTCGCGGTTGGCGCGATCTACTGGAACCAAATGGCCCATACGCATTGCCCGTCCGAGAATAGGCACTTTGAAGAGTTCCTGCTTGACCATGATGGAAGTTTGTTGGGGAATCAGCGGGATTTCAATCGGCGGATCGAGATTCGAAACGTGGTTGGTCATGAAGATGTAGCTTTTGGAATGATCGAAGCGCTCGAGACCGACAGCCTGGACGCGGACTCCGGTCAGCCAGACCCCGGCACGTGCTCCCCACATGAACATTGCATAGAGAACCTTGACATTGCCGGTGACGAAAGCGACGGGGAAGCCAATCAGAGCCGCGATTGGGGCGCAGACCGTCCAGAAGGCGAGCATGATGGTGGTGCGGATCATGGGGCCGAGGCTCCTGTCGAAGACTGGGCTTCGCCTTTGAGCCACGCGGCACGGCGGGCGCGCTGTTCGCTTGTGACTTGATCAACATCTTTCAGATGGTAGGAAAGTTCCTGGTGAGATCCGATTTTCCACTTCAGTTCCTGCTCGCCCGCATGGCGCGAGCGGACTTTCAAAGACAGAGTTTCACCCGGCGCCAGCCGGGATAGCTGCTGCTGGAAGTCCTCGACCGCGGGCTTGCCTTGAAACTCGAGGATGACGTCACCCGTGCGAAGCCCTTGCTGTTCGGCATCGCTGCCCGGAGCAACTGCAGAGACGGTCAAAGGACCGTCGAAATTACGAGAGGCATTGAAGCCTGTGTCGGGTACGGTGAGCGTAACCGCTTCCACTCGGAGACCAAGCGAACGGAAGTAGTCGTTCCAGGGGATCTCGCTCGTACCGGATACGTACTGCTTGAAGAACGCAGAAAGGTCTCCATGAGAGACTGCCTCGGCAGCTTCCCTCACACCTTGCGAGTCATCGAAATAACGGTCCTTCTGAGCGTAATTGCGGTTCATCCATTCCAGGACTTCGCGAAGTGATGCCTGGCCGTGGCTTTGGTCACGAACCGCGAGATCGAGCAGAAAACCCAACAGCTCTCCTTTGTTGTAGTAGGAGATGCTGCGCTCGGGACGGCGGTAGTAATTGAAACCCTCGAGCCATGCATCCACGCTGGACTCTTCGGCAGACTGGGTAAGGTGAGCAGGGCGGCTCTGGAGTTCGGTGATCTCTTCACCTATTTTTGCCAGGAATTGTTTTTCGTCCAGGATTCCGGCGCGAAGCTGGATGAAGTTCTCCGCGGTGCTGGTCACTCCTTCGCTGAACCAAAGGGCGCGTGTATAGTTCTCCCGGCTGTAATTGATCGGCTCCAGAGTTTGGGGACGAATTCGCTTCACATTCCAAAGGTGGAAAAATTCGTGAGAGCTGACGGAATTGAGAGCGTAAAGGTTGTGCTGGATGGTTGCCGCGTTGAGATCGATGGCAGTCGAATATGCGTGCTCCATGCCGCCGCCCGCCGGGCCACGAGGAAAATGGTAGAAAAACGTGTATTGCTCGAAGGGGCGATCATTCATCCAGGTGATAGCGGCGGCGACAATTTTGCGAAGGGAATCTTTGATCTGATCGGCTTTGTAGTCGGCGAGCTCGGCGTCGATGATGATGCGGAAGTGCGCTCCGGATTCGTCAAAGTCCGTTTCCTGAAACGTGCCTGCTTCAAACGGAGAGTCTACGAGGCGATCGTAATTCTCAGCGGTGTAAACGCCATCGGAAGCCTTTAACGGAGTAGCAATATGCCAGCCGTTGGGCAGGTGGCTGAAGTTCACCGTGAATTGTGAGGTCCGCGCGTCCACGGGATAGATCAAGACCTGCGCGAGATTCAGGAACGCGTGATGCGCATTCACCTGGGCTCCGAAGGGCCCAGCGGAGTCGAGGTAAATTTCGTATTCCACGATCGCACCACTCGCTACGCCGTCGACTTGCCAGCGGCTTTTGTCCAGTTGGCGCAGCGATACAGGATTGCCGGCCCGGTCTTTGGCCCGAATCCAGTTGATGTACTGCGAAAAATCGCGGATCTGATACAGAGCGTTCCAGACTGGAAACTGGAGTTCTCGCGTGGGGCGGCCCGCGGGAAGGATCATTTGCACTTGAGCCAGGTGCTGCCCGAGGTTCACGAAGGAGATCGTATAGGAGACCGCTGCGGCAAAATCCCCCTCGTTCGAGACGCTGGGGGCAGGGTTCCTCGCGACAGCGGGGAGAAGCGGGGCACCCACTGTCATGGAAGCCCCCGTGGTTAAAAGAAAAAAGATATTGGCACACAGGAGGGAGATCATTTTGTTGCCGCTAGCTGCTTCAGGCGCGCGGGAAGTTTCTCATAGATGCCGCCAAAGCCGCCATTGGACAGGATTGCCACCACGTCGCCGGGGCGAAGTTCAGGAGATATGGTTTGGACGATGGCATCTGCGTCGGCCAGAAGACGTGCGGGGCGGCCGTTTTGCTTGATCTCCGCGGCCAGGGCCGGGAGCTCGAGTCGCTCGTTTTCGGGGACGGCTTCTGAGCGGAAAACATTGGCGACTACGATCTCATCGGCTTGCGCGAGGCTGCGAGCCAAATCGCTCTGCAGCACGCGCCGCCGAAGGGTGTTGGAACGCGGTTCAAGGACGGCCCAGAGACGCGCGCCAGCATAACGGGCACGAAGAGCTTTCAGCGTCCCCGCGATGGCCGTTGGATGGTGGGCAAAATCATCGATGATAGTGACGCCGTTGACCTGGGCTTTGACTTCGAGGCGGCGCTTTACACTCTTAAAACCCTTCAGCGCAAGTGCGATGTCATCTGGAGCGATTCCGCACGAGGCGGCAAGAGCGGCTGCAGCCGTGGCATTCCAAACGTTGTACTCGCCAGCCAGGGCAAACTCGAAATCTGCCCAGTGTTCGTTCTTGTGCTCTACCGACCACGTTGTAGCGTCGGGATTCAGGCGGAGGTTAGTAACTCTCCAATTCGCGCGCGGACCTGCGCCGTAGCGCTCTACGGGGCTGAAAGCCTTCGCCAGACAACGTTCGAGGCTGGCGCTCTCGATCTGGTTACCGGCAGCGGCGTCGAAGGCGATGATGCGCCCGCGGCGCGGGATGAGGTTAACCAGACGTTTGAAGGCAGTTTCCACTGCGTCAAGGTCCTTGTAGATGTCGGCGTGGTCGAATTCAACGGACGTGAGAATGATGGCGTCGGGAAAGTAGTGCAGAAACTTTGGCCCTTTATCGAAGAACGCGGTGTCGTATTCGTCGCCTTCCAGAATGAAGTGCTTGCCCTGCCCGAGGTGAAAACTGGAACCAAAATTTTCCGCGATGCCTCCAATGAGGAAGGAAGGATCGAGTCCGGCCGAATGGAAAATCCAAGCGAGCATGGAGGTGGTGGTCGTTTTGCCATGGGTTCCAGCCACGACAAGAACTTCCTTGCCGCGCAGGAATTCATCGTGAAGCAACTGCGGCAGCGAGCAAAACGGGATGCGCTGGTCGAGAACATACTCGAGTTCGCTATTGCCGCGAGAGATGGCGTTACCAATCACTACCAGATCGGGTTTTGGCTCAAGATTCTTTGCGTCGAAGGGTTGCGCTACGGGGATACCCAGTTCGCGCAAGAAATCCGACATTGGGGGATAGGCAGCGGCATCAGATCCGGTCACGTGAAAGCCGCGCTCCTTGAGCATTCCGGCCAGAGACGCCATTGCTGTGCCGCAGATACCGATCAGGTGGACGTGTTTTTCTTCAGTCATAGCTAAAACATTGCGACCGCCGACGCGGACATGCCGAATGCGTCGCTCAAAGACTTACGGCGGACTCCAGAATCGTTATTTTTACCTGCTCTTCCCTGACTTTCAGCCTCGCTCTGACACCCATCGGCAAAGTGATGTTGTTGGAGGTCACGTGCCCTGACTTCAAGCCATAGGCTACAGGAATGCGGAGTTCGCCTACGACGCGCTTGATTACTTCCTGCAAGGAGTAGTCCTGATTGGGTGCCTGCACGCAATCGATCATCTCACCGAAGATCAGGCCGCGTACTTTGGCGAACTTGCCGGCGAGTTTCAGTTGCATCAGCATGCGATCGACTTGATAGGGCTTTGCGGCTAAATCTTCAAGGAAGAGGATGGTGTCTTCCGTTTTGATTTCGTATGACGTGCCGAGCGAGGCTACCAGGATTGAGACACAGCCGCCGTAGAGTATGCCTTCGGCATCACCATCTGCCAGCGAGACCACGTGCGCATCTAGCGGGACGTTCCAGGGCGCTTGCTGAGTCACAGCAGCAAGCCACGAATCCAGGTTTACGCCGTTTGTGTGAGACCAGTCCTTAGCGACCATCGGCCCATGAAACGTCACCAGGCCAGCGCCGATAAAATAAGTCAGCAGGGTCGTTAGGTCGCTATAGCCAACGAAGATTTTGGGATTGTCCGTGACCTTCGCCAGATCGAGTTCCGGTAAAAGGTAATTCGCGCCATAGCCGCCACGAGCACAGATGATGGCGCGAACTTCGTCGCGGGCAAACATCTCTTCCAATTCACGAGCCCGGCGTGTGGTGCTGCCTGCGAAGTAGAGGTCGCGTTCGAGAATGGAATTGAGATAGAACGGCTTGTATCCGGCACGCCGGAGAGCTTCGCACCCGGCCTCCAGTTCGGACTGCTTGACGTTGCTGGCAGGTGCGACAATGCCGACCATGTCTCCGGGACGGAGGGCGGGAGGCTTGACGAGTTGGCGGGTGGACGCTGACATGGTTGGGCCCGGGCTCAGGTGAGGAAAAACTCTCCGCGACAGAGCAGGCGTGCGGGGCCGCGCAAATAAACTTCGTTCCCCTCGCGGCGCACAGTTTGGGTTCCCCCAGGTGCGTGCACTTTCACCGGCGACTCGGCACGTCCAGTGGAGATTGCGGCCGCGGCAGACGCGCACGATCCGGTGCCGGAGGACTGCGTTTCTCCGGCTCCGCGTTCAAAAAAAAGCGTCCGGAGGTCGTGCTTGCCTGCGACACTCACGAACTCGACGTTCACTCCACGCGGAAATCGCGATGAACGCTGCACCTCCGCAGCTAACGATTGCCACTCGTTGGGAAATTGCTCGACAAAGATCACGTAGTGCGGGTTGCCTGTGGATACAGGGATCCCACGGATTTCAACTGATTGCGTTTTGACGATTAATTCCTTATTCACTTCGGCAGTGCCCATCGCCATCTCAAATTCGTACTGCCAATCGCTGCAACTGGTCAGCATGCAGGTCTTGAGGCCGGCTCCGGTTTGAATCGTGATCTTCTCTTTCCCCTGCTCCGAGAACAAATAGGCTGCTACACAACGCGTCCCATTGCCGGAGATCTCCGCTTCGGAACCGTCGGCGTTAACCAAACGAACCTCGATGTCAGCCGAAGAATGCGGGAGCATCCACTCCACGCCATCTGCTCCAACGCCCTGGCGGCGATCGCATATTTTCCTGGTCACCTCGCCTCGTTCGGGCGCAGGGACGAGCGAAGAATCGATCAAAAAGAAATCATTGCCACAGGCAGTGGCTTTCACGAAAGCAATCGTGCGCACGCCGGGGATCACTCGCGCTCCACCCTGCCGAGAGAAGTGACGCTGCCCAGGATTGTCGATGCTTTCAGCGCGCGGAATAGCAGCTTCTGATCACGGTTGCACCCCTCCACGTCGAATTGCAGACGAATGTGCTGTTCGGTCTTTGCCGTGCTGACGTTTTGCATCAGGCGGTGATGCGATTCGAGAATACGGTTCACCTCGTTGCTGATTTCTTCAGCGCTCGCTCCCGTAACCTCGTAGCTCGAGGTCAGCAGCTTGAGGTTGAATGTTTCCTCGATTTGGCCCAGCAGGTAAAGGCTAAGCAGCACAAGGCCGGTGGCGAATATGGCGGTGAGGTAAAGACCGCCTCCGGCGGCCATTCCGATGGAGGCGACGACGAAGATTGTGGCTGCAGAGGTCAGCCCTGTAGTGAGGCCGCGATTGTGAATGATGGAACCGGCACCGATGAATCCGATGCCGGGAATGATCTGTGCGGCTATGCGAGCCGCATCGGACGGAACTCCTGCCAGGCGTTCGGAAAGTAGGGTAAACATGGCGGCGCCGAAGCAGATGAACATATTGGTTCGCAGGCCCGCCGCGCGATGCTTCCATTCGCGCTCCAAGCCAATAAGTCCTCCCAGTATCGCCGCCACCAGCAGACGCACGATGGAGCTGCTGACGATACCGCTCGCCATCTCTCCGCGAATAAGGTCGACGAAATGGTGCCAGTTCATAAGACTCAGGTTGCGCGAAACGTTTTCCGGATGGCGAATTTTACCATTCGGCGCCTGGGCTGCCGCGTTTACCGCGATGATTACCGCGCGGCGTAGAGCACGGCGCGCGGCTGACCAGTGACGTGAAGCTCGATCAGTTCATGCAAATGTTTATCGTGAATCGCCTGCCAGACGGGGTCTCCCTCAAAAGCTAAAACGTAGTCGGCGTACTTGGCGGGATCTGCGAGGGCGCGTTCCCACAATCCTTCGGCATCGGTGGGCTGCTTCCAGACGCGATGGTTTCCTTCGTTGATGGTGTGCTTCAAAGGAAAGGCGGCGCGTTCCAAAGCTCCAACATGGTCGCCTACGTACATCAGCAGGGTGGATTCGGCAGGGAGTTTTTCGATCCATTTGGCAACTTCCGCTTGGAGTTGATTGCGCGTACGCATGTTTACCTGGGCTTCTTCGAGGCAGATGGGAGTGGATTGCCAAATACCTGCGTAGCTAATGGCGACCACAGCGAAAATGAGAAAGACAGTGGCGAGTCGCACGCGGTAGTTGATCGTGTTGGCCCGCAAGGCCGTAAAGACAAGAATCGCTGCAGCAATAGCGAATGCTGGAAGCATCTGCAATCCGTAACGGGTGTTGTAGTGAGTAAACGGCCACCAGTTGGGGATGAAAATGGGAACTCCCCCGTAGCCGATCGATAACGCGTAGAACGGGAGTGGGGCCGCAAGAAATAACACCGGGACAGTGGCTGAGGTGAGTATGAGGGCTAGTCGCCCGCAAATTCGCAACGTGAGCACGATCAGCGCAGCAAGAGCGAGGAATATCCAGACGCGCTGCAGCCATTCAGCTTGCGCGAGATTGCCTTCCGAGGATTTGAGGAAGTACAAGGCAGCGAGCGCTGGATCACCGCTGCCGGGGTGGCCGGGATTGCCGGCTGTCTGTGTCCTTTTCTCAATGGCTTTCGCGGAGTAAGGGCCATTGGCAAACTCCAACGGATTGCGGTAGACGATGGCATTGTAGGCGAGCCATAAGGCGGGAGCGGCAGCAGCGATCACGATGAATTTCATTGGGCCTAAAGCCGCTTTCGTTCGGCTGCGGATGGCGCGATCCTGAAGGGCCGCTCTTCTGCCGTTCTGCTCGTCGTTACGGTACGATTTTTCGCGACGCTGGTGAACCAAGATCGCAATGACAGCAATCATCATGGCTGGACTCAAGAACCATCCGTCGTAACGTGTGAGACAGGCGGCTGCCAGGCAGAGTCCACACTTCGTGAGAGCGTTCAATCCGCGAGTCCAATCGGCAAAAAACACGACTGCCCAGATGAAGAATGCCAAATAAAGCGTCTCGCCCATCGCCGTCGACTGCATGTAAATGAGGTTAGGATTCGCGGCGAAAATGATTGCTGCGCTCCATGCCGCGAAGCGAGCGTGGCGATCGATCTGGGCACCGCCGGACAGCGAGGCGCGGGCAAGACGGAAAATTCCAATCACGGCGAAAACGTATCCGGCCATGGAGGGAATCGATCCCCCAGCGCCTCGACGCCACATCTCCGTCGAGATGATGAACGGAATCATCAGCAGGTGAGGAAGAGGGAGCCACACGGTGCCAAGTTGCAGAAGCCCCGGCGTCTTGGAATCGAACACACGTCGGGCGATGTTGATGTGCGCGATGGCATCGCCGTAGAGAAGAGTTTCACCCTGGCGGTAGTAGAAGAGAAAGGCAAAAATCGAGACACAGGTTGCGAGCCAGGCGAGAAGGTTGATGTCCGAAGCGCCCGGAGTGGGCGGCGCGCTTTGCGAGATTCTCGCCATTGCGTTTTCGAGGAGATCTAAATTCTATTGGCAGCCTACTCCAGGTGGGTCAATTCGCGGAAGATCTGGAAGCGAGCATCAATCTCTTCACGGCCTAATCCCTGCAGGCGTTCGGTGCCGAAACGCTCCACCGCAAACGATCCCATGACCCCTCCGTAGAACAAGGCGCGCTTCAAGACTTCGCGGTTCAATTCCCCTTGGGAGGCGAGGTAACCCATGAATCCTCCGGCGAAAGAATCGCCCGCACCGGTCGGGTCTTTGACTTCTTCGATCGGCAGCGTCGGGGCGCGGAACGGATGGCGGCCAATTCCGAAGGCACCCTCGCGGAAGAAGATGGTCGCACCGTATTCGCCATGCTTGATGACCAGAGCTTTCGGTCCCATAGCGAGAACTTTTTGTGCGGCACGGGGGAGATTGGTCTCATGCGCCAGCATCTTCGCCTCGGTATCGTTGATCAGCAGCACATCGACCAGCTTCAATGTTTCAGCCAGCTCCTTGGGCGTGCGGTTGATCCAGTAATTCATCGTATCGCAGCCGGTCAGGCGAACCTGATTCATGTGACGGCGGACGTCGGCCTGCAGCGTGGGCTGAATATTGGCGAGGAACAGGAAATCTGTATCCGCATATTCCTTTGGGATGCGGGGCTGGAAGGTCTCGAAAACGTTGAGGTCGGTGTAGTCAGTTTTGGCTTCGTTGAGATTGTCGACATAAGATCCACCCCAGCGAAAGGTCTTGCCCTTAGCGCGCTCCAAGCCGCGAACGTCGATACCGTGCTGGTGGAAAACTTTTTCCTGCTCGGGGCCGAAGTCTTCGCCGACTACTCCGACGATGCGCACTTTTGTGAAGTAACTCGCGGCGAGCGAGAAATAGGTGGCGGCGCCTCCGAGGATATTCTTTACCGTGCCGGAGGGTGAAGTGACGTCGTCGAATGCTACGGATCCCACCACCAGTATGCTCATGTGTTTTAGTCTCGGCCTGACTCGGTCCGTGCAGAAGCGAAGCGCTTCCACGACTGAGGACACGAACGGACGCGAAAGCGATCCTTCATTGTGAACTTGCTTTGGACTGCAGATACTTTCCGATGATCAGCTTCAAATTCTTTTTCGTGGATGCGGGAATCTTCGTACGATCGGTCAGGATGGCGTGAGCAAGGGCCGACCCACAATTACAAGAGCACGTCCGGGGCATCTGGGCCACGGTTGCGCGGACGACCTTGCAGGCATTCTCGGCATTCTTCGTCAGTACGGCTACGATCTGATCAACCGTAACGGAGTCATGATGAGGATGCCAGCAATCGTAGTCGGTGACCATCGCGACCGTGACATAACAAATCTCGGCCTCACGGGCAAGTTTGGCTTCCTGCAAGTTGGTCATGCCGATCACGTCCATTTGTAGACCGCGATAAACGTTCGACTCGGCCTTGGTCGAGAACTGCGGGCCCTCCATGCAGAGATAAGTTCCACCCCGCTTCCCGACCACTCCGACTTTCTTGCAGGCGGATTGGACAACGCTCGCCAGTTCTGCGCACACGGGATCGGCAAATGCGATGTGCGCGACAATGCCGTTTCCGAAGAAAGTGTCGACGCGGTGACGTGTCCGATCGAAGAATTGGTCCGGTATCACGAAGTCCAGCGGCTTGTGCTCTTCTTTTAGAGATCCGACAGCGGAGACGGAGACGATGCGCTCGACACCCAGTTGTTTGAAGCCGTGAATGTTGGCGCGGAAATTGAGTTCGCCGGGCAGGATGCGGTGGCCGCGTCCGTGCCGCGCCAGGAAGGCCACTTTGCGGCCTTCGAGAGTACCGGTGACGTAGGCGTCAGAGGGAGCGCCAAATGGCGTCTTCAGGCGCACGTCCCTGGTTTTGCTGAGGCCCGGCATTGAATAGAGGCCGCTACCGCCGATGATGCCTATTTCCGCTTGGGGCAAATCTCCTCCGCCAATTTAATCTCGAGACAAACTGGTGATTATACAAGAGCGCCTGAATACCCCTGAGCACAGTTGTGTAGGTCGGACGAGGCGTCCGCCGCTACACGATACAATTTTGTTATGAGAACTGTGCTTGCAGCCTGCTTCTTGCTGTGGCTATGCGGGTGGGCTAAAGCGCAGCAAACGGCCCCCGCGGCGGCGCAACGTAAGTCAGTCATGGTTCCCGCAGTGATTGATCACAACCGCGTGATCATCGACGTCGAGGTCGCGCTGCCCAATGACTCGTCCGAGGCCATTCGCGCCTGGATCGATAACGGCAATCCGGATTTGCATATTTCGCGTCGTATCGCGTCCGTGCTCGGTTTGCCGGTGACGTGCGGAGACAAGGAGTGCTCATCCCCGCCGCCGAAAGAGATCACAATTGGAGGCATGTCCATTCCGCTGAATGGAGTGCAAGAGGCAAAAATCCCCTTGCGACCCGTGAGCGCGGCGGCAGTGCTGGCCAACGGGATGTCAATTGAAATGAATATTCCGGCGCGCGTGCTTCGCAATTATGACGTGCTCATCGATTTTCCTGCGAATCGATTCTCGATTGGCGCTCCGGGAACGATTCCCTTCCATGGATCCAGTGGCAAGGTTCGGCTTACCGAGAATGGGCTGATCCAAGTCCCTAGTCAGATTGAGAACAAGAAATACGATCTTGGGCTCGATATTGGATCGAGCATCAGCTTTTTGTCCGAAGAGCTGTTTGACAAATTGGCGGGAGCGCATCCGGACTGGCCGCATATGACGGGAGCAGTGGGGCCAGCGAACATGTGGGGTGCCGACGCAGAAACTACATGGAAACTGATGCGTGTTGATCGAGTGCAGTTCGGGCCGCTCTTCCTGACGGATGTGCCATTCGTGGCCGTGTCGAAGCCGGTGATGGATTTCTTCGAGAAGCGAGCCGGGATGCCAACAATAGGTCTACTCGGATCAGACCTGCTTCTGGGTTATCGCGTAGGGCTGGATTACGCGCACTCGACGGTTTACTTCGATATTGGAAGAATGACGCGGTTTCCAGCCTTTGACGTGGTTGGGTTCGTGCTGCGGCCAGAAGAGGATGGACGGTATACGATCCTCAGCGTTGCCGGGTTCGAAGGCAAACCTTCGGTAGCGGGTGTGCAAGCGGGCGATGAACTGGTGGCGGTAGACAATATTCCGGTGCAGGGAGCGACCATGGGCCAGGTGTGGAAGATGCTGGGAGGCACGCCCGGGCAGGAACGGAGACTGACCGTTAAACGGGCGGGAAAAGAGCTCGTGGTGCCCGCCAAGGTGCAGCATTTTCTGGCGGCGCTGCCAGACGAGGACAACAAGAAAAAGAAGAAATAGTACATTCAGGGCAACACGATCAACGCAGCTGCGATTCGCTATGGCTGTTCAGACTTCTTCAGAATCCGCGCTGCGCGCTCACTCTCATTGGGGAAGAGGTTCTGCGGAGGCAGAATCCCTGCAGACATGACTTTGTATCTAGCGCAGCTCTTGTGATCTCCGCGGCAATAAATTTGTACCAATCCCTCAGCAGTCTTTGGTAGAAAGCTCAGTCTCTGGAAAAAAGGGCATGTAGCGAGCCGTTCGCATTCTGCCAAGTAGGCCTCCGCGGAAAAGCTAACATCTCTGCCATCGGCAGACATCGCCACTAGCTTGAATAGGTGAACGGTTCAGAAGGGTGCCGGGCGCATCAGGCAAGCCGCCCAGCATTCGCGCAGGGACGCTGCCAAGCGAAGCGAGCGGTCAGCGTTATTTTGCTATTTTGCCGCCGGCCTGAACACTTCCGCTTCGAGAGCTGACGTCGTGGCGGGATCCAGGCTTTCGCTAACGAATACAGTGTCTCCCTGCTGTTTGATGACCGCCGTGCCTTCTTCGGTATTCCAGGAATGGCGGCCTTGAAGGGGAGCAGGGCTGGAACCGTCGCCTGACGTGGTGTCCGGCTGTGGTGCCGCGGCGGCGTTGATTTCGGCGGTCTTTTTATAGCGCTGTTTTAAGGAATGGGCATAGATTCCGGCGAAGGCCGCAGCCGACTCGGAATTGGACCAGCGCGAGACATAGAGCACAGCCAAGGGCGCTTCCGAGTTGTCCTTCGGTTTCGCGGCGTAATAGTATCCGCCGCGCCATTCGGGATACATCTTCTTCGCCATGTTCTTGTCTGCGTATTGCTCGATCAACACCGAGACATCGAATTCGCCCATCGCCCCGATATCGAATTTCTTGTAGTCCTTGAAGTCGCGCTTGAAGTCAGGGATGCGCATGGGCTCAATCTTCTCGCCAGCGAGGTAAGTTTCCGGCTGCATGATCTGGCGCGTTGTGTGTGGAGGATTGTGCAATAAGTCCGCGAAAGCCTTTTCTTTTCCTCCCTGCTGCAGCAATTTGATGACAAAACCCATCCCGTAACTGTAGGGGAAAGTGAGTGATTCCTTCAGAAAGATAGGAGCCTGATTGAAGACTTTGGTGCTGGAAGTCCCGGTTAAGGTCTCCTCTTGCATGGCATCGACCAGAGCGGGGCTGCTGGTAATCGTGTGCCCGGTAGGAGCGATGGCATATTGGAACATCATGGCCTGGGCCTGGCCTTCAATCACGGCTTCACGTGCGTTGTCTATCTCGTCATTTTCGATGTCGCTGGGTGTGGGATCTTTGCGAATTTCGGCGAGGTCCTTGTCGCCCTTCTTCATCCATTTTTGCAGGTTGATATCCTGGTCCTGCAGAGCGTGGGTGAGCTCGTGAGCCATCACCGGCTCCTGTTCGGCGATTGGGACCCAGTCGAGAAGGTTGACTGTTTTCGTTTTGGGATCGTAGTAGCCGGCGACTTCCTCTTTCAGCAGAGCGACCAGGAAAGTCTCGAGGTTGAAATCGCGTGGCAGGAGACCGAACTTTTTCAGGACCAGCTCCGAGCGGCGCAGGCGCTGCGCATCTTCGTCGTTTAAGTGCTGCGTGAGATAGGAATACACCTCGTCGCGGCTGGTGAGCTTGCGCTTGACTTCGCGCTTGATGCGCAGTCCGGTTTGTTTGCTGTCAAATTGCATAATCTCGTCGACCGAATGAAAAAGCTCTTCGGCCTGCCGAGGAGTGATCTTCACCTCGTTGTCCGAGGGCTGCTGAGGATTCTCCGGCGGTGGAACAGGTTTGGTTGGCTCCTGGGTAGTAGTAGGAGCCTGCGCGGAGGTAAGAGCCTGATCCTGCGCCTCCGTGCGCATGGGAAGGATCACGGTGGTCAGCACGACCCACAAAAGCAGCCGCAGAATCCTGTAAAAATGCGCTTCGACTGTATTCATTACTCTTGAGTTTATCGTTTCCCTATACTCTCGCGGATGACTACAAACAATCCAGTGAATCTTTGGACTTCAGCGGAACATGTACGAGAGTATCTGGAACGCGCAGACTTGATTTCGCATCGCGGCGAAGGTGAGGCGGCTCTGCTGGAGTTTATCCCCGCGGGAACGAGGAGGATTCTCGATTTAGGTACCGGGGATGGGCGACTTCTCGCTTTAGTACGCAGCGCTCATCCCGACACTGAAGCGGTCGTTGTCGATTTCTCCGCGGCCATGCTGGAAGCCGCACAGAAACGGTTCGCGGGTGATTCGCGCGTGAGCGTTGTCGAGCACAATATGGACTCCTTTTTGCCGAGTCTCGGCTCCTTTGATGCCGTCATCTCGAGTTTTGCCATCCATCATCTGGTGCATGAACGGAAACGGGCGCTCTATTCGGAAATTTACGGGCTTCTGAATTCTGGAGGCGTGTTCTGCAACCTGGAACACGTGTCCTCGCCATCCGAGGGACTGCATGCGGAGTTCTTGCATCGCATCGGATTCACCGTTGAGACGGAGGATCCTTCGAACAAGTTGCTGGATTCTGAGACACAGCTTGGGTGGCTACGTGAGATTGGGTTTGTGGATGTCGATTGTCAGTGGAAGTGGCGGGAACTGGCGCTGCTGGTGGCGGTGCACCGGTAACAGCGATGGACGGCGACACCGCCCGGGTCTTTCGATTGCGCTCGGAAGGACAGGTGAGAAGTAGATATTCAGGATGACACGTTACGGGCGATCCATTCTCCGGCCTCGCGCGTACCTAATTTCCCGCCGATGTCTTCCGTCGTTTTCTTTTGCCGCACTGCTTCAAGGACAGCTGCTTCGATCCTGCCTGCTTCATTCCTGAATTCCAGGTGACGCAGCATCATGGCTGCAGTCAGGATTGCACCGAATGGATTGGCTACGTTCTTGCCTGCAATCGGGGGAGCGGAGCCGTGGACCGGCTCGAACATGCTGGTGCGGCCGGGGTGGATGTTGCCGCTGGCGGCCATCCCCAAGCCTCCCTGCAGACCGGCGGCGATGTCGGTGATGATGTCGCCGAACATGTTGTTGGTGACGATAACGTCGAACTGCCGCGGGTCGCGGATCATTTGCATACACAGAGCATCGACGTACATGTGTTGTGCCGTGATCCCCGTGTATTCGGCGCTGACTTCCTTGAATGTGCGCTGCCACAGTCCTCCTGCGTGACTCATGGCATTCGACTTGTCGCACATCAGGACCTTGGTACGTGAGCCGTCAAGCTTTTGGTGTGCTTGGCAGTATTTGAAGGCATAGCGGAGTATCCGCTCGACCCCTTTGCGCGTGTTGATGTCCTCCTGGGTAGCAATCTCGTCGGGAGTTCCCTGTTTGAACACGCCCCCCCCATCCGTATAGAGGCCTTCAGTGTTCTCGCGAACAACCACAAAATTCACATCTTTCGGTTCAACTCCCTTGAGGGGACATAGCGCCGCATCGAGCAGGCGAACTGGGCGAACGTTGGCATAGAGGTCCATCTTGACGCGCATGCCGAGAAGAATTTCTTTGGCGTGGATATTGCTTTTGACCCGCGGATCGCCGAAGGCACCGACCAGGATGGCATCGAAGTCGCGGGCCAGCATGGCGAATCCGTCCGGAGGAACGGTGGTTTGATCGCGTAGATAGCGATCTGCGCCCCAGTCAAATTCGGTGAAGTCAAGCGTGGCCCCGGAGGCTTGCATCACTTTTACAGCCTGGGGGATCACTTCCTTGCCAATGCCGTCGCCGGGGATTACAGCGATGCGCTTGCGTGCTTGCTTTTGCTGCTCCACGGGATGGAACGTTAACACAGTCGCTATAATCGAATACAGGTATGGGTGTGACAGCACTTCAATCGCAGGGACTGGCAGGAGCCAGTGTGGGGGAATATCGCGGAGCGACCATGATCGCGCGCTTCGGCGATCTCGAGGCGGAGCTTGCGGCTTTGCGAGCCGGTTGCGGTGTGTATGATCTCGGGTTCCGTGCCAAGTTGTCCTTAGCTGGGGGCGATCGAGTGCGCTGGCTGAATGGGATGGTAACAAACAACATTCGGGATCTCGCCACCGGGCACGGGCTCTACGCGTTTCTGCTCAACCCGCAGGGGCACATTCTGGGGGATCTGTATGCCTACAACCGCAGCGAATCGATTGTCGTTGATACCGATCGCAGTCAATCCGAGAAGATTCTAGCCACATTCGACCACTACATCATCATGGATGATGTCGAGGTGAAGGATGTGACTGACGAGGTCAGCGCTATCGGTATTAGCGGGCCGCACGGACGCCAGGTGCTCATAGCCGCTGGCTTCGCGGTTCCCGAGATCCAGCCTCTGCAGATGCAATCCGTTACCTGGCAAGGTATCGAGTGTTCACTGGTTTGCGGCGAGCAAGGGAATTGGGAGATCTGGGTATCGTCGAGCGGCGCTAAGAAGCTGTGGGATGCGTTGCTGGCGTCGGGGGCCAGTCCTGTGGGATTTGAAGCGCTAGAGGTGCATCGAATTGAAACTGGCATTCCGGCATATGGAATCGATATTCGCGACCGGGATCTGCCGCAGGAGACCGAGCAGGCGCGCGCGCTGAATTTCAATAAAGGATGCTATATCGGGCAGGAGATCGTGGAGCGGATCCGGTCGCGAGGAGCCGTGCATCGCAAGTTCACCGGCTTTGTGGTTAATGGCACCGTGGCGACGGGGAGCAAAGTGGTTTCGGGCGGCAAGGAAGTCGGAGAGATTACCAGCGTCGCCGAACTGCCGATAACCGGGGACAAGAGAATCGCCCTGGGGTATATCCGCCGGGAAGTGGGCATTCCCGGGCGCGAAGTCATGGCTGGGTCGATCGGGGCCACGGTTGTGCAGTTGCCTTTGTCGCAGGAAACGTCTGCAAACCTTGACGGTTCGCTGGCACAGCATCGGGCCTGAAAACCATAGACGCTTTTATTCGAGGAATAGCTTATGGCTGACAAGAGACGAGAAGAATCTGGATTCACAGTCACGGACCGGCGATTATTTACGCCGGATGGAGAATTACGCCCTGATGCGCACGATGAGCCGGAGTCGCCGAAGGTGACGTCCGCGCCTGCGCCCCCGCCTAAACAAACAGCGAGCGAGTCGAGCCCTGCCGCGACCACAGTATCAACTCCGGAAGAAAGGGACATGCCCGCGCCTCCGAGCACCGCTGAGCAGGAGGCGCAAGCCGCGGCATATAAGGAGTCGTCCAAGGACCTGGATCAGCAGGTCGAAATGGGCGGGCATTCAGCGAAAGATTTCGAGATCACTTTTGAACGATTCATGGCTTCGCTCTACATGACGGCGATGCTCCAACTCGGCCTCATGCGACAGCAGGGTGGGCAGCCCCAGGTAGACATTATCGGAGCACGGCAAACCATTGATACTTTGAGTCTGCTCGCGGAAAAGACGAAGGGGAATCTGACTGCGACGGAACAAAATTTTCTGCAGAACAGTCTTTACGAATTGCGCATGGCATATGTGGAGGTAACAAACGCTTTGGCCCGGCCGCCCCAGCCTGGCCCGGCGACTGGAACATCCGGAAGATGAAAGCAACTTTGACTGTCTTGGGCAGCGGCACGTCGATGGGCGTGCCTACGCTGGGATGCGATTGCGCCGTCTGCCATTCCAGCGACCCGCGGGATAAACGGACGCGGCCCTCAATCATGCTGGAGTTTGCCGGGAAAGTTGTTCTGGTCGACACCACGCCTGATTTTTACTCGCAGGCGATCCGCGAACGAATCTCGCAAGTAGACGCCGTTTTCTACACACATACGCACGCCGACCACATCCTCGGTATCGATGATCTTCGCCCGCTCAGCTATCGTCACAAGCCGAACAGGCTGCCGCTATTTGCACGTCCGGAAGCGGCGGCCTTTCTTCGGAGGATGTTTGCGTACATCTTCGACGCTGATTACAAATTTGGCGGTCTGCCGATGCTGGAGTTGAAGCCAATCGATGGGCCAGTGGAAGTGTTCGGAGTCAGATTCGAACCCATCGTCGTAATTCACGGAGAGACGCAGATTTACGGTTATCGATTTGGATCAGCGGCGTATTTGACCGATCACAGCGAGATTCCGGACGCGTCCCTGCGGCAACTGGAGCACCTCGACATTTTGTTTCTGGATGCCCTTCGGCACAAACCGCATCCCACACACTCGACGGTCAAAAATTCGATGAAGATCGTTGAACGATTGAAGCCGAAACGGGCATTTTTCACGCACATCTGTCACGATCTGGGACACGAAGCAACCAATGCCACGCTGCCGAAGCATGTGCGGCTGGCGCATGACGGATTGAAACTGGAATTTGAAATCTGAGAGCGGGTGTCAGACATCAGGTGAATCGTCCCTCTGAGGCCTGATGCCGCTTTGTCCTTCTATGCACGTATTTCACAAACTTGAAGAGGTGCCCGCGAACTTCGGACCCACGTTCATCAGCGTGGGAAATTTCGATGGCGTCCACCGCGCCCATGCCCACGTCCTGGAAGAAATCGTATCGCGGGCGCGAGCCAATGGCGGAAAGGCTGTAGCGGTGACGTTCGAACCGCACCCCGCGCGAATTTTGAAACCGGAATCGGGTCCGAAATTGCTTACACCGTTGCCGGAAAAGCTACGCTGGTTGGAGATGACGGGGATTGATGCGGCGCTGGTGCTTCCGTTCGGGCGCGATCTCTCCTTGATGACGCCGCGGCAGTTCGCCGAACGGGTGCTCAAGAAAGGCCTGCGTGCGCGCGAAGTACATGAAGGTTTCAACTTCCGTTTCGGGCACAAGGCCGCTGGCGATGTGAAATTGCTGGCCGAGTTTGGGCGTGAGATGGGATTCGACGTGAAGGTTTACCAGGAAATGACGGTCCGCGGGGAAACCGTTTCCAGCACTCAGATTCGCAAGTTAATCGCGGCTGGGCGGGTGAGCCGGGCGCGGCACCTGCTAGCGCGCCCATTCTGCATTTTGGGCGCTCCCGGCCGGGGGCGCGGTTATGGATCAAAGTACACCGTACCCACCATCAACCTGGCGCGATATGAAGAGCTTGTGCCTAATGATGGGGTATACATCACCTGGACGCGGGTGGGGACGGAGCGATTCGATTCGGTGACGAACGTGGGGAACCGTCCGACATTTGGCGCGGAATTGTTTGCGATCGAGACGCATCTGCTGAATTTCCGTCCCATTGAGTTGACGCCGGACACCGAGGTCGAGATTTGTTTTCTGGAGCGCGTTCGGGATGAGATTAAATTCCCGTCCGTGGACGCTCTGCGCGAGCAGATAGCGCGCGATGTGAAGAAGGCCCGCCGGTATTTTCACCTGCTTGCTGCGCAACACGGTTCTCGGGCGCTAAAGCCCGCCTGACATGGTTCGTAGTCGCGGCCGTGAAGAGCCACTGTTCCACCTCTCGCGAAACTCATCCGCTCACGCATTGATTTTCCTCTTCCCTGCTACAATCCGCCGGATTAAGTTTGCTTCCCATGGCAATCGGCCCATTTCAAGTTATTCGGCTTGCAACTGCGGGGCAGCGCAGGACTTTGCTGGCGGCCGCAATGGGTTGGGCACTCGATGCGTTCGATGCCATGCTCTACTCGCTGGTTCTGGCCATGCTCATGCGCGATCTGGGCATGAGCAAGACTACCGCCGGATCGTTGGGAACCCTGACGCTACTCGCTTCAGGTATAGGCGGGTTGTTCTTTGGATTTCTGGCCGATCGAATTGGTCGCAAGCACGCATTGATGGCCAGCATTTTGACTTACTCGGTGTGCTCATTTGCGTCGGGGCTGGCCACGAGTGTGGCAATGCTGGCCGCCGCTCGTTTTGTGCTTGGACTGGGAATGGGGGGCGAGTGGAATACCGGGGCGACGCTCGTGGCCGAGAGCTGGCCTACCGAACTCCGCGCCAAGGCGATTTCGCTGGTACAGAGTTCGTGGGCTTTGGGATTTGCGCTCGCGGCGCTCGTGGCCGGCCCCGTTTCAAGATATTACGGATGGCGAGCAGTATTTTTTGTTGGCATTTTGCCGGCACTCGTTACGCTTTGGATTCAGCGGAGCGTGCCGGAGTCCGAGATGTGGCGGGAGCGTACCGCTGAGGCTAAAGCCCAACTCACTCCCCACGATCTTCGCGACTCCGACAAAGCTGCTGATTTTCCAGATGTCGGTGGTGCACGCGATGTCTCTAAAGCCTCCGAGTTCTGGATCATCTTCCGGCGTCCGCTGGCGAAGCACACAATTGCTCTACTCCTGTTCAACTTCTTTGGGATGTTTGCGTGGTGGGGACTTTTCACGTGGTTGCCGCCTTATCTTTCGCTTCCAATCGAGCAGGGCGGGCGCGGATTTGGAGTCATGGGCATGACCACGCTCATGATCGTGCTCAATTTATTTGGGATGTTTCCCGGCTACGCGAGCTTTGGATGGGTGGCGGACCACATTGGACGGCGGAATGCCTTCCTGAGCTATTCGTTGATAGCGTCTGTCCTGATTCCTGTGTACGCGTCGGCGAGGTCCCAGGGAGTGCTGCTGGTGGTTGGCACGCTGGTCGCATTCTTTGGCACGGGAATATTCTCCGGCTCGGGCATCATGGGTAGCGAGATTTTTCCGACCGCAGTGAGGGCCCGGGCTCTTGGTTTGACGTACAACGGAGCACGAACTATGAGTTCTGTGGCTCCGCTTGTAATCGGTCGCGTGGGGCAGGCGAAGGGATTGAGTTGGGCATTCTACTTATGCGCTGCGGGATATCTGCTGGCTGCAATAACAACTACCCAGTTACCCGAGACAAAAGGAAAGAAGTTGGAGTGAAGGCATTCGCCGGGACACGAGCAAGTATCCTTCGCGGGCGCGTACCCGCCACATCCACTGCGACAAAGGACAATGGGCTAAGCGCCGTTGGCGAAAGGGACCGAACAGGAACGGCTCGTTCATTCGATCGGATCGATCAGGACTGCCTCTTCGTCCCGCGATCCTCGCCCAGGTGACTGCACGATCACAATCGCTGATAGCACCAAAACAATGCCGAGCACCTGGATTGCGCCCACGGATTCCCCAAGAAGCGCCGCTGCTAACAAAATTGAGAAGACTGGCTCGAGGCAGCTGGCAATGATGGCCCGGGTGGGTTCAAGGTACTGCAGGCCCAGGAAATAGAGCGAGAACGGTCCCAAGACGGAGATCATCGAGAACACGAACAGGAATGTCCACTGGGCGGGTGTGAAGTGCGCGGCAACAACCTTCCAGGGCGGGTTCGCTACAAGCCAGAAAACTGACGCGGATGCCAGCGTCCAGGTGAGCACGCGCCAGCGGTCGTGGCGGGCAAGAATCCTGTGACCGCCGACGTTGTAGAAGGCGAATGAAAAGGAGGCCAGCATGGCCGCGATGAGCCCGTAGACATCGAGGCGGAGCGCAGAGCCTCGGCGGCTCCCCCAGAGCCCAATGGTCAGGGCGATGCCTGCGATCGCAACCACCACTGCGGCGACTTTCTGTAGAGAAGGCTTCTGCTGTCGACGGGCCACTACGTAGAGCAGTACCCATACGGGAGCGGTGTACTGCAAGATGATCGCGATGGCCACGCTGGTCTTCTGAATAGCGACGTAATAGAAATAATTCGACGCGGCTACTCCGAGCATGCCCAAAATCAGGCTTCGCAGAAGGTCTGCGGTTGGCAGCTGGATGCGCCTCCATCCGCCCTTGACCGCAAGGAGAGGAACAAGTACCAGCAACGAAAAGCTGGTTCTGGTTTGCGAAAGGATCAGTGGATCGATGGGATGTTGCGGTTCCCCGGCGAGGTTGAATCTTCCTGTGAAGACGGCCCTTCCCAGAACAGCGGAGACTCCCCAAAGGAATGTGGCTACGCCGATAAAAACGTATCCGCGTAGAGGATGAGCTTGATTGGTATCTGGAGAGTTCAGGATTCGGGTACCGAATCCGATGATGGGGCCGACGCAAGGTACTGGTCAAGCTGCACGGGATCAAAACCAACAATCACATCCTCTTTTTCACCGCTAACGAAAATCAGAGTTGGCGTCTCCGTGCTGTCGTATTTTTCAGTCATGGTGCGCCGGGCGTCAAAGTCGGTACTGATGTCGCGCTCGTCAAAAGCGATCTCGTTGGCTTCCAGGAAAATTCGCATCAACTCGCAGGAGAGACATCCGGGTTGGGTGAAGAGCAAGACGTTTGCCACGTTGGCGCCTGGGGTGGAACCTCGATTGTATCCTGTCTTTGACCACCAGATGTCTCCACGCAACCGGACCAGGCCGAATTCCTTCGCCGAAGGCGCAGCTATCCGTTCACAAACTCTATGTGATATTCGACCTTCGCTGTCTTTTGCAGCATGGCCGACACCGAGCAGTATTTCTCTTTGGAGAGGCGAACTGCATCTTCCATGGCCTTGGCTGATACCTTTCCCGTAACTCGGTACTTCAACCTGATTTCCGTGTACACCGCGGGATAGCCCTCGGCCCGATCACCCTCGGCGCTTACTTCCAGACCAGTGAAGGGCTCGCGCTTCTTCTTCAGAATTCCGATTACATCCGATGCCGTACACCCGCACAGCGCGATCAGCACCAACTCCATGGGAGTGTTTGCGGTCTTCTCGCTCGCAGTGTCCATGACAAGCGCGTGGCGAGAGGTCGCTTCGCCAATATAACGTTCATTGTCGGTCCAGATGGCTTTGGCTGAGATCACGTCTATCTCCGGTTATCAGTGCTCGGTTCGGGGTGGATCAGCACGCGGAACAATTCTGGCGCATCCTGTTTGAATCGGATCTCCAGCTCGGTCTGGATATCATGCACGTGCGCCAGGCTCAGGTTGTCTGCCAGCGTGCAATGGCAGGAGAGGTAGAGACGACCGTTCACTCGCTTGAAGACGAAATCGTGCACGTCCAGAATTTCCGGAAATTGCGAAGAAACCATTTTCAGGCGGTGCTCGAGTTCGGCGTCACTCACCAGTTCTTCCGGCTTCTCGATGGTTGCCGGTTCGCTCTCGATGTGTGTGAGAATCTCGGCAATCTCCGGGACCTCCAGGCGGATGTCGGCTTCGAGTTCCGTTACCTGGTCGTGGGCTTCTTTCAGGGTCATGCGTTCATCGAGTTCGACGTGTTGTTCTATGTGCAGCCAACCTCCGATCTCCTGAACGCTGATGTCGTGAACGTTCAGATTGCGATGCGTGGCGACTGCCCGAATTCGATCGAAGATATTTTCCGTGTGCTGGGCGCGCGGCAGAGGCTGCACAGTCACGTCGGCGTCGGGCAGGATGCGGTGAACGGACTCGGTAACCGCGGTAGCTAATTGACCCGAGCGCTGGAACGTTACCGTGCGCGCCAAGCCCACCGCAACATCAGCAAAGTAGCGGTTTCCCGCTCGGCGGATGCGGACCCGATCGACTTCAAGCACTCCATTAATGCGCGAAACAGCATCGTAAATCTGAGAGCGAACGCCTGCCGGAGCCGCGTCCAGCAGAGCATCAATGGTGCGCCGGGCCAGACGCCAGCTCACGGAAACAACCACTCCCGCGACAATCAGGGCAGCAATTGGGTCGGAGTCGCGCAGCCAGTCGAGCTTGAAGGCACGCCCGGCCATCACCAGTAGCAAGCCCAATACGACTACGCCGGCGGACCAGATATCCGTCGAAAAATGAAGCGCGTCGGCCTCCAGAGCCTGGCTGTCGTACTTGGTGGCGATGCGTCCGAGGATGCGCGAACGCCACCAGTCCACGCCCATGGAGAACAGCATGACGGCGAACGCCGCCATGGAGGGCTCAATCTCCACACGGCGGAAGAAGAGGCGAATCACAGCTTCGTAGATGATCCAGATACAGGTGAGCAGTAAAAGACCGGTCTCCACGAATGCGGAAAAGTTTTCAACTTTGCCATGACCGTATTGATGTTCGGCATCGGCCGGCTTATCGGACACTCGCACGGAAAAAAACGTGAGTATGGCGGCTACAAGATCAAGCCCAGAATGTGCGGCTTCCGACAGAATTCCCAAACTGCCAGTGGAGACACCAACAACAATTTTCAAACCTGTGATCACGACCGCAGCCCAGACAGAAGTGCCCGCGGCGGAACGCTTTTCGGCGCGCATCAGTTCCGGTGACGGGAGTGCCGGCGTCGTGGACATGCTGGCATTATCGCTGGAGTGAGCGGCAGGAACAAGCAAATCACTGAGCACATTCCGCGAAGGACGCGAGGCGGACGAACGAAAACGGCCGCTAAAGTTCAACTCCCGCGTGTGATCCGGTGCACGAAGGAGGATCCAGCGATTGTGCTAGGATTTCCTGCTTGGTATCCTCACCTTTCGAGTGGACCAATCCTGGAGGATTACAGCTTATGTGTAAGAGTTGGCTGATGTGTGTTTTGCTGGGAACGCTGGGATGGGGACAAGCTGCACCGCCGAAGGCAGCTCCGGCACAATCCCCGGCGCCAGCTGCTAACCAGATGAACGAGCAGCCTCCAACCACGGAAAAGGACAGCGCCGCATCAGTTCCCGCCACTGCGGCAGTGCTTACGATCGACGGCGTCTGCGAGCCTCAGGCTAAGGCCCCGACGGCGAAAGGTGCGGCGGCCAAGCCTGCCAGCGCCCCCAAGGCGGGTACGAACTGCAGGACAGTTATCACCAAGGCGCAGTTCGAGCAGCTGGCGAACAATCTGGCTCCCAACATCACTCCTCAAATGAAGAAGCAATTGGCCAGCGTGCTGCCACGGCTGATGGCCATGTCGAATGAGGCGAAGAAGGAAGGCCTGGAGAACACCCCGCAATACAAAGAGAGGGTGAAGTTCAACCGCATGCAGATCCTGGCCCAGCAACTCCAGCAAAAGCTCCAGGATCAGGCTGCCGATGTTCCGCAAGCCGACATCGAGAAGTACTACAAAGAACATCCTGAGACGTTCGAGCAGTACAGCCTGGATCGGCTGTTCGTTCCCCGCACGAAGCAGGTTGAGGCGGAGGCGAAACAGGAAGGCAACAAGGAAAGCAAGGCCAGCGGGCAGGAGCAGAAGGACAAGGAAGCCGCGGAAAAGGCGAGACAGGGACAGGGCGAGCAGGCCATGACCACGCTGGCCGAAGATCTTCGGGCTCGCGCCCTGGCGGGAGAAGATTTCCTGAAGCTGCAAAAAGAGGCTTTCGAAGCTGCGGGAATGAAGATCGAATCACCGACAGTGACTCTACCTAGTATCCGGCGTTCGGGCCTGCCGCCGGCACATGCCGCTGTATTTGCTCTGAAGCCGGCGGATGTCTCCGAAGTCATCAGTGACAACGGCGGGCACTACATCTACAAAATGAATAATAAGAGCGAGATGACGCTGGAGCAGGCGAAGACCGAGATCCATAGCAAGCTGCAGAACGACCGCATGCACGAGGAGATGGATAAGCTGAACAACTCATTCAAAGTGGAGACCAATGAAGCGTATTTTGGGCCGGGTGGCGCGAACGCGATGCCGCCCCAGCCAACGCGCCCGCGCCCAGGCATGCCTCCGGCGGGAGCGTCGGGTACGCCGCAAACTCCGCCACCTGCTCCGGGGGCTAATCCGCAATAATGGCGAAGCCTGTTGTTGTACTGACCGGTGTATCGGGAAATCTGGGATCGCGACTTCTGCCGCTGCTCGGCAGATATTCGGTCATCGGGGTGGACGTGAGCCCGCCAAAAACCGACTGCGAGTTACAGTTTGAGAGTCTCGATCTCGGCCAAGAATCTTCTACCCGAACGTTTTACGAGTTGCTGCGTGACACGCAAGTTTACGCCGTGATTCATCTAGCATTCGTGATTGATCCGGTGCGGACGGGCGTGCTCGACGTCGACCGCATGTGGCAGATCAATGTGGCGGGTACGGCGCGGGTGATGGAAGCCATTACGGAAGTAAACCGTAGCGCGGAAAACGGGATTAAGCAGTTCATCTTTCCAAGCAGCGTATCGGCATACGGCTCCGACCTGCCTGCGCCGGCGACAGAAGAATCCCCCCTGGCCGCGCATACCCTGCCTTACGCCATACACAAGAAGGAGTCAGATGAAGTCGTGCGGCAACGTTGTACTGCGCTGCGTGGATGCAGCGTGTACATCTTGCGGCCCCACATCTTTGCCGGGGCGAGCGTGGAAAACTATCTTATGGGAGCGTTCCGAGGCACTCCGAACGGAAAAAGCGAGCGGGCGGAAAAGATGCGCGCCGCGGGCAAGCGGCTCCCCTGCATGCTTCCGCGTGGGAAGAAATACCTGGACAATCGTCTGCAGTTCATCCACGTGGATGACATGGCGCGGCTGCTGCATCACATTCTGCAGCGCGAGCCCGAGCCGCAGCGCCTTACCGTTTTGAACGTCGCCGGAAGTGGAGAGCCGTTGACCTTTGCGCAATGCATCGAGATGGCGCAAGCCAAGCTGATCCGTGTACCCGGGAGATGGGCCATGCGGCAGGTGCTGCGATTTCTCTGGAAACAGCGTATTTCGGCCATTCCTCCCGAGGCGGTGCCCTATATGACTGGCGAATACATTATGAACACGGATCGACTGCGGCGCTTTCTTGGGCCGGAGTACGAGCATGTCATTCGCTATTCCATCCGGGACGCATTCGCCGACAGCTTCCGCGCTCCTGCAACGACCTGATTCGCACGTCGGTTCGCTTGGCCCACGTACACCTGCGGCTCTCCCAAGCTCCCTTTTGGCGGCAGGTGGCGGATGTACAAGACCAGCTCCCAAATTTCGTCATCGTGAAAGATGTCCTTCGCGGCAGGCATGCCCGAAGGGGAAATTCCATTCTTGATAATCCAATGCAATTGGCCATTGGTATAGGCCTGGACTGCTGAGGAAGTAAGCAACGGGACCGGCGGGGACATCTTGTCTGCGAATGGCACGCCCGTATTCTGGCCGTCCAATCCGTGGCAGACCATGCAATACGAGGTGAAAACACGCTGGCCGGCGCGGATGTTTTCGTCCGACGCTGGTAGCGGGTTCTCTTCAGAGCGGCCGCCAACCGTGATATGCCGCTTAGCGCTTTCGAAGAGGTTGGTCTCGATGGTTCCGGGCGTGCGGACCTGACAGCTAGCTGCGTAAAGCAGCGTCGCTGCCAGACCAACATTGCCCAGCCACAAACGAAACCGGCTGACGCGCGGCATCATTCCTCCACCATGATCGTCATATTCATGTTGCCGTGGTTTGCTCCGCAAAAGTGGTCACAGATGCTGGTGAAGGTTCCTGCCTGCTGGGGAGTGACCGTCACTTCTGTGGTTGACCCGGCCGGGATCTCTTCATCTAATTTGAGCGGTCGCAGGAAAAATCCGTGCGTCACGTCCTCGCTGTGCAGGCGCAGTTTCACCGTCCGTCCTTTCTTCAGCGTGATCTTGTCTGGGCTGAATGCGAAGCGCTTGGCGCTGATATCGATGACGGGGATGTCATCAGCGTGAACGTGGCTGGTACCTGTGAGCAGCATTAATCCAAGGAGAGACAACATCGCTAGAAGAGCGGGCAGGGATGGCTTAATTCGGGACATTGTTATGACTTCCTTTCTTCTTCTGAATATTTCCGCTTATACGAGCGGGTTTCTGAGGAACTGGTGGACTCCATTAATGCCGCCGAACTCACGGGCGGTGAGCTCAACGTCTTCGATCGAGAGCGGAGTTGTCCCTGGCTGCGGCGCTCCATTGAAGCTGATCGTCCGCAGACCGAGGTTCTTGAAAGGATGCTCTTTGTCGAAAGGCACAGGCTTGCGCGGGCCAGAGATTCCGTTGGGATCAGGAAACGCGAAGATCAGAGACCGGGCGGCATAGTGATGCGCCGAGCCAATGTGGTGCTCGTCGTCGCGGTGAATATGGCCGTAAAGCACAGTCACGTTGTCCCATGCGGAAAGAACATTCATCACGTCGTCTCCGTCGCTGGTAAACCACTCCCAATCCGGCCGCAAATCGAACAGCGGACGATGCGTGAAGATGACGATGGGCGCAGCCTTAGGAAAGCGGGCCAGGTCCTTCTTCAGCCATGCGAGTTGTTCTGATCCGATTTCCGGCTTGGCGCGCGTGACATTGTCGAGGGCGACAAAGTGCACGCCGCGGTGATCGAACGAGTAGTAGGTTTCGCCGAAGAATTCGCGATAAAGAGTGCCACTGTCCAGCCCGGCATCGTGCTCTCCAGGAACATGTCGAATCATGGGGACCTTCATGCGTTTGGCGATTTCCTGAAACTGTTTCATGCGCTGCACGTGGACGTTTCGATCCTCGGTGTCATGGGTGAGGTCGCCGGTAAACAAAACCAGATCGGGACGTTGCGGGAGAGCATTCACCATCTCCACCGCACGCTCAAATGCTTTCGTGCCGAGCGGATCGGGCGGGCCGTTGAAACCGACATGGGCATCGCTGAGTTGAACAAAAGAGAATGGGGCAACTCTCTCGCCGCTCGCCTTGCCGAGGTCGGAGAACAAGCCTCCAACTTCTCCGCGAGCGGTAGCCGTGGGGTAGGCCGAGTAGAGTACTCCGATGCCCAGCGAAGTGCCTGCAATCTTGAGAAATGATCTGCGGTCCGTTTGTTTCATCTTTCCTCCTATGTGCCTGTGCGATGGAAAACCGGAGAGGAGGCACAAATATTCCCGCAGGCTTCAGGTATTTATTTTTTAGGGGAGTGGGAATAAAAAGGCAGACGGCGGAGTTTATGCTATGGAGGTGCCAGACCAACGCGTGTCCGCCGCGACGTTTGCAGATCTGGCCCTGCCTCTTTTCGACCAGCTCTACAACTTCGCACACTGGCTTACGCAGGATCGTCACGAGGCCGAAGATCTGGTGCAGGAAACTTATGCGAAGGCGCTACGCGGGTTTTCCGGATTCCAGCCGGGGACGAATTTTCGTGCCTGGATGTTCCGCATTCTGCGAAATTCGTTTCTGACCTCCAGGACCGGACTGAAGGCTATGATCCCTTTGGAAGAAGACGCTCACGAGACCATCGCATCGAACGATCCGTCTCCGGAAATTGCCCTCGTCGAACAGGCCAACCGGGAGTTAGTGCGTGAGGCGTTGAATGAGATTTCAATACCCTTCCGAGAAATTCTCTTGCTGTGCGATGTGGAGGAGATGTCCTACGGGGAGATTGCGGAGGTGCTGGCGATCCCGCAGGGAACGGTAATGTCGCGGCTGCATCGGGCAAGAAAGGCTTTACGCGCGCGCCTGTTGGCAAAGGCGCCCGGGGGTGTCAATGCCGTGTGAAGTCTGGAGGGGGAAGCTGGATGCGTACGTGGACGGCGAACTGTCCTTGCCGGAGAGCAATGCCCTCGCAGACCATTTGCGCGGATGCGTCGGCTGTGCTGCTGAGGCATTGGAGCGAGTGCAATTAAAGCGATCTGTGGCTCTCGCCGGAAAACGATATGAACCAAGTACGGATTTTCGTTCCAGCATAGCGAAAAGTTTGACTCAGAAATCGGAGCGGCGACTTGGATTCTTTTGGAAGATTCTGGTCGTGCCCGCATTGTTGACGCTCCTTTTCGTCGTAGGCTTGAACTTTTATCTTGGGCGCGCCAAGGCAGAGAGACAGCATGTTTATAGCGAACTTGCCGACCTGCATGTGGCAACACTAGCCAGCACCACCCCGGTTGATGTAGTTTCCACAGATCGTCACACCGTGAAACCCTGGTTCGAAGGCAAGATTCCGTTCACCTTCAACCTGCCTGAATTACAAGGGACCGATTTCTCCCTCGTCGGTGGAAGAGTCACGTACCTTTCTCAAATATCTGGAGCGCACCTGATCTACCGCATTCGCAAGCATGAAATCTCGGTTTTCATCTTTCCCGAGCCAGATGCGACCAACACAAGTATCTCGGGACCCGTCCAGAAGCGGTCGTTTAATTTCGAAGACTGGACACAGAATGGCTTACGCTATTTCGTGGTTGGCGACGTGGGCCCAAATGACATGGAAAGAATCGGCAAGCTGTTGCGCGACGCAAAGTGATTACTTCGATTTCGTTCCCCGGTACAGGCCGGCAATTCCAAAGGTATACGGTGTCCACGTGGCTTCGGCGAAACCGGCCCCCTTCATGCGAGCAATCATCTCCTGGGGCGAGGGAAAGCGCGCGACGGACGCGGGCAGGTATGCGTAGGGGCCGCGGACGCCGGAGAGCATCGTGCCGATACGTGGCAGGACCTGTTTGAAATAGAGGCGGTAGAGAGAGCCGATCAGTCCTTCAGGCTCTCCGAAATCCAGAATGCCGCACTCTCCTTCCGGCCGAAGGATACGAACAATTTCCCGCAATCCCCCGTCATAATCAGCCAGGTTGCGGAAACCGAACGCCGATGTGACCAGATCAAAGTGCGCGCTGGGGAATGGAAGACTGAGAGCATCGGCTTCGATCCACCGGGGCGCGGATCCAGTCTGCAAGGACAGTGACTTGTCCGTCGCGCGTTGCAACATGGCATGCGAGAAATCGGCCCCGACAATCCGCGCGTTGGAATTCATGGTCTCGCGACGCAGGGCGAAAGTCATGTCCCCGGTACCGCAGCAAAGATCGAGAATCCGGACATTGGAACGAGAGATGATATGGCGGAAGACGCGAGCGGTACGACGCCACCAGAGGCGGTCGACGTTGCAGGAAAGCACGTGGTTTAGAAGATCGTAACGTGGCGCGATGGAACTGAACATGTCGCGCACAGCCCGTGCTGCGGTCTCTCGATCGCGAGCCCCTGGAGGAGCAGCACCCACTACGTTGGCTTTGACGGGTTCGCGCAAATCAATTCCGGGCACCTACTACTTCTTTTTCCCCTTTGATGACTTCAGTTGTTTCACGATGCGTTCAATCTGCAACACATGGTTGGTGTCATGCCCGGCGAACATGCGCGTCAGGTGCGCAATGGTTTCTTTGCCGCGCTCCAGGTGCATTCCATAATTTTCCCAGGTCTCGCGCGGGATCTCTTTCAGCATCTGCAGATTGTTTTCGCGTAGAACGCGAAACACTTCCAGGGAACGCCGCGCATCACGGTCGCGATATTCAAAAGCTGACGCCCATGCATCTTGATCAAACGGCTGGATGGTGATGCCATTTTCCCCGATTACGGAGCGCATCCGCCAACTGGCTACGATTTCCGCGTCGGCTAAATGCGCGATGATCTCGGCAATCGACCACTTGGCCGGTTCAGGGCGCCACTTCAACTGTTTGGCGCTGAGCCCATGGATGAACTTCCTCAGCTTCGCAGCGGTGGACCGCTGGACTTTCATGGCGTCCTGCCCTTCGACATAGCCCAAGATCCGACCGATGTATTGTTCTGCAGTTTCCGGCATAGACATCACATTAACACTTGATCGAACTTACCCCACATTTCAACGTGCTCGGGATAGATCGCGCAATTCTTCGACGGCGTCTAACACCGCACGCTCGGGAACTTCGCTCGATATTTCGACCTTCCCGATCTCACGCGGAAGCACGAAGTGAACGACTCCGTTCTGGGTTTTCTTGTCGGATTGCAGGCGGCCGACGATCTTGCGGGGGTTGACATTCAGTTCCGGGAGACGGCCCAAACTCAACACAGCATCCGAAATCCGGCCGGCGGTCACGCTGTCGGTACGGCCCACGTTCAGGGCAATGTTAGTGGCGGCGATCATTCCCCATGCAACGGCTTCCCCGTGCAACAGCTTGCGATAGCCGGTTTCAGCTTCCAGAGCATGCCCGATGGTGTGGCCCAAATTGAGAACGCGACGAAGTCCTCCCTCGTGCTCGTCGGCAGAAACGACCTCGGCTTTCAGCCTCACGGATTGGGCGATCAGCCATTCCAGTTCTGCAGAATCGCGTTTCAGAATGCGAGCGCGATTCTGCTCGAAGCGGATGAACAGCTCAACATTTCCGATGATCCCGCATTTGAGTGCTTCGTAGAGTCCAGCGCGGAACTCGCGGTCGGGCAGCGTCTTCAAGACAGCGGGATCAATCAGTACCACTCGGGGGTGATGGAACGTACCCACCAGATTTTTGCCCGCAGCCAGATTCACTCCGGTCTTCCCCCCGATGGAAGCATCCACCTGCGCGAGCACGGTCGTGGGGACCTGCACGAATTCGACTCCGCGCATATATAGCGAGGCCAGCAGGCCAGCAACATCGCCCACTACGCCCCCGCCCAAAGCAATAATGACCGACTTTCGGTCTGCGCCCAGCTTAGCCAACTTCTCGGCCATGGCTTCCACTGTCGTCAGACGTTTGGAAGGCTCGCCGTCCGGCATCATGATGACCTGCGGCGCGAAGCCGGCGCTGGTCAGGGACTTCAAAAACTTCGATCCCCAGCGCTTGCGGACGGGTGGAACTGTGACCACAAATATGCGGCTGGCCTGCGGTAGAAGTTCGCAGAGAACCGATCCCGCGCGGGCCAGCAGGCCATTTTCAATGGAGGCCTGGTAAGGACGGGGCAGAACATGAATGGTGGCTTGCGGCATTGCGGTTCCATGATAGCGTAAGGGTTATACAGACCGCTCTAGCCTTTCAGTGGTACTATTTTTGCGGTTTATGAAGGGTCTTCCAGCCGAGACCGATTTTGTTGTCATAGGCGCCAGTGTGGCCGGACTTCGCGCGGCCATCGAACTGGCTTCGGCAGGGCGCGTTCTTCTCCTGAACAAGAAGGAAATCCCTAATTTCAGCGCAGTGGACGCCAAGAGCCAAGCCTCGTGGCTGAGCGATGAGGATGACATCAGCCTGCACTTGCAGGACACGCTCGACAGCGGTGATGGATTATGTAACGTGGCGGCCGTCAAACTGCTGCTGGAAGAAGCTCCGCAGAGGATTGATGAGCTGATGGAGTGGGGCAAGGGCCACGGCACAAAAATCGTGTTTGGACCTGAGAACCCGCATAGTCGCGGTCGCATTCTGCACGCCGAAGGGCAGCCGGCCGGCAGAGAAATCTATCGCATTCTGTGTGAAAGATTGCAATCCCTGAAACACGTGTCCTTTGCACCGTCCACATTTGTGACCGGATTATTGAGCGAGGGCGGGCAGGTCACCGGTTTATCACTGCTGGACGACAAGGGCATGCCGCACGAGATCTCGTGCTCGGCCGTTCTCCTGGCTACCGGTGGTCTGGGACAGATTTACCGGAACACCACGAATCCAGAAACCGCAACCGGTGACGGAATTGCGCTTGGCTTCCGTGCTGGTGCGGAAGTCAGTGATCTGGAATTCATTCAGTTTCATCCCACGACCCTCTACATGAAGAAGGTGCCACGCACTCCCCTCCCGGAATTGATCCTGGAGCAGGGCGGCTACCTGCGCAATTTCGAACTGAACCGGTTTATGGCGAAATACCATCCCGCCGGAGAGCGCGCGCCCCGTGATCTCATGTTGCGCGCCATCGTACACGAGATGGAAGTCAGTCATGCCAAAGATCCGTTCGTGTACCTGGATTTAACCCATCTAAGCGCGTCGGTGGTGCAGAAGCAGTTCCACAGAATCTATGAAACCTGCATGGCGCACAATCTGGACATCACTGAGGATGTGATTCCGGTGCGTCCTGCGGCGCAATTCTGCATGGGTGGAGTGCGGACTAATCTCGACGGCAAAACGAATGTGCGCGGACTGTATGCGGCGGGCGAAGTTGCGGGAACCGGTGTGCACGGAGCGAATCGATTGCCCAGCAACGCAGTGCTCGAATGTTTGGTATTTGGCGCGCGCGCTGGGAAGGCAATGGCTGCCACCGAGAAGAAACCGCTAGCCAGGGTTGAGGCTCAGCCTAAGGTGGCTTACTCCAATGGCCCGGTGGACGCAGGCATAGAAGAACTCATTGGCCAGATTCAGGATTTAACCTGGAAAGAAGTTGGCATTGTGCGGACGCGCGCCGGAATGCAGAAAGCAGTCAAGAATCTGGAAGAGATGGCACCGAAGCTGGCGCATCCTAGAACCCGTCGCGGCCATGAAGCATCCAACCTGCACTTATCTGCTTTGCTGGTGGCGCGTTCGGCGTTGGCACGTGAGGAGAGTCGCGGGGCACACTACCGCATGGAATATCCCGACCACGATGACAAAAAGTTTCTGAAACACTCGGTGGTGCGTGGCGAAAAGATTGTGTTTCTCAGCTGAGAAAATTGGGTGAAAACAACGGGACCAGACGAATGCGTCTGGCGCTACGTGTTTGATTTCTCCGGCGCTGCCGGGAACAGCACCGAGAGTGCAACTGCCATCAGCAAGACCCCAGCCACGGCTGCAAGGGTAATGTGGATAGGGATCTTGACGAAGTTTGACGAGAGCATCTTCAACCCCACCAGCACCAGGATTACCGCCAATCCGTAGTGCAAAAACCGGAAGATCTTCATAAGTCCGGAGACCGCGAAGTACAGCGAGCGCAGCCCCAGAATTGCAAATACATTCGAGGTGTAAACAATAAAAGCGTTCAGCGTGATCGCCAGGATGGCGGGTATTGAATCTACTGCAAACAAAACGTCGCTGGTCTCAATCAGGACGAGGACGATCAGCAAGGGAGTTGCACAGAGCACCGAGTTCTCTCGGACAATGAATTTTCCACCCCGGTAATTCTGCGTAGTAGGAATAATTCGACGCACAAGCTTTACCACAGGATTCTTGGCGGGATTTACGCTGTGGCCTCCTGATACTGCCAGCTGAATCCCGCTGTATACCAGCAGTGCGCCAAACACATAAAGAATCCAGTGAAAGCGGTGGATTAGGCCGACTCCAGCAATGATGAATAGGCCGCGCATAACCAGCGCGCCGATGATTCCCCAAAATAAAACCCGATGCTGCTGCTCGTCAGGAACGGAAAAATACTTGAAGATCACGAGAAATACGAAGAGGTTGTCTACGCTGAGGGAAAGCTCAAGGACGTAACCGGTCAGGAACTCCAGGCCGCTTTGCGGACCCTGCCAGAAATACAGAGCGCCCGCGAATAGCAGGGCGAGAGCGACATACATGGCGCTCCAGCCCAGCGCTTCGCGAAAGCGCACAACATGGCCACCACGGTGGAAGACTTTCAGGTCCAGCACCAGCATGCCCAGCGCGAAAATGTTGAACAGAATCCAGAAATAGAGCAAAGGAATTTAGGATTGCCGAGTTTGAATTTTCGATATCAGGGTTTAGATCTCAGATTTCAAAGTTTAGATTGGAAATTTGACGCAGACCAAGCGTACCGAGCAATCAACAGCAATCAAATCTGCCACTCGAAATTTTGCTTCGGAAATCACTTTTGTCTTCCCCGTTTGCCACTGACCCAATCGTCCCAAATGCCGTTGGCCTTCATCATCTCCACACTGTTGCTTTGCCGCATGGTCTGCTCGATCTGATCGTGGGTGAGTCGAGCACCGATTTTCTGATCCAGATTTGCAAGTTCGAGGCTCAGTAAGGTCGCCTCGGCTACGTGTTTCTTCAATTGCGGGAAATCCACTTTGTCGTACGTATCCGATACAGCATGGTAGTTCTCGAGATAGTTCGCCTCGTCCTGATCAGCCACGAACGTGGGCACGCCCTCGAGCATGAAATCGAAGTGATCGGTACCCCACTCCATATCAGTTTTCACTTCGTTCACGCCAAATTGTGCAAGTGGCGCGATGAGTTGCCTGGCTGCGTACGCTAGATCAGCGCGGCCGCCGATACTAAAGCCTGTAGTCTTGCCGGTGCCGGAGTCGTAGATGATGACTCCGGCCGCTTTGTCGAGTTCGCCGCGATGGTTGGCGGCGTAAGCACGCGAGCCGAGCAAACCTTCTTCCTCCCCGGAAAAAAGGATAAAGCGGATGGTGCGCCGCGGCAGAACTTGGGAGGCCTTGATTGCACGCAGGGTATCGACGACCAGGGCGGCGTTGCAGCCATTGTCGAGAGCGCCAGTGCCAAGTTCCCAAGAATCCAGATGCGCTCCCACGATGACGAACTCGTCGGGCTTCTCCGCACCTCGCAGCTCGGCAATTACGTTGGCAGCCTTGATGGGTCCACTGATTTGGTTTGGGATGTTGAGGTCGGCCCACACCAGATTTTTGTCGGCGAGCAGGCGCGCCATGCGTTCGCCATCTTCACGGGCAACGATCACCATGGGCAACTTGTCAATTTCACCAGCGCCGGCGTTCGTGTGGCGGTAGAGGATGTTGTGCTCGCGGGTCGCGATAAAAGCTATGGCTTTGGCTTTCGCCTGTACCGCGCGAGTGATCACCGGAGGAGCATTGGCGTACTCGGCGAAGAGGTCAGCCCAGGTTTTCAGAACCACGCTGTGGACGAGAAGAATCTTTCCACTCACGTCCCCAGCCTTCTGGAAATCGGCTTCAGTTCCTTCGCCCACATCCACCACCGGGACGTGCTTCACGGGTGAAAGTGCAGGAGCCCATGCTACTGAAACCGCTCGAATGCGGAACGAGGACAGGACAGTTCCTCCGCCAACTCGAGTGGGATTCACGTCGTAAGCTGTCGTTGCCGTCATTTCCGTGGCACCTTCGGACCATGAGCTCCCAATTTCAAAGCTCTCGGTGTGCACACTATCGGCGCCCGCAGCCGTCAATGCCTGCATGGCCCACTGCACCGCGTGCTGCATGGCGAGAGTGCCGGGCACGCGGCCGCCGACCTCGTCGGTTAAACGCCGCAGGTTGTCCTCGAGCGGGGATCGTTGCAAGGCCACCTGGAGGATGTGATCGGCGTCTGCATTAGTATCGGCGGGAGTTGCGGCAAAGCTGGGAATCGTCAGAATGCAAACACAAAAAAGGAGTTCCACGGTTCGCATGTTGTTGTGCATTAGAAATGAAATTGCTTAAAAGAGCAAAGTGAAGTCCCTACTCTCGTGCGAATTCCCACGGATCATCTCACTTCGGCGGCAGCGGGTCCATTTTGTCCAGGATGCGAAGGCTTTCCAGCGTCGTCTGGCCTACGATCCTCAAACTTTGTGGGTTGAGTTTGTCGATAGTATCTTGCGGCGAGTGCCAGAAAACGTTGTTGTAGCCGTAGTTGAAGTCTATGAGATCGACGCTAGGGACGCCGCGTTTTAGGAACGGGAGATGATCATCGTCCATGGGCAGCGTACGGCCGAAAAAATGAGACTGATACCCGAGACGGCTGGCCGCCTCATACACGACACTCTGGAGCCACGGGGTGGAGTTGCCCTCGCGATCGATGTTCAGATCGGCATCTCCAATCATATCGGCGAGCAGGAAGGCTTTGACTTTCTTCAGCGTGCCGTCGGCTTGCCATCTCTCGGCCAAATGAGTGATGCCGTAGAGGCTGTCGGACATGAAATCAACTTCGGTGTCGGGCTTCATGGCTTCTTCGGCATCGTCCCAGATAAGCCAGATGCTGTAGCCATCGCGCTCCTTGCCGCGCAACTGGTTGGCCATTTCCAGGAGGAGCGCACTGGAGGAGGCTCCATCGTTCGCGCCCACGTATGAAGTATTACGTAAAGGGTAGTTCGTATCATAATGACTGGCAATAAGAATAAAGCCGTCTTTGGTGCCGGCAAATTTGGCAACGATGTTGTGTACGGGGAATTTGCCAACGTTCGTTTCGGCGGTGAAAACATCGTGTTCCACCGGATCTCCCTGCAAGTGAGCGGAAATATAGTCTTCCACCTTCTTGTGATTCGCACTGCCCAAAGGACGCGGTCCGAACCTCACAATCTCTTTGGCATATTGCAGGGCGCGGTCAGCGTCGAAGTTCGGCGGAGGACCGCTCTGGGGCGGGAAGTTCAATGGCGCAGGCGCGACGGCGGGTGGAGTTGAGCTGGGATGATCCTGCGCGCTTCCCTTTTCCCGGTCGCAAGCCAACAATGCCAGCACCGCGGCCAGCAGGATGCAGCTTACCGGCTTGGCCCGGTTCATTTCGCCTGTTTCTCGCTGCGGGCCGCGCGCTGTTTAGGATGGACTAGCCACGCTACTCCGATGCTCAGACCGTATAACGCAATCATAGGCGCGGCGAAAATGCACATATTCAGAATGTCAGTTGTGGGCGTCACGATGGCCGCGATGATAAAAATCACCAGGATCGAGTAGCGGAAGTTCTTCAGCATGAATCCGGCACTGATGATGCCCATCAGCGACAGGAAGAACACCAGAATCGGCATCTCGAAGATCAGGCCCATGCCGAGGATGATGCTCAGAAACAGCGAAGTGTACTCCCCAATGGTGATCATCGGCTGGAATTGCTTGCCGAAATTGATCAGAAAATTCAGGGCTGCCGGATAAACAACCTTGTAGCCGAACAGACCGCCGCAGACGAAAAGCGTGATGGTCGACACCATGAAGGGGACGACGTATTTCTTCTCCTTGCGGTAGAGACCGGGCGAGATGAACATCCAGACCTGATACAGAACGAACGGCGAGGTGAGAAAAAGTCCGGCGAGCGCGGCAATCTTCAAGTAAAGGTTGAAGGGTTCGGTGGGATTCAGGTAGACCAGCTTTTCCGCCAGTCCATTCGCTCGCAGGGCATCCATGATGGGACGCTGCATGTAATCGTAGATCTTTTCCACCTTCCACCAGCAGGCGAAAAATCCTATGGCCACAGCAAGAATGGAATAGACGATCCGTTTCCTAAGTTCCTCGAGATGATCGAGGAAGCCCATGGTGGGCATCGCTTCTTTTTCGTCTTCGGTCGGGGGCGCTTCCGCGAGTTCAGGCATGGGATTCCTGGGAGCTTGGGGATGTCACGTCCTCGGACGGGTGAGCGGCCTCGGTGGCAACGGGTTCTGAGCCGTTCGTTCTCGCAGGAGATGCGGGATCGTCATTGGAAGCGGCCAAGGTAGCCGCGGGTTCTGCCGGCTTCGCTTCCGCTTCCAGGGCATTCGAACTGCGGCTCGTGGTTCCCTCGATGTGGGGGTAGCGCGGCAGGATGCTGGGCTGCTTTTCGATCTCGAGTTGCGAGATCTCCTGCTCGATCTGCGACTTAAATTCGTTGGAGGCGCGGCGAAATTCATTCATGAACTTGCCGACCTGGCGGGCGATCTCCGGCAGCTTCTTGGGCCCGAACACGATCAGCGCCAGGAAGAACAGGAAGACCGTTTCAGAAAAACTCATGGACCTCATCATATAGCCCCGGCGGGAAGGGCGGCAATCACTGCCATGAGAAAGTGAGCGCCAAACCAGCTAAGGATGGCCGGACTTAGCACTCAGGCCGGCGGTGAGGAGCAGCTCTCTATGTTTGCGCTTTCGTTTGACTTACGGCAATGAAGTTCGCGCCCTGACCCGCCGATATCTCATGCAGGAGTATCCTGGCATGCCCCTGGAGTGGTAGTGGTTTGCTCTCGCCGCCCTGATCCTGCTGGCTATTTACCAGAAGGTCGGAAGTTCGAATCTCTCAGGGCGCAACATCTTTTCAAACACTTACAGGTAACGCCATTTCGTGCAATTCGTGCAATTCAGGCTGTCCCAGCTCGGGAAGGCTGAAGCCGAGTCCGACTTGCTCTGCCACCATCGAACGGTAAGCAGTGTCTGCTTTCAGTTGCGAATAGCCATCCGTTACGGTTGCAGGGGCGTGACCGATCCAATACTTGAGAAGATCCTCGGGCGCGCGCTGCTTGCGCAGATGTGTAACGCGGAATCTTCGGAAGCCGTGGAATCCCTGTCTCTCAATTTCCAGAGTCTTGAGGATGGAGTGAAGTGACCGGCGCAAAAAATTCGACTGGTACAACGCCCCGCCGGCCTCATTCTGAAAGACGTAGCCAGTTGTACGCTCGCCTACATGGCGAGCGAGCGCCGCGGAAAGGGAAGAGTGCAAGTCTACGTCCCGCACTCCCGCGGCCGTTTTCGGTGAACTAATGTGACTGTTCCAGAGATTCTGTCGGACGTGAATCATGCTGCCTTCCACATCCTCGACTCTCAGAGCAATCAATTCACCGACCCGAAGGGCTGAACCTGCCAGCATGGCGTAAAACAACTTGTCCTGACCCTCGGCGTTCGCGATAATATTCTCGATTTCGGACGCGCTGAACGATGGCGTCCGCTGATGTGCAACTGTTGGCGCGTCGAGGAAGTCAGGATTCCATTGCCTCGAGTGCAGTTGCTCGCCGTTGCTGTCAATTGCGCTGGCAATCACGGCTTTGATTACCTGCACATAGTTGGCGATCGATTTGGCCCCAAACCTTAGTCGGTCGCCTTTCATTTCTCCCGCCATTTCGGAAATAAACTGCTTGAGTTGAGCATTCTTGAAGTCCGCGAGCTGGCAGGCTCCGACTTTCGAATTGATGTAACGCAATGCGCTCTCGAAGGAGTAGAGAGTGTGCGGCTTGACCGGCCTTCGCTTGCGAGTGCGCAAGTTGGCGAGCCAAGCCTCAGATTGTTGGTGAAAGGTAGTCCCGAGAAACGCTCCCTTTGCTGCCTGGCAGGATTTCTCGGAGTTGCAGCCCGACTCCGCAATGATCTCGAGGAGCCGATGCTGTCGTTGGGAAAGGTTGAGCGCGCCCGGGCCGCTGACAGGACAGATGCGAACGCATGCATAGTACCGTCCGCCTGTTTTTGGATCATCCGCCCAGAATCGCGCATAGTAGGTGTTTCCTTTTCTCTCGATTCGGCCTCGCTGGCCGGATCGTCTTGACATCGATGGTCCTCGTTTTCTACTGAGAACCGGAGTCGCTGGCAACACTATGTCGCCCAGGCGCTCCACCGCGGAAGCATTTCCGATTTCGCAGGTATCGGTTTGGCTAATAGCTAATTGCATTCGAGAAATTACGACATCGTTCTGCCCGCGATCCTGGCGAGAGTCGCGCGCAACTCCGCGTTTGCGGCGATCCATTCGGGAGTGCTCTGTTCTTTCTCTACGGCTTTCCAGTCGATCGGCTGGTAATCGCGAGGCCCGCTAACTTTCTCCGGCCGAATGTCCATGTACTTGCCTTCCGCGAAAAAGAAACGATCTACGGAAATGGATTGCCGCTTCGCGAGCGTTATGGCGCGGTTCAGGTACTTGTACGCCTGGACTGGCGTCAGTTTTTTGCTCTTAGTGATTGAGCGCAAGCAATCAGCAATCAATTCGAGATTGCTTTTCGCCGGCCAGCCCAAGATTTCCTCGAGGAGTTGCCGGGCATATTCCAATTCGTGCAGATCTGGCGGAATGCTGTCAGTTGTTATCACGATGCACCCCCGTCAATTGCGGGAACAGTGGGGAGGGTTCCGCGTCCTCAACCTTTCGGACTGGCCGCGGCTGCTCGAGTCGATACCATGACAGAACCTTTTCGCCGTGGTATTCGCGGCGATTGGAGATCAGTGCACCGGCCGCGCGCAGCTCGAAGAGTCTCGCGTTGTACTGCAGGGCGATCTCGGAGAGTAGGTAGGACGCAACCCACCCCCCCGGATGTGATTTCAGGAGATTGTAGATTCGCTGACGCTGAGTTTTGGGATTCGCTGTCGGTGCGCTCTGCATGGCCGCAACTATATGGCCGAGTTCAGGAGCGGCTGTGTTGCATGTCCCGGTCAGATGTCCCGGTAAAATGTCCCGGTAAAAACGCGAAAAGCCGCATCAATAGCGGCTTTTCGTTCACTGAATGTCCCGGTTGAATGTCCCGGTCAAATGTCCTCTTGACGCATCTTTCGCCTAAGGCGCTTGAAAGCCGTTCGTCCCGTCTCGCTTCGGGCATAAGCTTCGGCCGAACCTTTGCCCCAAGGCCCTGGCGCGCCGACTGCAGATATGTAATGCGCAATCTCGGGCGCTTCCGCGTCCGGATGATTTAGGTGGTACTCGCCGCCCTTCTGCTGCCATAGTGGCCACTTGTCAAAGCCATTGGGGCGCCATGCCTTGTTCGCCGTCTGCTTCAGGTCCGCTATTTGCTTGGTCAAGAATGGAATCTTGTCTGCTTCGGCCAGCTTCGCGTTACGGTTCTCGATATGTCTATCCCGGATGACCTTCGTTGCCTTCCGTTCATCAAGTGATTTCTCCGGCGCTCCTGGATAAAACCGTCTATGTCCTTCCATGCCAATGTGAGGATGCTCATCATCGACATGTCTCGGAAGTTCCCATTTGCACTTCTGACCACAAATCAGACAAACGGCAAACTCCGCGGCTGGTGTCGATTTCGGATCCAGCCGGCAGGCCTCCAATTGGTCGGGAAGTACAAAAGTGTTTGCATATTCCGCCATCACTGGAGACACGTCCTTATGCAATTTTCCGGCACGGCGAGCATGGGTGCTCGTAGGTGCTCCCGGCCATAGGATGTTGTATTCCTTCGCAAGGCCTCTCCTCCTCCACTTGGCGATGGCTCTCGCTTTATCGATGTGAAGCTCGATGTGATCGGGGCTCAAGTCGCTGTTTGCCCAAAAACCGCAAATGCGACACATGACACGATCTGCAGTCTGTTTGCGAGCCTCATAGGCTGGATCTCTCCGGGCTTCCCGTATCTCCTCGGGAGTGGCGTACTCCTTTGCCCGGTTAGCTATGTATTCCGATGCGTCAGTAACGGTTCCGGTCCTGAGCGCGTCCGCAGCTGAGACTCGAAGACTCGAGAGTGGGGCTTCCGGAAACTGTCGCCGATACTCCACCCTGGTCAGGCGATGTTCGGTCCAGAGATGGCCCAATTTGCC
>JBKOUZ010000088.1:0-5226 GCA_046723715.1 Acidobacteriota bacterium | reverse complement strand
ATGATGCACGGCATACCCCGGCCTGATCATCTACTACTCCAGACGTTACCAATCCAGCTGCTACTGGGCAGAGGATCGGTGAACCGAGCCAAGACCTCGCCCTCCGCTTCCAGCCAATCCTGAAGAGCAGAACCTTGTCTCCTCCCGTGTTGTTCGTATAGTTCATACGCTCGCACTTGAACTTCCTTTTCGAGTAACGGCTCAATTGGCTGTTTCTTAGCAAAATCGATAAGAGAAATCCGATTCATCATGGCTCACTCCTTAACGCTTGCCCTTTCGTTAGGCCCATATAATTCCTATTTATGAGGTAGTTCGATAGGTTGCATGCCTTAAGGCCAATAAAAATCGAAAGAAGAAAATTTGAGAATGTAGGTGCAACGGCTGTGACGACAAGCACAAGCGGGTCAGGGAGTTAAAATCCAATATTCGCAATGCAGATGAGGTTGCAAATTCCCAAAATCTACAGTGAACAGTCCAATTCTCTACAACAGAGTTGGTTGGACTGCTAGCGTAATGTCTGAACGGCAATAGGCACGCAAGGTATGGAATCAATTTCGGGTGATGAACATCACAGACAGGGACGAAGGCATGCTTTCTAATGCTTCGCAGGAGGCAGTAAAACTGAATACCACAAACTTTGCCCGACTCCCCTAGAGAGGGCGAGGGCATCTCGTCCAGCTGCCGCTCGACGGCATGGAGTCGGGCAAGTCCTAGTTCGTGTGCAGCATCATTGCGTCACGAATAAATCTCGCCTCCGTGCAGAGTGGTTCCCGCCATTGGAATGCAGCTCCCGGCAGGCGACCATGAGGAGCTTCTCGGCACGTCCTTAACCGAAAAGCGGTTGTGTGGAGGTGCGTATGCACCGACAAGAACGATGGTCAGTGCTACTCCTGTGCATTCTTCTCCCGGCTATTCTCCTGCCAGCGGCCCAGAAGTCGAATAAGACAACCTCTTTGGAACGTGACACCGTCGAGGGAGCGAAGATTTTTCAATATCGCTGCGCCGTGTGTCATGGATTTGACGGAAGAGGGCACGGACCAGACTCAGTGGTCCTAAGGCATCCGGTTGCTGACTTGACCCTCATTTCGCAAAGAAGTGGCGGAAAGTTCCCGTACCAGCGGGTGAAGGCCATCATTGAAGGGAACAAAACTGGACTGCTTTCCGAAGTTGATCGAGAGATGCCAACTTGGGGGCCAGTCTTCCATGAGGTCGAATCAGACCAAGCCTGGGGCGAGGTAAGGCTAGACGCAATCACCAAGCACCTAGAGTCAATTCAGCGAAAATAGGTGGCGGGGGACCTCGGGCTTGCAATCAATTGCAACAGATGTTCACAGGAATCGCTTGGGTCGTTGGATGGCGTGGTACTCAAAAACCAAGCGGGGCCATGACTCTCTTGGAGTCCTCTAAGTGCCCGTAAGTTACATCATCGATAATAGCAGAAGGCTGATTCGCACAACCTGTAGCGGCCCTGTGACTTTGGAAGACATGGTTGACCACTTCAGAGGGCTGAAAGATGATCCAGATTGCGGCGGACATCTAGACGTGCTGCTCGATGTCGATCATGCTGATTCGCTACCTGAGAGCAAACAACTCAGAGTGGTCAATTCGCATATCGCCAGCCTTCGCGCACAAGTGGAATTTGGAATGTGTGCCATCGTTGCGCATCGAGATGCGATGTTCGGGATGATGCGAATGTTCGCTGTCTTTGCGGAAGACAATTTTCGAGCCATTCGTGTCTTTCGTGAAACTGCCGACGCAGAGGAATGGCTAAACACGCAGCAAGGTTGGACGAAACTCGTTCGATAGCGTAAATGGCTTTCAGACTTGCACAGCACAACAATTCTGGGATTAAGAAGAATATGTAGAGTGTTCTCGGGCTTCTTAAGTCTCCAGCACAATAATAGAAGACCCCGCAGGTTTCCCACATTTCACAACTCCGGCATTTGTCAATCGTGCAATTAATTTCCAAAACGCGCCTACGACAATGCGGGAGAGTCTCACCTTGCTGTTCTTAGTATCGGCAACTTTCGTCGTATCGGCAACTTTCGTCGCGTAACGAAATCCACAATGTCGTGCGCCGACTAGGGTGCTAACCCGATTCATTTTGTGAGAATCAGACGCTAGGTTAATGTAGACGAACTTTGCCATAGTAGATGCCCGAATTGATGCCCTCTCCGAGCCGCTCTCTTCGGCTCGGCAGGAAGACGACCCGCAGAGGCTAGCGGACGAGTTGGCGCACGTCATTTGGCTGAGAGCAGAGATGTCTCGCAGAATCGCGCAAGTGGGCGGATGGGCTCACGCCTAGACAGCTGGGTTGCTTGGATAGGACGCAGAGAGCATGTCAAAGCACCATGAACCTCAAAAACACGAACGCCTTGACGTCACCATAAACGGCAGGGACAAGGATGGGCATTTTTTCAACGAGCAAGTCGTGGCGAGCAGGATTAGCAAGAATGGCGCTTTGCTTTCTGGAATTAGCAGACATGTGCGATCAGGTGACATCATTTCGCTTGAATACGGCGGTAGAAAATCACGCTTCAAAGTCGTCTGGGTGAGGGACTCGGAATCACATCACCTCATCCAAGCCGCTGTACACTTGGTAAAAGCGGAGCCTTGTCTATGGGCGCACACGTGATCCGACTGTGGCAACGGGTGGAAGCCGCTTAAATACTCGCCGTTGACCTCAGCGGGGCGCTCACAAGTTGTTACTACCGCAACCCCAATGAGTCTATAAGTCTGCCGTGACATAAAGCTCGCCAATCTGAGACGCTGGGGCATGGAAGGGGCCGGTTTCGACGCTACTGTAGCGCGTTCAGCTTCTGGTAGATCAACATCCCCACAAGCACGAGCAGGAATACGCCAGACCCGGCACCGAACACGCGTACCGGGATGGTAAGGCGGTTGACTTTGGCCAACAGCTCCGTCTGCTCCTCGTGCATGTGCGAACTTGCGTCATCCAGAAATAACTGGTCATCCCTGTGCATGGTGAGTGTGCTCTTGTAGATCAGGAGGATGATTAGACCAATTGCGAAGACCCCGAAGATCACAGTCACGATTGTCAGTGTCATAATCCACCTCAGCTTTTTGCCAGTTCAAGCGCCGTTTTCTGCCCTACAACATCGAACAATAGTCATCGCCCGCGATGGAGGAAATGTCTTGTTCGCTTAAGAATCTGCTCACCCATCGGGTGCGTAATAACTTGCGACGGACGGGGCGGTTGTTCAGAGTGCCCAGCAGTTGTGCCGCACAATTGGGACTTCTCCAATTGGCAGGAGCGCAATCTATGTAATCGCCAAGACCGCACCGGAGGTGCAGAACCTTCCCGCGATTGCATTCCCAACAGGAACACGGCACCGGCTCGGCGGCGAACATTTGACTACCAAATTCCTACATAACAGCCTTTCACGGGGCTTTGCCGGAGACTGTGCCCCCAATCACAGGGATCATTGACTCACTTCACTGACATGACTGAGCAACGTCAGCTCTACTGATAATTGCGTTTTCATGCGTGACCTCCTGCAGAAAGCTGGGCTGGGTTCTTCCCTGCTCGGCTTTTCTGTTAGTCGAGCCAAACTGGATGTCGCCTTGAAGTTTTCGTAAGCAAGACGATTACAGTCAGAACCCCAGATTGTTTAGGCGATTTTCCGGATCATCAGACTCTCAAGCTCGACCTTTATTTCCTGCACTCTGTCCACGCGCCGTTGGTGATCCAGCATTTCACTTTCTGTGTGGTTCTTCTTCCCGAAATAGGAGCGGTTCTCAAGCCCGATCTGATTCAGTTCGGCCCGAAGACGGGCTATAGTGCGCGAAATATGGGCATAATCCACGAGGCCATTCTATCGCTGGGCTGATCATTGTTGTAAGCAGGCCGCGTCAAAATCCATCGCAAGGTGTGGAATCAATACTATCGAGATGTTTCAACAACTCAGGTTGCCGAGACGGAAAACTCAAGCGAAGCGGGTGATTGCGACACTGCCCTGTAGCTTGCTCACGGTTGCAGATAAGGGGAGTAGAGGCAGAAGCGGCCCGGCAGTCGATTCGGGCTACTGTTACAGGTACGGAAAGCCGAACCTATATCGGCAGATAGACGGGGACTGTGCCGCTGTGCAATGACTGTGGGAGAAGTTTCCCTCACTCACTATTGAAGCGAACTGGCAACACTTGAAAATGCATTGTTGGCGTTCGAGCCTACCAGCCGAATTGTTCCAACGACCAGAACCAGAATGACTGCCAACATCACCGCATACTCAGCGATGTCTTGCCCTTCATTTCATTCCACAACCTTCGTAGCACGTTCATAATGGCACCCCCCCAGACCTTCTGTAAATTCTAGGCTGAATCCAACTCGGGAGCAAAACGTCGTTCATACTTTTGGCTGGAGTGGATTATCACAGGGGCGGGGGCTGCGGGACTATGAACGCTGCTACGCTGTCTCCCTAGCACAACTCAAAGAGAAACGCGAAAGCCGCGTCCATGGCCGAACTTCGGCACACAAAGAGCTAAGAAGTTCTGAGCCAAAGTGCCGATGTCCGCGAAGCCTACCGTTCTGTAGACCGTGCTCCAATTTCCTACGCGGACAGACACTCACATCTCCATCATTGAGCTTCAATGCGCTAATAAGCCTCCCCAGCGCAACAACAATGACTCTCCACATCCCCACCAGCCCCACAGCACCCGCATTTGTCAATTCGCTGCAATTAATTGCCGGGGATTTGAGGTGGCGTACTTAGACCAGTAGGGGCCGGTCTGCGTCGATGTGCGTAATGGGGACTTCGTGACAGTGATCGATGCGGACGCTGAAAATATTTCGCCACTGTGCAATTTTGAACAGACGCTCAATTGCCAAGATCGGCATGATATTAGGTGAGCAGACTTCGGGGGAGGGCTGTTCAGCAAACGTCCCAACTCGAAAGAGTTTGGGGCGTTTTGTCTTGGGAAGAAGCCCCATAAGCGGGTCTCAACCACACTCTTCTGCCATCACCGCGATGTCCCGCATGTAGCGAAAGTGCAATTTTGAGCAGACGCCCAACAGGGCATGGTGTTAGTTATCGAAATAGCCGGAGAAACTATACGGCCCTCCCCCACTTGTCGTTCTGTTCCTCCGGTATGAAGAGCTATGCGGCCTCGGTCCATTGCTCCTCTGGTGGCGCAGTTACCTACATGCTGCGCCATCCTTCGTTCCAAAACTCTTGGTGCTTTTCCTCACCATTTGAGCATCAACACGCC
>JBKOUZ010000163.1:0-3172 GCA_046723715.1 Acidobacteriota bacterium | reverse complement strand
CCCTATTCGAGGGAAGCCCTGCATCGCGGATTTTGTATAACAGCGCGCGATAGCTGATGCTCAGGGCGCGCGCGGCCTGCTTCCGATTCCAATGGTGATACTGGAGAACTTTCAGGATGATCTTGCGCTCTAATTCGCGAACGGCCTGGCGTGTCACCTTTTTGAGCGAAATCTGCCCGTCCACCGGGATTTCGGTGTTGAAGAGATCGGGTGTCCGCGGCGCCAAGTCCGCAGAAATCACATCCTCATTGCCCAGAATCACATAACGCTTCACGAGATTCTCAAGTTCGCGGATATTGCCCGGCCAATGATATTTGCGCAGAACTGCCATCATTTCGCTCGACAGGGGCTTGGCGCGGCAATTGTATTTGCGATTGTGATACTCGAGGAAATACGCAACCAGATCCGGAATGTCGACAGCGCGTTCGCGCAGTGGGGGCAGATGCAGATTTACGACGTTGATACGATAAAACAGGTCGGAGCGGAAGGTTCCGTTTTCAATCTCATGTTCCAATTTGCGGTTCGTGGCACACACCACGCGCACTTCCACCTTCTTGTCTTCCTGCGCGCCGATCCGGCAGAACTGTCCGTCTTGCAGTAACTGCAGCAGCTTCGACTGCAGCGACATATCTAGTTCGGAAATTTCGTCAAGGAACAGTGTTCCCCTGTGCGCCATCTCCACGCGACCGGGCTTCACACCATAGGCTCCAGTGAATGCTCCTTTTTCGTAGCCGAACAATTCGCTCTCTAGGAGGGTACCCGGAATAGCCGGGCAATTCACTTTTACCCAAGGTCCGCTGCGCCAGGGCGAGTTGGCGTGAACCATGCGCGCAACAATGTCTTTCCCCGTACCGCTTTCGCCCTGTATTAGCACAGGCACATTGGCGCTAGCCAATTTCATGAGGCGATCGCGAACTGCAATCATGGCTTCGGTGCGACCAAACACGATCGCTTCGGGCGGCATTTCACCTATCGGTTGGACGAGCGTGTTAACGCTGCTGCTTGTCATGGGTGATCACCAACTAGGGGAGGACTTGCACAGTGCATCCCGAGAGCCAATCGAACCAGCCACTGCAACTACTACCTGAGGCTAGCCTATGTTGTTGAGTGTTAGCAACTTACGAAAGGAATGCCGGGGTAAACGCGAGTTACTCAATCTTGATGCCCAAAGTACCACGTTTGTCGGCAGGATGCGCAAAGTTTTTCACATACGGGAAATCAGCTTCCGCTGGCGTACGCGTGGACGGCTGGACATAATCAAAGGTCGAGAGAATTTAATGCCCAGCAAGTAATATCCCTCGGCGGACGTTGTACGTAGAGTCTTAGCTTGGAGCGTGCGCGCAGCCTTTTGCAGCGCAGCCAAGGAGGTGATCGGTGCACTGGGGATTTCGAGGCGTAGCTGCGCGATGGGCGGTAGCACCCTGCGAATCGCAATCAGCATGCCGCCCGCGCTAACGTTTAGTGCCGTGGCAAACTCCAGAAACTCCTTACCTTTTGTATCCCGGCTGCGCACAAAAACGGGGATGGCGAGCGGCAGCCTCGTCCATTTACGCCGCTCCGTCGAACGTCTTGAACCGTTCATGCGCACCTCTCCATACGCCGTTCCCGGCACCTAGAAGCACATACACTGCCAAAACCGGCGAGAATATTGGCCGAAACAGGTACAAAGAACCAAGAACTCGGATGTAGCCACCCCGAAAGCCTAAATGACCCAATGGGCTGCGACCCTTATATCCGTTTTTCTTGGAGTGCGCAACGCATGGTCAGGAGTGTCGCTAGCGACTACAGAGTGCAGAGTTTTGCTACAGTTGGGTAATTCAGTGTCATTTTCCGTTGACAATGGTATTGACCTAGCTTAGGATTCTGCTTACTGGCACTCAGCAAACAGCTCGAGTGCAGTTCCCCCCTCCCTGAGGTAACCTGTGGTATTTCCAAATGGTTTCTGTTCAAAAGAACACGTGTGCTTCTGACGCGCGGCAGCAGGCAGCCGGTTCCTCCGGCATTGTAGAGGATCCAAGGTCCGCTGCAGACCTTCCAAGCCCTGAAAACCTGGTTCAGGAGTACAAAGATCTCCGCGAACGCTTCCAGCGCACAACCAACGCTCTGGCGTCCGCCGCCCATGATCTAAAGACGCCGCTCTCAATCCTGAACGGCTACGTCGAGCTGTTGCATAGCGAAAAGCTGGGTCCACTGAGCGATCGCCAGCGCGAAGTTCTGCAGGATATGCGGGATAACGGCAAACGCCTGCAGCAGTTTATTCAGGACTTCCTGACTTACAGCGCTTTGGAGACCGGCGGTCTCCGCATGCAGTTCGAGGCTGGAAATATCAATGAGTGTTTGTCCGGGGTGTGCCGGCTCTGGTCGAACCGTTTCCAGGAGAAGGGCATTGCGCTCTATTTTCTTGCTAACGACAAGCTGCCCATTTTCCCTTTTGATGGGCCGAAAGTTGAACGGGTGATCTCTAACCTTCTTGAGAATTCATTTAAGTTCACGCTGCAGGCAGGAACCGTCTGGTTGCACGCGGAGCCCTACATGTGGGAACGGCGCGCGACGTCCGTGCCTTCAACTTCTGAGCGTCGTCGGCAGATCTTTGCGCATCCAAATTCCGTCAAAGTCAGTGTGTCTGATACTGGTCCTGGCATCCCGGCTGAGTTCCATTTGGAAGTCTTTGATGACTTTTTTCGTCTTCCCGGGACGGAAAGCCAGGATGGAATGGGTTTAGGCCTGGCCATTGCTCGTCGATTGGTGCATGGAATGGGGGGTAAAATCTGGGTGGAGAGTGAATCCGGCGCAGGCTGCAAGTTTTCTTTTTTAATTCCATATAAGCCGGCTGTTGCCACAGCAAACAAGGGAAAGAGTCGATGAAGCAAACCGCCAAAATCCTGCTGGTGGATGACGAACCCGGCATGCTTCGCTACATCAAAACATTGCTAGAGGTCGACGACTACAAAGTCGAGACCGCAAGCACCGGTGAGGAAGCGCTACAAAAAGTCGACAAGGGGCTGGAACCTGACTTGGTTTTGCTTGACGTTTTGATGCCCGGCATTGACGGTTTGCAGACGCTCGAGCAGCTCAGGCAAAAAAAGCCCGGAATCCGAGTAGTAATGCTGTCGTGCGTCGCTGACACACGCAAAGTAGTGCAGGCGATGAAGCTTGGCGCGCAGGACTATCT
>JBKOUZ010000010.1:0-4980 GCA_046723715.1 Acidobacteriota bacterium | reverse complement strand
CGATTGCTTACTTCGATTCGCTGGGTCTTCCACGGTTGTTGGATGTGCTCTAGCTCAACCGAACTGAACCGCCGTATGCGGACCCGCATGTACGGTGGTGTGGCAGGGGAGAGTGGGCGACCACTCCCCCTATGCCGATTTCTGACAGTGTCATCCTTCCCAAGGAAGGACCTCTGCAATTGGTTGGCAGCAGCGGATGCATAGATCCTTCGCTTCGCTCAGGATGACAACGCTTGCCTGTGATGACAACGGTGACCGACGCCTGCCTAGCGAACTACGCCTTCCAAGGGTGAACTGGCGGTGGCGTACAGCTTCTTCGGCATTCGGCCGGAGAGATAGGCTTGGCGTCCGGCCAGCACGGCGTGTTTCATCGCTTCCGCCATCAGGACCGGATCCTGAGCGTTGGCGATTCCGGTATTCATCAGGACGGCATCTGCACCGAGTTCCATGGCGATCGCCGCATCTGACGCAGTGCCAACTCCCGCATCGACGATCAACGGAACCCCGCTGATCATCTCGCGCAGGATGCGGATGTGAGCCTGGTTCTGGATGCCCATGCCGCTGCCGATGGGTGCGCCCAGAGGCATGATCGTGGCCGCGCCTGCATCAATCAGACGTTTCGCGAAGACGATGTCGTCGGACGTGTAGGGCAGAACTGTGAAGCCTTCTTTCACCAACACGCGAGTGGCTTCGAGGGTCGCCTGCACGTCGGGATAGAGTGTCGCCTGATCGCCGATGACTTCGAGCTTGACCCAATCGGAGATCCCGACTTCGCGGCCGAGGCGAGCCGCGCGTATCGCTTCATCGGCGGTGTAGCATCCAGCCGTGTTGGGGAGCAGGAAGTACTTCCTCGGATCAATGTAGTCGAGCAGCGATTCCTTGCTGCGATCCAGATTGACACGGCGCACCGCCACCGTGACCATCTCGGCGCCGCTGGCTTCCAGCGCCCGCGCCGTTTCCTGAAAGGATTTGTATTTGCCCGTGCCAACAATAAGCCGGGAGCGGAAAGAACGTCCGGCAATGATCAATGAGTCCGACATAGCAATATTGTATTCTCAAACCGCGAAGGAGATGAAAGCTGGACCAGGGAAATGGTGGAGTTCCACATTCTTCAGATGAGTTGCGGCGGCAAGGATGGCGCCGGGACATCCGGCAAGCTGCCGGAGCTTGCGCGCCTGGACAGGGCGAGCGCGGCTGTGCCTCCATTGAGTTTATGAGACCGTAGCAGTTTCGGCTTGGGCGTAGAGGTCGTCGATCTGCTTGCGGTAGCGTTCTTCGACTACGCGGCGGCGGAGTTTCATGCTTGGGGTCAAAGCGCCGTTATCCACCGTGAATTCGTCCGGCACTACGATCACCCGTTTCAGTTTCTCGAAGCGCGCCAACTTCTGGTTGATGCCTTCCACGATCTCCGCGTAGAGGTCCTGCACTTTCTGGTGTGCGACTAATTCAGCGCGGGTGGCGAAAGGTATTTTGTTGTCGCGGGCCCATTGTTCCAGCAGGGGGAAATTGGGGGAGATGATGACGGCCGCGAATTTGCGGCGGTCGCCAAGCAGGGCAGCGACTCCGACCAAGGGACTCAGTTTCAACGAACTCTCGATGGGCTGCGGCGCGATAAACTTTCCGCCTGAGGTCTTGATCAGTTCTTTCTTGCGATCAGTCACGGAAAGATATCCATCCGCGTCAATGTTGCCTATATCCCCGGTCTTGAACCAATTGTTCTCAAAGGCGGCTTTGGTTTCTTCGGGACGATTCCAGTAGCCTTTGAAAACGGAGGGACCGCGCACCAGGATTTCGCCGTCTTCCGCAATGCGCACCTCAATGTTGGGCAGAATCTTGCCAACGGTGCCAATGCGGTGATTCGCCGGCGTGTTGACCGCAATGACAGGGGACGTTTCGGTGAGCCCGTAGCCTTCGTGAATGCGGATACCAACAGTGGCGTACCAATCGGCGAGTTCGCGTCCCAGCGGAGCGCCTCCGGAAACGAAAGTTCCGACCTGTCCGCCCATGCCTTCTCGAATCTTTGAGAAGACCAGTTTGTTCGCGAGCTTCCAGCTAAACGATGCAGGAGTCTCTCCCGCCAGGATTTCCGGCTTATAACGGCGTCCGGTGCTCAGGGCCCAGTCGAAGATCGCGCGTTTGGGAAAGCCCTTCGCTTTCAGTTCGGCTTGGGCGTAGATCTTTTCATAGACGCGTGGCACCGCGACGAAAACGGATGGCCGAACTTCCTGCAGTGCCTGCGGCAGATCCTGGATGAAGGGACAGTAAGCGAGCGTTACGCCGTGGTAGAACATCGAGAAATCCACATGACGCGCTGTGATGTGGCATAGCGGCAGGAAAGAGATACTGATCAAGCCTGGCCGCATGTCGAAACCCAGGAGGGAACACTGGATGTTCGAGGCGATATTGCCGTGGGTGAGCATCGCGCCTTTGGAAGTGCCGGTGGTGCCTGAGGTATAGACGATGGTGGCGAGGTCGTCAGGCACGGTGGAGCGAGCGCGGGCCTCGATTTCCATTCCCAGAGTAGTTGGACCATCTTTCGTAATCTGCCGCATGTTGACGCACGTGTCCGCAAATGGGGCGAGATCCCCGCTGAACTCGAGGGAATCCATGGTGACAATCTTCTCGATTCGCGTCTGGGGAAGAATTGAGAGAACTTTGTGCAGTTGCTGGTCGGAGGAGAGGAAGATGACGCGGCATCCTGAGTCAGCCAGGGCGAAAGCAGTCTGCTCGGCGGTGAGGGTTGTGTATAGCGGGACGGTTACGGCCTTCAGCAGCAGAATCGCCATGTCAGCGGTTGACCACTCCGGGCGATTTTCACTGAGAATGGCCACGCGATCGCCGGGTTTGATGCCCAGTGCATGGAGGGCGTGAGCGGTGCGGACTACGTTATGCCCGAACTCGCGAGCCGATATGGGCAGCCATTTCCCGTTCTCCCGATAAAGTATGACCTGATCGAGGTTGCGCTCGACGGTAGCGAAGAAGATGTCGTTCAGAGTGGCGATGCTCATGGCGTCACGCTCTTTGGACGAGCCAATTTTTGATTTGAAATGTACTGTCTTTGCGCTCGGTTGAGCAACGTGAAAGGTGCGTTGGGAGGTGCCGAGTTGCATTCTCATTTTACCGCAAGGGCGGCTTCGGAGTATTCTTTTCAAACACTCCTGTGGGAGGAGTTCAAATGAAAATAAGGTACTCAGGCCTGCTGGCGGCGGGAATGCTGCTGGCCGGTTCACTTGCAATGACGCCCCCTGCGTCTGCCCAAAACAAGAAGGAGGCTTCGAGCATGCCCAAAGTCGGTGATATGGCTCCGGACTTCACGTTGAAGTATTTCGACGGCACCGACCTGAAGGACGTGAAGCTGAGCGACTACCGCGGAAAAAAGAATGTAGTGGTGGCGTTTTATGTTTTCGCGTTTACCGGTGGTTGAACGCAGCAAATGAAAAACTTCCAGCAGAATCTAAAAACGCTGGAAGCTTCCGACACCCAGGTCCTGGGTGTGAGCATGGATAGCGCGTTCGCCAATAAAGCTTTCGCCGACCAGATCGGAGTGACGTTCCCCCTGCTGAGCGATTGGGGCGGCAAAGTAACTCGCGAGTACGGAATCTATAAAGATGAATACCAGGCTCCCCGCCGCGTGAACTTCCTGGTTGGGAAAGATGGAAAGATCATGGAAGAGCAGGTGGACAAGGACGCGATCGATCCCAAGAAGATTGTGGATGCTTGTGCGCGGCCTAAGTTGAAGGGGTAGGACTTTCGGTTGGAAGCCTGGTACGTCAAAATCCACATCCAACTCAAGTAGGTCAAAATCCCCACCCTGTCGCATAAAGCGCGACCAGGGTGGGGCACCCTGCTTTAAGTTTTTTGCCGATCGGCCGCATTGCACTGTGATAGGGTTCGCATGAGATGCTTCTGCCGACCGCTTCAATGAACGTTGACGCCGGGAGTGATCGAACTCTCCCGGCGTAATCTTTTTCGGGATTGAATTCGCAAGGTGATGGCCGAAAAGCGACCTAACACTAATTGGCTGGATGTATTGTGGCTGCTCTTTCTGTTGGGGCTAGCGTTAATTCCGCCGGTAAAAGAGATCCACAAGCAGCTGCTGTACCTTGCGTTCGGTGTGACCCAGTTGCTGGAAGGCTGGGTGATTGCGCAGGTGCCAAAGCGTGGCGCGGCGTACATCGTGCTGATCAAGATCGGGCTCTCGGCACTGTTGATCAATCACACCGGGGAACTGCCGATCAACAGCAGCTATTGGCCGATTTACTTTTTGCCCATTGTGACTGCGGCAGAATATTTCAGTCCCTGGGGGACCTTGATTTGGACGACGTTGGCGTCAGCTACTTATTGGGCATACCTGTTCGACCCCGAAGTTCGGCAATATGAAATCTCGGCGGAGAGTTATTGGCTGCTTGCCATTCGGACTCTCTTCTTTTACCTAGCGAGTATGCTGGTGAATCGCTTTGCCCTGGAGATACGGCGCCAGACACAGCGCTATCAGGAAGTGGCGGCGACGCTGGCGGAAACCAATCGACGACTGGAGCAGGCACAGGCGGACGCGCGCCGCTCCGAGCGCCTGGCCGCATTAGGGCAGCTCTCGGCCGGATTGGCGCACGAGATTCGGAACCCGCTGGGTGTGATTAAGGGCTCCGCCGAGATGCTGACCCAGAAACTTGCAGAATCGAATCCGTTGGCGACCGAACTCGCAGGATACATTTCGACCGAAACCAACCGGCTCAGCGCGCTGGTGACCCGCTTCCTCGATTTTGCACGCCCGCTGCATGCGGACTTGACGCCGCGGGAAATCACCGAGATTCTGGATCGGGCATTGAATGACGTTGCACAGTTCTGGAAGGGGGCTCCAGTGCAGGTCGAGAAGCAATATCAGCCAAATCTTCCGCGAGTGCCGATCGATGAAGGCCTATGCGAGCAGGCATTCGTCAATATCATACAAAACGGATACGATGCCATGGGCGCGAACGGTGG
>JBKOUZ010000166.1:0-7319 GCA_046723715.1 Acidobacteriota bacterium | reverse complement strand
CGACTTTTGCCTGGGCTGCCGCAAGCTGGGCCTGGGCGGCCTGGAGCTTCGATTGCGATTCGGAACGTTGAGCGATCAACTCAGGGGCTTCGAGTAGAGCGATGCGCTCTCCTGCTTTGACGTGCGATCCTCGATCTACCGCAATGGACTTCACAAACCCGGTCACCTTTGGGAAAACGGCCACGACTTCGTATGCTTCAATCTCGCCCGGCATGTGAACCGTGATCGCAAGTTTCTGTGCGACCACGTTCGTGACTTGAACTTTCAGACTCGCCGGCGCCGCAGCTTTCGCGGACGACGCATCTTGCTTCCCGCAGGAAGTCAGGAGCCAGAGACCGGCACAGATCGCGATGGTCTTCGCCACCTTCATTGCTCACCTCCACTAGCGGTCTCGCCCGAATTTGCACCAGTAGCATAGCGGCTGTCCGGATCCTCCGGATCGAGCGAAGGCGAATGAGTACCGGCACGCTGCTGAACTAAAGAGAATACCGAAGGCAGGATCAGCAGACTCGTGACGGTTGCAGCCAACAGTCCTCCTATGACGGCTCGCCCAAGCGGGGCCGTTTGTTCTGCACCGGTTCCGAAAGCGATTGCCATTGGAATCATGCCAACGATCATGGCCAGGCTGGTCATAAGGATCGGCCGCATACGGCTTTGAGCACCATGAATGGCGGCGTCGATCGCTGGAACGCCCCCACGACGCGATTGCTCCGCGAACGTAACCAGAAGGATTGCGTTAGCCACGGCCACTCCAATGGCCATAATCGCCCCCATGAAAGATTGGATATTCAGTGTGGTGCCAGTAATCAGCAACATGATGATTACGCCCGAGATTACAGCCGGAATCGTGGAGAGTACGACCAGAGAAAGGCGCATCGACTGGAAGTTCGCCGACAACAGTAGAAAGATCACGAGAATTGCCAGCCCTAGCCCGATGGCAAGGTTCGTGAGTGTTGCCTGCATGGGGGCGATCTGCCCTCTGACTCTTACTGTGACTCCCCGAGGCGGAGTACCAACGCGTTCGATGGCAGTATTGACTCGCTTCGCGACCCTTCCCAGGTCTTCGCCAACCACGTTCGCAGAGATCGTGATCATTCTCTGACCATTGAGCCGGTCATATTCTCCGATCATGGTGCTATTCCGAACTTGAGCAACGTCCCCTATAAGCGGATGGAGTGCATCACTCCGCGTAATTGGAATATTGGCGATGTCCTGGACCGATGCGACTTGCGGTTGTGGCAACTCCACTTGCACCTGATAAGCGATTCCTGAGCGAGGATCCGCCCAGTAGTTCGGGGTGACGAAACGACTGGAAGAGGTCGCCGCTACGAGCGATCGCCCGACCTGCTCCACGCTCACGCCGAGCTGGCCCGCAAGCTCTCGGTTAACGTTCACTTCGACGCTCGGGTAATCAAGAGGCTGCTCAAATTGAAGATCGCGCAAGGCAGTGATCTTGCCAAGCTCCGCCCGAAGCTTCTCCGCAAAGGCACGGTCGTCTTGAAGGTTCGGACCGTTGACGGCGACCTCGACGGGAGTAGGCGCGCCGAAGTTCATCGTCTGGCTTACGATGTCCCCGGCTTCAAAAGAGAACTCGCTTCCTGGGAATATCGCAGTCAGTTTCTCTCGGAGCTGTTGCTCAAGGTGGGCAACGGAGATCCGAGCATCGGGATTAAGAGCGACTCGCAACACCGCCTCCTGGGGGCCGCTCGTCCAAAGAAAAATGGTGTTGATCGGATACGCGGGGGGTTGAGTTCCAACATAGCCGAGCGTCACAGAAACATTGTTCGTGCCGGCAACTTGATGAATTTCGTCGAGAACCCGAAGCGCCATGACCTCAGTGGCGCCCACCCGTGTCCCGATTGGCGCGCGAAAGCGGAGCTGTAACTGTCCCGCGTTGACCCTGGGAAAGATCTCTCGCCCCATCAGCGGTCCCAGCAGGAGAATTACCGCAAACGTGATTCCCAAATACACCGCCAATACGGTTTTGCGGTGTCTCATTAGTTTTCCGAGGACCCGGCCAAGCCGGTCACGCCACTCAGCCATCCGTGACTTGCCCTCGCCTTCCGGATGAGCCGGTTCTCGTAGAATCCACGTGGACATGACTGGCACGAGCGAACTGGATAGGAAGTAAGATGCCGCCATCGCGAATCCCACGGAGAGCGACAGCGGGACGAACAGGCTCCTGGCGATGCCGGTCATGAAGAATGACGGGACAAATACGGATAGAACACAAAGCATCGCGAGCAAACGTGGAATGACCACTTCACGGCTGGCGTCCAGAACTGCTCGGGCGTGCGGAACTCCCTGACCAAGATGTGTGTGGATATTCTCGATGGCGACCGTAGCCTCATCGACCAGAATTCCAACCGCGAGCGCCAGACCGCCAAGGGTCATCGTGTTGATGGTCTGTCCAGCGCCCCATAGCGCCACGAGTGCCGTGAGCAATGCGAAAGGAATGGTCGTCACGACAATCGCAGAACTGCGCAAGTCTCGGAGAAACAGCAATACCATTAATCCGGTGAGCACAGCGCCGAGAACACCTTCCCGCACGAGAGATGAAAGGGCATTCTTTACATAGGCTGATTGATCGAATTCGTAGCTGATCTTGATGTCGTCAGGAATCAATGTACGGAAACGTGGAACGCTGCTCTTCACCGCGTTCACCACGGCCACAGTGGAGGCATCTGCACGCTTCGTAACCGACAGGTAGATGGCGCGGCGGCCGTTGACCAAGGCATATCCGGTCAGGACATCGCTCGAATCCGAGATCTTCCCCAGGTCGCGCAGAAAAACCGTTGGCCCGGAACCCACACGAATCGGCAGGTCACTCAAGTCTTGGATGTTGCTGACCACTGAGTTTATCGGCACCATTGGCTGCAGGTCTCCGGCGCGGATATTACCAGCCGGCATGATAATGTTGCCCGCACTCACCGCTTTCACCACTTCTTCGGGAGACATGTGGTAGGCACGCAATCGGTCAGGATCGACGGTTATGACGATTGTGCGTTGGTTTCCCCCAAACGGTGGTGGAGCTGAAACACCTGGGAGTGTCGCAAACAGCGGACGCACGCGATTCAATGCAAGGTCCTGAATTTCTCCCAGGCCTCGCGTCTGACTGGAAAACACAAGGAACCCGACCGGCACGCTGCCCGCGTCGAACCGCATCACAAATGGCGGAACCGTTCCCGCTGGCATGAATGCTCGTGCCCGATCCACATACGAGATCGTTTGAGCGAGAGCCTGGCTCATGTCCGTCCCTGGATGGAACGTGAGCTTGAGCAGCCCGACGTTCTGAATCGACTTCGATTCGACGCTCTCGATGCCCGTAATGTAGAGGAAGTGATATTCGTAGTAGTAGACGAGATAGCCTTCCATCTGTGCTGGAGACATTCCTCCATATGGTTGCGCGACGTAGATGACAGGCAGATTCAGGTTCGGAAAGATGTCGATCGGCATCCGCAGGAGTGCCAAGACTGACAACAGACCAACCGAGATTACCGCTACAAGAACGGTCAGAGGGCGGCGAAGAGCGATCCGAATCAGCCACATCTCACCGCCCTCCCGCCTCACGCTTGCGTGCTAGTTCGAGGAAGGGTTGGAGGTCGCCTTGGGCGAGCGCTTCACCTAGCATCGATCGCCAGACGGTGAGACGAGCGAGGTTATCTTCGGTTTCGGCTTGCAGGAGAAGGCGCTGTGCTTCCGCGACTTCGACGATGGGAGCTAGTGCAGCCTGATATCTAGCCATAGCCTGCTGCTCGCCTAATCGTGCGGCTTCCAGTTCGACGGGAGTGTTTTGACTGATCAACACTGCGCTGTCGTACGCTGCTTTGGCTCGCTCCGCCTGCGCACTCAACCTTTGGATCGTCTTGTCATAGTCCGCCCGCTGCGCTCGTTCGTTGGATTGTTCGATCTGTTTCTTGAAATGCAACGACGGGAAATCAAGGACTGAGAACGTCGCGGATAGACCCACCGCCCAGTTATGTCTCATCAGATCGAGCCCATCCGTGCCGGTCCCAAAAGTACCGTCTGTGTTCGCCCCGCTTCCGCGACCTGAGAACGAGCCCTGTAGGTTAAATCGTGGATAGTACGACTTGCTGAGCACCTTTTCTCTCGCCTTGGTTTCACACAGAGTTGAATTAGCGACCAACGCTGCGGGATGATCTGCGAGTGCTGATTGTGAAGCGTATAACGTTGCGGGTGCGGTGAGGAGCGAATCGGCATTAATCGCAACCTTACTCCTCGAGATGCCAAGCAATTCTGCGAATGTTGCTTCGCTCTCTCGTTCGACCTGCTGCGAGCGAATCAATTGGATCTTAGCAGCTGCCAGCTCAGCATCCGCCCGGGAGGCATCGGCACCCGGCCGCAGCTGTTCCTTGACGAGCGCATGGACGGAAGTGGCGAGGACTTGTCTCCGATCGACATCGGCTTCAGCGGCCTTGACTTGTTGTTGTGCGGCAGCGACTCGCAGGAAAGCATCGCCGATTGCTCCCGCGACATCGAGCTTGGTCAACGAGAGTTCGGCGTTGGCAAGGCTTTCTCTCGCCTTAGCAACATCGACATTTGCTCCGCGGTATCCGAAATCAAATGGTTCCCAGGAGAGCAAGATGCCTGCCATACTCCCCCAAACACCACGATCGGAAGTGCTCGAGAGAACGGGACCAGAGATGGGAGGGACGACGGCTTGAGCCAGATAAAGGCCAAAGATGTTATTTCGCGTGGCGCGATTCGACTGCCAGAGCAGATCGGTACGCGGCAGATAGGTAGTTCGAGAAAGGCTTACACCTTCCTTCGAGGCCAGCGCACGCTCCATGGATGCTCGGACTCCCGGATAGTTGGCAAGTGCAAAATCCACGGCTTGATCCAGGGTTAACGGACTCTGAGGCGGTTTGACTGAACTTTGCCCTAACCCGACCGTCTCACCTAATAGAACGATCCCCAGCCATATGACAGCAAGCTCTGTGAGAGTCATCCGTTGCGAGAATTTCAATGCTTTCACCTCATCCAGTAGGGGATGGTAGACGACGACTGGATCTCTTCTCAACAGACAGGCCCTGTAAGCGCCAACCGCCCGACGGCGCGGCTGCGTTGCCCGACGAATCAACCGTAAGGATGGCACAGCAACCTGAATGTCTCATGTATACCAATCGAACCGGGAATGAATGGGATCTTATTTGAAGTAGCCTAGCCCTGAAGAAGAGGCAGACGGATACGAAAGCAGACCCAGTGCCCGGAGTGCTCTGAACTTCGATGGAACCTCTGTGCGCTTCCGCAACCCAACGTGCGATGGAAAACACTTACTCCGCCAGCACTATTTCCTTCTTTCGGATTTCACTCAAAACGGATTTTTGGCATCAGCAACGCCGTCGACCGCGAATGTAGACGGTTCGCTGCTGGCCTGAGCATTTGGCTGTGCACTCGCGTCACCGTGTTGCCGCGGACTTCTCCCTCTGCCCGCATGCAGCGCAGTAGGTCATCTTGCAAACTTTCGCTGAAACTCGCTGGACACGTTCCCCATGAGCGCTACGGAATCTCGCCTCTGGCAGCGGTTATCGATTTTACAAGCCTTCCGTTGAGTTTCATTGCATTGGCTGCAACAACGGCAGGGAAGCTTGCTGCACCTGGCCGGAGGCGCAAACGCCGACTAACACAAGCACAAGTAAGGCCGCCCTCGGTAGGACGATTTATCTGTCCCTGCGAGCGAAATCGCCTTGGGCACGTCAATTACATCTAATGATGCTCAACATAGCTGACGCATTGCCCCTGATTCTTGAAGGGTCCGGCAGGCGGACCAAAAACTAAATACCCGTGATGCTTGCATCGCTCTTTTTTCGTCGGGGACTTTGGCATAGGAGTGATGGCTACCGCAACAGGACCCACTCCCACAGGAATGGTCCCAATGACGGTGTTGGTCGTGGTGTCAATCACCGACACTGTGTCAGATCCATCATTGGTAACATAGGCGCGAGCCCCGTCTGGCGTGATGGCTATACCATTTGGAGCTACTCCAACCGGAATGGTAGCAACCAGGGTGTTGGTCGCGGTGTTCATGACCGAGATGGAGTCGTTTGGGAAACTTATCGTTACATAGGCGCGGGTTCCGTCTGGCGTGATCGCGACGCCGAAAGGATTCTGATTTGTACCGAGTGAAATGGTAGCAGCTACAGTGTTGGTCGCGGTGTCGATGACCGAGACGGCGCCGCCCCCCGGGCTCGTCACGTAGGCTCGGGTTCCATCTGGCGTAATGGCGATCCCCGCAGTACCTCTAACCGGAACAGTGTCAACCACAGAGTTCGTCGCAGTGTCGATAACTGAGATGATGGAATCCTGTTGATCGGGGACGTAGGCTCGAGTTCCGTCTGGCGTGATGGCTATCTGAGAAGGACCTAGGCCAACAGAAATCGTCGCAACTATGACGTTGGTCATGGTATCGACGACCGAGACGGTGTTGTTACCTTGGTTGGTCAGGAATTGATTTACCACATATGCTCGGGTTCCGTCTGGCGTGATGGCTATTCCTGTTGGAAATTGGCCAGAAGGAATCGTCACCACCACGCTGTTGGTCCCTGCGTCGATAACCGAAATGGAGTTGAAAATATTGGTTACGTACACTCTGGCTCTGTCTGGCGTGATGGCTACCCCAGAAGGAAATATGCCAACGGGAATCGTCGCAACCACGGTGTCCGTTGTGGTGTCAATGACCGACACGGTGCCGGACACATTCGTCACGTAGGCGCTGATATGGGATTGTGCTGTCGCGTTGACGAGTGCTGCTCCTAATGATAGCGAGATGATCAGCACTCTTGAGAGGTACTGCCAGATAGTTGAGTGCCAGGGTCCTTGGTAAAGGCCACTATCAGAAGTGATGGATGAGCTTTGACTGTTCACTGTTTAATTGTAGTCCAAGAGCGACAACGGTAAACGGCCTGCCCATGCTCGACTGTCAAGGGACTTGGGATTTCGGTTTTGGAAGTTTTGGAGACACATCCGCCCGTGGCCTATATTGCGCTGGGTAGCCAGGCAGAGTCGGGCTTTATTCGTTTCGATATAACGCGGCCTACCGTCGTTGTTACGAATTCCGAACAAACAGACTTTTATGATCTTTAGTCAAAGTTCCGTTGTATTTTTCGGAATCGCTTTAGAACTCCTGTGTCTCGTTCGGCTCTACAGAGGGTGCCCTAGAGTGTTGTGTCCCATAAATAACTAGAATAAATAGCAACGTTGGGATAAGCTTTCGTGCATGGTCACAGGACGCCCCAAGCCTGCGCTGATCCTGACTATCGACGAGCATACCCAGCTTCGTAGCTTAGCTGGCTCCCGCA
>JBKOUZ010000237.1:0-20776 GCA_046723715.1 Acidobacteriota bacterium | reverse complement strand
CGAGGCAAGTTGCGCGTGATTGCCTCGCGTGACGCCAGCCAAGGTTCAGTAAAGATCAATCAGGACGCCAAACTCTTCGTAACCCTGCTGGATGCAGGAGAAGAAGTCAGCCATGAACTCGCGAACGGACGCCACGCTTGGCTCCAAGTCGCAAAAGGCGCAGTCGAACTGAATGGCAAGAAGTTGAATCAGGGCGATGGCGCAGCCGTAACCGACGAACGCAAGCTGACGATCAAAGGCACGCAAGATAGCGAAGTGCTGTTGTTCGACCTGGCGTAACATCCCACATATAAGTTGTCTTGCTGTCTTTGGGTTCGTGCCAGTTTCCATGCCTATGTGAGAACGCCTGCTGCCTGCGTTCTTCGTAGCAACAGGTGCCCGCAATCAAGGCGTTGCATGAACTTGCCATCACAACCGTGTATGATTTTCATCGGCATGTTAGGCGGACGCAGCAGCGAACAGTGGGTCGCACAGTACGCTCGAAGCCATCAGCATCCGGTCAACCGGCTCTGCCACACACTTGGCATTCCAACGATTCTTGTTTCGCTCGCATTTTTTCTGATCGGTTTTCTCCGTCATAAGCTTTGGTGGATTGCGCTGGCGCTGTTCGTGAGCGGCTGGATTCTACAGTTTATTGGGCATGCCTTCGAAGGCAAGCCCCCGGAATTTTTCAGCGACTGGCGATTCCTTCTTGTCGGCGTGCGCTGGTGGTGGGCAAAGATGAACCGCCGCGCCTGATCCTGAGTTGATCCAGGAGGACCGATGTTTCCTGCGCTTTCCCATTTCCTCGACGTGGGACTCCTTCTGCTCCGGCTGATGGTAGGGTTGGTATTCGTCACCAGCGGCTACAGCCACCTCAAAGATCCGGAAGCTCGTTCGAAGAGCATCGGGATGCCGAAGGGCTTCACCATTTTTCTAGGCCTGGCTGAAGTCGCTGGCGCTCTCGGGGTCGCGGCCGGAGTGCTCACTCAATTGGCTGCCTTGGGGCTAATTCTCATCATGCTGGGCGCGATCCAGAAGAAGATATTCGTTTGGCATACCGGGTTTTGGGGAGAGAAGTCGTCGGGCTGGCATTACGACTTGATCTTCGTGCTGATTAACCTGGTGATCGCGTTCAGCAATGGCGGGCGTTACGTGGTCATCAAGTGAACCCGCGCATTTGCTGAAGATCAAAGACGTAACCTCAAAATGTCACGACTTTGTAAAGCTTTCCTTGCCGCCAATCTTACCGTCATCTATCCTGAGATCACTTGGTTCGTTCCAGGTCACAGCATGCAGCGTCTGATCGCCCGATTTCTGTTGCTGTTGGCAACTGCTGGAGTGTTACTGCCGGCCGTGTTGCAGGCCACGGCTGCGCCCAGCCATCTGTGCTGTAGGCGCATGGCGCAGCATCAGTGCCATAGCTATGCAAACACGAATCCGGACCAGCCTGCGGTCCGTGGACCAGGCTGCTCGCAGAACTGCCGCCGGGCGCTGGTCATATCGCATTGGGCCAATCCCCAATTACTGCGTGCCTCCCTTTTTAGGCGGACCATCACAATCACCGGCAATGTGTTTCGCGTAGCAATTGCCGCCGATCCCCTTCGCTGTTCACTTACGACGCGTGCTCCCCCGGCGTACTCCATCGGCTGAAGCCAACAAGCTACAACCTGGAAAGCCAACACTGGCCGGGCAACTCCGTGACAACGTGACATTTGCACGGTGACGGTGTGACCTTCCGCAAAGAGTTTTCTTCCTCCATAGTCACGCTTCTGGAGAGCGCATGCGCCTGATTCGAATTGTGCTGTTTGCAAAAGTTCTGCTCATCACTGCGGTTATGTCTGCGGCAGTCGTAGGCACGGTTCGCGGAGTGATTCATGATCCCCAGCATCGTCCTGTGGCCGACTCCATGGTGATGATTAAGGCCAAGACATCGGACTGGGCAGCCACGACGAATTCCGACGACAATGGGAATTTCATCTTTAACGCTGTGCCGCTGGGAGAATTTGTTGTCAGCGTCTCCGGCCTGGGTTTCGAGCAGACACAACAGGACGTGATGGTAACTTCCAGTTCCCAACCAGTGCTGCATTTTGCACTCAATGTCGCCGGAAGCAAGGAGACCGTGAATGTGTCGGCGACTGCGGAAGGCGCGCCCACGGATTCACAGACTCCGACCACGGTGGTGGATCGCCAGCAGATTGCGCGCGTTCCTGGCGCGGCCCGCACCAACAGCATGGCCATGGTCACCAACTATGTTCCAGGGGCGTACATGGTGCATGACCAGCTTCATATTCGCGGAGGACACCAGACGAGTTGGCTGGTGGATGGCGTGCCGGTGCCGAATACAAACATCGCATCCAATATCGGCCCGCAGTTCGATCCCAAGGACATCGACTATCTCGAAGTGAGCCGGGGCGGATATGGCGCTGAGTTTGGGGATCGCACCTATGGCGTCTTCAATGTCGTGCCCCGCACCGGCTTTGAGCGCAATCGCGAAGCGGAACTGGTTTTGAGCGCGGGCAATTTCTATCAGACCAACGACCAGTTCAGCTTCGGCAACCACAGCGAGCGGCTCGCTTACTATGCCAGCCTGAATGGCAACCGCAGCAATCTGGGCATTGAGACGCCGGTACCGCAAGTTGTGCACGATGCGGCGAACGGTTATGGGGGATTTGGATCCGTCATCTTCAACGCCCACGCTTCCGACCAGCTTCGGTTCGTCGCTTCATTCCGGCGTGACTACTACCAGGTCCCTTATGACCCGTTTCCCTTCGATCTCGAAAACGGGCTGGTGAACGGCGAACTTACCGGCCAGTATCCCAGCCTGAATTTGCGCGATGAAAATCACGAGGCTGATGCGGTCGCGAATATTTCGTGGGTGCACACTTTCAACTCGAAGATGCTGATGACGGTGTCGCCGTTCTACCACTACAACTCCGCGAACTACGACAGCGCCGTGAACGATCCGATCGTCACGACCGACCACCGCGCATCCAACTATGCCGGCGGGCAACTCAGTTTCAGTGCAAACGTGAAGAGGAATGACTTGCAGGCGGGGCTCTACAGCTTTTACCAGCAGAATAATGAACTGTTAGCCGCGACATTCAATGACGGCAGTGCCAATGCGTTCAGGGTCACGGAGCGTCCGACTGGGAATCTCACGTCCTTCTTTATCGATGACAAATTCAAACCGGCATCGTGGCTTACGCTTTCCGCCGGCGCGAGGCCGACCCACTTTTCGGGCGGCGTAACAGAGAATTCGGTGAGCCCGCGATTCGGAGTCGCGCTCAATGTACCGAAACTCAAATGGACCTTTCGCGCATCGTACGGGCGCTACTACCAGCCCCCGCCTCTGCTGACCGCTTCGGGACCGCTGCTTCAGTTTGCCAACAACAATAATCTGGCATTCACCGCGATTCACGGAGAGCGCGACGAGGAGACGCAATTTGGAGTGAACATTCCCTGGCGGGGATGGGTGATCGACGCCGATACTTTCCAGACGAATGCCTCGAATTTTTTCGATCACAACAATATTGGCGAGTCGAATCTTTTTTTCCCGCTCACCATCGAACGCGCGCACATTCGTGGATGGGAACTGACGTTGCGTTCTCCCCGCCTGGCGCACCGGGCGCAGGTTCACGTTTCTTATTCGAATCAAGTGGCCTGGGCTGGCGGAGCCATCAGCGGCGGGCTGACGGATTTCTCGTCTCTCGACTGGGGCCCGCTCGACCATGACCAGCGGCATACGCTTAATATCGGCGCCGATGTGACTCTTCCTCGCCGCGCTTACCTCTCGACGAACGTTTACTACGGTTCCGGATTCGTAAACGCTTTTCCGGATGAGCCTTATCCGGGAGATTACTTGCCGGGACACACGAGCTTCGATCTAACATTAGGCAAGGATTTCGGCGAGCGATTCTCAGCTTCGCTATCCGCACTCAATGTTGCCAATCGCCGCTATCTGATCGACAACAGCGTCACCTTCGGCGGCTTTCACTGGAATAGCCCCCGCGAGATATTCGCTGAACTTCGTTATCGATTCCGCTACTAGAAAGCGTTGGGGGTGATGAGCTCGACGGCAATCTGTTGCCAGCTTTGACAGGGGCGCGCTGTAAGAACTACGGATGTGGAGATGGTCTGATTTCAGAGTGGTGATTAAGCCGCGATAGCGGAAGCTTGCGGCATCTCCTCGCCAGATCCGAGTCGGAACTCTATTGCTATCGAGCGATTTCCCATTTATTGAGTCCTCGTTCCCTAATCAGTTACCCTTTACCACGACGCTTCGGAAGCACCAATCAGGACCGGATAGCGGGGCTTTTGGAACTTTGCAGCAGCATAGTTCAAGGACGGATTCGAAAGGTCATTGGCCCGCGAGATTGTGCCCGAGTGTCCTTCTGCTTGCTCTTCTACTGCCCCGCGTTGCCGCCACTCAAGAGGTGCCCGAATTTCGGGTGGAATCAAAGCAAGTTCTTGTTCCCGTATATGTGGGGGACATCCAGGGTAAAGAGATCATTGATCTGACCGCGAAAGACTTTCATCTTTTCGAAGATGGAAAGGAGCAGAAGGTTCGGGTTACCATTCAGCAATTAGACGTGGAGGCTTTCAAGTACAACGATGTATCTGTCGCCAACATTTATTCGTACTATTCGACCAGAGCAAGGTGGACCGGTGCAGGCGAAGATTTCTTGTCCCATATCTACCTCCTCTCCTACGCCCCTCCGTTTTCACCACAAGGAAGCTGTCATAAGATTCAAGTGAAGGCGAGCCGGCGTGTGTGGGCGCTGTTTGTGGCGCTCAGTGAGTACTGCAACACGAAACACGCTGCCTACGACCCCTTCAACGGAACGCCTCTTGACAAAAAGATGGAGCAAAACGCCGCTTCGGGGAACAGGGGAGCCATTGCCCTATCGCTGGCAGCTAGTTTCACCTACCCGGACCTGAATACCGCCCGCACCGACATTGTTCTCGAGTTTCCTCCAGCCATGCAGATGGAGACCACGGACAATAAACTCGATTACGGCGTCGAAATCCTCGGGATTGTGTACAGAAAAGACGGCTCGGTTGCTGCCCGATTCAGCGATCGAGAAGACTGCATTCCTGTGACCGCGGTGGACGCGCCTCAACTGGATGTGAAATTGGAGGCCGCCGCCTGTCAGAGAAGATCTCCGTACCGCTACGAGATACAACTGGATCTGCCTCCCGGTGAATATGAAGTGACGGCGATCGTCAGTAACGGGACGAATTTTGGAGTTGCGAAAATGCCCTTGGCCATCGAGAAGTTTGATGGAAATCAATTGGCGATCAGCGGCATCGCCCTGTGCAAGAGCTTCCACTCTTATGCGAGGTTGCCTCCAAAGTCCGGCCCTTCCCGAGAAGTCATCTTCCCGACCCGTATGGTTCCGTTGGTCAGCAAAGGGATCGAGTTCATCCCCACCGCTGACGAACGTTTCGGTAAGACCGATCCCATGGTGGCCTACTTTGAGGTTTACGAGCCACTGCTCGCACGCCAGCCCGCGGCCAAGGTACAGGTTCATCTCAGGATCCTGGATGCAAAGGCGAGTGTTGTCGGCAACGACTTCCAGTCTGTAGACGTAGCTTCGTACGTCGAGTCAGGAAGCTCCACCATTCGCATCTCTCGGAAGATCCCAACTGACAGCTTACCTGCGGGCTCGTACCGGCTCGAAGTGCGGGCGGTCGATTCGGACGCGGTGAGTACGGCCTGGCGGTCCGTAGATTTTGCCGTACATTGAAGCAAAGGTCGACATTGAAAACACAGAATGGAGCTAGTTTGCTGACAGCGTTCTCCCGGAAGTCGTGAGAATAGTTTGGAGTTTTTCGGCAGGCGTAACTGGTCAAATCTCCAAGATACTAGCTTGAAAGACCGAAACTGATGGGCGTAGCATTCGCGGTATTTCCACGGGGGTACTATGAAGCGATCTCTCCTCCTCCTCTCTCTTCTATTCGGTACCCTAATCTCTTCGACCGCGTTCGCGGACACTTTCTATTTAGGTCCCAATGATGGCAGCGGAGGCAATTTTGGATTCGTTGGAAAAATGAATGGGCACCAGTTATTTCTGTCGGGCGGGACACCCTATTACTTCTTCGGCCTTGGCGGCTACGAACCGGGATCGACGTTTGGAGGATACGCAACACTATTCCTTTACTCGACGGTCGCGTGGATTGACGGTATGCCTCTGGAGTTTAGTTTTCCTGACACCGATTCTTATATTTTTATCTCGTCTTTTACCCTGCCCACAAATGGCAAAGAGTTCACAAAGTTCGTGGGGATCGACTTCTCTGCCCTTGGAATAAACTACGACACGGGTCAGACGATTGGTGTCGGTGGAGGGGCAAGAGGAAAAATATCCTTTTATTACAGTCCCGATTCCGGACTCTACTACCCGGGAGCCTTCGTACAAGCTCCCGAGCCCAGCACGATGGAATTTATCGGCATCGGGATCATAGGAATCTTGGGGTCGGCTCGAAAGAGGCTAAAGAGGACCTAGGATGTGAAGATGCGGGTTGCCGCAATCTACTTCCCGCAGCTGTCGTTATCAGGACACTCAACTGTGGTGCATTACGCTGATCGGCTCCTCTCAAAATCCCCAACCTCGATATACGATGAAAGGGCCCGCGCTCTCTGCAGTGGTCCGTGTTCACACTGATTGGGGTAACGCTCCGCCATAGAATCTCACTCCCGCGCCAGCCTCTCGCGCAGCAACTCCTCGACGTCGCCCATCTTTTCTCCCATAAGATTCAGTTTTCGCGCCAGACCCTGGATTTCCATCTCCGCGCGGCGGTTGACGTCATAGTCCAGTTCGCTGCGGAGCCGATCTTTGGTGTCCTGCCGGTTCTGGCTCATCATGATGACCGGTGCCTGGATAGCCGCCAGCATCGACAAAAAAAGATTCAGCAAGATGAACGGGTAAGGATCCCATGCTCGCCTGCCCAACACGACTGAAACAGTTATGTAGACTGCGAGACCAAGAATGAACGACAAAATGAATGTCCAGGATCCACCGAACCCTGCGACTGAGTCGGCAATTCGTTGTCCGAGCGTTGCGTCGCGGTCGATGATTTCATTGGGATGCCGCATGGCTCGCACCCGCACCAGTTGTTGCGCTGCATGAAATTGCCGGCCAAGAACTCGAAGCATCTCCATGCCCGCCAGGGGTTTTCTTTGCAGGAGGATCGCGATGTCCTCGCGGTCCACCTCCACACAAACAGCTTCGTCCACCGCGACCGCGTCGGTCTGGTGCGGAGTCTGTTCTAGCATAGAGGCAAATCCGAAAAACTCTCCGTGGGTCGGCTCATCGACCACGACCTCCTGATGCTCCTGATCGACGGTTGTGACCCGCACGCGTCCTGAAACTACAACGTAGGCTCGTCCGCTGGAGTCGCCCATTTTATAGATACGCTGCCGCGGCTGGAACGTCTTTACTTCTACCTGGCTGGCGAGGACGCCCGTTTCATCTTCGTCCAGCGATGCGAACAGTGGAACGTGCTTCAAAACTTCAGGATTGCATGCCATCGCGCTCCCCCAACTGGAATTCCGGACCGCGTAGGATGGCACAAACCACGGCACCAGACAACACACGCCCGGTGGCCAACCCGTCTCACTGCGAGTTAAAGTGGTAGGGACGTGAATCAATTTAACGTGAATCAATTCCAAGACCAATCCGTCCGCGGCCTTTTCATTGTTCTCATGGGTGCGCTCCTGGCTGTGAGTGCCGCCTGTCATCGCACGAAAACGCCGCCGAGCAACGCCAAGCGTTATCCCTTCACGGGTCGCATTGTTTCGGTGGACGCGAAGTCCGAGTCAGCCACGATTGACGGCGACCTGATTCAAGGCTTCATGGAACCGATGGTGATGACATACAAGTTCAAGCCAGCGTCCATGTTGCGCCAGGTTGCGCCCGGAGATTCGATTACCGCCGAAGTCGTGGTCATCGAACCCGATCCGGGCAACCGCGAGGCCGATCCTGACTATTGGCTGGAGAATGTAAAAGTAACCGGGCATGCGAAATCGCCGCCGGCTCAAGGCCCAACTTCGTTTCATATGCCGCAGCCGGGAGAACAGGTTCCGGATTTTTCTGTGACGAATCAGGACGGCAAGCGAGTTTCTTTGGAACGGTACCGTGGAAAGGTTTTGCTGGTCACCTTCATCTATACGCGCTGTCCGTTTCAGGATTTCTGCCCGCGCATGAGCGGCAATTTCAATGAAATCTACAAGCAGCTAAGTGATGACGCATCCACACATTTGCTGAGCATCAGCTTCGATCCCGAGCATGATACCCCCAAGGTGCTGCGCAACTATGGATTTTCCGTGGCCCACACCCATGATCCTGCGCTCTTCCGGCGCTGGGAGTTTGCGGTGCCGCGCCCGGCGGATCTGCCCAAGATTGCGGATTTTTTCGCGGTCACTCTCAAACCCGAAGGCGGGCTCATCACCCACAATCTCAGCACGGCAGTCATTGGTCCCGATGGCAAGATTGTGAACTGGTATCACGGTGGGGATTGGCAGGTTTCTGATTTAATAAAAGATGCCGCGGGCGCTCGAGTCCCAAAGGCGTAATGCCGCCCCGAGTAGAGGGAAAATATGCGATATCTGTTGCTGGTTCTGGCGATCCTGGGAATTGTTGTGTCGTCGCTCGCTTTGCGTGAGCATTACCGCGAATACGGGGACTCGCCCTGCAGCATCAACGAACACTGGGATTGCGGAGTGGTGAACCACAGCAGGTATGCCATGTTGGGGCCAATTCCCGTGGCGACCGTCGGCATCATCGGATATGTGCTCATGGCGGTGCTGGCCTTTTTTCGCGCCTATCGCTTATTGATTGTTCCCACCTTTGCCGGTCTGGCTTTTTCCCTCTACCTGGCTAACATTGAAAAGACGGTACTGGGTGTGTGGTGCATTTATTGCGTAATCTCATTAGGAATCATTTGTCTCTTATCAGTGCTGGACCTAGCGGCAGTGATAGCAGGATTCCTTCGCAGACCGGCACAACCAACCGTGTAGAGACGTAGCCTGCTACGTCTCGCCTGCACAAACTCAAATGGCTTGTCTGCAAGAAGAGACGCTGCAAGCAACGTCTCTACGAAAGCGGTTTTTCAGAATTCGGCGAGTTCGATCCGCTTAGCCTCTTTCGAACGCGTGCTTCTTCTCCAAGTCCTCCATGGCCTGACGGCGGGCAGCCTCGAAACGGTCGCCTTGATTCATCAGGCCTGCCGTCGGCTCGGCCCATTCGCCCTCGATCCGCAACAGGCCCTGCGCGGCGACTAAGCGCGCCGCCACTTCCACCAGATGACTGGGGATGGTCTGCATGTACTGCGCTTCGGCGGGATCGGCAATCCACACCCGCTGATCTGCGCCCAGCTTCGTCTGCCAGTAAACTTTGCGCTCGACAAATTCGGCCATCACATCGTCACTCGCCTTGCCGAAGACCCACTGCTGGCGTTTGAAGTCGTAATGACGGCTGGAGAACGGCACCGGAAGCAGCTTTCCCGATTTCAGGAATTCAATCTGGCGCCGGTCCAGTTCCTTGCGGAGCGCGTTGATGACGGGCGCTTCGGCGTCTTTAGGCTCCAGGGATGGCATGACCTCGCGCACCGTCTGCGAGAGATTTACGGCGACGGGAGCGTGCAGGCCCCCCGATCCTTCCAGAATGATGTCGCCGTGGAGCACCCAGAAATCCGCGCCCGAGGTCGATTGATGAAAGGGCCAAGTCAATTTCACGGTTAAGGGCAAGCCGGTCAGCGTTACCCAGATTTTCTTTCCTGCAGTCACGTCAGTTCCGCGTTCTTGCAACTCCGCCATGAGTAGTGTCCTTGTGCCAAAAGCCTTTGTGCCTATGTCAATTTTACCGGACGGGATCAGGGTGCAGAGATTTAGCTTCTGAAGGTCGGATGAAGCGCGTGCCTGGCCAATAACCACCACTCTGGTGAAATTTGGCCAGAAGGGCGCGATAACCCGGCGCTCGTCCCGGCTTCCCTAGACGGTAAGCCGCTAAGAAAAATAAATTTAAAAAAAGTGCCGCTGCCCGCTCGCCATTGGCACTTCGGCTGCATTTGATTCTGGAAGTGACTGACGAGAATACCTCAACATCTCACACCATGAAATATCCACACTGGCAGCGCGAGTTTGAGGCTGCATTGCGTGAAGGCGATCCCCAATCCCTGCGGCAGCGCGTGGATGCCGCAGAAGCAGCCCTCTTTGTGCGGTCGCAAGCGCTGGCCGAGAGCGCTGAGGGGAACGAGGAACGGCAAGCCATTTCTGATGCTATAGGCACTCTGAGGGCCATCCAGAGGGACAAGCTAGGCTATCCCGACTGGAATACAAAGTGACAGCCAGTCTGCCTTTGTTGGCATCCAATCTCCGCCCTAATGGCTTGTCCGATGCCTGCGAAGCGCATTTTAGTCGTGGATGATAACGCCGTCGTACGTACCCTCGTGCGCAAACTTTTCGAATCACAACCTGACTTTGAAATTTCCGGAGAAGCAGAGAACGGACGAGAGGCGATCGACAAAGCGGAGCAGCTAAAGCCCGACCTGATAATCCTCGACCTTATTATGCCGGTCATGACCGGGCTCGATGCAGCGCCGCTGCTGAAGCAACTTCTGCCCGATACGCCGATTATCTTGTTCACACAACAAGAAGGAAGCGAAGTTGAACGGCTCGCACAGGCCGCTGGCATAGACGCGGTAGTTTCGAAGAGTCAGGTCGCCTCCGAACTGGTTGGGAAAGCTCAAGCCTTGCTCGCTTTGATAGAACGTCAACAAGATCCCGCTAAGTTTCGCAACGCCAGTTAGAAGCCCAAAACTGAGCAGTCGCTTCCTGAAGGAAGATAATCGGGAGCGAAAAAAAGGCGCTCCGGGTGGAGCGCCATTCATCGATCGCCGTTTGACACGAGTTTCGTCGTGCCCAACTTGCCTAAAACACGCCTCTAGCGGTGGCTATGTCCTGTTGGTGGATCCCCGTTGGCACGAACTCGACTCCATAGAACCAGGTGACGTTCTGCACGTTGTTGCTGTCGGTCCAAAGAGCGTGGAAGGCATCGTCGGAACCGGCAGCGATATCAGTGTAGTCGCCGAAGAAGCCTCCGCCGAACCCATAGCGCGTGTTAATTGGTTGAGTTGTGACGATGGAACTCGCGCTGGTAGTTAAATCTCCAACGACGTAGTCCAGCCGAGCATTATCGATGTAGTTGCCGAGCACGTCGCAGGTGATGCGGCCTACAGGGGGCGGAGGCCGCTGGCGCAGCTTTGCCAGGGGGACACGACGTCGGCGACATAGGCCGAGATATATACGCGACCGGACGGAGCGGCCGTTAGCGCTGGGAAGAGACTGTCGACGCGGCGCGGGGTAGGCGCATTCAACGTGCTGCCGTCGGGTTGAGTAACAGGGTAACCGATGGCGGTCTGACTCGACGCGTCCAGGGCCGGAAACGCCAGGGCGGGCGAACTCCAGGTGGCGCCTCCGTCAGTGGATCTGCTGTAGAGCACGGCGGCGTGGCAGCCATTGTTAGTGCGTGCGGGACAGAGGCCGCCGGTGCTGTTGCTCACCAATGAGGACCACGTCGTATAGATGTCGCCGTTAGCGGCGACGGTCGCAGCGGGGTAGCTGTTGTTGCGGAATGCAGTGTTCGCAATGGGAATAATGTCGATGAGGTCCGCAACTTTCACCGGCTTGCTCCAGTTGACGCCGCCGTCCTTGGATTTGACCATCCAGATGCTGTCAAAGGTGGCGAGGCGAGTGGAACCGTCCCAAAAAACGTAGACCGTGCCATCGGGCCCAACGGCCGGATGCGAACCCTGCCCGTAGAGGACATTGCCGGCGATTAATTGCGGAGAGCTGAAAGTCTTGCCACCGTCGCTGGAGTGGGCCTCCGCGATTGGAGACTGCACGTAGGCGCGGGTATGGGCATTGAACAGGAATCGCGTCCACGTGACATAAATGCGATCACGGAAGGCGCTGGAGGCATTGTGGTCCACCGCAATCCACTCCTTGTCATTGAGAATGGAAGGCGAGGTGGTCTGATTGATGAAAGTGGGCGCGCTCCAGGTCAGGTGTCCGCTGCCGTCGAACGTGCCCTTGTTGACGGTGACCGTGTTCGGCGGGGCGGTGCGGTCGAACCCCAGGCCGGCATAGAACACATTCCCTTGGCTGTCGAACGCCACGCTGGGATCGCCACCCGCATCGTAGATGCCGCCGGTGAGACGCTCGACTCCGGGAATGAGCGTACCCAGATGCGCGGGATCGGTGGACGTGCAACACCAGGTTGCGCCGCCATCGTTGGAGAAATAGGTGCCGGAGTAGCCATCGGCCAACGCGCTACAAGGCGTTCCGGAGATAAAGCAAGACCAGGTGCGAGCCACGTAGTCGTTAGCCGAGGCGACCACTCGATTGTGGTTATTGGGATCAACTGCAATCGAGGTTTCATTTTGCGGTGCGGCGCCTGTGTCCTGATTGACGAGAACGTCAGGCCCGGTGAGGCTGGTGCCGTCAAGCGGACTGCTAAGCACGATGTTTGGTGTGATCGGTGGGGTTGCAACCATGGGGATGGCCATCTCGCTCTCTTCTGCTTCTTCCTCGATGAAAGCAGAGAAGCGGATCTGCAGCCCGGCCGTACCATTCACTGATGCGACCTTCCCAGCCAGAGTGTTGATGTTGTTAGTGTCTTTCTTCTGGGCAAATAGACTGGACGAGACAGCAACGGCGACAACGAGAATACACATGCATCGAATACTCAAGGGTCCCTCCTTTGTGGAGACCGAACCTCCCGGGATTCGGGAAGCACTGGAAGCAAGGGGACATCGGACTCGAGCCATCTGCTAGTCCTCAACTCCGACGTAGAGCCACCCGGGCAGCCTGCCCGGGTGAGCTGGCAAAGACAACTGTTTGGGAACTGTCTTACAAGGTGTTAGACCATGTCAAGTCTGGGACCGGCCGCTGGTCGCGGAGTTGAGGCGGATGCTGGTGTGCCAAGCAGTTGCAATATGTTGGTTTAAGACCGACAGCATTGTGAGCTGGCCGGTTGGCCGAGCTTTGTTTTTCGCTCAGATCACTACGACCGTCATGCCCCAGCACTGCGCGGTTTACTGGGGTGGGAACGACCCAGGTAGAAGTTGATGCGTGAAAAAGTGAAGCCGAAGTCTTCCGGAACAGCGACCGGTTTCGCACAAACGTGGAAGGATTCGGCAGAGTCACCGGATAACGGATGCAGCCAAACCCAATATCCGTCACTCTCGGCAGTTCGGTTCCGGCCCTTCGCAAACCGCGCGCAGGACGGGGTACCCAGTTTGTGGTTGCGTGGGCCGATAAAGACCGGGGCCCCCGCCGGGTGACCGAAGACCAGTCACGCGTGGCTATTAGCATGCACCGCTCTGTATGATCTCCTGATAAGAGCCCATGAGCAGGATGCGCCAAAACGGGACGAGTCTGAGCATGGGACTGGGGGTGTGCGCACTGATGTGCCTGGCAGTGTTGCCGCTGCAGTCAGAGGTGCAGTTGCAAACACAACAGCAGCAGCAAGTGGTCATCCGCTTCGTGCGCGATCCCGATCCTGCGCCGGACCTCAAGGCCAAAGACCTGGACGGACAAGAACTCAGCCTGGATGCGTACAAAGGCAAAGTGGTGCTGCTGAACTTCTGGGCGACCTGGTGTGGACCTTGCCGCGCAGAGATCCCCAGCCTGATCCGAATTCAGGAGGCCTATAAGGAGCGTTTGCAGATCATTGGCATGGATGTGGATGACGAGAATGAGGAGCAACTGCGTGCGTTCGTGAAAAACCAGGGCATCAACTATCCCGTGGCCATGACCTCGGTGCCGGTGCGCCTCGCTTACGGAGGAATCGCCGCGCTGCCCACGGTGTTCGTCATCAATCGAGACGGCAAAGTAGTGCAGAAGCATGTGGGGCTGTTTAATCCCGCGCTGTACGAAATCGAAGCCCGCGCTCTGCTGGATATGCCCGTGCCGGCGAGAGTCGAAACATTTGAAGATACCGGCGAAGTATTTCTGAAGCACGCCGACCGCGCGACCATGCTGCCGGGAGTGGACACCTCGAAATTGACGCCGGAACAGCGCATGGCCGCGTTGCACAAGCTCAACGCGGAAAACTGCGATTGCGGGTGCAATTACACGCTGGCGCAATGCCGCATCTACGATCCGGTGTGCAAAATCAGCAAGGCACGCGCCGCAGCCATCGTGAAGGAAGCTGAGAAACTGCCGCCCCGGGGTACGCCGGAGAATACCGCTGCACCCCCTTCGAGCGAACGATCCACGCCCGTCGATCCCGCGAAGCCACGCGGACCAAAATAGAAATTGAGAAAGGGAAATTGGCGAGAAGCGGCTTTGTTTGCCGGGCCAGCCCGGTTCATTCGTTCATCCACCACCAGCCTCACACATCAAGCCGATTGGAGGCCGCAACTCGTGCATACCAGAGACCCGAATCCTTGATCGTGCGCTTCTGGTTGCGAAAGTCCGTATAGATCAAGCCATAGCGCTCGGTATAACCCTCCGCCCATTGGAAGTTGTCGAGAAGGGTCCAGGCATGAAAAGCGCGAACCCGGGCTCCATCGGTGATCGCCCGCGCCAGTTCAGCGAGAACCTCGCGATACCATTGGATTCGGCGCGCATCCGGGATGCGGCCATGTTCTTCCTCATTGGGTCCATCGAGATAACCGCATCCGCTCTCGGTGATTTCGACGATCGGGTGCTCGTATTCCCTTGAAATCTGAGTGACCAGGTCGTACATGCCACGCGGCCATACTTCCAGCCCGGCGTCGGTTAGCGGGCCCTCCGTGGGCATAGCCGCGCGAAAGCGTGTGTACGGATCGCGGCCGCCCGGTGAATTGTTCTCAATCTCGGTGCCACTGAAATTGCCTCCTCCCAGGAATCGTTCCTTGCTCGCATCCGCGACGATGCGGCGCGTGTAGTAATGAAATCCCACCCAGTCCAACGGTGCATAGAGGAGCTTCTCGTCCCCCGCCTTGAAACCCATTAGCTCATAGGGCGGGTCCCCAACGAAGGCCTTTGGATAACGGCCATGCATGGCCGCCTCCAGGAAGAACACATTGTTCATCGCATGGTATCGAGCAGCGGCTGCGCGATCGTCGTCCGAGTCCGTCTTCGGATAAGCGGGGGCCATCTCATAGGCGCTCCCCACCGTCGCTTTGGCAGACGCTGCTTTCACTGAGCGCAGCGCCTGCGCCTGGGCGAGAGCCAGTGTGTGCGCTGCTTTCAAAAAATCGCTGAAGCTGGTGCGGCAAGGCGGAAAGGCGCCCGCCGCATAACCCATGAAAGCGATTGCCCAAGGCATGTTAAAGGGTGCCCACACCGTGATTCGATCACCGAGATGTTTGGCGAGAATGCCGGCATAGTCTGCGAAGTAGCCGGCCAGGTCACGGTTTGGCCACCCGCCCCGATCCTCGAGCGCTTGCGGAAGATCCCAGTGATACATGGTGCACCAAGGCCGGATGCCGGCTTCCAAAAGCGTATCAACGAAACGGCTATAGTGATCGATCCCTTTCAGGTTAGGGGCGCCGGTTCCGACAGGCTGAATGCGCGGCCAGGAGATGGAAAAACGGTAGCTCTTCTGATTGAGCCGTTTGGCCAGTGCGATGTCCTGTGGATAGAGGTGATACTGATCGCAGGCAACGTCACCGGTCACCCCGCCTCTTACTTTCCCGGGTGTATGAGTGAATCTGTCCCATATAGATTCGCCCTTGCCATCCTCATTCCATGCGCCTTCAACCTGGTACGAGGCCGTGGCGGTACCCCAAAGAAATCCTTCGGGGAAATGCGCCGATCGTATTGACGCTTCAGGCACGGAGCCGGGATTCTGCTCTGTGGAGAGCGGCGCGGACGCGTAGCCACCAGGGCGGTACAGCACAGCGCCCGCCGCTGCGGCTATTGATCGGCTTACAAATTGGCGACGGTCCATGATGATCCCTTTTTCGGTTAGAGGTTAGCGCAGAATCCGGCCCCGACTAGGTTTGGTGCTAGTCGCGCCAGTGATTTATACTCACAGTTTGCCCTAAGACCGTTGAACGAATCAGGAGCAGGTACTTTTTCATGCCCAAGCGTACATTCCAACCCAACCGGCGCAAGCGATCGAAGAAGCACGGATTTCGCTCGCGCATGAAGACCCAGGGCGGCCAGAAGGTTCTTTCCCGCCGCCGCGCCAAGGGGCGCAAGCGGGTCTCTGTGAAACCAGGTTTCCGCGAATAGATACCGGGGATTGTCCCGCATGGACGCGACGCCTGCGTTCCTGTGTGTCATACAAAAAGAATAGCGCTGCGACTGCCAGTGTGTCCGGAGAATCGAATCAAGATGTCGAGTCTGGCGCGCGAAAAACGTTTCCGCGCGCGGGCCGGCTTCTGCGTCACGCCGATTTCGAACGCGTGTATAAGCAGGGCCGGCGGCACTTCTCGGCATCACTCACATGGTTCTACTGGCCGCGGCCGCGTTCAGATGCGAGCCAGTTTGCAGGACTTCGGGTCGGATTGGCGGTGGGACGCGCAATCGGCGGCGCGGTTCACCGCAACCGGATGAAGCGCCGGCTGCGCGAGGCGGTAAGGCTTACTCGGAGTTGGCCAGGGCCCGCTGCGGACGTGGTGATCAATCCGAAGAAGGTTGTATTGACGGCGGATTTCAACACGCTGCTGAACGAAGTCCGCCAGGCTTTCGTAGTCATAGAAAAGAAGCTGGGCGGAAAGCAAGACACCGAGAAGGAATTGTCCGGCAGCCGTAAACGGGAACCTTGAAATTTTATGCGCCAGGTGGCTAAAAACGTCGCATTGCAGTTGCTGCGCGGGTACAAGTGGATGATTTCGCCATTATTCCCGCCAGCCTGCCGCTACGTGCCTACCTGTTCCGAGTATGCGATGGAAGCGGTCGAGCGCTATGGAGCATTTCGCGGAAGCTTGCTTGCACTCGGACGCCTGTTGCGCTGTCATCCCTTCGTGAAGGGCGGATACGATCCGGTTTTAAAGCATGCTGGGGGGGGCGGAAGCCCGGCTCCCCCCCGGAACGACACCCCGATTCAGGACACTGTTTAACGGAAGATATCTTTGGCTGAATATCAAAATCCCCAACAGGAACCCGGCAGCGAAAAGCGGCTGCTCCTGATTTTCCTGGTCACGTTCGTGATCATGCTGGCGTTCCAGCCGCTTCTGAAGAAATTTCTACCGACACCGCCTCCCCCGCAGCAGCAGCCGGCCCAATCCGTCCCGGCTCAACCCGCATCTCCCGCCACGGCAACGACCGCGAAAGCGCCAGCCGTACCCGCCTCCGTCGGAGCCACCAAGCAAGCTGCCAGCGAGACTGAAACGGTCCTCGAGAACGATCTCTATCGAATTACGTTCACGAACCGTGGCGCGCAGGTTAAGTCCTGGATCCTGAAGAAATTTGACAACGAAGCGGAAAATGGGCGGCTGGACCTGGTCAATCCCGCCGCAGCATCGCAATTCGGCTACCCGCTCTCGCTTTGGACGTATGACCCCGATCTGCGGGGGAAACTGGGTTCGGCGCTGTACATGTCATCCCATGAAGGCCAGCAAAGCACTCCGGCCACCGTGACGTTCGAATATGCGGACAAGGAGCTTTCCGTCCGCAAGACCTTCAGTTTCGACAACACCTACATCGTCAAGATAGATACCAGCGTCACCTACAAGGGGAATTGGGTGGCGGCTCTTCCCGCGTGGCCGGCGGGATTCGGAGACCAGGTCACACCGGCCTTCTACAGTTCGGCCACAATTGACTACCAGTTCAACAAGAACATAGAGCGAGTGGCGATCAAAAAGATCAGTGGCGGCGGGACCGTGCCGGGCCCATTCCATTGGGCGGGACCGAGCGATCTCTACTTCGCTGCCGTATTCATTCCCGACGATCCGGCTTCGGCGGCGATGGTAACTTTGCGCAACTCACTTTCAGTGGCGACCGATCCGCAGAAGAACCCCAACGAGAAGGCGAATGTTGAAGTGATCGGTGCCGCAGTCGGAAACCTGCATGGCCCCACCTCGGAGCGCGTCTTCGTGGGGCCCAAGGAACTCGAGGTTCTGCAGAAGGTCCCCGTCCCAGGTGTATCTGGCGGAGACAACGACCTGAACGGGCTGGTGGATTTCGGCTGGTGGGGCATCATTGCCAAGCCGCTGTTCGTCTGGCTCAAGTGGACTTATCATCACATGGTGCCCAATTGGGGATGGGCCATCGTAATACAGACCCTGATTATCACAGTCGCGCTGCTGCCGCTTCGCATCACGCAAATGAAGTCGATGCTGAAGATGCAGCGGGTGGCCCCGCAGATCAAGGCGATTCAGGAGAAATACAAGAAGTATGGCCTGCGGGATCCCCGCAAAGCGCAGATGAATGAGGAGATCAGCAGCATCTACAAGAGAGAGGGAGTGAATCCGGCGGGCGGTTGCTTGCCCATGCTGATTCAGTTCCCCTTCCTGATCGCGTACTACCGCATGCTGGGTGCGGCCATCGACTTGCGTCACGCGCACTGGCTTTGGATTAAGGATCTGTCGGCGGCCGAACCGTTCCCTTACATTCTGCCCATCATCATGGTGGTCAGCATGCTGCTGGTACAGAAGATGACGCCGCAGGCCGGCATGGATCCCACCCAGCAGAAGATGATGACTATCATGATGCCGCTGATGATGGGCTTCATCTTCTTCCGTCTGGCCGCGGGTCTCAACCTGTACTATGCCGAATCCAATTTGATTTCCATCGCGCAGCAGGCAATCATGAATCGCACATCCCTGGGCAAAGAAATGCGTGAGATGATGGCCAAGCGCGCCCGCAAGAAAGATAAGTAGGCGGCTGGAGCCATAGCCTACGCGGGGAATCGCGCTGCAATTTGCATGCAAGCAAGGTTTTCAGCAAGAGGCTAGGAGTTAGGAGCTTTTATTCGTGTCCATTCCCGACAAAGTCGCTGCCGCCAACAAGATCAACCAGTTCCTGCAGGCCGTCGTCAGCCACGGCGGGCTTCGCTTTAAGTATCGGATCGTGGTCGATCCCCCTTTACAGGAGGACCGCGATTGGGAAAAACCGGAAATTCTCGTGGACTTCTCCGGACCCGACTCCACCCTGCTGCTCGATCGCGGCGGAGAATTGCTGCGCGCGCTTGAATTGCTCGCGCTCGAGATGCTTCGCCTGCCGTCCGGAGAACATGAAAAGATTTCGTTCGACTGCCACAACCACCGTGCTCAACGCATCCAGGAACTAAGAATGGCAGCCACGGTCGCTGCGGAGAAGGTGCGCAAGACGGGAACGCCGTATCACTTCAGCCCCATGTCATCCCGCGAACGACGGATTGTCCACCTCGCGCTACGCGAGGAGACCGATCTCCACACTGAAAGCGAAGGCGAGGGAATGCGCCGGTGTCTGGTGGTCTATCCCAAGGATCAGAAGCCTGTGGGCAAAGCCGCGCCACGCGTGTTGCCGTAATAATTTCGTGCTTAGCCCTGCAAAGCTGTAGAAGACCAGCGCAGATAGCGGCAGATCGAGGGTTTCGTCCCACTAGGCCACGAGAACAGCCTCTCCATCTCCACCATTACTAACCTGATTCCTACGGTGCCGTGAGAGTGCACCTTGGAGTACCCTCCCACTTTCGTTGGCCCAGTCTAGTGAAGCACCATTGAAACGACTGCAATAAGGCCCCGCATTCCCACTTGTTAATCGCGTCGATTCGTAGCTCGCGTGGTTCATTTCAAAGGCAAAAGAAAAGCGGCCCACTGCGGCCGCTTTCAAGCTTGCCCCATTGCTGGGTTACTTTCCCGCGCCAGCCGCAACCGCCTTGGCTGCTGGCATCATGCCCGCGATCTGCATGCTTTCAATCCGGTTCAGGATGTTCTCAATGCTCGCCCCGGTATCGACGCACGCGTCCACATAGGGATGCCGCGTACCGTCCGCGTGCAGCACGAGCACGCTGATCTCGCCATTCGCCTTCTTCGCCATGTACGGCAAGTGATGGCGATCGTTGCGGGTTAATGTCGCACCCAGTACCAGCAGGTCGAATGTGGACTTCTTCAAAGCCTCGTCCAGTGCTTTGCGCCCAATGGCTTTCTGCACCGTATGCCCGGCCTTTTCCATAGCCGTGCCATGCTGCGCTAATACGTCTTCTTCTCCTTCACCGTAAAGAATTCTCAACTTTGATTTCCCCATGGACTCCATCCTCGCTTGGCACCTGACGCACCGGCACCTGCCAGTCACGGTAACAACCGCCCGGGTCTCGGAAAACGTCACCGAAGACGCATGACGAACGACACTGCTTTGCCACTATTGGGCCCCCACTCCTTAAAATTCTTCCCTTGAAAGCCTTCCGGGGGCTACACTTCTGCGCGGAGGCTTTCCATTCCCATGTCCGCCACATTTGTCTGGAGAGCAGTACTCTTATCGTTATTGTTGACCCCCTCGCTTCTGGCCCAATCCGATCCGCCAACGTCCACTACGACATGCAATCTGGATGATGGTCGCCAGGTTTACGTAAGGTATGTCCCTGTTCCGGCTAATAAAGAGAGAATTCAAAACGGCAAACCATTGATTCCCGGCGGCACCGCCATGACGCTGTTCACTGAAGCGCAACTCTCGCTTGGGACTTCCACGATTCCAATTGGCGCGTACACGCTGTACCCGATCCCGGCGCGCGGGAATTGGACCTTGGCGGTGAGTAAGAATGTCAGTGCGGCCGCCACATACGACGAAAAGCAGGACGTCGCCAAAACCGCCATGGAGACGGTGCAGGTTGAGCAGGCCTCCGACGCCTTGGAGGTCGCCTTCGCCCATGTGGGAGCG
>JBKOUZ010000087.1:0-5072 GCA_046723715.1 Acidobacteriota bacterium | reverse complement strand
GATTCCAGATTGCCTGGATCGAGGGATCCAGACCCATCACTGGGAAGGCGAATGAACGATTGTTGTTCTGAACTGTAGAATCCTTCTGCAGCATGCGAACCACGTGCCGGCACAGAGGAAGATTATTGCGTAGCAACTCGATGTCATCGTTGGTGAATCGGACCTGCACACCAGCCTTATTCCCTCCCGCCTGCTGCGAAGTGCGGCCCGGGAATACTCCGACCGCCGTTGCCCCGAAGCTCTGAAAAATGACCTCGATCGCCTTGCCGAAGCCGTTGCCGTAGGAAAGAAGAAGGACGACGGTGGCGATGCCCCACGCCATTCCGGCCATGGTGAGCACGGTTTTGCGCAGGTCATATCGCATCGCGGAGTAGGCCTGTTTGAGTAGATCCCGATGCATAATTACTCTTTGCGGAGAGCCTCCACCGGTTCCAGCAGCGAAGCGCGACGGGCAGGATAAAGACCCGCAGCCACTCCAGCCACGCCAAGCGAAGTCACCGCCAATATCGCTGTCGATGCGACCAGTTTCGGGGGATCGAATCCTCCACCCAGGTCTACTTTCGACAGAGCCGCCATAAGCGCCGCTGCCCCGCCAATACCGACGCCTCCGCTCAGCATAGTCAGAAAGGCGCCTTCCACGAAGAATTGAAACATAATGCTGCGTCGGGTCGCCCCAATTGCTTTGCGAAGCCCGATCTCGCGGGTCCGATCTGCGACTGCAACCAGCATGATGTTGATGATTCCGATAGCGCCGAGCGCCAGGGTGACCAGCCCCACGCTGCCCAGAAACATGTTCATAGCATCGAAAATCTTCCCGATTTGATCGACAGTCTTGATTGTGTCCCACTCATCGAAGGCATCCAAGTTCTTGGGATCGAATCCGTGATTGCGGGCGACGATCTTGTGAACTTCCTGCTTGGCGGCCTCGTGCAAGGCTCGCGAACGTGGCTGGTAATTGATGAATGAAATCGTATCCGTGGCGATCCCGGCATTGAGCGGCCGGAAATAATTCTGCATGGCGTGGAAAGGAACAAAGCTGCGCAGGTTCAGGTTCATATTGTCGCCGTGGCCTACTTTTTGCAGCGTACCAATCACCGTGAACCGAATGCCGTTCAGCAGGATGGTTGCGCCAACCGCGGGCCGGCCGGGGAACAGAGTTCGGCGAACTTCGTCGCCAATGACAATAACCGCACGCTTCTGAGTGTCATCTAGTTGGTTAATCCATCGGCCCTCGCTCACCGGCAAGTAGCGGATCTGGTTGAAGTTTGCCGGTACTCCTACGATCTGACCGGCGGCCTGGTAAAAATCGCTGACGGCGCGAATATCGCCTCGAGAGATGGCCGGGGCAGCCGCAGCTACGCTGGGGCATTCCGACGCAATATCCTGAAAGTCGCGGTAAGTCAGATAGTACTGGCGCAAGGCCGTGAAACTGCCCTGCACGACCGGAGCGCGTCCCGACCAGATGAACATCACGTTTTCGCCGATGGAGTCGAACTGCTTCCGATTTCCGGAGCGGAATCCTTCCCCCAGGCCCACTAGCAACAAAAGAGAACCAACGCCCCATGCAATCCCAAACATCGTGAGGAATGAGCGCAATTTGTGCGCCCACAGGGTGCGAAGCGTTTGAGCAAAGATATCTAAGATGAGGCGCACGGCTGTTCTTTTTGATTATACGGGTCGCCGGACCTGCAACCCGCAAGGAACCCAGAGCATCAGGACCATTTTCATTCCCGGATTTGTGGCCGAAATGAAACAAAAAATGTGCGGCAACTCGCAGAAATTCGTTTCGCCCGGCATAGGAGTTGTTTATTCTCTAGCGGGATGACGACTCTCGCCCTTAGCGAACTCTTAGGCGCGCCGGTGTATGACCCGTCTGGCGCGGCCGGACGAGTGCGCGAGGTCACCATCGCTCCGCAAGAAGATCGTTCGAGGGTTTCTGCACTGATTGTCAAAACGAGATCGGGAAATCGCGTGTTGCCATTTGCGGCCATAGCAGCCATCAATGGAGGAATTCGTGCGAGCACAGCAGTTGCGGAATGGGGAGCCGCCACCGGCACCGAGGGATGGTTTCTTTTGGAACGCGATCTACTCGATCAGCAGGTAATTGACGTCAATGGCCGCAAAGTGGTCCGGGTCAATGATGTAGATCTTGAGTTCGAGGGGCAAAAAGACAACAATCTCCGGCCGTCTCTGCGGGTGCATTCGGTGGATGTCGGGGCCCGCGGCGCGATCCGTCGTTTATTGCGCGGCCTCGCTCCGAAGATTGCGCTGCAGGTGCTCTTGGGAAAGATTCCGCCGCGCAGCATTCCCTGGGATTTCGTCGATCTCATCGAGACTGATCCTGCCCGGCGGGTGAAACTGAAGATTTCGCATGAAGGCTTGGCTAAGTTACACCCTGCCGACATCGCCGACATTGTAGAAGAACTCGCTCCCGACGAGCGCCAGGCCGTGTTCCAGACGCTGGATGAAGAAACCGCCGCCGAGGCGCTTGAAGAGGTCGAACCCAGGGTGCAAAAAGCCATTGTCGAATCTCTGGATTCCGGGAAAGCGGCTGAGATTGTCGAGGAGATGGATCCGGACGCGGCTGCCGATCTGCTCGCTGACCTTCCGGAAGACCGCACAGAACAAATTCTGGTTCAAATGGAGCCGCAGGCGCAGCAGGATGTGGTTGAACTGCTCGAACACAAGGAAGAAACCGCTGCCGGGCGGATGACCACTGATTTTCTTGCGCTGCCGGTTCACGCAACCGTGCAGAATGCCATCGATTCCTTACGGGAATTCGAGGGCGGAGTCGAGGTCGTCGGCACCATATATCTGGTGGATTCCGAGGGAACCCTGGTGGGCGCCGTTCCGCTGGCCCGCATCGTTCTGGCACCGACGGACACTCCCATGTCTTCGCTGACTCAGGAACCCCTTGTGTTCGCTCACGAGGGGGTGGAAGACAACGAAGTGGCTGAGCTATTCGATAAATACAATTTACAGACGCTGCCGGTCGTGAACGAACAGAACAAGCTGACCGGCGTCATCACTTCCGATGACGTCATCAGCATGCTTCGCGAAAAACTCTAGAGTTCCTGAGGGCAGAGGGACATCGACTCTCCCGTCCTGTCAAGCTTGTCACGAACTGCCAGTGAGCACGTTACTGAAGGGAATCCGCCGATCGGACCATGGCTCTGAATTGAAAGGCTTCGTTTATAATCTAAAGACCGTGCCCAAGTACTCGATCGTAGTTCCTCTCCATAACGAAGAAGAAAACGTAACCGACCTCTACGACCGTCTTAAGGCGGTAATGGAAGCGCATGGTGAGAATTTCGAAATCGTTCTGGTTGATGACGGTTCAAGCGACCAGACATTTGCCATGCTGCGCGAGATCGCCGCGGTGGACAGCCGGGTCACGGTCGTAAAGCTGCGCCGCAATTTTGGGCAGACGGCGGGTCTGGCGGCGGGATTTGATCACGCGCGGGGCGAGTACATCATCGCCATGGACGGCGATCTGCAGCACGATCCCAACGACATCCCGATTTTTTTGGAAAAGATAGCCGCCGGTTATGACATCGTCAGCGGCTGGCGCAAAATTCGCGTCGACAATTTCTGGTTGCGCCGCATTCCGTCGCGCATTGCCAATTGGACCATGGCTAAGATCAGCGGAGTTGATATCCACGACTTCGGAACCACGTTCAAGGCATACCGCCGCGACATTCTGGAACAAGTGCCCCTGTATGGCGAACTGCACCGGTTTATTCCGGCGCTGGCCTCGTGGCATGGAGCGACCATCTGTGAAGTGCCGATTCGCAACGTCAACCGTGAGCGCGGCGTGTCGCATTATGGAATTACACGCACCTTTCGCGTGTTTTTTGACTTGCTGACTATTCGCTTCCTGCTGAAGTATCTTTCGCGCCCGCTTCACTTTTTCGGCACGCTGGGCATGCTGAGCATATTCAGCGGCAGCGGGATTGTGTTTTGGTTGGGCATGGAGAAAGTTCTTCACAATGTGCACATCATGGCCACGCACGGCCCCCTGATGATGGCCGCCATGGGTCTGCTGCTCGGGGGGCTCAACCTGCTGGCCGTAGGCCTGCTGGGTGAAATGCAGGTGCGTCACTATCACGAGCCTAGCCGCCGAGCCCCGTATTCCATCGATCGTGTGTTGCGTTCGCAGAATGAAGAGCACAGCGTCTCCGACTAAGTAAGCGACCCGTCCTCATGGCTACCGGCTGCTGACTCCGATTCATTCATCGACCTGAAATGCCGGGCCTAACTGCCATTTTGCCTGCGGCATTCCGTTTCCGAGCCACACGATGAAGTCAGTAGTGGGCGGCACGCCGCCCAGTTCTCGCAACCGCGTGGCGTTTTGTGCCCGATGGTAATGACTGTGCATCGCGACCTGGATGAGCGCGTGCCGCCGGCTTATCTTCAAAGGCGGATTAAACCAGGGGACCTCGATTACCTCCTCGAAGGAATTGGCGTCCGTACTGTGCAGGCGCTTTCGCAGATCGGTGAGACCCTGCTGGCCATAGCTTTTCAAAGTTGCGGGCTCGGCAAAGTCTTCTGGCTTCTTATAATCAAACGGAGAAGTTCGCGGCCCCGTGATCCATAAGAATGCATGTTGTACCACGTGAATGTGATATAGACGCTCATAGAGCGCCTTATCCGCCAGCGCTCGGGAGTGCGCCTCGAACGCTCGCCAGTGTTCGGCGTCCGCCCATTCCTGATGGACTAATAGTTCCTCGAGATAAGAGTTCATTATTGCCTCCTTGGCATTGAGTTTACGTCGTGTCCCCAAACATGCCCTGGTCACAGGCGGCGCGGGTGGCGAGGGGTATAATCTGCTGTTTGCCTTTTCAAAGGTCTTTCCCTCCGGGAGCTACCGATATGGAGAGAGCCACCGCACACGAATTGCAACTTGCCCGCCGCATGTCCCGCCTTGGCACTGAGACGGCCTTCGAAGTTCTGAACAAAGCCCGAGCGCTCGAGCGCCAGGGCAGAAGCATCATCCATCTGGAAATCGGAGAGCCCGACTTCGATACCCCCTCAAATATCGTGGAGGCCGGCGTGACCGCGCTCCGCAAAGG
>JBKOUZ010000193.1:0-12775 GCA_046723715.1 Acidobacteriota bacterium | reverse complement strand
GATTGCTTACTTCGATTCGCTGGGTCTTCCACGGTTGTTGGATGTGCTCTAGCTCAACCGAACTGAACCGCCGTATGCGGACCCGCATGTACGGTGGTGTGGCAGGGGAGAGTGGGCGACCACTCCCCCTATGCCGATTGTTGACCCCTGAAAGTTCTGTCACTTTCGTGCGAAAAAAGCGTCTCAACGAGTGGAGAGATTTTATGCGAGAGGGCAAGCGATGATTCAGTTTAAGAAAGATGTTTGTGCGAACCTTGATGCAGCACTCAGCCGTGAGTGGCTCGAGACAAATGGTCTGGGCGGATTCGCATCATCCACCATCGTGGGGCTGAACACGCGGCGCTACCATGGGCTGCTGGTCGCGGCCCTCAAACCTCCTGTCGAGCGGTTCGTGTTGGTCTCTAAGCTCGAAGAGACTCTCATCATCGACGGTCAGGCGTTTGAACTCTCGGCGAATCGATATCCAGGAGTTGTCCATCCGCAGGGCTTCCAGTATCTGAAGCAATTTCGACTCGATCCCTTCCCGGTGTTTACGTACGAGATCGAAGGAATCGAAATCGAGAAATCGGTGTTCATGATTCATGGCGAGAACACTGCCGTAGTCCAATATCACCTGAAGAAGAACAATCACCCAGAACGTCCCAATCGTTTGTCGCTTGAAATTCGCCCTTTGATCGCATTTCGCGATTATCACAGCACGACCCATGAAAATGGCGCGATCAACACCAGCATCAAGGAACAACTCGGGCAGGTGAGTATTGCTCCCTATGATGGACTGCCAGAGCTGTATCTCTCTCACAGCGCGGCGGAAGTCATGAAATCAGGTGACTGGTACCGCAATTTTGAATACCAAGCTGAGCAACAGCGCGGCCTGGATTTCCATGAGGACCTTTTCAATCCTCTGATACTGCGATTCGATCTGAAGCTGGGGAGGCAAGCGGCAGTCATCGCCTCAACCGAGCCACACGATGCGGAGCGTGCAACGGAGTACCGTCAGGCAGAAATAACGCGCAGACGAAATGTCGCGGCGTTAGCTCAGTTGGAGGATCCATTCGCTCAGGACTTGGCCTTGGCGGCCGATCAATACATCGTTTCCCGTGGTGATCAGAAGACAGTAATTGCAGGCTATCACTGGTTCAGCGATTGGGGCCGCGACACGATGGTCGCGCTTCCCGGCCTCACTCTTCCGACCGGCAGGCACGGTGTTGCAAAGAGCATCCTACGAACGTTTGCTAAGCATGTCGATCAAGGAATGCTGCCCAATCGTTTCCCCGACGCCGGCGAGACTCCCGAGTACAACACCGTTGACGCCACCCTCTGGTTCTTTGAGGCGGTCCGTGCTTATTTGGCTTATTCGGGAGACCTCGACTTCGTGCGCGAAGAGTTTTATCCGGTTCTTACGGACATCATCAATTGGCACGTACGCGGGACATGTTACGGCATTAAGGTAGACCCCAGCGGCTTGCTCTCATCCGGCGAGCAAGGAGTGCAACTTACATGGATGGACGCCAAGGTTGGGGAATGGGTGGTGACACCTCGTCGGGGAAAGCCGGTGGAAATTCAAGCACTCTGGTACAACGCACTCAGCATCATGGAGCATTTGGCGGAGAGCTTTGGCGATGACGCTTCGGTGAAGCGTTACCGCAACATGGCTACTGTCGTCAGCTGGAGCTTCAACCGCCTCTTCTGGAACGAGAAAACCGGGTGCCTGTACGATGTCACCAACGGCGCTCCACCAGACCCATCTATACGTCCTAATCAGATATTCGCAGTGAGTCTTCCGTACAGTATGCTGTCAACGGAACGCTCCAAGCGGGTGGTCGAAAGAGTTCAAGAACATCTACTTACTCCCTATGGCCTGCGCAGTCTTTCGCCAGAGGATCCGCAGTACCGCGGCCACTATTCAGGCGGACCATGGGAACGCGACGGGGCGTATCACCAGGGAACAGTCTGGCCGTGGCTCATGGGACCATTCATCACTGCATATCTAAAAGTGAATCAGTATTCCGAAGCCGCGCGGGATCAAGCGCTCGCATGGCTCAAGCCTCTCAAGAATCACCTGCAAGATGCCGGTCTCGGACACATCTCGGAGATTTGTGAAGGAGACGCACCCCATCGTCCTTGCGGGTGCATAGCCCAGGCATGGAGCGTGGCTGAGGTGTTCAGGGCTTATGTTGAGGATGTGAAAGGAACCAAGCCTCGAATCCTGGATCAACATCGAGTCACGCGCGATCCGGAAACTCTCCCATCGCTGACGGCTTCCTTGGCGAGTTAGAACCGTCGAGTATTCCGAGACTTTTACTAAATCAGCTTCAGGGAATGAAGCGTAGGCAGGATATTGGGTAGCAGGTCTGCCATTCCGTGTGCTGCCACGAGCACAGCGAAATTTCGCGTGCGCGCCCACAATACGCCGAACAAGAACCCAGCACTGGACGTAATCACAATCGAGTAGCCGATCGCCATTAGCAGAGAGGGGTGTGGCGGCAGTCCTTCTTGGGTAAGATTCGTTCTCAGATAAAGTCCGGGGGCATGCATGAGTCCGAAGGCCAAGGAGGTAAGCACGATCGCTCCCAGTTCGGACTTTATCGCCGCAGAAATTCTTGTTTGCAGCAATACTCGAAAAAAGAATTCCTCCACGACACCGGCTTCGAGTGAAATCCAAACCAACGTCATAGGAACGCCAAGCCCGATCATGGCTCCCGACAAGTGTGCGGACGCCAGATCGCGCAATCCTCTTCCGAACACACATTGAAAGACCAGTAACAGCACAGAGATTCCTGTCGCAGCAAGGATGTGACGGGCCGTGCTAGACGCCGGTGCGAGTTTTCTCCATGAATAGCCGAACCGTGTGTTCATCAGCGCTGTCGGAATGGCCACGAAAACCACCAACTTTGCCGCCAGAGTAGCGATCGCATCCCCAGGGCCTTGGGGAGCAACCTTGTGAATGAGACCAAAGCCCCACGTTACAAAAAGCACAACGAACAATCCGTACAACGCGATGGTCGTTAGTTCTTTCTTCGTATCTGAAACCACATAAGGGAGGGGAGTGACACCGATCGTGAGCAGCCATGCCAACCCCGAGAATCCTCCGGCAAGGATTGCGAGGGCAAAAAGCGGCTCGGTGACTTCGAAGCCGCTGGCCGCATGCATCGCCAAAAGGGATCCGCCGTACAAGAGTAGATAACCAGCCAGAATGGCCGGACCCGACGTTTTTCGCGCGAGAGGTATCGAAACGACTTGAGCTGAAGTGGTCATGAGACAGGGGAAGATACGAACGATAATCGTGAATTGTTCACAATAAGGGTGCTCGACCCCTCAGGTTGCATTCCCGCAAATAGCCGTGGCAGAGAAACGCGATCCAGCGTCTCATCCTTCTTACAAGGATTGCCCGCAAGATAATTGCAGGCAATGCCCTGGCTCGAGCAAACCAATTCTGTGTAGCTGACCGTCTGCACTTCCTGGCGGTGAACGCAATGGCTGAACAGAGGACGGCTGTTGTCATGCGACGAGTGCAATTTACGCAGCCAAGTCAGGGAGCCGGCATGGCATTCCCTTAACTTCTGTTCAAGGACTTGCTTTCGCGTGGCAGTCGCTGTCTCATCGGAAAGACTTGAAGAGCACCATTGCCTTAGTGTCCAGGAAAAGACATCTCTCTGGATCGACCTTTGATCCCAGCGCCACTCCATTACCGTCTCCTCTGCCGGAAAGATCCCAACCAGCCGGAACGGCAGAATACCGTCGAGATCGAGTCGGCGGAGCACTGATTCCACCTCATGATCACAAGTGGCGCTTAAGAGAGCCGGGATTACAGATCCGCGGGTGCGGTTCTTCTGGTACAGAACCTGCGTATCATTCCAATTCAAGAGCGCAAATGCAACTCCGGTGCGGTTGGCTGCTATCCATGTGCCTCTCTCACTGTCGAGCGGATAAACACTCTCGACAAGTCCTTGTCCAAACAGTGCCGGCGGGCTCGCAGCAGGACGAGCGATTCGCTCGTCTCGATTCACAGCCACATAGAATCCATCGTTCCGTGGGACGAAAGTTACAGTGCACATAGTCAGTCCGCTGCAGGATACGTTTGCGAGATAGCAGAATATGATCGGGCATCTTTGAGCAGCCCGAGCGCTGAAGACGGCCGATATCCGCGGTCGCGATTCGCGCTGCCGATTTTAAAGACAAGTTCCCACTGTTTATACAGCGTCCGATATGCAGAAAGCAGCGAGTTCCGTTCGTCATAGATATTCGTCGCCTCAGACGCGGCTCCGTTCAGTTCGATGATCTTGAACTTGCCACTGGCAAGATCCTCCACGCTGGAGTAGCGGATATCGTATCGGCCAACAAAGAATCCGGGAATGCGCCTGGAGATTTCATCTATTCGCGCGCACAGGGCTTTTGAGATCAAGTCGCTCCCATCGCGAAAAATGCAGCCTTGGCAGTGATTGCCGGCCTCGACCAAGCGAATTTGCTGTCCGGCGCGAAGCACCTGACCGCGGAGTGCTGGAAAACGACGTAGATATGTAGACGCAATCAGGGAAGCACGTTCATCATTCTGAAGAAGCTGTTCAAACGTGCTCGCGCCATCCCCAACCAGCGCGGGGAATATCTTCTCTGTCAGTCCGAAGATCTCGCCGGTCTTTTGGCCAGGGAGTCTGTAATAGAAAACACCGATCTCCTTCCCGTCCGGAACATATCGCTGCACAATCACATCGGCTTTGACTTGAGCCAGATACTCCTCAGCTTCTTTCTCGCACGAAATCAGCTTGAACCCAGCACCGCGTTGGCCCACATTCGGCTTCAGTACCAGGGGATACTCGATTGATCGCTCTTGGCAGACACGGCGAAACTCTTCCATTCGCTGAAGGTGCGGGCCAGCAGGTAGGAGGGAACCATCGGCCACGCACTCCGAGGCAGCGCTCATCAACGCCCGAAGAATGTCGATCTTTGACTCGCCGATGATTCCGCCATTTCGAAACGACGGGTTGGCTACCGTGGGAAGTGCCAATCCGCGGTACTTTACCGAGAGCCATATGTACATCGCTGCGACCGGCGGATAGAACATCCACGCAGGCCAGAATTCCCAACGCCTGTAACGCTTCCAGATCAGCCGAACTGTTGGGATGGCCAAATGGAAAAGTTTGGCCACCAACCACGGCGCGAGGAGCAGAGCGACCGCAAAGACCGGCAGCGACTTGCCACGACCCAAGTGCGAAACCGCCGTGAAGCGTGAAGCCGCATAAATTGCGCAGACCCAGACGAGCGCGCAAACTCCTGTTACAGATGCGAAGAGTCGTGCAGGCTGTTTCAAGGCGCCTGCGGCCACATAAAGAGGCAGGCGGCTACCCGGAATGAACCGGCTCAGAACAAGGGTGAAAGTCCCGCGTCGTTCAAACCATGAACCGGCACGGATGTATGCCTGAGGCGAGATGAAGCGTTTTGCCCATCTTGATTGCTCTAGCCTGCTCCCGAGCGTCGCACCAACCCAGTACAGCCCAACATCGCCGCCCCAAATTCCTAGAAACGCACTTGCCAGTCCCAGACGCGGGTCCAGGCGCCCAGCCGCGCCCAGGGTTACTGCCAAGAGAGTCGCTCCGTCTTCGTAAGCGAAGGTAAGCAGGAAGACCGACAATGCCAGTGCTGGCTGTGTGCCCAGAAACGCGAGGTGGGAAGACATGGTTAACTCGCTGCCTGTGCCTGTTGATACTTCAGGGTGGATGGTGCCATCCCGAATTCATTGGGAAGAGTGACCGCTCTTAGCGAGCAAAGGAGTCTCACGATTGCGTAATGATGAATGGCGTGACCGACACTAAACATCAGCTCTCGCGCAACGGTCGAGCAGGCACTCTGAGTATTGCAATCGCCATAACCAACGCTGTAAGTGACTGCGCAATCATGGTGCAGTACATCCAACGGAATTGCTTGAAGTGCCCGAAGGATTTCCTGTGTTGTAAAGCGCGCCACTTCGACCGATGTTTCAATGTCCCGGTTGCGGCTCCGATGGTCGTAGTTGATTTGGTAGTCCCACAGGCCTTCGATGAGGCAGAGGAAATGATCTAGGATGTGCCGGTAGTGCGCGCCAATCGACGATCCCCATGGTCCTTCTTCCTTGCGCGTATACGAGTCCTCGTCAACGCCGTCAAGCAAGGCGAGACCCTGGCTCAACACATCTTCCGCAGCCGAGATGAGCGACGAGCGGTCCATATTACAAGCGCCTTCCGATCACGGGAATTTGTGTGCGGTGCAAGGCAAGGGCAACTGCGCTGGCGCAGAACACAATCAATGCCAAAGCAAAGAGTAGGCCGCCGTCGCCCATGACCTCGACGCCAAGCACAGTGAGATGACTGACTATCGCGCCCGCCATCACGCCGAGAGCGAGTAACGCGCCTGCCCAGATGGTTCGCGGGATCAGGATGAGAACAGCGGCAATCAGTTCAACCACTCCAGACCCGACCCTGCCCCATGGTTCCGCGTGGACTTTCGTGAAGATGTAAACGGATTCCGGTGCTGCGGTGAACTTGAAGAAGAGCGTTTGCACCAGGATAGCTGCTGCTGCAATACGACAAATCCAGCTGATAACAAGAAGCGGCCGAGTAGTGTTCTTCTGAAGTGTCGAAATGATCGGTGTGCTCATGTTGGTTCTCACTTTCCGAGTTTCTCGACCAGTCCTGGCCAATTCTTGTCGGCCTTGCTCAGGTTTCCCTGCGGATCGGCATTGAACTTGCCTTTCACATCCAGGTCATACTGCATGAGCAGGCGACCATTGACGATTTGCCAAGCCTCGATCTTGATTGGCACTGTCTTTCCTCGGCTTGCCCCATAGGCGCAGAAGCCACCGAATTGAGGCTCATACTTCGCGGGTTCCTTGTCGAATGCGGCTTTGTGTTCGGCGGAAGCGAAATAGTAGGTTGCGCCTTGGTATTGCGACTGAAATTGCTGATTGCCCTTGACTGGCCGGTTGTCCGTGAAGAATCCAACCGGGTCATATCCCTGCAGGGCAAGCCCATTTCCATCGAGGTTGTTCAACTCTTTCGCTTGAGCAACGCTGGGCAATACCAGCAAGATCATTAAAGTGGCTACAGTAATTCTCATGTATTTAATTCCTCCTTGTGTTCTGCAAAGCCTTTTCATGACTAGTGAGACTCGGACGTGCGCGAGAAGTGACACGAAGACATAGGTTTTACTTTTACGGGATTTCGTCACCTTCATGTCGCTCATGCATCGCATATTCAATGATCCGTGCTCTGCAAGATCGCATCGACGTCGCCGCTGGCGACAGTCCTGCGATCGAGATTGCGCAAAAAGGCTACCGACTGCGGCTGGCCGCCTCACCGACCGACGTGCAGGCGGCACTCCGCCTGAGGTTCCTGGTTTTCAATCTGGAATTGAATGAGGGACTCGCTACAGCCTTCGAGACGGGTTGCGACACAGACCAGTTTGATTCCGTGTGCGAGCACTTGATCGTTGAACACGTGGCTTCCGGTGACGTGGTCGGGACCTATCGTCTACAAACCGGGCTCATGGCCATGAAGAATTACGGATACTACAGCGAGCGAGAATTCGACTTTGCTCCGTACGAGTCCATACGTGATTCGATTATCGAACTTGGACGGGCATGCATCCACATCGAGCATCGTTCGAAAGAAGTGTTGCAGTTGTTGTGGAGAGGAATTGCCCGTTATGCGGTGCAACACGGTGCTAGATACCTGATCGGGTGCTCCTCGCTCACGTCACAGGAACCGGCTCGAGGCACTTCCGTGTATATGGCGCTGCACGGCTACTTGACGGAAGCTCGTTTGCGCACGGTTCCCACCGAGGCATTTGCCATGCCTCTGGTCTGCGGTACCGCGGATGCAAGTGTTCCGAAACTGCTCCGTGCTTACCTGGCGATTGGAGCGAGACTTTGCAGTCCGCCCGCCATTGACCGCGAGTTCAAAACGATCGACTTTCTCACGCTAATGGATTTGGCCGGTCTGCCAGATTGTGTCCGCTCGCGATTTTTCCGTTAAAACGCGCGGTCTGGCGTTTCGCTCGCTTACTTTTAGTTCCTGTGATGCAGCTGCGCCAGATCTATCTCCAAGAACTTGCTCTCGCCACGTTCCAACAGCTCGCCCTGAACGCTGATCGGCTCAGCGATAAATGTGCGCAGCGCGTCTCTGTGAAAAGGCTGCTCGTCAGGGCCTACGAGCAGGAACTGATCGCCGGCGTTGGTAACGAATATCGGCGGGATACCGCCACTGATGCAGCGCGACGCGCAGTCTCGATGAACCTTTCCCGAGCCAGGATTCATTACGCCCAGGTAGCACTTGCTGTCGACAATCTCTCCTGTCGTGGTGAGTGTGCCCAATCTGTGAAACTGAGCTGGATCAGTTTCTGCGTTTGCAAGAGTCTGAACGGAAGCGGGGTCAACTTCAATCATGGTTTGCCCTGCCCGGTAAATGAGCTCACCTTGAAGGCGTACGCGTTTGCCGTCCGCGCTCGCGAATAGCATGTCGGCACCATGCTTTCCAGGCGCAACGAGGAGATAGCGAGAATACTTGTAGTGAGCTCCCACGTCACTTGGCCTGTCCACGAGGAGAGTCGGATACGGGTTAGTTTCTAAAATGCCCTCGAATGATCGGTTTCTTCCAAATTCAAAAGTCGAATTGGCAAACGGCATCTGACCTGAGAGCAGCACTACGGCAACCGCTATCGCCAGCAGTCCCAAACCGAGGACAATTCTATGCACGAATCCACGCAGACCATCTGGCATCTTCGGAGAGTAGCCAACATAAAATTCATTCATCGAGCCGACACCCCGCGTGATTCAATTTCGGATGGTTCGACGTACGTGCCGGGAGGGTTGGGACTCGGATCGACAAAAACGACGCCCTCTACGACTTTGGTCCGAAACGTCGGCACCTTTTCTTTGAAGGGGGCAGGAGCCGCTCCCGATTCAGGGCGATACTGATACCCATGCCAGGGGCAGGTTACACACCCATCGATGATGCGCCCTTCGCCCAGTGGGCCATTCTGATGCTGGCAGACGTTCGAGATCGCTGAGACTTTGCCGTCATAGCGAAAGATCGCGACTCGCTCGCCGACCAGCGAGACGATCTTGGCACACTTTTCAGGAATTGCATCGACTCTACAAATCGCCACGTACCCATCGTCTCGCGTTGGGGGAGAGGATCGATCGACGGGTCTTTCGCGCATCGCAGCGGCGATGTGCAGACTTGTCACAGTGACGACGGAAGCAGTCAGAAGTACCACGAAGAAAGGACTAGGCTCCGACTGCAAGGCACCCAGAGTGATGTGCGCTACCAGAAGCGCGTACGCTAAATACACGAACATGTGGAGCTTCTTCCAGGTTGGCGCAGACAAATTCCGTAGCCAGAAATCGTGGCTCGTTGCTGCCATCAGAAATAGGATCAGCAGCGCGAAAAATCCCAAGGCTTGGAAGGGAAATTGGGCCACACTGTCATATCGTGGGTTGCTGGTGATGAGGCTTACGAGTGGATTTACGTTTCCGAGCGCGTGAAACTGGAAAATTGAAAAGACGCCGTGTGCACACCCGGTGAGAAACGTGGCGACCCCAAGATGTCGCCGGTTATAAAGGAGAGGAAGGAGCCGTCGATCAAGCCTGGCAAGCGGACCAATGCAGAGTACAACATTGAGCAGGAGGAAGGCGGCCGTGCCTAGTCCGCGAATCAGCAGGGTTTCGGCCGTGGCATAAGGATTCCGCAACGCTCCTATGCCTACGAATACACCGACGTACAAAACCAACGACGAAACTATCGTCAGGTCATACAACTTCTTTTGACGATTCCAGCTGATCGCGCTGTATTGCACACTCATAGCACGCTCTCCAGGGGCGCGGCATCGACGATCGAATGGTGTGCCAGGCTGTACAGAATCAGAAATCCTTTTGGATTGTTATCTCGCAAATGCAAAGGTCTGCTGTTCTCTAACGCTCCGAGTAGCGCGGCGTCTGTGGGAAGGCTGTCAGTCCCCGAAAGCTGTGGCGCCCAGTAAACGAGCACGTCTGGAACGGAGAGGTCACCAAGCGACTCTAAGAAAAGTTGAACCGAAGTCGAATCGCTCGTATCGCGCAGAAAAACAGAATGGATTTTGTGTTTTGCCCAGAGATCGTCCGTTTGCCGAATCGCTTGCTGCGTTTCTGAATTGGTTATCTTCGAATTTGAGCGCGGTAGCGGTCGCCTTGCCATGAGCCCAACGATCAACACCATTGGCAGAACAGACGCTAGCGCCAACCACGTTCGTCGATGCGCCGATCTCAAGGGCTGAATCATGATCTGTTCGCTGCCAACCGATGTGAATTCTTCTCCAAAGGTGGTTCCGTGCTGCGTCGAAGCCATCTCGAAAGGAATAACGGCCAAAGGGCTGCCACTCCGGGGATGATCAAAAGACGGAAGCCGATGCCGCTGCCCTGCGCCTCGGAGTCGATTCGCTGGACTCCTTTGAATACGAACACCGCCGCTAATAGGAGTCCTGCGGCCGAGTAAGCCTCGAGCCCATACATGAATAAAACCGCTACGGAATCAAATCTCGCTGCCATATATCGGAATCGCCGCTCCATTAATATCTCTGCCTTCGTCTCCCGCAAGCCACGTAATGAGAGTTGCGATAGCCGCCGGCCGGACCCATTTCGAAAAATCGGCATCAGGACTCGATCTTCGATTTGCAGGCGTATCGATCGTCCCTGGCAAGATCACATTTGCCCGAAGACCCGCGTCTTTGTTCTCGAAAGCAACGGTCTTCATGACGGAAAGCATGGCCGCCTTGGACGCGCTGTAAGCGCCAACACTCACTCCCGGCTCGACGGCAGCTCGGCTTCCAACGGCAATTACGCACCCCGCCCCACTTTCCCTCAGCGGTGAAATCGCTGCCCTTAACATGTGGAGCAAGGGTTTCAGATTCAGATCCATCATTCGCTGAAACGTATCGTCGTCCGTATCCACAACCGCTTGCCCGCCGGCAAAGCCTCCAACGGTGTGTACAAGGACGTGGAGCTTTCCAAATCGCGACAGAACCTCATTAATCAAGCGCGTGGATCCCTCTCTATTGGAGATATCCGCAGGAACTCCGAAAAAAGATGGATGCTGGAATTCAGCCATCTGAATCTTCCGAGAAGTGCCAACAACCGTTGCGCCGCTGTCCAGTAGAGCCTGCGTTACAGACTTGCCCAGGCCACCATCTGCGCCCGTAACGATGACAACTCTTCCTTCCATAGAGAGTCCTCACAAACGTGTAGACATCCATCTGATTCGAGTTCGGGAAAAAGGTGACGAGTGGCACTTAGGGTCGAGTTGGGATCTTCTTATATTCGAGGGTCAGATGTGAGCAGCGCAGTTCGGCTCCAAAGTGAAAGACTTCCAGACGCTCCGCGACCCCGGAGCAAGAAACGTGTCACCTCCGGTGAAGATCAGAATCTCATCAAAAATAGACAACTGGGGCCACACGACGGGAGCGCTAGTGGAAAACCGAAACCTCTATATTCCAGTGGTTCTGGGCACGGCCCGAATGGGTTGTATGAGCGCACATGCGGCACAAGTAGTTGCCGACGAACTGCGCAAGCGTCCAGCAATTGATACTAATCTCATCGATATCGCGAAGCTTTGCCTGCCCACAAACGATGCTGGAGAGGCGATCAAACAAGCTGAATTCTCAGCAAACATGGATAGAGCAGACGCCCTAGTTCTTGTCTCTCCGGAATACAACCATGGTTACTCCGGCCTCTTGAAACACGTTTTGGATAGTTGCCTGAAGGAGTACATTCACAAGGCGGTCGGTATCGTCGGAGTTTCTGCGGGACCATTTGGCGGGACTCGCATGATTCAGAACCTCCTCCCAGTCATGCGGGAGCTTGGGCTGGTTACTATTTTTTGGGACGTCAATTTTTCGAGTGTGCAGAAGGCTTTTGACCAAGAGGGCAGCCTAGCCGACGAGTCATACATTCGGCGGATCGATAAGTTCTTGCAAGAGCTGATCTGGATGGCTCGGACCTTACGCCACGGTCGCGAACAAATTCCGCTGAACTGACAGAAGGTAGCCGGATGAATTCTGGGCCACAAAGCGGTGAGCCGATGATCTGTCCTCGTTGTGGAGCGGCGATGAACCATCACGCCGACAAAGCTCTGTACTTCAACGAGGGCGACGAGACTCGTGCGGCCGACTCAGCCACGGGTGCCTTTGTCGAGCAAATTCACGCATGTCCGAATTGCGGCGCCAGCGCTTGTCGTCCGGCCACCGATTGAGAAAGGGCGGCGCGACTGCACATCATTCCGAGTAGAGCATTAGAATCTCAGAACGTAACAGTGTGGACGTATGCATCGATTGATCTATGGAACCGTGAACTGCCGTGGCGACACCGACGCTTAGGCGAACATCGGCGCTGGTCACAGAATGGTCACAATAAATCGGCCATCTCGACGAATTAAGTTGTTGATTGAAAAAGGGTTTAGGCTCAAAGAATACCTGAAAAGGCTGGCGTCGGCGGTTCAACTCCGTCCCTGGCCACCATGTTTTCAATAAGTTAGGACAGATTCTTAAACCTTCATCGATAGCCAAAAAGCCCTCTATCGTGGGTGGAAACAACGCACACGGCCAAGGACGCCCGAGCTTCATCTCATTGAGTGTCCTCCATTTGCTGCTATGCGACGCGTCGAAGAGCGCAGCCTTTCATCGATTTTGCGCTCTGAACTTCTAACCCCCATCATTAATTAATGATGTATCGGGAAAAGTTAATGCTAGAGGCTTGGGCAAGTCCTTTGGACAACTT
>JBKOUZ010000062.1:0-45217 GCA_046723715.1 Acidobacteriota bacterium | reverse complement strand
CCCTGCTCCGTTCTCCCAATGCAACTAGGTGAAAGGTGGTCTTTCCGAGATCGATGCCAATGGATGCGATGTGCATGACGATGATCCTCCAAATGAAACTGCCGAGTTATGCTACTCGGCGGCGGACCATCTCATTAATGCAACTTCAAGAAGTGCGACAGCAGGCTCCCACTCGGAGCCGCAGGGGACATCAAGGTTGGAGGTTCCGCAACGCTGGAACCAAGTTCCTTCCCGTTTCGACTCAACCCATTTCAGGATTACCCCGGTAACTTTCGAGCCGGTACTTCGCCGTTTTACGCTGAAACCTGCGATCTGGAGGGGGATTCGCGTGGGCGAACGTGTGAGCACGTCCGTGCCAATCGATCGGGCACGCGCGCAGCAGTTGCAAAAGGCTCTGGAAACTGGAGCCCCGCCCTCTTTTGTGCCGACCGAGATGGAAGCAAGTCAGGCGTCGTGTTCCGAACGGTGCTGCCCGGTTGCTCCCTACACGTCGGCCTGGGATGATCCCCAGGCGAGACTCCAGTTTCTCGAACAAGTTTTCGAAGCGTCTCCAGATGCGCTTACTGTGGCGGACTGCGGTCATCGCGTGCTGTGGGCTAACGAAAAATTCCTCAGCATGTTCGGACTCGCTTCCGCAGATGTCATCGGCCAACCATTGGAAAATCTCGTTGTTCCCCCAGACCGGCTGGCTGAATCGAAGTGGCTCACCGAGGTGCTGGCCCGAGGCGAACGCATCACCCTGGAAACGAAACGCAGGAAAAGCGACGGGACTCTGCTGGACGTTTCACTCTCCTGCTCCCCGCTGCTGCAGGACGGGAAGATGGCTGGCTTTTGCGCCGGATATCGCGATGTTTCCGATCGTAAACGAGTGGAGGCGCTCAGTTCCGCGCTTTACCGGGTCGCGGAAAAGAGCAGCAGCGCTCACGATCTGCAGCAGTTCTTTGCGGCAGTACACGGCATTGTTGACGAGCTAATGTACGCCCGGAATTTCTACATCGCCTTCTACGATGAGGCAACCGAGCTGGTCACGTTTCCCTATTTCGTGGACGAGCGAGATGGCGCGCCGTCTTCTAAACAGCTGGGCCGCGGGCTGACAGACTACGTGATTCGGATGGGAGAACCGCTGCTAGCTACTCCGGAAATTTTGCAGGCCATGGAAGAGAGAGGAGAAGTCGAACGCAACGGCGCACGTTCTCTGGATTGGATGGGCGTACCGCTGAAAGTGAATAGTCATACGTTCGGTGCCCTGGTTGTCCAGACCTATTCGAAAAATATTCGTTATGGAGAGCGGGACAAGGAGATCCTCACGTTTGTAGCCCGACAGCTGGCGAGCGCGGTTGAGATCAAGCGCAACGATCAGGCGCTCCGGCGCTCCGAAGCTCGTTACCGTTCGCTGGTGCAGAGTTCGGTGTACGGCATCTACCGTTCAAGCCTGGAAGGTCGTTTTCTGGATGTGAATCCTGCCCTGATTGCCATGCTGGGCTACGAGTCAGCGGAAGATGTGTTGTTGCTTGATCCCGAAAAGGATGTATTCGCCAATCCCGGGGAGCACGCGCACCTGATCGACCAGTTCCGGCGGACTGGACGCGTGGACGGCATCGAGGTGAGGTGGAAGCGAAAAGATGGAAACACGATTACCGTAAGGATTAGTGGCCGCGCGGTGAGCAGCGCGGACGAGCCAGCAGATGTATTGGAAGCCATCGCCGAGGATGTGACCGACCGCCGCGCGCTGGAAGACCAGTTCCGGCAGGCTCAAAAAATGGAAGCAGTCGGCCGGCTTGCGGGGGGCGTTGCCCACGATTTCAATAACCTGCTGATGGTAATCAGCGGGTACGCGGAGGTTATGTTGGCGAAGCTACCGCCGGAGAACCCGCTCCACGAAAAAGGAAAAGCCATCCAGCTTGCCGCTGATCGTGCTACGACCCTGACGCGCCAGCTGCTGGCCTTTAGCCGCAAGCAGATTCTGGAATTGAAACTTGTTGACGTGAACGCGATCGTGCAGGATATGCAGCGCTTGGTGAACCCGCTCATCGGCGAAAATGTGGAACTTGTCAGCATACTTTCGCCGGAGGCCGCGCACACACGGGCAGACGCCGGTCAACTCGAGCAAGTGCTGATGAACCTGGTGGTGAACGCGAAAGACGCCATGCCGGACGGGGGTAAGTTAACCATCCAAACGCAGAACATCGTCGTGGATGGAAGTCCACGTCGCAGCCAACAATTCATCCGGCCGGGCAAGTACGTGATGCTTTTGGTCAGCGATTCAGGGATGGGAATGGACAAGGAGACGCAATTACGCATCTTCGAGCCATTCTTCACTACTAAAGAGAAGGGCAAGGGGACTGGGCTTGGCCTCTCGACGGTGTACGGCATTGTCAAGCAGAGTGGGGGTTATGTGATGGTACAGAGCGAGCAAGGCCAGGGGACAACGTTTCAAATCTACTTGCCTCAGGTGGAGGGTGCGGCGGAAAAGCAACCGGCCCCCCTGCCCGACGCCGCCCTTGGGGGCACCGAAACAGTTTTGCTGGTGGAGGACGAAGACTCCGTGCGCCAGTTAGTGCGGGATACGCTGGAGGCGAAAGGCTACCGTGTGCTGGAAGCGGAAAGCGGGGAAGCTGGGCTGTCGATGGCCGGGCGTCATGAAGGCAAAATTGATCTGGTAATCACGGATGTGATCATGCCTGGCATGGGAGGTCGCGAATTGGTCAAGCAACTTGCGCGGGCACGCCCCTCGACCAAGGTCCTCTATCTGTCGGGGTACACCGAGGACGCTATTGTCAGCGAAGGCTCCCTCGAAGAGGGCACCGCGTTCCTGCAGAAGCCCTTCAGTTTGCAGACCTTGTCACGAAAAGTCAGAGAAGTGCTGGGATAGCTGACGTTCTTCTCGCCCCTCCCCTGCAACATTACGATTATCCCTTTGCGCGGATGAAACTTTTCTGCAGGCTTACGCGTCCTATTGGTTGAGAATAGAGTTGCCAGGGACTGGGGTCCTATGCTCATCAAGAAACCTGCAGACATACGTTCATCAGAGATCACGCCTAAGAGCGTCTATTTGAATCGGCGAAACTTTATTGCCGCGGCAGCGACGGCGGGAAGCGCGGCTATCTTGGGATATCGACTGCGCGACGTAGTTATCCCGTCGCAGACAGTCTCGGCGGGCAATAAGATCGAGGGCGTTAAAAAAAGCCCTTTGAGCACTACCGAGACGATCACTCCGTACAAAGATGTGACGCACTACAACAACTACTACGAGTTCGGGACGAGCAAGGACGAGCCAGCCGAGTTGGCAAAGAATTTCCGAACGCGGCCGTGGAAGGTGAAGATTGACGGCCTGGTGGAGAAGAAGCAGGAACTCGGCGTGGATGAGATCATCAAGATGGCGCCGCCAGAAGAGCGCATCTATCGCCACCGTTGCGTAGAAGGATGGTCGATCGTTGTCCCGTGGGTGGGGTTCTCGCTTAGTGAACTTATCAAGCGGGTCAATCCCACGAGCAAGGCTAAGTTCGTCGAGTTCACAACTATTCTGGATAAGAGTCAAATGCCCGGCCAGCAGCGGGATGTGCTGGAGTGGCCTTACGTCGAGGGCCTGAGGATGGATGAGGCGATGCATCCTCTGACTCTGCTCTGCTTCGGAATGTACGGAGAAGAACTCCCCAATCAGGATGGAGCGCCGCTGCGCATTGTCCTACCGTGGAAATACGGGTTCAAGAGCGCCAAAGCCATCGCGCGCATTCGGTTTACGGAAAAGCAGCCGATGAATACGTGGAACATTTCCGCGCCTCGCGAGTACGGATTTTATGCCAATGTGAATCCGAACGTAGACCACCCGCGCTGGAGCCAGGCTAAAGAACGGCGGCTGGGAGAATTCCTGAAACGCCCAACCTTGATGTTCAATGGCTACGACCAGGTCGCCAGCTTGTACAGCGGAATGGATTTGAAGAAGAATTTCTGAGAAGCGATTTTGGAACCGCGTCTTCACGCCGCAGAGTGACCAACGGATTCGCTTGCGCTCTTGAGGCCCGCAACCGGCAGCAATTCCTTATGCTCCGCTATCTCAAACCCGTGATCTTCCTCGCCTGCCTGGCGCCACTGGGAAGTCTCGTCTGGAGAGGGCTACATGCGGATCTTGGGGCCAATCCCATCGAGACCATCACCCATGGTACGGGGGACTGGACGCTGATTTTTCTTCTGGTGACCCTCTCCATTACGCCGCTGCGAAAACTTACACGACAGTATTGGATCATCGGGATCCGCCGTATGCTCGGGCTATTCGCATTTTTCTACGGCTTCCTGCACCTGATGACGTATGTCTGGCTGGACAAGTTCTTCGATGTGCACGAAATGTTGGCGGACATCTACAAGCGCAGATTCATTACTGCTGGCATGACTGCTCTTACCCTAATGCTTCCGCTGGCGCTGACTTCGACAAAGTGGTCGATTCGCAAACTGGGCGGAAAGCGCTGGCAAACCTTGCACCGGCTGATCTATTTCAGTGCGGCAGCCGGGGTGATTCACTACGTCTGGCTGGTGAAAGCGGATCTCAGAAAACCGCTGGAGTACGCTCTGATCCTCGGGGTATTGCTTGGCGTCCGGGCCGTGTCATGGGCATTTTCAAGAGCAGAGGTTCGCAGCAACGGCAGAAACGGACTGTCGAAATCGAGATCGCTGCTCCCCGAGTAATCTCAAGAAATTGCACCGGATCGGTCCATTGCAGAACTAGGCCGCAAGGTCTAATTGCTGCCAACGCGAGTCTTCGGCTTAGCCGAACGCTGATGAGGCAGTATCCTGGGCATGGGAACGGTCGAAGCGCGACGCAGCGAAGCCTGTGCCGCGCTGCCGGGCGTGCTCTGTATCTGGAACGAGCCTAGTGCTGCCACAGTCGAGTCCGCAGTAATCAAGAGCGAAGTGGAACTGTCGATGGGATACAAAAACAAGTTCGGCAACCCGCTGTTGAAAGTGGCGGATACGAATCCAGCGCCGACACTATAAGTTCCGCGGACATTAACCGTTCCGAATTGGCCGCCATCATTCTGGTCAACCAGTCCAGTCATTTCGGAGGCGGTTGTTTTGACTTCCGCGAGTTGATCGATTTCGACAAAAGTACCCAGGTCTTCGCCGCTCAAGTTCAGACCGTAACCTTGCGATGCGCTAATGGTGGCGTCAGGCTGTTGAGGCAATGCGATGCCGGCCGTGATCCCTCCGCCGAGGCTATCAACTTGCAGCATCAGAAGGCCACCCACCGATGGGTATGCGGCAAACGTGGTTCCACCTACGTAGTTGGTCAAACTGACCTGGAAACGGCCATCTCCCGTGGAAGAAAACGAACCGTTGAAGGCAAACGGTGCAGCGGGACTCGTGCCGTTATCCACGAGGCCGGCATCATTCACGTCTTCAGCGCCGTTGGTGAGCAGGCCGACACCGTCGGAGAGCATCACTCCTCCGGTCACGAACAAGTCGCTGTTGGAGTTGAGTCCGCTCATCGTAAAGGCGAGGGCTCCTGCGGAAATGGAGGTTGACGGTTGAGCCAGAAGATCTCCAATGAGCACGAACTGACCGTCATTCTCGATTAGTTTTAAATGCGTGGCGTCAATGACGTAAACGCTGAAGCCTAACGATCTCGGCGTCGTCCCCGACGTAGTTAGGACAGCCTGGCCCGGATTGGTGCCGCTGCCGAGAGTGATCGAACCTGTAAGCGCCAACTGCGTGGAGGGCGTGCCATTGTAGTTGAAGTCTTCTACGCCGGTGAGGATCGTGCCTGTGGACCCAACACTGAGAGCGCCTGCCGTAGTTACCGGCAGGTTGTTCAGATCACCGCCGGATAGAAAGAAAGCGTAAGGAGTCGCTGTCAGGTTCGCCGCTATGACGGCATTGGATTGCAGGTCAATCGTTCCGCTGCCCGTTCCAAAACCGTCGAACCGTATCACGGAGCCATGAGAACTGGACGTCAGCACAAGATCAAGGTCAATTTCTGTGGCAGAACTTCCAGGTATGGTAATGAACAGGCGAGCGAGGCCGCGTCCGTCCGACGTTATGCGGTAAGTGCTGTTGCTGCCGATGGCCGCAGCAATCGCGGGTCCGCTGGGATCATTTAAGTCGACCGTGCCGGATGAAATCGTGCCTTGGACGCAGCCGCATGCTGCAAACGTGCCTGCCATGGCGAAGATTCCGCTGCCATTCGCGCCCGCCACAGAAAACGTATAAGTGCCGCTCAGCGATGCGTTGCTGAACGCCCCACTCGGGGGAGGCGTAGGTTTGGATGTGCCATTACCGCCACCGCAGCCTGCCAAGGTTAGGACAGCCGAGAACGCAATGGGTACAACGAAACGAGTGGCGAATGCCATGACATCTCCCGAGGAAAAAGCGTGGAACAAGGATTCTGTTCAGACCAGTAGTTGCAAGTTGACGATGGATTCAACCCGGCGCAGCAGAGAAAGTAGCGGCAAACGACCGGGCTTGCCGTTCTTACGAAGTTTTACGAAAGTGCCGGATTGCACCGCTGTTTCTCTTGGCAAACTGGCGCTCAAGGACCCACTTCCGACTCAAGTTGAGCGAGCTGGCGTAAAGAGTCTTGATAGGGAGCCTTGGCGATTCCTCTTTCGGTGATGATGGCCGCGACAAATTTTGCAGGCGTCACATCAAAAGCGGGGTTTTCTACAGCCACACCGTCGGGCACCATCTGCCTGCCGGCAATGTGCGTGACTTCCTTTCCATTTCGCTGCTCAATGGGGATCTGGCTGCCGTCGGGGCATTCCAGATCAACAGTCGAGATGGGAGCGGCTACATAGAAAGGGATGCCATGTTCTTTTGCGAGGACTGCCACCGTGTAGGTTCCTATTTTGTTGGCCACGTCTCCATTAGCGGCAATGCGGTCCGCTCCCACCACGATTGCCCCGATTTTGCCCTGCTTCATCATCGCGCCTGCCATATTGTCGGAAATGACGGTAGTGGGAATTCCATCCTTCATCAACTCCCAGGCAGTCAGGCGTGAACCCTGGAGGAAAGGGCGGGTCTCGTCGGCGTAAACATGAATTTTCTTGCCCTGTTCAACCGCTGCGCGAATAACGCCCAACGCCGTACCGTAGCCGGCGGTGGCCAGCGCTCCGGCATTGCAATGCGTCAGAACGCCACCGGAGCTTGGCATCAATGTGGCGCCATGGCGCCCCATGGATTGATTCGCGGCAATGTCTTCTGCGTGCATGCGCTGTGCCTCTTCAATGAGGGCCTGTTTAATCTGCGGTATGGGATGAATTCGAATGCGCTCGAATTTCTCCTGCATCCTTCGAATGGCCCAGAACAGGTTGACCGCCGTGGGCCGGGTTTTGCTGATGAGTTCGCAGATTTCGTCGAACTCGCGCTTCAAATCCCCGGTGGACTCAGCCTTAGAGTTCTTGATTCCCAGGGCTACGCCCATTGCCGCCGCGACTCCAATCGCTGGCGCTCCACGAACCACCATATTGCGGATGACTTCAGCCACCTGCTGATGCGTGCTGCAGGTCACATAAACTTCTTCGGTGGGCAGCTTCGTTTGGTCGATGAAGCGCACGCCTTTGTTGGTCCATTCGAGAGTCTGAATCATACGATTTGGAGAGCGCGTTAAAGCGCGATGAATATCACTTTACGCTTTGTGCACTGCGCAGCGGGTTCTGGGGTTATTGGTAACGGCGGGCTGGCCGCAGAGTTCGCAAGTGGCCGCCATGGCGAAAAGTGGCTGAGTATCATCGTTCTGAAGCAGATGCTGCTGACGCACATCAGTAGCCGTGAAGATGGATACAAAGGGTGCCGGTGCCGCTGCTTTCTCGACACCTGGCCGTCCTTTCGCCTCTTCCCGCTCGACCAAACACATAACCCCCAGGATTTCGAATCCAAATTCGCGTGCTGCCTCGATCGCCTGGATCGTGGAAGAGCCGGTAGTGCAGACGTCATCGACAATAACCACCGGCGCTCCCTTTTCCCGAAAGCCCTCAATACGCTGCCCGGTTCCGTGCTGCTTCTCGGCCTTGCGCACCAGGAAGCCATCGAGTTCGCCACTCACAACCGAAACCGCAACCACGATCGGGTCGGCGCCCATGGTCAAGCCGCCGATGGCCCGAGGCTTCCATGCCCGCTGATGAATTTCTTCAGTAAACACTTCGCCCACCAGCCGCGATCCCTTGGCATCCAGTGTCGTCGTGCGGCAGTCGATGTAGTAATCGCTTGTCCCCCCCGAAGAGAGCTTGAACTCACCGAGTCGGAAAGACTTCTGAGCCAGCATGCCGAGGAGTTTCTGCCTCGCGGAATCCATAAAAATCTACGATAACATGAGGCCGATTAGCTCCGTAACTCAGCGTCGCCTGGCGGGAGTGTCGCGGGATGCTGCGACCCGTAATGCTTTGGCGCGTGCCGGGTGCGCAAAGCAGCGGCATCGCGTGGTAACCTGAAGTTTCCAAGCTAATCCCCAATAGCCATGGGTACCGGGCTTCCCGGACTTTTAATCGAGGTATGACATTGCACAGAGTGCTCAGGAGTTCCCGTTCAGTTCTTTGGTATGTATTCACAATTGCTATCGCTTCTATCGCTTCCAGCTATGGTGTGGCGGAAGGAACGCGGACATGGGAGCAGTCGAAGTTCGAGGAACTGGTGAAGGGAACCGCCAGCGGGGTCGCAATTCGCAGCGCCGGAGGTCTTGAGCTTGCGCCGTCATTCAAGCTGCTGTACGCGACGCCTTCCACGTATACCTGGGCAGTAGCTGCGGATGATGCGGGCAACGTGTTTGCCGCGACCGGTTCTCCGGCTCGCGTCTATCGCATTACGCCCGAAGGCAAGTCGACCATCATTTTCCAGCCACAAGAGTTGCAAGTGCAGGCGTTGAAGGTTGGTCCGAACGGGGTCATTTATGCAGCGACCGCACCCGACGGTAAGGTCTACAAGATAGAGCACAAAGCGGGAGGGAACCCGGAGACAAACGAGGCGAATAAACCGGATACGAAGGCGGTGGACAATGCCTCTAAAGATGCCGCGAAGCCTGCTCTGGACTCCACTTGGAGCAGTTCGATTTATTTCGCGCCTGGGACCAAGTACATCTGGGATCTCGCGCTCGACAAGTCCAGCAATCTCTATATTGCCACCGGTGACCATGGCGAGATTTATAAGGTCACGCCCAAGGGCGATCATTCGGTATTTTTCAGGAGCGATGAAACTCACATTCGCGTGCTGGCATTCGATGCAAAAGGGAATCTCATCGCCGGTACTGATGGCAGCGGATTGGTTTACCGGATCTCTCCAGAGGGCGAGGGATTCGTGCTGTACAGTGCTCCGAAAAAAGAGATCACGGCATTGGCGCTGGATCGAGAAGGAAATATCTATGCCGCGGGTGTAGGAGAAAAGAGGGCTTCGGGAGCTTCTACGCCTGCAGGTCCTTCCATGCTGATCACCATGGGTTCAAATCCGCAGACCCCATCCGTAGGTCAGATGCCAGGAGGACCAGTGCCAACTACTCCAAGCACCATCACGCTCGGTGCTTTTCCCGCGCCGGGTGGAGCGGCCAGTGGCGGTTCTGATGTATATCGAATTGCAGCCGATGGTTCTCCACTGCGGCTTTGGACGTCGCGCGAGGACATAGTGTACGCGCTCGGCTTCGACGCCCATGACAAACTCCTGGCTGGTACGGGCAACCGGGGACACATTTTTGAGATCGATGGCGACGATCAATTTCTGGACGTTTCAAAAGCGCCTGCCTCGCAGGTGACCGGCTTTGCGAAAGCTCCGAACGGCGGACTGTATGCGGCGAGCAGCAACCTGGGAAAAATTTTCGTTCTCGGCCCCGGGCTGCAAAACGAGGGATGGTACGAGAGCGACGTGTTCGACGCGAAGATATTCTCGCGCTGGGGGCGCGCCGATTGCCGCGGCACAGGGAAGATCGATCTTCTCGCTCGCAGTGGCAACGTGGATAATCCCGATCGTAATTGGAGTCCATGGAAGCCAGTCGAAATATCAAAAGACGGTGAGATGGGAGTTCCGTCCGCACGTTACGCCCAGTGGAAAGTCGTTTTACACGCCGGAAATGCTCGTCCCGCGGTGGACACGGTCTCTCTTAATTACCTTCCGAAGAACGTTGCACCTGAAGTGGATGACATTACGGTTCAGTCGGGGGTTCACTACCAGCCGCTACCCAAATCCACAGGCCTGAATCTGGGAACTGACGTGAGTGGATCTTCTGGGACGCGTTTCGATTCGCCTGTCCCCAGCACACACGACCGCGACTCCATTGGCGTGAAATGGAGCGCGCACGATGATAACGACGACCAGTTGCTGTATTCCATCTATTATCGCGGGGACGGCAATAGCCAATGGTTGCTGTTGAAAGAAAATCTTACGGATAAAGCCTATTCGTTCGATGCCAGCCTGCTTCCTGATGGAGGCTACACGATCAGAGTAGTTGCTTCGGATGCTCCCTCGCATTCGCCAGGCGAGGCATTGACTGCATCTCGTGAGAGCCGCCGGTTTGAAGTGGACACGACGCAGCCGCGAATCGAAAATCTGGCGGCGTCGGTGGACGGTGGTCAGATCCATGTTCGATTCCGCGCTGAAGACGGATTTTCCAGCATCAAGCGCGCCGAGTATTCAGTGGATGCCGGGGAGTGGAAGTATATTGAGCCGGTTGGCCAGATCTCGGATGCAAAAGGCGAGAACTATGACTTTCACATGGCGCCCGACAACTCTAAAGACCGAGCTCCGGAACATGTCGTGGTCGTGAGGGTTTACGACAGATACGACAACATGGGGACAGCGAAAACCGTGATTCATTAAGTTCCGGCGACTTTGCTGGAATCAGGACATGTCCGGAAGACCTCTTTCGGCCGGTGGAACTGTGACTCTGTCCTGGGCTGTGAGCAGCGCAGATTATGTGATCGTTTCGCCCGGGCCTGGTGCCGTGCGGCTTAGCAATGTGACGGTTCATCCCACGGCCACTACGACCTATACGGTTTACGCAACGAACCAATATGGGCGATCGACTGCAACGGTTACCGTGAGCGTGGCGTAGTCAGTGTCTCGAGCGGGCAGATGATGTCTGCCGCGTGGGACGGGCCGCGATTTCTATGGCAGGAAAGGCAGTCAACATCCCCACCCTGTCGCATCCTACGCGTCAAGGGTGGGGCACCCTGCTTACATGTCGACTACTCGGAGGCGAGATAGGCGTAACGAAAAAGGAACAGCAGCGTGAGAAGCCAGATGACTGGACTGATCTCGCGGAACTTTCCGGCAGCCGCCTTCACCAGAGTGTAGGAGATCAATCCCAGACTTAAGCCTGTCGCGATGCTGAAGGTCAGGGGAGTCCCGAGCAGGGTGACGAATGCGGGGATGGCCTCGGTAAAATCATTCCATTCGACGCGACCGATCGATTCGGTCATGAGGGCGCCCACAAGTATCAATGCCGGGGCAGTAGCGTACCCGGGGATAGCGGCTGCGAGCGGGGCAAAGAATGCTGCAATAATGAAGAGCGCCGCCACGACGATGTTGCTCAGTCCGGTTTTCGCTCCGGCGGCGACTCCTGCCGCACTTTCGATATAGCTGGTCACCGTCGACGTTCCCGTGAGCGCACCGAAGATTGTACCCACAGCGTCCGATACGAGCGCCCGGCCGACGCGGGGAATCTTGCCGTCTTTGACGAAGCCTCCTTGCTCGCAAACTCCCACGAGGGTGCCGACGTTATCGAATAGATCCACAAACAAGAAGACAAAAATGATCTCGAACAGCCCCAGGTGCATCGCGCCGCGAAGATCAAGTTGAAGCCACGTACTCGAGGGATGGGGCAAAGCGAAGATTGCGGCAGGCCAACTCGACATGCCACGCACAATTCCCAGCAGGGTTGTGACTAGTACGCCGATCACGATGGCGCCGGTGATCTTGCGCGTCATCAGGATCAGCATCAGAGCTAATCCGAAACATGCCAGTCGGGCTTCGTGATTGCGGAAAGTCCCCAGGCTGACAAAAGTAGCGGGATTTGCGACCACCAGATTTGCGTTCCGCAGTCCAACGAAAGCAATGAACATTCCAATTCCGCCGGCAGTCGAATGTTTCAGACAATTGGGAATGCCATTGACGATCTGCTCGCGCACCCGGCTCACAGTCAGAATGAGGAACACGAGTCCGGAAAAAAAGATGACGCCCAATGCGGTTCGCCAAGGCACATGCATTTCCAGGCACACCACGTAGGTGAAGTAGGCGTTGAGCGACATGCCGGGAGCAAGTGCGATGGGATAGTTGGCGTAGAGACCCATTACCAGGGTTGCGGCCGCGGCTGAGATGCAGGTCGCGAACACCACCCCGTCAATGGGCACTCCAGCCTTGGAAAGAATTTGCGGGTTGACCACCACGATGTAGGCCATGGTGATGAAAGTTGTCAGGCCGCCCAGAAACTCATTCCTGACCGTGGTCTGATTTTCTTTGAGACGGAAGTAGCGCTCGATCAAACGGGGCCTCATCGCCTGAATGAAGCGACATTCTACGGCATGTAGTCCGGCAGATCACAAATCAGGTGGGAAGACTCTGGCGCTCGGCCTCGCTATTCGTCGCACCTTGCAATGCTTCGCTGGTAATTGCATGTAAGTCTCCGGCGTGCCTGAGTTCAGGGAAGCACCACGCCCACACGACAATCACGACGAGTGTTCCCACTCCACCGATGATGACTGCGGGCACGGTGCCGAACCATTGTGCGGTGAGGCCCGACTCGAACTGTCCGAATTCGTTTGACGTGCCGATGAAAATCATGTCGACGGCAGTGACCCGTCCTCGCATTTCGTCAGGGGTAGCCAACTGGGTAAGAGTTGCGCGAATGATTACGCTGATCATATCGCTGGCGCCGAGCAGAAATAATGCTACGAGAGAAAGCGTGAGGCTACGCGACAGTCCAAAGATGATGGTAAATATGCCAAAGCCAGCGACGGCCCACAACAATGTGGGCCCAGACTTCCCGCGAAGCGGCCGGTGCGCCAGCAAGACGGCCATGACTGCTGCGCCGATTCCCGGAGCGGTGCGGAGAAGTCCTAATCCCCAGGGCCCGGTGTGAAGGATTTCCCTGGCATATACCGGAAGCAGTGCGACGGCTCCGCCCAGCAGAACCGCAAACAGGTCCAATGAAATCGCGCCTAAAATCAGTTTTTTATTCCAGATGTAATGCAGGCCGGCGAAGACGGTCTTCAGCGTCATGGGCTCACGCGGGCGCGCTTTGACTTCCGGCTTGATTCGGAAGGACGAAACAGTCGCGCCAATTGCTGTAACCATCGCGATGAGATAAACCGCTGAAGGGCCACGGAATGCAGCATAAGCAATTCCGCCAAAGGAAGGGCCAAGAATGGTTGCGGCCTGAAAGATGCTGGCGTTCCATGCGACTGCATTGGGAAAATGTTCCTGGGGAACCAACTGGGGAAGAATCGAACGGCTTGCCGTACTGTTAAATGAGCGTACTACTCCAATCAGCACCAGAACGACGTAAATGGAAGTGATCGACGGAGAACCACGTTCGGCGAGGGCCAGTAACAGGGCGAAGCAAACCGCGTATCCGCCATAGCAGGCTGACAAAACCTTGCTTCGTTCAAATCGATCGGAAGCGTGCCCGGAGATCGGGAATAGCAGAATCCCTGGCAGAAATTGCGCGAGCCCGACGTATCCGAGATCGAGCGGGCGTTTGGTGATCTCGTAGACTTGCCATCCCACAGCTACAGCCTGCATTTCGACCGCAGAAACGATCAGGAAGCGTGCGACCTGGAACAGCACGAATCCCGGATGGGTGAAGGCGGCGCGTCCGGCTCTGGCGTCGTCAATTGCAGGCATGAACTTCTAATGTGACACAGAACGGATGAATGAGTGAAGGGAGTGCAGGTCTCTTTGGCGGGTTTAGGCGAGCACCGGAGCGTTCGCAACTCCGACAGTCCCGAAGACGCGCCGGTAGCGCTCAATTTCCTTCTCAGGACCCAAAGCTTTTGCGTAGTTGTCGGAGAGTTTGACGGCTGGCCGTCCCTCGACGCTGGACACTTTGCAGATGAGGCTGATCGGATCAAAGCCGCCGCCGTCGTTCGGATTGCATCCGCGAAAATCGTTCGTCAGCAACGTTCCCCAGCCAGCGCTGAAGCGCAAGCGGCGGCCGGGCGTCCACTTCCCTTGATCGTAAAAATCGGCGGCACTTTGGAAGTCGCTGGGCCGCATTCCTTTGCCAAGTACTCCGCCAAAGTAAGCGTGCAGCCCCAGGATGATGTCAACATCCAGGGTGTCGGAGGCGATCAAGAGCTTCTCTCGGGTATCCCTCCCGTGCGCTCTCAACCATTCGATGTATTCGTCGCCGGCAAGATATGGATCCTTGCTGTCCACACGCTGGCCAGTCCAATCGGCGACCCAATCGGGAGCGCCCTGCAGAAACTGCGTTGTTCCAAATGTGTCGGGGAGCATCACGCGCAGGGCTCCTTCATATGTCTGCTGCCACAGCTCGAGCACGCGATACTGCGACTCCCTTAGTTCCTCGTCATCGTTCGCCAACGCGGCGAGGACCATGGGAATCTCATGTGCGTTGGTTCCAATTGCTTCGACATCGTGCTTGTGCGCCAGGAAAGCGTTGGAAGTACCAATGAAGTTGCTGCCCAGGTTTGCAGCCATGGCGACCACAACGTACTCCTGCCAGAGGAAGCTGTGGCGCCGCCGCGTTCCGAAATCACCTACGCTTAAATCCGGCACGCCGCGAAGGCGCACGATCTTGCTCCACAATTTCGTCTTTGCACGGGCATACAGAATGTCGAGGCCGAATTCACTCAGGGTCTTCAGATGCGCCCGTGTTTTCAGTTCATCGAGAATGGCCAGCGCGTAGAGTTCCCACATGGTTGTCTCCGGCCATGTGCCTTCGAAGCTCAGGTGAATCTGCCCGTCGCGAACATGAAGTTCATAATCGGACAGCCTGAAGTCGCGTTCCAACCACTCCAGGAAAGCCGGCTCAAAGATTCCGCGGTGCCCGTAAAAGGTATTGCCCGCCAGCCACACCAGTTCAGACTTGCGGAACCGGCGGCCACGCACGTGCTGCAACTGCATCTTCAATTCGTCGATGTGAACAATATCGGCCATGCGCACGGAGGGATGGCGATTGAAGAGGGAAAATGTCACCTGGGTCTTGGGGAAATGCTTCCAGATGAACTGCAGCATCAGCAGCTTGTAAAAATCGGTGTCGAGCAGCGAACGGATGACCGGATCGAGTTCCCAGTTGTGGTTGTGCGCGCGTTCGGCGAGATTGATGATCATCGCAGGAGGGCAGCCCTCCAGTAGAGAATATAAAGGGAATAGGGGCCGGAGGCTACTAACTCGCATGCCGGCTTTCGAGCACCGCTGACATCGAGCCAGTTCGGGGCGAGATATCGAACGCCCCATTTCCACGTCTAAGCCAGCGTGATATCGGATCATGGGCCTGTTAAGCACTCCACATGGCGGTCGAGAATTATTGTGCCGTGTAGAATGCTGCTGGCATTCGTGAGCTCAAGGAAAACCAGCTTGCTGGCGTCAGTTTTGGCTGCCGCCATATTGGCAGTCAGCCCGTCTGCGTTCGCGGCTCCCCCGATCATTCAGATTCCCCGCATATCAACGGCACCCACTCTCGCGGACTTTGAAGGCATGCGCCCGGTAACGGTCGTCGCTGAGCACATGCTCAAGGTCAGAGGATTCATCGCCCGCGAGCCGGCGGACGGTGCTCAGCCTACTCAGGATACGGACGTGTATCTCGCCTATGACGCGCACAACCTGTATGCGGTGTTCATCTGCTGGGACAAGGAGCCGGATAAAATTCGTGCGCGTATGACCAGGCGGGAAGACATTTTCTCGGATGATTCCGCCGAGATCATGATCGATACCTTCAATGATGCGCGCCGGGGCTACGCGTTCGCGGCGAACCCAATGGGCATTCAATGGGACGCGCTGTGGACGGAGGGTTCCATCGGCAAGGGGGTGCCGCTCGATTACAGCGGGTTCGACCAGTCATTCGATACTGTGTGGAACTCCGAAGGCCGCCTCACGAGCCAAGGCTACATGCTGCTGATGTCGATTCCCTTCAAGAGCCTGCGTTTTCCCAACACCGACCCGCAACAGTGGAGGATCATTCTCAATCGCGGCATCCCGCGCACTAACGAAAATCTGTTCTGGCCGCGTATTACCAATCGCATTCAAGGGCGATTCAATCAGGCGGCGGTCGCGACTGGCCTGGAGATGTCACGCGTGCGCAATATTCAGCTGATTCCATACGGATTGCTGCGCGGCTTCCGTGATATCGACCAGCGCGATCCGGCAAATCCATTTTTTGAAAGCCGAACCCTGCAGCCGGAAATCGGCGTGGATGCGAAATTCATTCTGCGCGATAGCTTCGTGCTCGATGCCACGGTCAATCCCGACTTTAGCCAGGTTGAATCCGATCAGCCGCAGATCACTGTTAACCAGCGCTTTGAGGTTTTCTTTCCAGAGAAACGGCCGTTTTTCCTGGAGAACAGCAATTACTTCAATACTCCCATCGACCTGGTGTTTACGCGGCGTATTGCTCACCCGGAGTTCGGGCTGCGGCTGACGGGAAAAAGCGGACCGTGGGCGCTAGGACTGCTGGCCAGTGACGATCGCGCCCCCGGCGAGGTGCTGCCGCCAAGCGATACGCACGCGGGGGAGCGCGCGACCTTCACCATTGCGCGCGTCAGCCGCGACATTCTCGAGCAGTCGAGCATTGGCGCGACCTACACGGACCGCGAGTTCGGGGGCGGATACAACCGGGTCGGCGGAGTGGACGCTAATCTGAAGCTAGGGCAAAATTGGCGACTGCAAGGCCAAGCCGTGACCAGTTCCACCGTGGATGTAATCTCGGGAACACGTTCCAGCGGGCCCGGGTATAAGGCCGACCTCGAACGCTTCGGGCGCAAGTTCAATCTGCAATCGCTGTATGTGGATTACAGTCCCGGGTTCAACACTGAAACCGGGTTCGTCAATCGCGTCGATATCCGCGAGCAGATGATCAACGCCAGTTACTACTTGCGCCCCGAGGGCAAATTTCTAATTTCCTATGGCCCCACGCTGCAACAATTCAACATCTGGGATCATCAGGGCACGGCGCTAGATTATTTTTTCTTCCCTGGTTTTCGCGTGGATATGGCGCGAGGCACCTACGTTAATTTGCATCCGTTTGGGTACGACGACGTGCGGCTTCGGCCGCTGGATTACGGCACGCTATCGCGCGTGACCGCTTTCCCACAACCATTTTGGGGCATCGAGGCGGGTACAAGCTGGCTCAAGGAATTGGACTTCACTGCATTTTTCGTTTCCGGGAAAGGAGTGAATTACAATCCGGCCGCCGGGCAGGTTCCAAGTTTGGGTCATGAAGACCAGGGCAATTTCACGCTGACGTTCCATGCCAGAGGCCGCCTGCGAGTCGACAACGCGTACTTGCTGGAGCATATTCGCCAGAACCAGCCCAGCCTGACTGCGGTGACGAATCATATATTCCGCAGCAAGTGGAATTACCAGTTCACCCGAGCGCTATCGGCCAGGGTGATTCTGCAGTACACGTCGGTACTGTCGAATCCGGAGATCAGTGCGCTATCTCCGACGAAGAATTTCAATGCGGATTTCCTGATTACTTACCTGGTCCATCCGGGAACAGCGATCTACGCGGGGTATAACAGCGATCTGGCGAATCTGAATCGCGGCCTGGCAGTGGACCCCGTCACTGGATTTATCCTGACTGAGCGGAACCGATATATCAATGACGGGCGGCAGTTTTTTGTGAAGGCGTCCTACCTGTTTCGATTTTAGGCCGATTGATCTGCGTCATTTCAATTTTTGGCCAATATGAATTTCTGCTCCAGGCCTTCATATACTTCTTCCGCGCGGCGTAGCGCATCTTGCACGTTCTCGCAGATATTTTCTTCGCCGATCACCTCGGCGAATTCCGCCTGGTGGATCAGTTGCGCAGGTTGTTCGCGCGCCCCACAGAGAATCAGCGTGCGTTTGCTGGCATGCAACTGCTTTGCGACCTCCTCGATGGCAAATAGCCCTGTGGCATCCAGCGCCGTCATATTACGCAGCCGCAGGATGACCACGGGAGGAAGTTTATGGATGTTCTCCGCCACGGCAGCGATTTTGTCAGTTGCCCCAAACAGGAACGGGCCGTGAATGCGGAAGATGGTCGCATAGTAGGGAATGTCCTTGTCCTGCAGAATGTGGACGCGCCCGTCTTCCACATAATCGTCGGTTACCTGAGAGACCGTGGTGGTCGAGGCCACGCGACTGATGAAAAGCAGCGCCGCCAGAATCATTCCCGCTTCCACTGCTACTGTGAGATCGGCGAATACGGTGAGGGCAAAGGTAACCACCCAGATGCTGATGTCGGTCTTCGTGAGCTTCAGCAGTTGCGGAATTTCACGCCATTCCCCCATGTTGTAGGCGACGACCATCAGGATTCCGGCTAGCGCTGCCATGGGAACATAGCTGACCAGCGGCGCCGCGAACAGCAGGATGCAGAGCAGAGTGAGCGCGTGAATAATGCCGGCAATGGGAGACTGGGCGCCGGAGCGAATGTTGGTCGCGGTGCGAGCAATCGCGCCAGTGGCCGGTAAGCCGCCGAACATGGGCGAGAAAATATTCGCGATGCCTTGTCCGAACAGTTCGACGTTAGGGTTGTGCCGGTCATTGCTCATGCGGTCCGATACTACTGCGGACATCAGTGATTCGATGGCGCCCAGCATGGCCACAGTAAAGGCAGGCCCGAGTAATCCGTGAATCAAGTCCAGACGGAACTTCGGTATCTGCAAGTGGGGCAATCCTGCTGGAATTCCCCCGAACTTCGTCCCGATTGTTTCCACGGGAAGTTTGAAGAAGTAAACCGCGCTGGTGGCCATCACGAGGGCCACAATGGGGCCGGGAATTCTCGAAGAAACGCTCCGGCAGACGATCAGGGTCAACAGGGTAAAGGCGGCGAGCGCTGTGGCTTCAAAAGAAAGAGTGTGGAAGCTTTTTGCCAATACCTCCATGCGGAGCGAGAAGACGCCGGGCACCCTGTCCACGTGGAGGCCGAAGAAATCTTTCACTTGCGTGCTGGCGATGAGCACTGCAATACCGTTGGTGAACCCGATCACGACTGGACGCGGGATGAACTTTACAGCCATGCCCAGACCGGTGACGCCCATAATGACCAGCAGCACACCCGCCATCACCGTGCACATGAACAGGCCGTCCACACCATGGACGGCTACGATCCCTGCCACTACAACAACAAATGCGCCGGTGGGGCCGCCGATCTGGGTCTTTGATCCGCCGAGTGCGGAGATCAGAAAACCAGTGACGATGGCGCAGTAGATTCCAGCTTGAGGTGTGAGGCCGGATGCGATGGCAAACGCCATGGCCAGCGGCAAGGCGACCAGACCCACAGTGACGCCGGCGATAAAGTCCAGCAGAAATTTGTGACGGTCATACGTTCGGAAACAGAGTACGGACTTCGGAAGCCAGTTGTCGTTCAGGAAAACACGCGCCATTTTCACATTATCGCGCTTAACGGCGGAATAGGGTAGTTACCCGTGTGCAGCCTCCGCATGTATAACGGCGGACGCGGCGTCCGCGGTTGCGCGAACCGCAATGGAGCGCTTGATATGGCACGACGATTTCGAGAAGACGAGTGCAGCATTCAAATAGATGATCCCGACGACTCTGGGCTGGTGGCTGCACGCTCGCTTCGCTCGGAGGCGGACCGAGGCATCCGCCTCTACACTAAAATCGAGATATGCAGCTGGTTCGCATCGTGGCGTGGCTGGTTTGCGTCGTGTACTCGACGATTCCTTCTTTTTGGCTGATGGTGCATCCTCGGGCACATCGCTGGCGCGCGCGTATGCGTTCGCCGTTCCGCGTCCTGGTTCCTGCGTGGATCGTGATGTGGATCGGATTGGGGAGCCTCACTGGCCCCTGGCGGGATGTGGCGATCTATTCCGCGAATTGGGTCTGGGTTCCGGCTGGGTTCTTGTTCGCGCTGGGGATCTGGATTTATTCACGGGCAGGAGCGCATTTTAGCTGGGCGCAATTGGGAGGACTGCCTGAAGTGCTTCCGACGCATCGCGAGCAGTACCTGGTCACGTCGGGAATTCGGTCGCATGTGCGCCATCCTGTGTACCTGGGCCACCTTTGCGAGATGCTTGGCTGGAGTATTGGAACCGGGCTGCTGGCTTGCTGGCTGCTGACCGCGTTTGCGATCGCGACGGGCGCAATGATGATTCGAATGGAAGATGCCGAGTTAGAAGAGAGATTCGGAGAGGCATTCACGCGATATCGTCTACAAGTCGGAGCCGTGCTTCCAAAGACATCTTCGAGGCAGTGATCGGTATAATCCGACTTGGCCGAGGTCTGATGTGGAGATCCGACGCCCGATCCTTCATGCGCTTCGAAGTTGAGCCGTCTGCGCGGCGTCTGGGCCGTGCGGCGAAATCCCCAGTGGAACGAGGGATCTCTGCGTGAGATTCGAACTCTTTATCGCGTCGCGTTACTTGCGTGCCAAGCGTCGCCAGGCTTTTATTGGAATCATCACGGGCATCTCCATTATTGGGGTTGCGGCGGGAGTGGCTTCGCTCGTGGTGGCGCTCGCCATCAATAACGGATTTCGGCAGGATCTTCAGCAACGCCTGCTCGGCTCTACATCGCACATCAGCCTGCAGCGAATTGCGGACGATGGCATTCGGGATTGGCCGCCGCTCATGGACCGGCTCTCGAAGGAGCCGCATGTGGTCGCGGCGGCTCCGGCCATATTCGAGCAGGTTCTGATTTCGAGGGGACCACGCGCTCGCGGAGCTGTGCTCAAAGGAATGATTCCCAAGTACGAACGGCAAGTGGGGGATCTGCTGAATTCTGTGAAGGAGGGATCGGCGGCGGCGCTTGAGGCCGATTCGCTCTTCGGAGGGTCGATAACAGGAGCAGAATCTCGATCGCCTTCGGCGAGGGGGGACGAGGCGTCCTCCCCTACACAGGAGTCACCTGATTCGCTTGCGGCAGTCAACCAGCGGGTTGCGGCTATGCCGCCGATCGTTCTGGGCAGGGAGATGGCAGACAATCTGGGGGCCAAGGTCGGCTCCCCGGTTATGGTGACCAGTCCACAGGGAGAGCTCACTCCTTTCGGAACGGTGCCAAAGTACACTCGCTTCAAGGTGGTCGGAATTTTCAGCTCTGGATTTTTCGATTACGACTCAGGATGGGCTTTTGTCCGCTTGTCCGACGCTCAGCGGCTCTTCGGTCTGGGGAACCTGATTTCGGTGCTCGAGTTCAAGGTCGACGACATCTACAAAGCCGACGCAATTTCGCACCAGCTCGAAGAGGCGGCAGGAAAGGGCTTCCTGGCCACCAACTGGATGGATCAGAACAAAGCTCTCTTTCACGCCTTGCGCCTGGAACGCCTGGTCACATTCATTACCATTGGGCTTATTGTGTTTGTGGCCGCGCTCAACATTCTGATCAGCCTGATCATGATGGTCATGGAGAAGACAAAGGACATCGCGGTCCTGATGTCGATGGGCACGCGCAAGGCGCAGGTCCGTAACGTTTTCATCGCTCAGGGCGTCCTTATTGGTGTGATCGGGACGGCGATCGGCCTGGTGCTGGGCTATGCGCTCGCGTACGCCGGAGGGCAATACCACATGATTTCTCTCTCTCCCGAGGTCTACTCGATCGACTATGTGCCTTTTGCGCCGCGTATAGTGGATGGCGCGTGGGTCGCGCTATTCACCGTACTGGTCTCGTTTGTGGCCACGCTATATCCTTCGTGGTCGGCAGCCCGAATTCTGCCCGCGGAGGCATTGCGCTATGAATAGAATTGGGGAACTGTAGTGATTCTAATCACATGAGGGGTCCATTACCGAATGTACAGTTTTTGGCAGGCCCGAATTTGTACAAAGGACCGTGCGTACTTTTGCATACCGGAAGAACAGTAAAATTCGATCGCCGATTCCGCAGTGGGTCGCCCCTTTGGAACGAAAGAGATGCAGCATGCATCTAAGGAACGAGGGGTTAATGCTTCGAGTGGATGGCCTGAGCAAGGTCTTCCGGTCCGGTGAATCGGATCTCGTGCTCTTTGAGAATCTGTCGTTTGAGGTGAAGCGAGGAGAAATGCTTGCCATCGTGGGCGAATCCGGTGCGGGGAAGAGTACTTTGTTGCACATCCTGAGCGCGCTTGATCACGCTTCCGCGGGTGACGTATACTGCGCCAACTTGCGAGTGAATTCGTTGTCCCACGACGAAGCCGCAGACTTCCGCAATCGCCAGACGGGCTTCGTATGGCAGTTCCACTACCTTCTGCCGGAATTCACGGCTGCGGAGAATGTTGCCATGCCGCTGCTCATGAGGGGGCAGGAGTGGCAACGGGTCGAACCGGAAGCTCTGCGCTGGTTGCGGGAGGTCGGACTGGAGCAGCGCGCGCATCATCGCTCTGGGGAACTTTCCGGCGGTGAACAGCAGCGGGTCGCTTTGGCTCGTGCACTGATCGCCGGACCCAAGCTGTTGCTCGCAGATGAGCCTACGGGAGACTTGGACGGTCAGACGGCGGAAGCTGTTTTCGCCTTGATTGCGCGATTACACCGCGAACATCAACTCACCTCCGTTATTGCTACGCATAATTTGGGGTTCGCCCGTCGCTGCCAACGCGTGCTGAGGCTGCGACAAGGGCGAGTGGAAGAAATTGAGCCGGAGTCGTTACCAGCATGAAACGTGGCTGGACGGAAATGCGCAGAATCAGTGGCAGGAGCAAAGATTATTTCGACAAAGTGCGGCAGATTGGACAAAGTGCGGTGGATTGGTTGTAGGCTGTGAGGAGGGAGCGGGAATTCCTTCGGTAACGTGATCAAAGAGTCGGAATATCGTTTCTGTTCTTGGGTTCCTGGCCCTTTGATTGCATAATGTAAGAGAATTGGGGCCGAGCAGGTCATAGCGGGTCGGTAGATAAAGTGTCCCGACCAGGAAGGTCAAGGGGAAGGGCATTATGTTTGAACGTTATACGGAGAAAGCCAGGCGCGTCATCTTTTTTGCACGCTATGAAGCTAGCCAGTTCGGCTCTCCTTATATTGAGACCGAACACCTCCTGCTCGGTCTGCTACGGGAAGACAAGGCCCTGACCAATCGCTTTCTGCGGTCGCACGCTTCGGTGGAGTCCATTCGAAAGCAGATTGAGGGACACACGACCATTCGCGAGAAGGTGTCAACCTCGGTCGATCTTCCGCTAAGCAATGAATGCAAACGGGTTCTCGCCTATGCCGCGGAGGAAGCCGAGCGCCTGTCGCATCGACACATTGGGACCGAACATCTCCTTTTAGGGCTACTGAGAGAAGAGAAGTGCTTTGCGGCTGAAATTCTGCACGAACGCGGCCTCCGCCTTTCTACTATCCGCGAAGAGCTTGCCCGAACGACTCAGGAAAAGGCTCAACCACAGCGGCAGCGGGAAAGTTCGCTTTTGGCTGAGTTTTCGCGGGATTTGACGCAAGCTGCCATGGACAGCCAGCTTGATCCGCTGGTGGGCCGTGAGGGGGAAGTCGACCGCGTGATTCAAATTCTGTGCCGCCGGACCAAGAACAACCCCGTTCTGATCGGCGAGCCGGGGGTTGGCAAAACGGCTATTGTTGAGGGTCTGGCCCAGCGCATCGCGGATGGCGAAGTACCTTCATTTCTGGCCGATAAGCGAATTTTGGCTCTCGATCTGTCCCTGATCGTGGCCGGAACTAAATACCGCGGCCAGTTCGAAGAGCGCTTGAAGACCATCATGAAAGAGCTGATGGAGTCGCAGAATTCCATCATTTTCATCGACGAGTTGCACACCCTGGTGGGAGCCGGATCCGCCGAAGGCTCGCTGGATGCTGCCAATATATTGAAGCCTGCTCTTTCGCGCGGCGAGATCCAATGCATCGGAGCGACCACGCCGGGCGAGTACCGGAAATCCATCGAGAAGGACCGTTCGCTCGAGCGCCGCTTCCAGGCGGTGAAAGTTCCGCCACCGAATGAGGTCGACGCAACCAAGATTCTCTTCGGAATCAAGGATCGGTACGAGAAGTTTCACGCAGTCACGTATACCGACGAGGCGATCAATTTCGCGGTCTCGCACTCCAACCGCTACATTCCAGATCGCTTTCTACCTGACAAGGCGATCGATCTGGTCGATGAAGCAGGAGCCCGCGTCAAGCTGCGTCAGACTTCGCTCCCCGAAGAGCTCACCGAAGTTCAAAAGCGTATCAAATTCATCGTGCACCGCATGGAAAACGCCATCGCGAACCACGAGTTCGAGAAGGCGCGCTTTTACTCCGACGAAGAACGCAAGGAGCGCGAGAACCTGCGCGCCCTGCGCGAGAAATACCATCTCGACGAGTCTTCGACCGGGGTGGTCAACCGCGAGGACATTGAAGATGTCGTCTCGCGGTGGACCGGCGTGCCCATCACCTCGATCAAGGAAGAAGAGACGCAGAAGCTTCTTCGAATAGAAGAAGAGCTGCACAAGCGGATCATCTCGCAAGATAAATCGATCAGCGCATTGGCTCGCGCCATCCGTCGTTCGCGTGCTGGACTCAAGAACCCGAACCGGCCTATCGGCTCGTTCTTGTTCCTTGGACCGACGGGCGTTGGCAAGACCGAAGTCGCGCGCACCTTGGCGCAGTTCATGTTCGGCACCGAGAAGGCCCTGGTTCGCTTCGATATGTCCGAGTTCATGGAGAAACACTCGGTCTCGAAGCTGATTGGTTCACCTCCGGGATACGTGGGCTACGAAGAGGGCGGACAACTCACTGAACGCGTGAAGCGTGCTCCGTACTCGGTCGTCCTGCTGGATGAAATCGAGAAGGCGCATCCGGATGTATTCAACATCCTGCTGCAGGTGTTTGAAGACGGCCAGTTGACCGATGGTCTCGGCAACACGGTGGATTTCAAGAACACCATCATCATCATGACGTCGAACATCGGCGCCCGGCATCTTCAGAAGCGCGAAGGGCTTGGATTCCAATCGACCAAGGAAGATGCGATCGCAGATAAAGTCGAAGAACTGGTCAAGAACGAGGTGAAGCGCACCTTCAATCCTGAGTTCCTGAACCGCCTCGACGAAATCATCATCTTCAACGCTCTGGGCGAGAACGACCTGATTCAGATTCTGGAGCTCATGGTCACGCAGCTCAATCAGAACCTGGCGCAGAAGTCGATCACAGTCACGGTGGCGGACGAGGCAAAACGCTGGATCCTGAACCAGACGCTGACCGACCGCAGCTACGGCGCGCGCCCGCTCCGCAGAGCCCTGCAGAAATACATCGAAGACCCGCTGTCCGAGGCGCTGATCCAGGGTACGATCACGACGCGCCCCGCGTTCATCGAGGTCTTCCTGGAAGACAACAAGCTCTTCTACCGCCCCGTAGATTCGGAAAAGGCGGAAGGAGTGCTGTTGTACGAGAAATAGCTCGTGTCGGGGCGGACGCCTCGTCCGCCCCGCCCGCGAAGCGAGCGTCCAGAAGCGTAATCTCCGAAGCGCGCTAATCTCATCCCATTGCCTAATTGCGCGCTTCCGCGCGCAGCCCCGGACGAGGCGTCCGGGCTACACAGGCTACAAAACCTTATTGACCCCTACATACAACCTGTGGTTAGATTCGCAAATCACTACTAGAGCGGTCACGTCAGAAGGGCCGCCAATCTGAGGCAAGCGACCGAGGTGAAGTATGAGTTCCCGTTTCCTGCACGCAGCGTTAGCTGTCTCTCTGCTAGGTCTAGTTTTCACTCTCAGCCAGGATGCCAGTGCACGTGATGTCGTCCTGCCCGCCGGAACTTTATTGCAGTGCACCCTTAACGAACCCAACCTGTCCACCAACACAATGGATGTCGGCGATCCCGTGCTCTGCCATCTTCGCGGCATCACTATGTTCGGACAGCAAGCCTTTCCTCGCGGCAGCTATCTGGTAGGTCATCTCGAAGCGGCGAAAGATCCCGGGCATTTCTGGGGAAAAGGATACCTGAAGCTGCAATTTGACCGCATCGGCCTGCCGACAGGTGACCTCCCGCTCGAAGCCAAGGTGATTTCGACGAAGGGCTACAAGGTCGATAAACAGGGCAAGATTGACGGCAAGGGACATCCGCGACGCGACGTGGTCGAGTGGATGCTTCCGCCGCTCTGGCCATGGAAATTCGTCATGCTTCCAGCGCGCGGTCCGCGCCCCAAACTCAAGGGCGAGACGGTGCTTAGCATGCGCCTGATGGATGATGTTTCCATCCCTCAGATGGCGCAGACCTATGGCCCTGGGTGGCACTTCTTCAGCCGCATGAGCGGTGCCTGGCAGGATGCGAAGGCAGCGTTCGACAGTCCGCGACTGGCGACTCGTCCTATCCAGGATGGGCAGGTATCTTATGCGAACTACGTCACGGCTGATTCGTCAGCAGCCAACGGAGTCTCTCCTGGTATGCCTGTCTTCGTCTTGAACTCAGGCACCGTGCTCGCGGTATCGGGTTACGGCTACCAGGATAGTCGGATCACGTACACACTCGCGGGGGGTGGCAGCGGTGTGATCAGCACGGATGATGTCGACTGGTCCACTACCACGCGCGTGAACAATAAACGGGGAGTTCACCTCCGGCTGCACGCCGGGCATCCATCTAGCGGAACTCCTGGTATGTAGGCGATCGTGTAAGGGCGGACGCATCGTCCGCCCCCAGCGAAGCTAGTGACGAGGTGGCAGTTCTGCGTTGAGGTGCCGCAACTTTCCCCATTGCGCGCCTTGAGCAACCCCGGACGAGAGCGTCCGGGGCTCAGGGTTTTTTGCGACTTTTCACGCCCAGGAATAATCGGAAGCGTCATGCACAAGATCAACATCGGCGAAAAATTCTCCAACATTTCCGAATACTGGAAGCCCTACATCGCCGCGGAACTCAACGGCCAGCACGTGAAACTCGATAAATTGAAGGGCGAATTCGTGTTTCATCACCACGAGCACGAAGACGAGCTGTTCCTGGTCGTCAAAGGCCGCTTTCGCATGGAGTTTCGCGACCGCCACGAATGGATCGAAGAGGGAGAATTCATCGTCATCCCGCGCGGGGTGGAGCACAAGCCAGTGGCGGAGGATGAGTGCTGGATCCTGCTGTTCGAGCCAGCTACTACGCTGAACACCGGCAACGTCGTAAACGAGCGGACTCTACGGGAACTTGAGCGAGTATAGGAGTGTTGGTTAGCGTGGCAGCTTGAATTTGACGGTGATCTGCGTCTGAATTTCGACAGGTTCGCCATTGAGCAAGTATGGCTTGTACTTCCACTGCTTCACCGCGTCTGCTGCGGCTCGGGTTAGCTGCGAGTTTCCACTCAATACCTTGACCTGAGTAATCTCGCCCTGTTTGGAAATCGTAGCCGTCAGTTCCACATCGCCCTCAATCCGCATGCGCAGGGCATTGGTTGGGTACGAGGGCGCCACTTTCTTGATTAGCAGTCCCGTCGAGACTCCTTGCGAAACATTGACCGTCGATAGCGTGGGCCGCAGCGGGGGTGTGGTGGTTGGCACAAGGCCTGCCGGAGGTGCAGTTTCAGGGCTGGCCATTCCGATCAGGCTTGGAGCTGGTGCGTCTGCGGCCGCTTTGGGTCGTGTAGCCAGTTTTCCACCCTTCACCAGCAGCGGTTTCGGTTCAGGTTCGTTGTCTTCAGAAGCTTCTGCAGCCGATGTGGACGATGCATCGGGCGAGAGGTGAGACTCTCGGGCAGTTTCCTCCATCCGATTTTGAATCTTGTTCGATTCGGACACACTGGGTTGTGAACTTGCCGGCGAGGTCGCGGCCGGAGGTTCCTCGCCCTGCGATGCTGACCTGGAGCTGGGGGAAGCGGGCTGGGAAACCTTAGTCGAAGCGCTTAAAGGAAGGTCATCGGCAACAGTGGGCGAGGGCCCAGTTCCCCGAAAGTGCATAGCCCCGTACCCTGCAGCTGCAATTACTATGGCTGCGACGAGTCCGACGAGAATCTTCTTGCTGCCACCCGCTGACTCCTGCTCGGCATCGAGATTCATTCCTCCGAAGCTGAAAGAAGGGGTAGACCCAATTACCGCGGCACGTGCGGGTTCGACCGTACCTGCAGGCGGTTTTGCCACTGGCGCCGGTATAGCGGCAGCCGCGGGTTTTTGTGCAGTGACTGGCTGCATAGACTCGCGAGCGGGTGCGGGCGCACTGGCCGCTCCGCTGGCCATGATCTTTTGAGCTCGCGCCTCTGCCGCGGCGAATAAAGACATTGCTGGGTGCGACTCGGTTGACGAAAGGGACTTATTCGTTTGCTTACTCTCGATATCGAGTAGATCCTCATCTTGTACGCTAGGGCTGGTGCTTGCCACCGCGGCCACGGGCCACGCCGGAGTCGGTTGGACTGCAGGTACAGGCGCCGTTGCCGGGGCAGGCTCTGCGACGACCGGCGCTGGGGCCGGAACTGATGCTGCAACTGTCGCGGGTTTCGATTCCACAGAAGGCTTCGAAACGGCCGGCTTTGTGGGAGACCCGGTGGCCAAGGGCGCAGTTGTGCTGGGCGCGGTTGGTTTGCCGGGTTCGCTTTTGCGCAGGAGTCCCCGTGCGACACGCAGCGTGCCCTTGGACTGTTCGATATTTATGGGTTTGGTCAGGACGAGGTTGGCGCCGATGCGAAATGCTTTTGCCACCCCCGCCTGACCTTCCACTACGGCTACGGCAAGGGACGTCTGGTTGGACGTCGAGTTGCGCGCACTCTTGAACAACAAGGTGGCATTCTGCTCGTTATCGCAGTCCACCACGACAGCGTCGAAGTGTTGGCCCATCAGCTTCTTGACTGCAGCGAAAGGTTCGATGCAGGCCTCGACGGTGAACTCGAGTTCGCTTAGAACTTGCGTCACCGTGCGTGCGGTTTTTTCCTCGGGGCAGAAGAGAAGAGCGGTGTAACCCATAGAGTCATCCTAGGAACAGGGGTAAGACCCGGCAAGTTACGCAGGTAATTCGCATACAATGGCCGCCATGCGCGTGCCCCTCGGGCTCAAGATCGGCTGGACCGTCTGGCTGATGGTGTGGGCCCCTCTCTATTGGCGGCAATACGGATTACAGAATTTTCTGTTCTTCTGTGATCTCGGAAACTTACTGATAGGCGTTGGCCTGTGGCTCGAGAGTGCGCTGATAATTTCATGGGCCGCCTGCGGCGTGCTCTTATTTCAAACGCTCTACGTTATCGATCTAGGTGGAGCTCTTCTGACTGGGCACCATCTCGTCGGCGGCACGGAATACATGTTCGATCCACATGTGAGCTTAGCGATTCGTCTGTTGAGTTTGTTCCATTTGGCCACTCCTCCAGTGTTGCTCTGGGCGATTTGGCGTCTGGGGTATGATCGCCGCGGCTTGAGACTCCAAACGGTCATGACCTGGATTGTCGTTCCCATCAATTATGTCTGGCGTCCGGAGAAGGATGTGAATTGGGCTCGAGGACTCTTCTTTCGGGAGCAGCACGTTGTGCCTGGAATCGTGTACCTCGTTGCTTATCTGCTCACCATCACGGTGGCCGTGTACTGGCCAACCCATCTTTTCCTCACGCGATGGGCGAAGCGCGGCGAAAATTTAACCGATACGGCAAGTAGCTAAGTTGGCATTGGGCAGCCCCGGATGCCTCGTCCGGGGGTTGAGCGCAAAGCCCGCATCGGATGGAAGCAGGTTGCAGGACTTTGAGGAGAATTAGTCCCGCTCGCTGCGATCGTGGGGCGGGACGAGGCTTCCGCCCCTGCACGAGAGCTTTCTAGCGGTTCTTGTCTCCATCGGCTTCGTGGGTGCGCAGAGTGGATTCGCTCGGCGGATATTGGATCGATCCTTTGAAAGTCGAGATATCGTCCTGGTGAAAATCCGGAAAGGGCAACTGCTTGCCTTCGCGTAGCTCCGCGATCTTTTTCGCGGCAGTCTCGGCTTTCTGTTTTTCCAGCCCCGGGTCGCGACTTAGATATAGCGTTTGCGCAGGAAGGGCCAGAGTACCGCCGGAATTCTCGATGACATCGAGGATGCGGAGGAGCAAGTCTTCGCGGACAGCCGCGAATTCATTGAAATCTCGCGTCAGAATATAGGAGAAGACCTCAATGGTGAGGGAACTTCCGGCAACATCAGTAAGCCGCACGCGCACGGTCGCAGTCTCAATTTTCGGGTGGCTGTACAGTAATCTGCGAACCTCAGTGAGCACGAAGCGCACGTGGTCTGGTTTAGAGTCGACGCGCAGAGCAAGATTTGTTTTGAAAAGAATCTTGTCGCGCCGGCTGAGATTTTCCAGGTTGATGGTGGCCACGGTGCCATTGGGAATGGCGAGGAGTGTCCGGTCGTCTGTTCGGATGCGCGTCGAACGCAAGCCAATATCCTCGACTACTCCGGTGCGATCGCCAAAACGGCACGAATCTCCGACGCGAAAAACCTCATCTCCGAGAACGGAGACACCGCCGAACAGGTTCTCGATTGTCTTCTGCGCGCCGAAGCCGATGGCGAGACCGCCGATGCCAAGACCGGCGAGGGCTGTGCTCATGTTGAAGCCCAGATTGCCCAGCACAGCGAGAACGCCGAGGACGAAAATGACGGGTTTCAGGATGCGCTCGCCCATGAGCACCAGTGATCCAGTGCCGGCGTGTCCACGTGCCAGAGCGCGTGTCCGCACGCGGTGCAGCGACCAGCGAACAAATCGCCACACGATCCAGGTAGCACTAAGAATGAGCGCAATGGAAGTGATTTCGAAGTAGTAGTGCCGTGGCAGCAGCGGCATTCGCAGGTACACAACAAATACCTGATGGATGAGGGTTCCGGCCAGCAACCATGCCGGGCCGGAAACAGACCGCCAGTTTGCAACTTCCACCTGCCCGCGGCGCCGCGCCCACCAACGCAGGGGAACTTCCAGCAAAGCAAGAATGAGCCAGCCGAGAACTGCGGCAACAGGAATGCCGGCGAGCATCGCCGCCCACTGCCATAAGGGCATGCCGGCGAACTGATGCTTCACCAGCGCGCTGGGAAGCTTGTGCTCAACTTGCCGGGCCTCGACCTGGTCGGAAAGTTCAGGTAGTTTGGCCAGCGTATCAGCGGAAATCAGCCAGATCTTGCCCGCACTGGGATCCGAGACTCGAACCAAGTCGAGATCCACTTCGACATCGCCAGCTGTCATCGTGCCGAGCTTTTGCCTTCCAAGGGGAACGCCTTCCTGCGGAGTACCCTCGGGTTGGTTGTAACGGCCGAAATTGCCGCTGAACGCGTAGTCCAAAACGAATTTCAGCTTTGCGACTGTCTGTTCACCTTCGGCCTGACGCCGCGCCGCGCTCATCTGCAGGTATTGTGCGGCGATTTTGTAATCTCCATCTTGCGCCGCTTTGAGGAAGCCAAGGATCGAATTCGAGGGCGTGTTGCGTCCCAACGGATCGCCAGGAGCATTTGCAGTGGCCGGCGCAGCGGAGTTTTGCGGAGGTTGCGCGAGCGCTAGCTGTGCCCGTACGGGCATAAACGCGCTCAAATAAAGAGCGACCAACAGAACTGATTTGAAAAAACGAAGCATAATTCATTGCCGCTCACGGCGAGCAGCGACTAAAGCTCGCGCGAGATAAAGCCCCATGCTATCGGACCACGGAAAGTATGCTTGACGGAGCACAGAAGTCATCCTCGCTTCGGGCGATAAATGTCCGTACTTGTGCCGAAGAAAACCTCGGCGGATTGCATGATTGTTTCCGACAGCGTTGGGTGAGGATGAATGGTTAAGGCAACATCGCTGGCTAGAGCAGCCATCTCGATTGCGAGTACGCCCTCGGCGATCAACTCTCCCGCTCCGGCGCCAACCATGCCGACCCCAAGCACGCGCTCGGTTTCAGGTTCGACAATCAATTTAGTCATGCCTTCAGGCCGATCGAGAGTAAGGGCGCGGCCGGATGCGGCCCAAGGGAACTTTGCGACATTGACCGCCCGATTCTCTTGTTGCGCTTGCGTTTCGGTTAATCCACACCATGCAACTTCGGGATCGGTGAACACCACGGCGGGGATCGCATTCGGCTCGAATGCTACTTTGTGGCCCGCAATGGCCTCAACTGCGACACGCCCCTCATGTGAGGCTTTGTGTGCAAGCATCGGTTCACCAATCACATCGCCGATGGCATAGATAGAAGGATCATCTGTCTGCAATTGTTTGTTGACCTGAATGAAGCCGCGTGGACCTAGTTGGACGCGGGTCTTCTCCAACCCGGGAATTTCGGAGTTCGGCTTGCGTCCAACAGAGACCAGCACACGATCAAAAATCTTTTCGCGCTCTTTGACTTCGGGGCCATCGAATGTTGCACGAATGCCCTTGCCTTCATCTTTAACGGCGGTGACTGTGGTGTTGAGAAGGATCTGCTCGAACATCTTTTCCAGTCGCTTGTGCAAAGGGAGAACCAGGTCGCGGTCAGCGCCAGGAAGCAAACCGGGCAACATTTCCACAACCGTCAGGCGCGTGCCCAGAGCAGCATAGACTGAGCCTAGTTCGAGACCAATGTAGCCGCCTCCGATAACCAGAAGGCTGCCGGGAATATCATCCAGGTTCAATGCGCCCGTCGAGTCCATCATGCGCGGTGTATCGAGTTTCAAACTCGGAACGGCGGCCGGCCGCGATCCGGTCGCGATTACGATTCGATCGAATGTAAGGCTCTCTTCGGAACCATCCGTCTTGGTAACACGTAGCGTGGTGGACTTCTCAAACGCCGCACGCCCCTGCACATATTTGACCTTGCGCTGCTTCGACAACACACCCAGGCCACCGGTCAGCTTCTTGACGACAGCCTCTTTCCAGGAGCGCAAGCGCGCAACATCGATCTTGGGCGCGGCAAATTCGATTCCCCAATCCTTCGCCTGATGCGATTCCTCCAGCAGTTTGGCGACGTGCAGGAGCGCCTTCGAGGGAATGCACCCGCGATAAAGGCAGACTCCTCCGGGATTGAGTTCCGGGTCGATGAGCGTCACGGTCATGCCTAGATCAGCGGCAAGAAACGCGGCTGCATATCCGCCCGGACCGCCGCCAATGACTGCAATGTTGAGGGATTGGTTATCTGACATTTTGATGAAAAAGTCGAGTGTCACTCAGAAAGCTCTTCGACAACTCGGCACTTGAAACCCGAAAACGTGAAACCGAAACCCGAAACCGGAAACTGTTCCTATCCTTGTACTGAGAGTAGGAATGGTTGTTCGAAAGCTTCCGCGATCCAGCGCAGAAAACGGGCTGCGTCGGCCCCATCGATCAGGCGATGATCGTACGAGAGCGACAAGGGCAGGATCAGGCGCGGCTCAAATTTTCCGTTGATCCACTCAGGCTCAATCCGGGAGCGCGACAAACCGAGTATCGCCACTTCCGGATAGTTGACGATCGGCGTGAAGCCTATGCCACCGATGCCACCGAGATTCGTAATGGTGAAGGTACCGCCTTCCATATCGGCTGGCGCCAGTTTCTTCTCGCGTGCTTTCTTCGAGAACTGAGACAACTCGACTGCCAGTTCGACGATGTTCTTCTTATCCACGTCCCGGATGACGGGGACGAGTAATCCACGGTCCGTGTCCGCAGCTACTCCCACGTTGATGTATTGCTTGTAAACGATCTCTTCCTTCTCAATGTCAATGCTGGCGTTGAATTGCGGGAAAACTTTGAGAGCCGCGGCGCAAACTTTGAGTGCGATGGCGGTAACCGTCATCTTCCCCCCGGCTTCTTCGGCTTTCGGAGCAAAGCGTGCGCGCAGTTGCTCGAGCTCCGTAATGTCGGCGCGATCGTGTTGCGTGACGTGGGGCACAGTATTCCATGCCTCCGCAAGATGCTCGGCTGTTTTGCGGCGCACTCCACGCATCGAGACGCGCTCTATTTTTCCCCACTTCGCGAAGTCTGGAAGCTGCGGTTGGGCGAAATGTCCGGCTCGAGGAGTGGCCTGCGCAGCCGTGATTGCGCCGGAAAGCAGGGACTTGGCGTAGGCCTTCACATCGTCTTCACTGATGCGGCCGCCAGGTCCTGAGCCTTTCACCTCATAGATGTCAACGCCGAGTTCGCGAGCCAGACGCCGGACGTGCGGCGCCGCGGGAATAGCCTGCCGATGTTCGGTTCCGGCTACTTTACCCAGCTGTGCCGGCATGCTGAACTGGGCAGGGACTTGCTGGGGCTGATCCGGTGGCAGGGCTTGCTCTTCCGTTTTGCCTTCCGCCCGGATCGCCGCCTGGAAAGCCAGCCGAGCCCCGTGCTGCCCGGAGACGTGCTCCACTGGCGCGTTACGCGGCCGGGAAGACGAAGAAGCAGTCCCCCCGGAGCCTTCTAACGTGAAGATCACCTGGCCGACTTTGATCTTCTCGCCTTCTTTGACTTTGACGTCTTTCACGATTCCGCTCACCGACGAGGGGACTTCCACAACGGCCTTGTCGGTCTCCAACTCCATTACCGGTTGACCCTCGGAAACCTTCGTGCCCGGCGAGATCATTAATCGCACCAGATCGCCTTGCGAGATGTTCTCGCCAAGTTCGGGAAGCTTGAATTCCCCTGGGCCGGACGTTGAGGCAGCTGGAGGTGCGGCCGGCGGAACCGGCGAAGGTGCAGTCTCTTTCGGAGGCGGCGGTGCTTCCTGCGTAGGCTTTGAGGTTCCTACAGCCTGAGCGGGAGTTGCCGCAGGCGCCTTTGATTCCGCGCCGTCAACGGTGAAGATCACCTGGCCGACTTTGATTTTGTCGCCTTCTTTAACGCGAATCTCCTGCACGGTTCCGCTCACCGATGACGGAACTTCGACGACAGCCTTGTCGGTCTCGAGTTCCATGACCGATTGCCCGGTATTGATTTGGGCGCCGGGTTCCACCATCAGGCGCACGAGGTCGCCCTGCTCTATGTTTTCTCCCAGCTCCGGAAGCTTGAATTCGATCACCGCTCAGTTCCTTTGGTAAGTTGGTTGCGCGTCAAAAACGGAAACACTCGCTTATATGCACCGTGGTCGCATGCGTGATCCTAGCTGAGAGCGGGATTCGCCTTCTCAGGATTGATGCCCAGTTCCTTTACGGCGCGTTTCACTACATCCGTAGCGATCTTTTTCTCTCGTGCAAGGGCTCCCAGGGTGGCAAGCACGATGTGCTTCGAATCGACCTCAAAAAAATCGCGAAGTGCTGCACGGTTTTCACTGCGCCCGAAGCCATCGGTACCCAGCGACACAAGTTGTCCCGGCACCCACTTGCCGAGACTCTCGGGCAATACCTTCATGTAATCGGAGGCTGCTATGAAGGGTCCTTGGGCATCTTTCAGGGTTTGCGTGACGTACGGCACTTTGGCAGGATCGCCGGGATGCAGCATGTTCCAGCGCTCGCAGTCATTGGCATCGCGGTAGAGTTCCTTGTAGCTGGTCACGCTCCAAACATCGCAAGCGACCCCGTACTTTTGCTCAAGCACTTCCGACGCCTTCAAGACCTCGTGCATGATAGTGCCGCTGCCGAGTAGTTGAGCCTTCAATTTCGCGTCGGACTTCCCTGAAGCCTTGAAGCGATACAAGCCTCTTAGTATGCCTTCCCAAGTGTTGCGGTCACTTGGCATCGCGGGCATGGGCAGAGGTTCATTGGTTACGGTCAGATAGTAAAAGATTGACTCGCCGTCAATGTACATGCGCCTGATGCCATCCTGAATGATGACGGCGATTTCATACGCGAACGCTGGATCGTAGGCATGCAGATTCGGAACTGGCAGCGCCAATACATGACTGTGCCCGTCCTGGTGTTGCAGGCCCTCCCCCGCGAGAGTCGTGCGGCCCGCCGTTCCCCCGATCAGGAATCCGCGGCAGCGCATATCCGCGGCAGCCCAGATCAGATCCCCGATACGCTGGAATCCGAACATCGAGTAATAGATGAAGAAGGGAATTGTGTTGATTCCGTGATTCGCGTACGCCGTGCCCGCGGCGATGAACGAACACATGGAGCCCGCTTCCGTGATGCCCTCTTCCAGAATCTGCCCATTTTTCGCTTCCTTGTAGTAGAGAAGCGTGTCCATGTCGACCGGTTCATAGTTTTGCCCGACGCTGGAATAAATGCCGACCTGACGAAACAGCGCTTCCATGCCGAAGGTGCGTGCCTCGTCGGGAACGATGGGAACGATGTACTTGCCCTGCTCGGGATCACGCAACAGCTTCGCCAGCAGGCGGACGAACACCATGGTTGTTGAAACTTCACGGCCGTCGGTGCCTTTGTGAAACTCTTCAAAATGCGAGTCGGGAAACGGCTTCAGAGGGGTGGCGCGGACTTTCCGTTGCGGCATGTAGCCGCCGAGTTGCTGGCGGCGCGCCTGCAAGTACTTGATTTCTGAACTGTCGTCGGAAGGCCGGTAAAACGGCGCCTCGTGCAGTTCGTCGTCGGGGATGGGAATGCCGAAGCGCGAGCGAAACAGCTCAAGCTCGTCCTCATTGAGCTTTTTCTGTTGATGAGTGATGTTCTTACCTTCGCCGGCTTCACCCAGACCATAGCCTTTGATCGTCTTGGCAAGGATGATCGTCGGCGACCCCGTGTGGTCCACGGCAGCACGGTAAGCGGCATGGACTTTTATGGGATCATGCCCGCCGAGGCGCATGCGGGCCAACTGTTCATCCGAGAGATGCTCGACCATTTTCAACAGCCGGGGATCGCTGCCGAACAGGTTTTGGCGGAAATAGGCCCCGCTCTCGACGAAATATTTCTGATATTGTCCGTCGCTGATCTCCCCCAGTCGTCGCACCAGCAGACCGTCGCGATCGTTCTGGATCAGTGCGTCCCAGTCTGAACCCCAGACCACCTTGATGACGTTCCAACCGGCGCCGCGGAAGATCGCCTCCAGTTCCTGGATGATCTTTCCATTGCCGCGCACTGGACCATCGAGGCGCTGCAGATTGCAGTTCACAACGAAAATCAGATTGTCGAGCCTCTCGCGCGAAGCCAGGGTAATGGAACCCAGCGACTCAGGCTCATCCATTTCGCCGTCGCCCAGAAAAGCCCAAACCTTTCCACCTGTGGACTGCTTCAGTCCACGATTCTCGAGATACTTGATGAAGCGAGCGTGGTAGATCGACTGGATTGGCCCTAAGCCCATCGAAACCGTAGGAAACTCCCAGAAATCCGGCATGAGCCAGGGATGGGGATAGGAACTGAGTCCTCCGCCGGGCTTCAGTTCGCGGCGGAAGTTCTGCAGCTTTTCCTTCGAAATGCGGCCTTCGAGATACGCACGCGAATACATGCCGGGAGCGGCGTGGCCCTGAAAGTAAACAACGTCGCGATCTCCATTCTCGGTCTGTGCACGGAAGAAGTGATTGAAAGCGACTTCGTACAAAGTTGCTGCCGAGGCAAAAGTCGAGATGTGTCCGCCGATTCCTTCCTGAATCTTGTTGGCGCGAACCACCATGGCAAGAGCATTCCAGCGCACCAGGCTCTTGATACGGCGCTCCATCTCCTGGCTGCCGGGGAAAGGAGCCTGCTGCCGGGAAGGAATCGTGTTCTGGTACGGAGTGGTTGCCGTGAAGGGCAGATTTACGCCGGCTTCGCGGCGCGCGTGCAACGCCAGCTGTTGAAGCAGCCGGCCGGCCCGATTGGGACCGCCATGCGAGAGAACATAGTCCAGGGAGTCTACCCACTCCCGGGTTTCCAACACTTCCAGGCCGTCAGTTTCAATTTGAGCCACTTCTGATTTTCCCCCAGAGGAATGCTTGACCTTCCATCATATTCAATTGCGCGAATTTTTGCTGCATCTGCCAGCTGTAGAGCCGCAGCCAGCTACGGCTCTACGGGGTTCCGGTGATTTAGAATGCCTTGCGGTTCCTTTGCGCTGGAGGACTCAATGCTACGCATCGCCCTGCTGTTGCTGGTCGTGATCGTCGTGGTGCTACTCGTCCCGCGCTTGCTGTCGCATTCGGTAACGCCATCTGTGGGCAGCGATGCCCCGCAGTTCACATTGCCTTCGCAGGACGGCAGCCCGGTCAGCCTGAACGACTTTCACGGGAAGTGGGTCGTTCTTTATTTCTATCCCAAGGATCAGACACCCGGCTGTTCGCGTGAGGCTCACAATTTCCAGGTGGATGAGCCCAAGTACGCCGAGCGTAATGCGGTGGTATTAGGCGTGAGTGTGGACAGTGTGGATTCTCACAAGAAATTCTGCGCGAAGGAAGGCCTGAATTTCAAACTGCTGGCCGATGTGGATCATACGGTTACAAAGGCATACGGTTCGCTCACAAATCTCGGAGTCGCTAAGTTCGCAGCGCGGCATACATTTCTTATAGATCCCGATGGAAAAATTGCGAAGGTTTACGCTAGCGTCGATCCCGGCAAACATAGCGGCGAAGTTCTAGCAGAACTGGATCAGCTGCAAAAATCAAAGGCCAACGTTCCGTAGCGCCATTTCCAAGGGATACCAAAGCGCGATCGATTTTGTCGCGAATAGAAAAACCTCTCCTGCTTTCTACCCGATGAGTTCCAGAGAATCCAATTAGACGTTTAAACTGGCTGTAATGGCAACTGCAGCTCAAGACCAGGTGCGTGGGTATGGCCATAAGGGGCCTTACCGTTTTCCCCGGGGTTTTCAACGAAACCTGCTTTGGCTCGCTTTCCGGCGCTTTCGCCCTGCGAATCCCATTATTCTCTTTCAGCACCTGGCGCTGGAATACGGCGACATCGCGCATTACAAGATCGGTTGGAACCATATTCTGTTCTTGAATCACCCCGATTACATTCGCGAAATTCTGGTTGTGCAGAACGACAATTTCATAAAAGAGCGCACGGTCCGTCGTTCGAAGATGTTGTTGGGGGAAGGGATGATTACTGCTGAAGGTGCGCAGCATCGTGCCCAAAGGCAAGTGGCACAACCCGCATTTCACCGGCAGAGAATTCCGGAGTATGCGAATACGATCATCCGGGAAGGTCTCTCCATTCGAGAGCGTTGGCGCGACGGTGAAGAGCGTGACATCGCGATAGACATGATGCACCTCACGCTCAACGTCGTCAGCAAAACTTTGTTTGCCACCGATCTGGGCGACGAAGTCAGGGAATTAGCCGATGCTATCAACCGCATTATGGGTCTTTACAATTTCCTGATCATGCTTCCGGCGGCGGAATGGCTGGTGCATGTCCGCCCGCCGGGCCTTGCGGCTTTCGTCCGAGCGCGGCAGCGGGTTGATGCAGTCGTCCACCGCATGATCGAGTCGCACCGGCGCGAACGTGTGAATTCCGGGAGCTTGCTCGACCTTATGCTGGCGGCGTCGCCGGACCACACTCCAGCTTCGGAGCAGTCGCTGCGCGATCAAGTCATCACCATCTTCCTGGCTGGGTACGAAACTGTCGCTAACGCTCTTTCCTGGACCTGGTACTTGCTCTCACAGAATCCGGAGTGCGAGTTCCGTTTTCACCACGAAATTGATCGTGAACTTGCGGGACGGCTGCCAACCTATGAGGATGTGCCTCGGCTACGCTACGTAGAGATGGTCATGGCGGAGTCGATGCGGCTCTACCCTCCCGCGTGGGCGATGGGTCGCTCGGCGCGCAGCGACTTTCATCTTGGACAGTTCTTCTTACCGGCTAAAACGACCGTGCTGATGAGCCAGTTCATCATGCATCGCGATGAACGTTTTTTCCCCGATCCCCTACGATTCGATCCGGAGCGATTCAGTTCCGAGGCGAAAGCAAGGCGCGCGAAGTTCACGTATTTTCCGTTTGGGGCGGGCGTGCGGCAATGCATCGGTGAATCTTTTGCCTGGATGGAAGGGGTATTACTGTTGGCCACACTCGCGCAGAAATTTAAGTTGAAGCTGGTGCCCGGCCACCCGGTGGAACCGGAGCCTCTGATTACCCTGAGACCGAAACATGGCATGCGGATGCTGGTTCAAGCTCGTAAACCAGCGACATAGCCTGATTGAAAGAGCGTCCTATGGGTTGCGCAGATACATTTCCCCAACGTGCTTGGTGATCTCGCCCGGCTTCGCACCCGCCAAATTTGTGAGCGCGATAACCGTCAAATGATCATCCACGTAGCGGTCGATCGCAGCCTCGAATCCCTGCCATGAGCCGTCGTGATGAATACAGCGATGTTGATTGCGTTCCTCAATGAACCATCCGAATCCATACCCGGCTTTGTTAGGCTGGCCATTCTTTAGTTTTACGGGGGTCCACATCAAGTCATAGCTGGAAGGCTTCAACAGCTTGTGTTCGTATAGTGCAGCGTCCCATTTGGCGAGATCTACAATTGAAAAGTAGAGGCTTCCGTCAGCGGTGGTGTTGACCATGGGCGCAACCCACTCCTGGTTCTTCAGTTCGCCTTTGACCAGCCGATATCCTGCCGCACGGTTGGGAATGATGTCGGCTTCGCTGATGATGCGGGTTGTGTGCATCCCGAGAGGTTGAAAGATTCGCTGCTGCAAAAAGTCGCCGTAGAATTCTCCGCTCACGCGGTGTATCAGAATCCCCAGCGTGAGATAGCCCAGATTGCTGTACGCCCATTTCGTTCCAGGAGCGTATGCGAGGGGTATGCTCTCGACCAGCTTCAAGAGTTGCGGTTCGGCCAGTCTTTGCGGAAATTGAAGTTTTTGGGATAGTCGCCGAATCCCGCAGTATGGCTTAATAATTCCCGAATGGTGACGTTCTTCCAACCTGCGGGACCCCCGGGGAAGTACTTCAACAGCGTGTCCTCGAGCCCGAGCTTGCCGCCTTCGACCAGCATCATGACGGCCGCGGCCGTGAATTGCTTTCCCACGGAGCCGGACTGGAAGATCGTCTCCGGCTTTACCGGAACCTGCAACTCGATATTGGCGAGGCCAAAACCTTCCGCTCGCACAATTTTCCCGCTCTTGCTTACAAGCAGCGCGAGACCAGGAATGTGCTGACGGTTCATTTCAGTTTTGACATAGTCGCTGACGGAGGCATCGATAGAACTCTGGGCTATGGCCAGAGTCGTGGAGAAAAAAACACAGGCAAACAACGGGAAGTTGCGGGAAGCGATCATTGGCGGTTGACGAAATTCTCCTCAAGGCCCCGAGTGTACAGAGGGAGCACGCTTCGTCGCAATTTTGGCGGCATGGAGACGTTTACTTCGATACTGTGATCTGCTGCCCGGCGTACTGCACGACCTTATCGGCTTCATCCGACGCCGTCGCGCCCACACCATGGTTCTCGCCAACGAAAACGATGCGAAAGCTGCGGTTCTCAAGCATGCCGGGAAAGTGTCCTTTGCGCTGCCCGATGGTCAGGGTCTGCGCCTTGTCGTCCCAATGTAGCGGGATGGTCGCGTACACGCCCTTCTCGTAATGATAGGTGTCGTTTTCGTCTTCGTAGATGATGAAGTCACCATCCGCTCCCGGATACAGGCGCAGTTCAATGGGATCTGCAGGCTTCTGCGTAGCCCACTCTTCGTCGGGGCCAAGAGGAACGATCGATCCGGCTTTCACATAGACGGGCATCTGCTCCAGAGGCGTGATCGCATTCACTATTCGTCCACCTTCGCTGACCTTTCCCGTCCAGAAGTCGTACCAGCGGTGCTTGGGCAGGTAGACCTGGCGGCTCGACGCCTCCGGTTCAGTAACCGGATTGACCAGGAAGGCCGGACCAAACATAAACTGATCGCCTACATTCTGGGCGCGTTCATCCTCCCGAAAGTCCATCACTAGCGGACGCATCGGCGTGTAGGCTTCGCTCGTAGTCTTCCATGCTAGCGAATAGATGTACGGCAACATGCGGTAGTGCAAACGGTCAAAGTTCACGAGAATCGCCTGGGCTTCCGGACCATATGACCACAACTCGTTCTCGTCAGGCTTGCGCGTCCCGTGTACGCGCAGAATCGGATTGAACGTAGCGTACTGGAACCAGCGAACAAACAACTCGCGGTACGCGGGATCTGCCGGATTGCCAAGAACAAAGCCTCCGATGTCAGTAGTCCAATAAGGAATGCCGGAAACAGAGAAGTTCAGCCCGGCCGGAATCTGCCGGCGAAAGCTGAACCAGTCGGAGTTGATGTCGCCCGACCATGCTGTGACTGCGTTCCGCTGCGATCCAGCAAAAGCCGACCGGGAAAGGATAAAAACGCGCTTTTTGTCCGAAGCACTGCGCTGTCCCTGATACACCGCCCCCGTATCAAGCAGCGGATAGGCATTCAGATAACGGTTTCCGCTGCCCGCAGCCAATTTGTGGTCGAGCAGGATATTGCGTTCCTGTCCTTCGGTTTCGGGCTCCGTGGTATCCATCCACCAGGCGTCAGCGCCGATGCTGAACAAACCTTGATTTACCTGATCCCAATAATACTTACGAGCTTCGGCGTTAGTAGCGTCGTACACGGCCATTCCGCTGGTGTGAAACGGCGGCTTCGCGTACTTGAATTTGTCTACGAACCAGCCTTTCTTCTCCATGTAATCGTAGTTCGCAGATCCCGGCTCGAAGAAAGGCCATATCGAGATCATCAAGTGAAAATTTTGCGCATGCAGTTGATCGATCATTCCTTTTGGGTCGGGATAATTCTTATTGAAGACGAACTCTCCCTTGCGATTCCACCAGAACCAGTCCTGTACGATATTGTCGACCGGGATGTGCAACTCGCGGTACTTCTTTGCTACGCCCAGTATTTCATCCTGCGATTTATAGCGGTTCTTGCATTGCCAGAATCCGTAAGCCCACTTGCCGAACAGCGGCGCCTGACCCGTCAACTCGCGGTAACCGGCGACAATCTTGTCGAACTCCGGCCCGTAGAGAAAGTAGTAATCAATCACATCGGCGACTTCGGAACTGATGTACAGGTAATTGGCAAAGCGATTATTAAACCGGCTGCGCGCGGTGCTGTTCCAGAAAATGCCATAGCCTTTGCTCGACAGCAGAAGAGGAACGGAGATATTCGTATTCTCCTGGGAGATGTCGACCGATTCGCCGCGATAATTCCAGACTCCCGACTGGTGCTGGCCCAGTCCATACAATGCCTCGCGCGATCCATAAATATTGATGAATGATTCGGCGCGGTACGTGTCCTCACCGTTAATTTTTTCCGGCGTCATGCTGCGGGAGGCCTCCTGCACCAGCGGAGCGCCGTTGGCATCCGCGTATGCAATCGCTCCATCCTTGCGCGTGATGGTCAGCTTCAGCTGAGAAGTGCTGATCGTGACCGCATCATCTGTGGATTGCATGCTCCACTTTGCGGCGGGCCAATTCTGCTTTGTCACGACAGAATCTGCCCCTTTCGGGAACGATGCAGCAGGCGAGTAAAGCACGCGAATAATGGAATCGGAACAGACCTGGATCTTCAACGTGCCACTGCCCAGCGAGAAGAGTGCGCCATCTGCTTCCTGGTGCACTTCACGAAATGGATTCATTGGGGTCCACTGTGCCTGCAGCGAGTCGGGGGACAGAGAGCAAAGAATAGAGACGAGCAACAGAGGAAGGGATGATGATGATCGTAGTCGTGGAGCTTTCATGAGAGCTTCTCTCCTGGAAGATTGGGGAAAGCTTCGTACCGCGAAGGATAACATGGCCAGCAAAATCGATTTGGCTGCTGGAATTCAGAGTAAGGCTCGGCGCCTTCGACTAATGCGATCATTCGATCAAGAAAAGTCTTCCCGGGCATCGACGATATGGAGCAGGAGATGATTTTCGAGAAGTTCTGTCGTGGGTGCGATCAACGAATGTTGATGCCCGGAACCGGGATGGGCCTTCCGAGTGCGAAAGCCATTGTCGAGTTGCACGGCGGCAAAATCGGAGTTATCAGCCAGCTTGGACGCGGATCATTCTTTTATTTTTCGCTGCCCGTGTCCTGAAAGATGTGTGGCTCTGACGTCCTACTGCGAGAACGACAGTACCGGCGTTCTTAGGGTGCTCAGTAAAATCCTGCAGCCCTTTCAGGGCTGGGGCGACACTTTCGTGGAATTTATAACGTTTACGTTTCCTGTATAGTGATTTTCGAAGTCGTTTTGCAAGATGCGACTCACGGAGCGGGCCTCTTCGGGGGAGGAGAGTCCCGCTCCTCTGCTAAATGTCATGTTTCTGACAGACAGCTTACGGCCGCTTAGTTCATTCTAGGCGCGCCCTCTTCGTCTGAGGAGCTGTGTTCGTGAAGAACCCTAGAGGGGAATCGGTGTTGGCAGCAGTTGCGCTCCCAATCCTTTTGCTTTCGGCAACCGTGGTTGGGTACGGCGTGGGAAAGTTTCTCGGGATTGTCTGGCGCTAACCCGGCGGTTATAACATTTGTTGGAGCCAGTTCCGTTGGCTCCGGATGGGCAAGCAGACTTGCGGGAGAGAAACGGCCCGCCGGGTAGCGATCCGCGTTTCGGATGTGGGGCGATTCGCTGATCTGATCAGCGGCGTTCTTTTCGGGAGAATTTGGAGGCGCGGGTCGGAATCGAACTCCTCCGGGTCTTGAAAACAAAGGAAGTCTTTTAGAATCAGCCTTTATTTTCGCTGAAAATCTTAACATCCGCAGGTGGTTAGCACAGTTTTAGCACAAAAATTGAGGGAAGCCACAGGTATCACGCGTAACGATTCTCAGGCGGGCGAAGCCGGGGGCGTGCCAGCCCTAAAACGGGTCCGCAATTTGGAGCATTTTCGTAAGCGGATGACGAGCGACCCAAAGTAATCGCAAGGTAAGGTTTGCCGACGATCCAGGTGTTATCACTTTTGCCTCGATGGGAAGTGACGAAACTGGGCAGACTGTCACTTAACTTCGATAAGGAGAAACCAGCCGAGTCCGATCGTTACTCGCTACCTGCCCGCAAGGCATCGGCCAAACCACTTCAGTCACTCAAGTATGTCATCGAGAGCACCGCTCCCAATTACGACAGGCAGCGTGGGGTGCTCTTTCATCAGCAGCACCTGCGTAACCTGATTTCCGTCTAGGTCCGGCATGATGAAGTTGACCACTACCGTGTCAATTTGATGCTCGCGTGCGAGAGCAGTTCCGGTGATTCCGTCAGTTGAGCTCACCTCGTTCACTCAGCCGGTCTGCCCTACAGGCCATGACATTGGGTCCAACTTTGGTGAATTGCTGTCGCAGCCTCTGCTCGTACTCTGCAATCTGCCGTTCGATTTCCGCTTCCTCTTCTTTCCTGTGCACCAGGTCCTCCCCGTACCGCTTCAAAAAATAATCAATTGTTTCGACGCGGAGCTTAATAGTGTTTTCCGGCCGGTTCTCGTCCAAGTCTTTGAAGGAGAAATAAGGCGTGCCCGATCGCTCCACGATCTGTTCGACCACGCTGTAAATGGGCGCGTCGTGACCACACTTGAAGCTGGAAATTTCCTGTCTCTTATACACATC